>CAZPVT010000001.1:0-28579 GCA_964590395.1 uncultured bacterium
ATATTTTAGTTTCTTGACTTCTTGGAGGATAACCTTATGATTTACCATCACAATGATAAACCACAAAAATGGTAAACAAAACCCAATTGCCTCAGGCAGAGATTACTGCCAGAGGGCAAAACTCAACTTTGGCTGGGTAAATATATTTTACAAAGGTAAAAAGATAGTCAAAATCGCATTGGGCCTGAAAGGAAAAGGTAAATCTAACCCAAAGTTAACTCACGACATCAAACGGGTTTTAACCGAAGGAATTGAACATAGTGATCTTCAACTTGACCTCACCGGACTTACCCCATTTGAGAAAAAGGTCCTCAACCGGTGTTCAGAAATCAAATTTGGTGAAGTGTTAAGTTATGGCGAATTAGCAAGGGTGATTGGCAAACCCCGCGCCGGTAGAGCAGTCGGTAGGGTAATGGCAAAAAACCCGCTACCGCTATTATTCCCATGCCACCGGGTGATTCACAGTGATGGCAGACTGGGTGGCTTCACAGCCGGTTGCCAGATAAAAAAACGGCTATTGGAAAACGAGGGCTGGCAGGTACGCGGAACCGGTCCCAGCGCCCGGGTGCGCAAATGACCCAAATAAAAGGCAAAACCGCACCCATCATTAGAAAACTGGAAGTTGGTCCGCTCCTGACCAACTGCTACATCATGAAATCGGATAACGAAATCGCCATAATTGATCCGGGCGGAGATGCGGATATCATCCTACAGTCGGTTGACACCCTCGAAGGTAGGGTAAAGTATGTCATTAACACCCACGGCCATATCGACCATATCGCAGCAAATTCCGAAATCATCCAAAAGACCGGAGCGGAACTACTGATTCATCAGGCAGATTCCGCTATGCTCACTCATCCAGACAATAACCTTTCGCTACTGATGGGCGTTAAAATCGAACCCTGCCCAGCCACCAGACTGCTAAGTGATGGACACCTGATTGCGATTGGCAACGAACACTTAAAGGTCATCCATACTCCAGGACATACTCCGGGCAGTATCTGCCTTTTGGATACCAACTACATCTTCACTGGTGACACCCTGTTCCTTGATTCTATCGGCAGAGTTGACTTTCCTGGAGGCTCAGAAAAGGCGATAAAAACCTCCCTTAACAGACTGCAGATGCTTCTGCGTCCGGAAACGATGCTTTATCCTGGGCACGGACCGACCGGTACATTTGGTCGCTCACTACTGATCAATCCGTTCCTGGGGCATACCTGGCTTAATTTGACATAACGATAGAAAATGACTATTTTTAATCTGTCAGTTTTATAACAGGAGGACAAATGGCGAAGATCAGAGTTGGTATCATCGGTGTTGGCAACTGTGCCAGTAGCCTGGTGCAAGGTGTCTATTATTACCGCAACGCCAGAGAAAACGAACTTATCCCGGGTATTATGCATGTCAACCTTGGCGGCTACCATATCCGGGACATTGAATTTGCAGTAGCAATTGACATTGACAAACGCAAAGTAGGTAAAGACCTCGCCCAGGCGATATTCACCTACCCCAACAATACTTACAAATTCACCGATGTCCCCAAGACCGGGATAAAGGTAATTCGGGGGATGACCCACGATGGGCTGGGGTATTATCTCTCCCAGATTATTGAAAAGGCACCAGGACCAACCGCAGATATCATAAAAGAACTCAAAGAAAACAGGGTTGATGTCGTAGTGAACTTCTTACCGGTGGGTAGCGAAGAGGCGACCAAATGGTATGTTGAACAGGTCCTCAAAGCCGGCTGTGCCTTTGTCAACTGTATACCGGTTTTCATTGCCTCGCAGAAGTACTGGCACCGCCGTTTCCGTTCTGCCGGTCTACCGGTGATCGGCGATGACATCAAATCGCAGGTCGGAGCTACGATTGTCCACCGGACACTCGTGTCGCTATTTAACGACCGGGGCGTGAAACTGCTAAAGACGATGCAGTTGAATGTCGGCGGCAATACCGACTTTCTGAATATGCTGGAGCGGGAGCGATTGCACTCTAAGAAAATTTCCAAGACTGGCGCGGTGACATCACTTTTAAAGTATGATATCGGCGCCGAGAATATCCATGTTGGACCTTCGGACTATGTACCGTGGCTTGAAGACCGAAAGTGGTGTTATCTGAGAATGGAAGGGCAGACATTTGGCGACGTCCCGCTGAATATAGAACTAAAACTGGAAGTCTGGGACTCTCCCAACTCTGCTGGAGTGGTGATCGACGCCATTCGCTGTGCTAAACTGGCACTTGACAACGGGCTATCGGGAAGCATCGTTGAACCTTCAAGTTACTTTATGAAAACTCCACCGGTACAATTTCCTGATGATGTCTGCCGGGAGAAAACGGAAGCGTTCATAAAACGCTACAGCCATAAAAATAAAAAATAATGAAACCAACTTTGAGGTTCTTACGGTGTGGGGTGCCCTGATTACCTTTGAAGGTGTAGAAGGTTCGGGTAAGACCACCCAGGCACAGATGCTTGTCGCGCACCTGAAATCATCTGGCTACCAGGTGGTATTTTCCCGCGAGCCCGGAGGAACTGAAATCGGCGAGCGGATCCGGAATATCCTGCTTGACACGCAACTGAAAGGGATGCACGCACTGACCGAACTTTTCTTATATTTAGCCAGCCGTAATCAGCATACCCGGGAGAAAATTCTCCCTGCACTGCAGGCAGGCAAGGTAGTAGTCCTTGACCGGTATGCAGATTCATCGGTAGCTTATCAGGGTTATGGCCGGGAACTAGGAGAAAAACTGGTCTCACGGCTGAACAAACTGGCGACCACAACCCTCAAACCAGATTTAACCATTTTAGTGGATGTCCCAGTTAGAATAGGACAAATACGGAAAGAGAACGAAAGTCTCGATCGACTGGAACAAGAGGACCAATCCTTCCATGAAAGGGTAAAAGCCGGTTATCTCCAACTGGCACACAGGGCGGCAAAAAGGATCAAGGTTATATGTGGTAATCAGCCGGCGGACAAGATTCAAAACGAAATCCGTTCGCAGGTCGAACGACTCTTAGCAAGAAAGGGTGTGAGGAATAAATGAAAAAAAGAGTAGCGATTGTCGGTTCAGTTATCCTTGCTGCGCTGATCGGCGGGTTTGTCGGTCGGTTATGGGCACAACGGGGAACAACGCTTGCCGAAAGTCTACAGACCTTTTCTCGAGTAGTGGGAATTATCCTTAATGCCTATGTCGAGCCCGTAGACAGTGAAAAACTCTTGCGCGAAGCGATAAAAGGTATGCTCAATTCCCTTGACCCTTATTCCGAGTATCTTGATGAAACCGATTTCAAAGAACTGCGGATAAAAACCGAAGCCCAATTCGGTGGCATCGGCATCCACATTGGAATGGTAGAAGAACAGTTAACGGTCATTGCCCCGATTGAAGGAACACCTGCCTTCCGTGCCAAAATCCGAGCCGGAGACCGCATCGTAGAGATTGAGGGGAAACCGACAAAAGGTTTTACTACCGAAGATGCGGTAAAGTTGTTGCGTGGCAAACCCGGCACAAAAGTAAAATTCACCGTCTCCCGCCCTGGCGTAAAGGACCCCATCACCTTCGAACTTACCCGAGAAATAATCAAAATCAAAGCCGTCCCCTACTCGGGAATGGTAGCACCCGACATCGCCTACATCCGCCTCTCTGATGTCTCCCGTGTCGCCTCCGGCGAAGTCAAACGGGCGATCGACTCTCTATTCAGCCTCGGTGCCAAAAAACTCATCCTTGACCTGCGATATAATGGCGGCGGTCTTTTACAAGAGGGTAAAGAGGTAGCCGACTTATTCCTAGACCCCGGAAAGTTAATTGTAAAAACAAAAGGACGTTTACCAGAAACTCATCAGGAGTTTGTTGCCGAGACCGAAGACAAATATGGCGACTATCCAGTGGCAGTACTGGTCAACCGGGGAAGTGCATCAGCCGCAGAGATTGTCGCGGGCGCATTGCAAGATTGGGAAAGAGCGGTAATTATCGGCGACACTACCTTTGGTAAAGGTTCGGTGCAAACCGTCCACCCATTAGGAGCTGAAACCGGGATAAAACTGACCACTGCCTACTGGTATACGCCCAGCGGCAGGTGCATAAATAAACCAAGAGAAAAAAGCCCGGTGATGTTGCGTGATACACTGATACCAGGAAAAACGACTTATCGGACACTCGGCAATCTAAAACGCAATCTGTACGGTGACGGCGGCATCGCACCGGATATTTATATTGAACCGGAAAAGATCACCGGTCTTGCCGCTCGCGTTCCTGGAGGTGCGTTCTTCGATTATGCCACCGAGTATGTTAACTCCCATCCCGATGTAACAATGGAGTTTATTGTGAACGACCGGATCCTTGCGGAGTTCAAAAACTACCTTCGAAATAGAAAAAAATTGGAGTTCACTGATGCGGAGTTTGACGCCAGCCGAGATGCTATCGCCCAGATGCTTGAAATCGAAGTTGGCGGAAAAATTGACGGCATCCATGGCGAGTACCAGATGCGCTTACGTCAGGACCCGGACTTAAAAAAGGCAATTGAGGTGCTCAAATCGGCAACTTCTACTGCTGAAATTCTCAAACGATTAAAATAAATATCTACTCCTTACTAACCCGAGAGAATGCCTGAACTACCTGAAGTCGAGACTATTCGCCAGTTGCTGACACCTCAAATCGTTAACCGACGAATAACTAATGTTATAATCCATCGTGATGAGATCGTGGGTCATCCGACATTAAAAACCTTCGTCCGTGAAATAAAGGGAAAAAGCATCCTGACATTAAATAGAAAAGGCAAATACCTGCTCATTGGTTTAAACCGCGGGTGGTTATTGATAATTCATCTCCGGCTCAGCGGCCATCTCCGAGTCGTCAAAAATGAACCGATGTTAAAATACGAGCGGTTGCGATTAAAACTGAATAATTGCCAGTCGTTGGTATTCATTGAACCGCGCGTCCTGGGCAAAGTTTATCTTGTCAAAGAAGACAACCTCCCCCCGGTCCTTAGCGGACTGAAGGAGATGGGACTCGAGCCGATTGACCCACGATTTACAGCCAAGTATTTAACTGAACGTCTAAAAGGAAAAAGCGCAAAAATAAAGACTCTCCTCCTTGATCAGCGCATCTGCGCCGGTGCAGGAAATATCTATTCGGACGAGGCGCTTTTTGGCGCGGGAATAAAACCTGTCAGAAGAGCGAATAGCCTGACCAAGCGCGAAATTAGTAATCTGACCAAGACATTACGTCAGGTGTTAAATGCCGGCATAAAATATTTAGGAACAACTATGCGCGATGAAAGATACCTTTTACCCGATGGAGCAACCGGCAGATTTCAGGAACGGTTAAAAGTCTTTAACCGCGAAAATCTGCCCTGCTCGAAGTGTGGAAATAAAATCCAGCGGGTAAAAATCGGTAACCGGAGCAGTTATTTCTGTCCGGTCTGCCAAAAATAGTGAAAAGGAGAGAGAATATGGAAAATCGCACAGTAGGAATAATCTGCCATGGTGGCGCCGGGACAATTATTGATAAACCGGCATATGCCGATGGACTAAAGACAGCAATTGAAGAGGGTTATCGCCTGTTAAGACAGGGTGCCAGCGCCATGGATGCGGTGTTGAAAGCCGTGGTAATGCTTGAGGATAATCCGGTTTTTAATGCCGGCACGGGCTCAAGTCTGACGATTGACGGAACTTTGGAGATGGATGCGGGCATAATGTGCCAGAATGGCAGGTTTGGCGGTGTTCTGTGTATCCGTGGCGTGAAAAATCCGATTCTGGTTGCCGAACGAGTAATGACTGAAACTGATCATTTGATTCTTGCTGGTGACGGCGCAATAGGCTTTGCCCGAAAAATGGGTTTTGCGGTATACGAAATGATTACCGAAAGAGCCCGAGAGCGTCTTGAAGAGGTCAAAAAGGCTGGTTCACCATTTTTCCCAAAAATCAACCGACAAATTATTGCCGGAACAGAAAAATTAGGAACGGTCGGAGCGGTGGCAATTGACCGAAATGGTAATATCGTAGCCGCGACATCAAGTGGCGGAATTGTCGGCAGAATGACCGGTCGGGTTGGCGACTCCGGTATTCTGGGTGCCGGGATTTTTGCTTCGCCGTACGGTGGAATTTCCTGCACTGGTCACGGCGAAGAGATATTGCGGATGCTTTTGGCAAAGGATATCGTCGACCGGATGAAGACACTGCCAGCGTCAACCGCAATCACCTTAGCACTGGCTGAAGCAAAGCAGAAAAAGGTCCTCTGTGGGGCGATAGGCTTTGACGCCCGCGGCGTAATTGGCTACGGCTACACTACACCCGATATGGCATATGGTTACAAAGTGGCTGACCGGCTGTTCCTGTTTACTGATGGGAAAAAGGTATAGTCGGTGTCTAATTTATTAGAGACAATGCACCGAAAACGACTTTTTATATTGGGCGTGGGTATCGGATTAATAACACTGTTTAATCCCATTTTTGCCCAGTTTTCCTATTTTGGTAAAAACAAAGTCCAAACCCGCGACTATCGGTTTCTTAGTTATGAAACCGAGCACTTTAAAATAATATTCTATACTGGTGGCGAGGGAATTGCCGAATTTGCCGCACACACAGCTGAAGATTTCTATGCTAAATTGCGGAACGATTTGAATATGGAACTACCGGAGAAAATTCCGCTTATCCTCTATCTCTCGCCAGGTCAGTTCTCCGAAACGAATGTAATCACTGATTTGATTGAAGAAGGGGTGGGCGGATTCTCGGAATTAATCAAAAACCGGATTGTAGTACCGTTCACCGGTTCTTATCAAGAACTTTACCATGTAATTGGGCATGAGTTATCTCATATCTTTCAATTCCAAATGTTCTACCGCTCCCGCCTGTCAGCACTCTTAGGAGCGATCGGCGAATTCCAGGTGCCGCTCTGGATAATGGAAGGATTTGCCGAGTTCCAAAGCGGCTGGGTACAGGTGAATTCAGAAATTTTTATGCGCGATCTGGTAATTCATAACCGTCTACTTCCACTCCGGGAATTAAATGATAATTATGGCTATTTAGCATATCGTCAGGGAGAATCATTTTTCAATTATGTAGCAGAACGTTATGGCAAGCAGAAAGTTTATGAATTCTTGAACACCCTGCGGGCAAAAAGAAATCTCGGGGCGACCTTTGAAGCAGTTTTTGGTATGTCTCAAGAAAAATTTGGCTCTGAATGGGAACAGTATCTGCGAATCAAGTACCTGCCCCAGATAGTAAAATTGACGAATTACGAACAGTTAGCCAATAAACTTACCGATCACACCAAAGATGGTTCAGTATACAACACCGCACCGGCGATCTCCCCCAGCGGAACAAAAATCGCAATGATCTCGGACCGGGCGGAATACGTAGACTGCTATCTAATTTCGGCAATAGATGGTCGGGTGATAAGAAGGCTTATCAGAGGCGGTCGGTCTGGAGGATTCGAAAAACTGCATCTTCTAAGACCCGGAGTTGCCTGGTCTCCTGACGAGAGACTACTGGCGATAGTTGCCACTTCAGCCGGTAGAGATAATATCACGTTGATCGATGTCAATCGGGCAAAAGTAGTTCGCCGGATAACTGCCAATCTGGATGGAATTTACTCGCCAAAGTTCTCTCCGGACGGCTCTCAAATGGCATTTGTCGGATTAAAGAACGGATTCAGTGACATATACCTTATCAGCATGGCAGGTGGTGAGCCGGTTCGGCTAACCTATGATATGTATGATGACCGGGATCCAGCATTTTCCCCTTCCGGTGACTCGGTTATCTTTGTGTCTGACCGTCCTGCCCCTGGGGAAAACTGGGCACCCGGACAGTATGCTATCTGGCTACGGAATGAAAATGGGCATCTACACCGGCTCAGTCAGCGTGCTCCCTATTTTAGTACACCAGTTTTTACCCATTCCGGCGAATATATCTTCTGGGTAGCAACTGATTCGGCGTCACAGAATATCTACGGGTACTCAATTAGACAACAAAAAATTGTGCGTCGAACCGATTTTCTGGGCGCAGTATCCCACCTATCGCTGTCAAAAGACGACCGTAAGCTCAGTTTTGCCTATTTCAACGACGGTGGCTGGGATGTCAGCATTATCTATGAACCGCTGGAGAAGATCCCGGTTGATTCTTCTCTCCTACCTGCGCCAATGGATACGAAACGATTTGTCAAAGAGGGGCTGGATTTTGAACGGGTTACTCCGGTAGGCTTCAATTTATCTCCGGACTACGTCGCCGGTGCCGCCTCCTACTCAAGTGGCCAGGGCTTTGCCGGCACCATCTACCTCGGGTTAAGCGATATTATGGGCAACCACCGGTTTGAACTGTATACCGACCTTTATGGGAATATTCTTAACTCCAATGCTTTTCTTACCTACTGGTTTCTGCCTTATCGAATAGATTACGGATTTGCGGTTTACCAGTGGTTTGACATCCCTTATTACCGCCCCGGCACCCTTATAATCCAAACCTTTGACCGTGGTTTACAGACGACCGCCAGTTACCCTTTTAACCGCTTCTCGAGAGTAGAAATAACCCTGAACGGTATCTACCGCGTAATAGAGGAGTACCGATGGAAAGAAGGCTGGTACTTTGCCGGCTCTACCACCGAACGCATCATTTACCCCGCTTTTGCGTATGTATATGACAACACCTTCTGGCGCGAGTGGTTCAGTCCAGCCCGCGGCACACGGCTGCGCCTTGAAACCGGCACCTCGCTTTTCTCCACGCGCCAATTCGAGAACTTCCTCTACGATCTTCGTAATTACCAGGCTCTCGGTAAAAGATTTGTATTTGCCACCAGACTGGCCGGCGCAATCAACTGGGGCGAAGTCACCGGCTACTATCTCGGCGGTGAGCATATTCGTGGCTACAAGTGGAGCGAATTTTCAGATCAGACCGGACCGGCGCTCAGTCTATTGAACCTTGAGTTACGTTATCCATTCATCGACCGCCTGAAACTTGCCTTTCCGCTGCCGATTGAAATAAAGGGAATCCGTGGGGTCCTTTTCCTCGACGGCGGACTTGTATTTCGAGACAGTATGCAATTATGGGATAGCAAAGAACTCAAGGATTTGAAACTGGGTGCGGGTGCCGGCTTACGTATCCCCTTTACCTTCTTCAATATCAAACTTGATTTTGCCTACCCACTGTCCCAGACAGCCGAAAAAAACTGGAAGTTTATCTTCCATCTCGGCTATGACTTTTAAATAAGCAAAATCGGAATGAAGCTCGCCCCCGCTCACCTTGCCTTTTTCATATTTATAATTACCTACCCCTCCTGCATCCGCCTGACATCACCTTCAATCTATACCGAACAGAGCCCGGAACGTGCCTGGCAAAGATTAGCAGAATTAAAATCCTTCCACTTCACCCTCCAATACCATACCTCAACCCCGGCAAAAATAACCGCCCAGTTCTCCGGTCGCTGGGAAAACCCTGACCGAGAACAGTGGGACGGTTTACAACAACAAGACCGCCGAACACAACGCATCGCTTTCCGTGCCAAAGGAGACCGCCAGTTTCTTCTTACTGACTCCGGATGGCAAATCCAACCCAGGGGATTGGAAACCCGCATCCTAAAGCAAATAGAACAGATATTAACCGATACCAAACTAACCTACCTGAACGAAAACAATCGCTTCTACCGCTACCAATTTACCCCTAAATTCCTCATCATTGACCCACTAAAAACCCAAAACCTAACCGGGATACTGGAAATTGAAAAACAGACCGGCTTACTCCGAACCATCCACTGTAGCAACGAGCAAAAAAAGACCGAATGGACACTCAAAATCCACCACTTCAACCAAAAAGGCAAAATTGGCATCCCCTTCGTCCCTGCGATGACCTTGGAACTCCATCCTAAAGACCGCCCCCAAAAAATCTGGGAATACCCCAAAATTACTGCCATTCTCCGCCGCAGATTAGACCAATTAGGCATCGCCTCCCGCATAAAATGGCAGGCAAACACCTTAAAACTCAGCATCGACCACTCCCTAACGCGCACCTCAACAGAACTCCTAACCGCAAAAGGCGAAGTCGAACTATGGGCTGGTGAATGGACAGATCCCAACCAGCAGTCAACGGAAACGGCACAGGTCTTACAATTGGGTGTTGATGCAGTAAGAATGGTAGCACTGAAGAAATGTCTTGGTAGTAACCAGAGCTTGAAAGCGGTAGTAGTGAAGGACAATCAGTTGCCCGCAAAACTGGCGGTAATCTTTTCTACAGCACAACCGATTAACTCAGGCGAACTATTCATCTTAACCGTTGACGGCAGGGCGATCGCGGCATCCAATCTCCGGGAATTGCCTACTGATTCGATGAGTGAAAAAAATTCTGTTCTCTTCACCGATATCGAAAATGACCAACTAACACATACCCTGACGGTATTAATCAACAACCCGCCACTACCAACCGATTTCCTATGCTACATTAAAAACAACTGATAACAGTGCACCTTGACTTATCTGATGCTCCTCATAAACTGAATTAGCGGTGCTGTACAGGACAATTTCCCCGACCCTGTCGTCATTGCGTTCTACCGCAGGCAGGTGGCAATCCCTCCCCTACAGTCATTGCGTTCTACCGCAGGCAGGTGGCAATCCCTTTGCGTTTTCCTTCTCGTCATTGCGAGCGTTCTGCCATCCACGCCTGTGTCATTACGTTCTGCCCTTTCTTCTTACTATTACTCTCCTCTCAGCTGAGATCACCATCGTCCGTGCGGACGAGCGGGGAATAAAACTCTCCTATGAACCGGGCGAAATTCAGTTTCAGCGCGAAGGAACAAAACCTAAAATCAGTTTTGACGATGCAGACCCGATTGCCAATTTTGGCGAGTTTGACCTACCAGCGAAAATCGTCCGGGTTGGAATTCCCCAAACCGGTGGTATCAACATCAAATTTCAAGTCGAGCGCGGTGGCATCATTGATGATATTGAACCCACAACCGTCAGTTTCATCCCATTTACTCCACCACAAGATACCCTCCCCCTCGACCACGGCAAAAAAACCCAAAAAATCTTCCCATTAGCACCAGTAGAACTGGGAGAAATTCAACTCCTCCGTTCAGTTCGATTCGTGACCGTTCGATTTAACCCGGCGCAATATGACGCCGCGAAAAAACAGTTAACCTGGTTTCGCCGGATTGAAGTTGAAATCTCGTTTGCGGTGCCGGCAACGATTAACCCGGTTCCTGATCAGTTAGACGAGATCGTTGCCGAATTGCTGCTCAACGGCAGTCAGGCACGCGATTGGAAAATCAGTCCTACCGATTCCCCAAAAAATCCTTTTCAAGGCGCGCCATTCTGGCTAAAGATAACTGTTGACACCAGCGGTATCTACCGAATAACCGGCAGGGAACTTGCCCAAGCCGGCGTTCCGCTTAATGGACTTAACTCTCGAGCATTGGCTTTGTGGACAATTGGCGAACATAAACCAAATGTTTCCTATCCAGATACCTTACTACCAGTCGCAATTTTAATTCGAGGAGATGCTGACGGCACCTTTGACTTGAATGACACGATAATCTTTTACGCACTCGGCGCTGATCACTGGGTAGACCGCTGCTCCCTTTATCTCCGAAATCTTTTTACCGCGGAGAATGTTTATTGGCTGACCTGGACTCAAAATGCGGGACAAAGGATTAAACAAGGATTTGGGCCGGACACCACCGGCACCAAAATCCTTCACACTGGATTGGACGTCTTACACCAAGAGACGGACTTAGACTGTCCCGCACGTGCCGGTCTTTTGTGGATCTGGAGAACTTTGTATAAAACTGCCAGCCAAGCCGAAGCAACCTTCTCCTTTAACCTCGACTTAAAATATCCCATAACAGTAACCAGAGTATCTGGCAGGTTGTATAGCGAAACACCCCAAAATGAACTTACGGTTTTCTTCAATAATCGGCCGATCCGAAGTTTTGTCTTCGGTGTCTCTCATTACCCGGAATCTCTAAACTTTGTAATTGATACCCTATTGCCGACGAACTTTCAAGGCAACCAATTACAATTGAAATTAAAGGGCAGTGGCGAGAAAAAAGTCCATCTTGATTATGTGGAACTACACTACCGCCGCCGACTCTCATTGGCCACCGGACAACTACATTTTTGGGTTGACGATACGGGCAAATGCCAATTCGTCGTAATTGACGCTCCTACGGTTCCCATTGTACTTGACATCTCCAACCCATATCGTCCTAAAGCCTGTGTGGACTTCGAGTGCTTGGGCGAAAGCATCCGATTCTGTTATCGGATACCAGAAAGGACGGTTTTCGCAATCGCCACCTCCCAGCAGCTATTCAAGCCCAAAAAGATAGAACTGAAAACTGCTGGGAAACTCTGGGCGGATAACCGGCGGATTGACTACTATATCATCACTCCCCGCGAGTTCCTTGCACCCGCTCAGGAACTGGCTCGATATCGAAACAACCGCATCGCCCGAATACCCAACGCCCAGGCTCAAGCGGTAGCACTGGAAGACCTCTATGACGATTTCTGCTTCGGATTAAAGGAACCCTGGGCGATAAAACACTTCTTACAGGTCAAACGCCCAGCCTATGCTCTACTGGTGGGCGACGCTACCTATGATTATCGGAATAATCTGAAATATAACCAATCCCCGGGTGTTCCCGCTTATGAAGTTGGTTGGGGATTCAACCCGGAATCCGGTGAACGCAGAACCTTTGCCCTTGATGCCTGGTATGCGGACCTGGAAGGACAGGGCTCATCTCCAGATTTAATCCTCGGCAGGATCACTGCCCGCACCCCTTATGAGTTCAAACAATTTGTCCAGAAGGTAATCAACTACGAAACTGCTACCACCGGCTACTGGCTGCGCCGGTATCTACTGATGGCTGATGACGAGTACCTACGTTACCCTGACCGACCCGACGAATTGCGCTTTCGTCATATCGAGCAGTGCGAAGGAATGGCATCTTTAGCGGGCACCATGCTTGACCCGGTGAAACTCTATCTGACCGAATTTCCATTCCTAAGTGCCAAAAGCAAACCAGCCGCGAAAAGTGAGTTAATAAGACAACTAAATCTCGGGGCGCTGCTGTGGACCTTTTTCGGCCATGGTGCCGCCCACTCCTTGACCCACGAAGAGGTCCTGACCATTTCCGATGTTCCTGATATCCAAAACGGCAACCGGCTCCCCTTTTCCTTTATGGGTAGTTGTTCGGTAGGCAGGTTTGACGATACCCGTCAGGAATGTATTGCCGAGGAACTGGTGCGTTCGTCCAGTGGTGCAATTGCCTGTGTCGCCGCGACAACTGCAACACCCTCTGGCAATAACTTAGTTTTTGCCCGTAATCTCCTTACGCCACTTTTATTCCCGGCGGAAAGTTCACTAACCATTGGCAGTTGCTTCTTCCAGGCTTGGCCCACCGATCGAACCTACCATTTCTTCGGCGACCCGGCAACCGTTTTGCAACTCCCCAAGCCATTCAATCTGGTGAGAACCGTGAGACCTGAAACCCTGGCGCCCGGTACGCGCTTTTCGGTCCGGACAATCATCGCGGGCGGTGCAGGCATTGCTGAGTGGCAACTGTTTGGCCCCCTCTGGCAACGGCTTTACAGCTCACCGGTCGGTGCCTCAACATCCTATATCCTGCCCGGTCCTGCTGTAGCACGCGGCAATTTCCGCATCAAAGACGGCCGATTTTACTGTGCCGGCATTTTTCCATTGGGTCTCGGAATGGATACCATATTCACCGGCAACGGCTATTATGCACCATTATCATCCACACTCAAATTCAGCGCCACAGTCCGCAACGATTCGGGCCTACTTGGACTATCGCAGGATAGAATCCAATTTGACACCTCGGCAGTATCCGCCAATGACACAACCGGCCCAGCGGTCAGTTTTCAATTCGCTGGCTATCAACTGAGTAATAATGCTGTCGTCCCTAATAAATTACAATTAACAGTCATCATTGATGACCAATCCGGCATAATGATCGCCCCGGTTTTAGATGCCCAGCCGGTGATATTCGTTAACGACTATCGGACGAAAAGGGCGATCGGCGATTTACTTGTCTTTGACGACAGCTCCTTTTCCCGTGCCCGATGCTTGATTCCGCTCACGCTCAATGGTCCGCTTGACTCAATTTTTGTCTCGGTAGCTGACAACTTTCTGAATAAGACCCTAGCTAAAATTGTCCTCAGACCCGTAGTCAGTACCGTCTTACAAGTGGAATCGGTGCTTGTCTATCCCAACCCGGTTACCTCTCAAGCCTACTTCTGTTTTATCCTCACTCAACCAGCAATGGTCAACATCAGGATTTTCACTATTAGTGGCAAACTGGTGCGTGATTTAGGTAAAATCAACTGCCACTCCGGATACAACCAGATTCCTTGGGAAGGAAGGGACCAAAACGGCACATCCTTGCCCAACGGCATCTACCTCTTTACGCTGACCGCTGAAAATCACAAGCCACCCACTGACTTTCAACGGATTACCATCCGCGACAAATTGATGATTGTCCGATGAATTACCCATTAAAAGTTAAAGCCGATTCAACCTCGGATAAACCAATCACACGGACGACATTAAGGTCGATATCTTTCGCCCCTATAATCCCGGGGATCACAGCAACTAAAACCTGGCTCATTACCTAATAACTAACCGCAACCAACAACCCCATCAAAACCCAGTCCGGTATCAATAAGCCAAGCCAAATCTTGGCCCAAACCAACACCCATAACAAAACCTTCATCCTATCCCCCAAAGACATCAAAATCGCTATGACGATCACCGTCCTACTCCTAACCACCACTATTACCAAACCGAACAGGATAATCACTACCGTCTCCTATACTGCGGGGGGGATAACAAAAATCGGCGATTATCCTCATAAAACACTGTTTTTCCAAAGATAACCTATTGGTATCACAAAAAGCCATTTGGTAACAACCCAATTCCTAAATATTGTCTCCTTTATTTTATTTCCCCCGGGACCGAAACCCGGCTTTAGCATTTCCTGAAAACGTAAATCCCGGTTCACCATTACCCCTGATAA
The DNA here is from genome assembly GCA_964590395.1 of uncultured bacterium. GTDB lineage: Bacteria > Hydrothermota > Tepidihabitantia > Tepidihabitantales > Tepidihabitantaceae > JAOABP01. The sequence continues at coordinate 15,010 of CAZPVT010000001.1, forward strand.
TTAATAAGGTAACAAACGCCTTTTAGGACACCGCTTTGATTTTACTTGACTGGAAATAAATTCAATGTATACTTTATTATCGGTTGGCTACGGGTTGCCAGCCGAGCAAAAATAGTAAACCCGGAGAAAAAGAGGCTTAGAACCGTTCAGAGTGCTGGTATAATGCATTGGCACCTTTAAAATAAAACAAGTTTGGTCCGTGCGCGAACCCACCTATTGAACGATTCTCAAGCAACAATAAAAAGGAGTAATGATATGGCAAAGCGCTTGTTTGTGGGCAATCTGCCCTTTAGCGCCACCGAAGCCCAACTGCGCGATATTTTCAACCAGTATGGTGAGGTCGTTTCGGTAAACATAGTAACTGACCGATTTACCAGTCGTCCCCGTGGGTTCGCCTTCGTGGAAATGGCTACCGAGGAATCAGCCCAATCTGCAATTCAAGGGCTAAACGGTTATACTATGGATGACCGGACATTGAATGTCAACGAGGCTCGGGAGAGAACCGAAAATCGCGGCGGCTTTAACACTAGCCGAACATCACGGGGGCCGCGTAAAGGTGGACGCAGTGGTGGTACCGGCTATTCATCCGGTAGACGCTGGTAAAAACTGTCGCTAACCAAGCGGGCTCAAAAGAGCCCGCTTGACTTTTTATCGCCCTTCTTATAATTGAACTATGCCACCACAGATCTTAAATGAAACCACTGTCCAGAAAATTCTAAACCAGACTCTCCGTTACGCCTGTACCCGAGTTGAGTACGCCGATATTCTTTACAAACGGATTGTGCGGATCGAACTCCAACGGTTACCCGACCGACTGATTACTAAACCATTCAACGCTAAATCCCGGGTGCAGGTTAGACTCTTAGATAAAGGCAAGAAAGTAGAAATCAAAGTCGGCACACTCACCACGGAATCGATCAAACGGGCAATTGACAAGGGTGTGCAACTGCTTTCGATCACCCCCGAACCCCAGCCCCTAATTCGCCTCGCACCGATTCCCAATCCCGACCGTATACGGTATGGCTCCGCAGCCCCCAAACTCTTCCCGGCAGGGGAAATTTTTACCACAATTACCCAAGGAATTAAGAACATTATCAGACAGATAAACCGCAATTATCCGTCAATGGAAATCAAACCCGAATTATGGTTCTTCTCGCAAAGAGAAGAAAAGGCTATCGCTGATACTACCGGCATCTTCAAAACCCAGGTTATGCCCCGAACATTTTTCCAGCTGATCACCAGAGTAAAAGGACCGCAGGGTATTATGACTCAAACCCGTGCCCGTTTAGGCAACCCGCTACCATACTCCTGGATCGTCAAAAAGTACCGCAACGGCTACCGTCTCACTCCATTGGCTATTCGCCATATCCGCAACTGGATAAACAAAACCATTGCTCTTCAGGAGGCGATAACGCTCACAACCGAAGAGATAAAATCACTTACCCACTTTATCCTCCATTATACCACCCTTGGAGTTTTTGTCCATGAAGCACTCGGACACAACTTTGAAGCGGATACCGTTAAAGTCGGTAATTCCGGTATCATCGACCGCCACGGAAAACCAATGGGTATCGTGGCTGCAGATATCGTCAATATCCTTGACGGCCCCCTACCGGGCAACAACGACGAAGGTTTCGGCACCGAATTTATTGACGATGAGGGCGTAGAGGTAAAGACCAAACTGCTCGCCGAAAGAGGCGAGGTTAAAGGAATGATTCATAACCGGGAAACCGCAGCTTATTTCCAAGTCGAACCCAACGGCGGTGCCTTCAGTGAAATGGGCGACCGTCGAATTCCTCGGATGTCAAACACCTATGTGCAACCGGCAACTAAGAAAAACTGGTTCCACACCATTGAACAGCTGATCAGTGATGTCCCCAAAGGCATCATTCTTGAAGGTACCGCGGGGGGCGCAGTTTCCAAAGACGGCATGTCTTCCTCAGTCCTCATCGGCTACTTAATTGAACACGGCAAAATCACCCGAACGGTCAAACCCGCCAACTTCTCTGCCCAGACGCTCTACGCCCTGCGCTTTATTGAAGGATTTGCCGGACCGATTACGATTGCGGATGTTGGTTTCTGCGGTAAAGGACAGACAAAATATGTTGGTGACGGTGGCCCGCTCTGGACAAAGATCAAAAACAATGAACATATCAACCTGTCAATCCAGGGGTAATTATGGATTTTAAAAAATTCAATGAGCAAATAAGGCGCGTTACTCAAAAATTCAACCTGACTGATTACGAAATACTCCTTACCATTACCACCACCCTGACCGCTCATATCGAAAACCGAGAAATCACCCTGCAACTGGAAAATGATATCTTCTCCGGTTCTCTGCGTGGACTAAAGGCAGACAAACTGAGTTTTGTCCCGTTTACCGAACCCAGTCTCGGTTTACTGGAACTGGGAATAAGGGTCGCCCAAAACAGCGCCCTACCCGCACCATTAACCGCATTCGCCACCATCCCTGCCCATCTGCCTGTGCCAGCTGCTTTTGATCCTCAAATCGTCCGTCTCTTGAATAACCCGGCTTTGGTTCAACGTTTTGCTGAGGATATCGTGCGCCAGGCTTATGAAACCAATAGGATTGAAACTCTCAAGGGATTGGTTCAAGTACGGAACGAAACCAAACTGCTCGCTACCAGACACAGCCCAGAAGCGGTGTGTGCTGACCGCACCGCCTTCTCGGTATTTGTCGATGTAAACACGAAAGATTTTGCCTACTTTGCAACGAGAAAACTGCCGGAATTAGACGAATTAACCGGACTCGCGGCTCAGGTGGCAAACGCCCTGCCCACTTACGAAACAACGCCGGAAAACGAAGGACTAAAAGGGAAAATAGTGCCCGCAATCCTTGACCCGATATTTACCGAAGAAATGATAAGAAAGCTTGTTGCTGAACACCTTTACGCCGCTGCTGCCCAAGAAGGAATGTCCAAATACCAAATCGGCACCCAGATCATGTCCCCACTCATTACCCTGTGGGACGATGCCTCCTGTCCTTTTGGCAGTACCACGTTTCCCGTAGATGACGAAGGTACACCGGTGCGTAAAAATCTGGTGGTGAAAGCCGGCGTCTTACAACATTATCTATACGATCGCACCACCGCACAACGGGATAGTGTGGAATCAACCGGCAATGGCAGAAGAAGGCCGGTGTTAATTGAAGAAGAAAATGAAGCCCCGGTCCGTTGTACTATTAATGACATATTTATCTCCCCGGGCGAAACCGAACTTGATCAGATGCTCAAAACAGTGGATGCAGGCATTCTAATTAGACTGCTTCTCGGATTTCATACCGCAAACCGGACCACCGGCGACTTTACTAACACCTTATATATTGGACGTATAATCAAAAACGGCGAAATCACCGCTCTGCCTCACCCCGGACGCTGGGCAGTTAAAGGTAATGCTCTAAAAATTATGAAAAACATCGCTGCCGTCAGCAAAGAAACTTGCGCCACCGGCTCAGGCAACCTGCCTTGGCTAAAAACCGAAATTACCGTAACCTAAATGTTATTATACCGTGCTATCCGTAAAATTGCCAAAAGTTCTCGGAAAACCCCGAAATAAAGCACTTGACTCGCCATCCACGAGCGGTGAATAGCGTCAACAACGACAGAGTGTCGATTCACTGAAAATAGCAGCACCGTCCTCAAGGCAGCATGTCCGAACACAAAACCACTGACTACCCCAAACAGCAGTCCGAAAATATGCCCAAAACCACCCAAACTAAACTCCACCATTTGATTCAAAATACTGGCAATAACTACCGCGCCCATCGCAAAAGCTATAAAAGTCAATAGAAAAGATAAGGGGAGCGAGATATTCAGCCACCGATGTAACTCGGGAAAAAACCTCACTGCACCAACAAGTGCCCCAATAAAAAAGAGTGTTTCGTAAAAAATTAACGACAAATCCCGTATCGCCCGGAGTAACTGGATCCCGGCGCTGACCGAGACAACACCGATTGCTAAGAGGTCTACCCAATTAAACCTCATTGCTAACAACTCGTCTGCCCTTGAAATAACGAATTCTGTCCGTTCAATTACTCCCGGTTCCTTCCTGCGCTTCCTGACGCAGACGTTTAAAGAATAGTATTGCCTTGGTAATTATGCCGCTGTGGTCAGAACCGTTAATTACTGACACCAGTTCCCAGCCCTCACTGCCCAAATCATTCACATACGCTTGGACGCCATCCATCGTATCCCGCGGCTTCTTCTCTCCTGGCACCTGAACACCCCAGCGCGCCATTTTCAGTACCGGGCTCATATGGATATCGATCTGTAGCAGTTTGTATTCCCATCTAACCATTAGAACTCCTTTTATTATTATCCTATCGTGCAGCCAATGCCAGTCAAGACTTAATTCCCCCTACCTCCGGCGCAAACTTACGCCCATCGTTTACCTGTTGCCTCACATCTTTTCTCTGATATTATTATATTGTGATTCTGCTTTATGATCTGCTCAAAAAAGACCCGCGGTTCACGATTGACGCATACCTTCTTCTGAATGACGGGCTACAACTTGCCTACCAACAGACCGGCCGGAAAACCCAAATCCCCGCCACCGAACTACTCGAAGCGATTCGCCGGCTGATGGCACACCGCTACGGCTTGATGGCAAAAACTGTACTTTGCCTGTGGGGCATCAAATCTACCGATGATATCGGACAACTGATTCTGAATCTGATCCAAGCTGGATTGCTGCAGCAAGACACCATTGACCAGTTTGACCAATTTCATTCTGCCTACGACTTTGAGACAGCATTCATCAACGATTATCAACTGCCTGGGCATTCCTCAGTCCACCGTTGATTTCTTGACTAAAGCGTTAATACCATTAATATATAAAGATTAATTGGAAAAGTAATCAAACGGAGGAAATCAATGCCTTTACCAAAAAGACGCCACTCCCGACAGCGGGGTAGAAAACGTCGCACCCACTGGCGTCTGTCACCACCGACGCTGGTGAAATGTGGCCATTGCCATGAACCGAAACCTCCTCATCGGGTCTGCCCACACTGCGGGTATTATGCTGGAAAACCAGTAATGACCGTGGGGAAACAAAAAGAATAGGTGAACATCGCCATTGACGCTATGGGCTCGGACCGTGCCCCCCGAGTTGAACTGGAAGCAGTGAATTTATCCCTTAAGGAACTTTCCGATATCAACATCACCGTTGTCGGCAGGCCGGAAATTATCAAAGACGAAGAAAACTTTGATCAACGGGTAGCATTCATTCCTGCTGCCGAGGTAGTCGGAATGCACGAAACCGCGCCCACGGTAATAAAAAAGAAAAGGAACTCATCGATTGCCATCTGTATGGAACTCCATAAACAGGGCAAGGTCGACGCGGTGGTCAGCGCCGGTAATACCGGCGCGGTGATGGCTTTTGCCCTAACAACCCTCGGCTCGATCTCTGGTGTTCACCGTCCGACCCTCGCGGTCCTGTTTCCCCGGATCAAAGGCAGTACTTTAGTGCTGGATGTTGGTGCCAATGTTGACACCAAACCATTTCAACTGCTCCAGTTTGCGATTATGGGCGCGACTGCCGCCCGTTTCTTCTTTCGCAAGGCAAATCCATCAGTCGGACTGCTCAACATCGGTCAAGAAGACACCAAGGGAAACGAACTCACCATCAACACTTACCAACTCCTCAAAGCGAGTGAATTGAATTTCATCGGCAATATCGAAGGCAACGAAATCCTCACCGGCAAAGCGGATGTCGTTGTCTGTGACGGTTTTGTTGGCAACACCTTGCTCAAGTATGGCGAAGGGCTGGGTGAAATCCTGCGCGAACTGCTCCGCGACTATTACGAATCAGAGTCCAAATACCGGCTGCGACGCTGGTTTTCCCGGCCGGTCCTCGAAGAATTTATCAGCCGGATGGACTACCAAGAGCACGGCGGCGCAGTAATGCTGGGTGTTCAAGGAAATGTCGTAGTCGCCCATGGTCGTTCCACCCCCCAAGCGTTAAAGAATGCCATCCGCACCGCCTATTATGCGGTCCGTGATAACCTGTCCCAGCATCTCGCCCAGGCATTCAGTAGTGAATCAGCGAACCAATGAAAAAGATCCTTGCCTCACTAATCTTTTTTCTCGGCTGTAACACCCTACCGGTAGGCTTTGATCAGTTCACCACCTTACCCGAAACCCGGACATTTGATCTCCCCCCCGATACCGTTGACAGTTACGGTAAATATATTCCCCTCGGTCTTGCCGACTATCTTCTTCTGGGGAAGGACGACGGTTACGAATCTCGGATTTTAATTAAGTTTCCGGTCAAAGACAGTTCCCTAGATTCGGTAACTAAGGCGCAACTCGTCCTCAATCCGATCGATACTATCCCAATAAGATTTGTCTGCCGAGCCTGCTCAACCGACTGGTCAATCGCTGGCGTTACCTGGCTAATGGCTGATTCCTTTAATCGCTGGTTCAATCCGGGGGGCGATTATCATCAGTTCACCTTGGGCCAGGGTAGTTTAGCAAGAGACTCAACAGTTGTGGACTTAAATCTCTCTTACTTAGGGACCTTTGTAAGGGAATCGTATGGCATAATTATCCTACCAGTTGATACTGGTTTTACCACGGTAGTTAATATGAACGACACCAAGAAGGGTCCGCGCCTGATCTTAACCTATGCAGATGGCAAGAAACGCCGCTATATGGCAAATAGCGACGCCCACATCGTTGACACCAGCCGGCTCCGCATTGCACTTAACGATCTGCTCGTCGGCGCCAGTTTTGCCTTTCGCACCTTTCTCAAGTTTAACCTCGACTCGCTCCCACCTGAAGCGACGATTATCAGCGCCCAACTCAGCTTTCAGCCCCAGACAATTTATCGCCGTGAAGATACCCTTAGGCTGGGTATCCACCGCATAATTGATTCCTACTACCAGCGAGGCCGGTACGCCAAATTTGACGAGAATGCCGCTGCGGTTACCACTTATTCTCCGGCCAGTGGCGACACTACCTTAACCATAGAAATCCGCCAACTGGTTCAGAAATGGGTATCACTCACTGATTCCTACCCAAATAATGGAATACTTATTACCGCCGAACCAGAATGGCGCAAACCATTTAGAATAAAATTATCTCGCTCCGGAACTTATGCCCCCCGTTTGAAAATCCAGTATGCAATGCCCGCGGAGGACCGATTCTCACGATGAAGAAAATCTCTTTCCTGCTGCTCATCTCGCTAACTCTAACTACCGCTCAATCATTTTTTAACAGCAACGGCCTGGGTGAGATTATGCAACCGGTTGATGCCCGCGGTAATGCGGTTGGCAACCCCAATGCCCTGTCAATTGCCTATCCGGGCAATTATCTGGAACTGAATCAAACAATGCTGAGAATCTCTCTTTTCGGCACTGCGCTACTTGCCCGTCAAAACGATATGCAGCGCGCTATCGGCAATGTCAGACCAGGTGCATTCTATGGCGCAATTCCCCTACCCACTGGCACCCGAATCCTATTGAATGCTGATAGCCGTTTCAATCAGGATTTCGATATCTGGTCCGACTCCGCAACTACCACCCCCTGCCGATACCATATCACCAGCCGGGGTGGTATCTACGCACTCAACTTCGGCATTGCCCAATCGCTTCTCAACCGTTTCTGCCTCGGAATGCAATTTCAACAGTTAATCGGTGGTTCAAGAGAAAACTGGCATTACTCCACATCAGAAGGGATGATCACAACAGACACGATTGAAATTAACTACACCGGCAGAAACCTGCGATTCGGCATCACCGCCCAGATTTCATTTTTCAACCTCGCAGGTGGTTGCGATTTACCTACTACGCTCACTACCCGAAGATATAAACATCTGCACGGAATCACTGCAGACACATTTACCAGTTATCAAATCACCCTACCCGGCACCTTCGCCTTTGCCCTCTCGATTGTACCATTCCAACACACCCATCTGGGCACTGGCATTGAACTGCATCCCTGGTCAAAATCAACGCTCAGTACTCCGGACACAACCCTCCTAGCTCGTTACCGTGATGGCTGGCGCTGGTCAATCGGACTGGAGTACGACCCATTTGCCCGCTTTCCGATCCGGGCTGGTTACTCACGAACCGACTGGTACTATTCAAACACTAAAACCGGTTCCCCAATTAAAGAGTCCGGTATCCATCTGGGCACCACCCTCCCCTTGCCCCAATTTGGCGCTCTGGAAATTGCGGGCGAAATCCTCTTCCGCACCGGTACAACACCAACCGGTGTCCTTAGTGAAACTGCAGGTAGAATAATCCTCTCTCTTGTCTATGAGGAGCGCTGGGGAAAACGCACCCGGCGCTGGGGGTATTGATAACACAATTATGACTACGGCAAAGGTTTTAAAACAATCGGCAAACCAAAAAGGAGGCTTACCGTGTTTAAAAAACTGCTACTCTTAGTTACCATTAGCCTCGGCTTTAACTGTGGCAGTCCGAAAAAGACTGTCCAGGAACCGATGCGGGACACCGCCCTAACACCAACACCGGCGGGTTTGCTAAAGGATACCCTTGTCGCCACCAACCTGCCGGAAAAACTCTACATCACCATTCAGGTAAAGGATTTTGGTACGATCAAAGTCGAAATGTTCACCAAAGATGCACCGCTGAATACAACCAATGTCGCCAACCTGGCGATTAAGGGCTTCTATAATGGATTGACATTCCACCGGATTGAACCGGGTTTTGTCGTCCAGGGAGGCGACCCTAAAGGCGACGGTACCGGCGGGCCCGGTTACACCGTACTGGCTGAAATAAAACGTCAGCATGAAAAAGGTTCTATGGCAATGGCACGTCTGCCGGATCAGGTAAACCCGAAACTTGAATCATCCGGTAGTCAGTTCTACTTCTGCCTTCAACCATTACCGCAACTGGATGGCAAATACACGGTAATCGGCAAGATTGTTGAAGGTATGGACGTGCTGGAGAAAATCGGTCAGGTGCGGCCACCGGTGGTGATGGAACGGGTCTTTGCCACCACCGAATAAATCTGCCGCTGAAAAACCTCTCTGAACGGCGGTTTTACTATTCCGAACTCGGTAACAAAACCGCACCACAATTCTACCTCTTCCTTCCAGTCTGCCCCTCTTTCTCCCCTTAAAGAGCCATAAACCGTTCGGTTTAAAGACTAGCGCGCCATCTCACTCCTTTGCGGTGTCAATCTGTGCCTTCTGCAACACACCGGAATAGTCAATGTATACTGTCTTCAACTCGGAAAATATTTCGTATGCGGTCCACCCGCCTTCCCGATGTCCATTTCCGGTCTCCTTTACACCGCCAAAGGGTAGATGACATTCCGCACCAATCGTTGGCGCGTTGACATAGGTAATTCCCGCTTCAATCCGTTCGATCGCCTTCATCGCAAAGTTTACGTCGCGAGTATAAATCGAAGATGACAGACCATAAGCGGTGTTGTTCAAAACCGCAATCGCCTCATCAAAACTCTTGACCCGAATCACCGAAAGCACCGGACCAAAAATCTCCTCCTGGGCAATGCGCATCCCGGGTGTAACATCCACGAACACGGTCGGCGCATAGAAATAGCCACGATCGTAATCTCCACCCTTCAGCGCCTCACCACCGCAAACCAGTCTTGCACCCTCCTTTATCCCGAGCAGCACATAATTGTGCACGGTCTGCCGTTGACCCTCACTTACCAACGGTCCCATCTCCACCATTTCATCCAGACCGTTACCGACCTTCAAATACTTTGCCCGCTCTACCACCATCTCCAGAAACCGCTCATAAACACCATCCTGTAAAATCAGCCGTGAAGTAGCAGTACAACGCTGACCCGTGGTACCAAACGCACCCCAGATCACTCCTTCAAGCGCCAGATTCAGATCCGCATCATCAAGGACAATCTGAGCATTTTTGCCCCCCAGTTCAAGTGAACACCGCTTCAGATACTTTCCGCAAACCTCCGCAATTCTTCTGCCAATTAACGAAGAACCAGTAAAGGAGATACCGCAGACATCCGGATGGTGAAGCAGCGCCTCACCAACCACCGAACCATCACCGTAAACGACATTGACCACCCCCTCCGGAACCCCTGCCTCAGTTAAAGCCGCAACAAACTCATGCACAGAGGCAGGTGTTAGAGTTGCCGGCTTGATCACCGCGGTATTACCACAGATCAAAGCGGGAAACAGCTTCCAGGAAGGAATTGCCATCGGAAAATTCCACGGACAGATCATACCCCACACACCCATTGGCTGACGGGTAACAAACGCCACCTTATTGGGTAGTTCACTGGGCACCATCTTACCCCAAAGCCTGCGGCTCTCACCCGCGGCATAAAGTCCGGTATCAATTGCCTCCTGGACATCGCCTCTGGTCTCCTTAAGAACCTTTCCCATCTCTCTGGTCATTAACCTCGCCAACTCCTCCTTGCGATGAATAAGAATTTCGGTTGCCCGGCGAATAATCTCACCTCGCTGTGGCGCGGGAATTGAACGCCATTTAGGATAAGCCGCCTTGGCTGCCTCAACCGCCATAGCAACATCCCCTTGCCCGGAAGCGGGGAAAATCCCGATCAGGTCATCGGTGTTTGCCGGATTACGATTCTCGTATACCTTTCCACCCTTTACCGGCACAAATCTACCGTTGATAAAATTTAGATACTCCTTACTCATCTATCCTCCTTTTTCTCTATCAGTACTAAAATCTCTTCCACGGTTGCTACCTGTTTTACTCCTTCAATCTGCCAGGTCTTTAATCCGATCACGCCTTTACCCATCTTCAGGGCAAAAGCGATCTCAGAAAGAGTTCCATACGAACCACCGACCGCCACCAAGATATCCGCAGTACGGATAATCACTAAGTTTCTTGCCTCAGCCAGACCAGTGGCAATCGGAATGTCAATAAACCGATTTGCCTGCTGTTTATCCTCACCGGGTAGAATCCCTACCGTAATACCACCCCCCTCCCTTACACCCTCAGCGACCGCAGCCATCACACCACCCAACCCGCCACAAACCACCACCACCCCCAATCTTGCCAGTCCCAAACCAAGCGCCCTCGCCACTCCTGCCAGATCCTCATTACAATCCCCTGCGCCCAGCACCCCCACAAAACGCCTATTTCGCAATGAATAGATCAATCGGTTCAAATCGGTTAACATCAATCAACCCCCGGTCGGTCAATCTTAACTCCGGAATTACCGGCAAACCAAGAAAGGAAAGGGTAATAAACGGATTCTCCAGTTTTGAACCCCAGGTGTGCGCTTTTGCCAGCAACTGACGGATATTCGCGATAACCTCAACTGCGGGCTGGGTTGACATCAACCCAGCAATAGGCAGTGCCAGACTGGCTGCCACCTTACGATGCGCCACTGCCACAAAACCACCTCCCATCCTCTTCAATACCTTTATTGCCACCAGCACATCCTCATCATTGGTGCCGACCACCATCAGGTTATGAGAGTCATGGGCAACGGTTGTACCCAGTGCGCCAATCTTCAGCCCAAAACCTGCCACCAGCCCCTTGCCCATCCTGCCGGTCGCCTTGTGCCGTTCGATCACCACCAACTTCAACAGGTCCCGGCTGGAGTCTGCCACCACATATCCATTCTTCACTGTTGGCTTCTGAATGTGCCGTTCAGTAATAATCTGTCCTGGCACAACCCGGATCACATTACACAAATTACCTGTTGCCTTGATCGCCAGATCCTGCAGAGCAATCTTTTCCAACCGCACGGTATCGCAAACCCCATCATCTCTCACTACCGGTAACTTGACCAGCACCTTCTGCCCATCTGCTACCAGTTTACCATCCTTAAACACCATCCGTACCCGCATTTCGGATAAATTCTCTAACAGGGTTAGATCCGCACGATACCCCGGTGCCACTGCTCCGCGGTCGTGGAGTCTAAAATACTCCGCCGGATTCAAAGTTATCATCTGAATCGCCGCGACCGGCTGTAAACCTGCAGCAACTGCCCGCCGGAGTACCGCATCCAGATGACCATCATAATACAGATCCTGCGGATGCCGGTCATCAGAAACAATACAGCACCGCCGAAGATTAAAATCATTTACTACTGACAACAGGTTCAAAAGATTGTGGGCTGCTGACCCCTCCCGGATCAAAATCCTCATCCCGGCACGCAACTTCTCCCTTGTCTCCCGGGGTCCGACACATTCGTGGTCAGAACCAATTCCCGTACCCGCGTAAGCCTGCAACAGCATCCCGCTCAAACCCGGTGAATGACCATCAACAGTCTTTCCGCTCTGCTGCGCCATAATGATTTTCTGCAAAAGTTCCTTATCGCCTGCTACTACCGCGGGATAATTCATCACCTCTGCCAACCCGATCACCCGCGCCATCTTCAACAGTCGCCCAATCTGCTGAAGCTTGAGTTCCGCGCCCGCTGTTTCCATCCGTGTCGCAGGAACACAGGGCGATGCCATCACCAGTATATCAATTGGCATCCCGGCGCTCGCTTTGATGATATACTCAACCCCCTTAACTCCTAAAACATTGGCAATCTCATGGGGATCTGCCACCACCGCGGTTGTGCCGTGAATCAAACACAACCGGACAAACTCCGGAATTGACAACAGCGAACTCTCAATATGGATATGGCCATCAATGAAGCCCGGAGCAATAAATAGCCCCCGGACATCGATTCTCACTTTTGCCCGCTCATAACCCTCGCCCACCCCAGCAATCCTGCCGTCCTTGATCACAACATCTGCCTGCCGCACCTCACCGGTAAAAACATCAACCACTTGGCCACCGTACAGCATAATGTCTGCTTCTGCCTCACCCCGGGCAACCGCTAAAAATCTCCTCAAACGCTCAACCGTCTCACCCTTTCCCTTCATCCTCTAAACCCTCCAGATAACCGATGAACGGCAGATGTCGGTACCGCTCAGCGTAATCTACCCCATAACCGACCAGAAACCGGTCCGGAACCACAAAACCCACATAATCCGGCTCAACCGCCACCTGCCGCCTTGCCCGTTTATCCATTAACACACACAACTTCAAACTACGGGGCTTGCGCAACCTCAAATGGCTCAAAATATAACTCATAGTTAACCCGCTGTCTAAGATATCCTCCACCACCAGCACATCTCTGCCGGTCAACGGCGCTTTCAAATCCATCACGATCTTCACCACGCCGGAAGATATCGTGCTTGCCCCATAACTGGCAACGGTAAGAAAGTCAATATAAACCTGTATTGTTAACTGCCGGACCAAATCCGCTAAAAAGATCCACGACCCTTTAAGGATCCCGACCACCAGCGGACTCCTTCCCGCATAATCCAAAGAGATCTGCCCTGCCAGTTCCCTTACCTTCTCTGCGATCTCCTGCTCGGAGAATAACCGTTTAACCTGACTTAAATAACTCTCTCCCATAACGCTACTGGAAATTGTGTACCCGCCACTTATTACGTCTGCCCGCAGAAACTGAATTCGCAATTATTGGACGAAGTGAGAACCTTTTTTGAACAAAACTTTGACTGACTTGTGCGTCGCCTTCGGCGACGCACACCCACCCACCACCCAAAACTGGCGGGCGGGCAAAAATTCCTTCCCCCAAACCCCCTTCCTTTT
>CAZPVT010000002.1:0-27525 GCA_964590395.1 uncultured bacterium
GGAAAGGTTGTTGATTATCTGTCCGATTCAGCAGAGCTGGTGGTTCGTTTTCAAGGCGGACCGAATGCAGGGCATACGGTCTGTTGCGATGGTGGGTCATGGACGTTTCACCAGATACCTTCCGGGGTATTAAATCCAAGGGCTAAGTGTCTTATTGGGTTGGGCTGTGTTATCGATCCTTATCGACTTAATGAGGAACTGGCGGGTTTAAAGCAAGGTGGAATAGCTGTCTCCGGACGGGTTTTTATCGACCGGCGCGCCCATATGATTTTGCCTTATCACCGTTTGCTCGATACTCTGCACGAAGAGCAGTTGGCAGAGCGGAAGATCGGCACAACCGGTCGGGGAATCGGTCCTGCTTATCAGGATAAGTTCGCCCGGATGGGTATAAGAGCGGGAGATCTACTGGATGAGGATCTGTTTAAGGAGAAGTTGCGCCGAAATCTCGCCGGGGCAAATTTTCGGCTGATGGAGGTTTATAAGGTGGAACCGATATCATTTAAGAAATTGAGTGTGGAGTACTGGCAGATAACCAGATCTTTGTTTGAGATGATAATCGATGGTACATTGGTGATTGAACGGGCGCTTAAGAGGCAGAGGCGGGTGTTGTTTGAGGGCGCACAGGGAACCCATTTGGATATTGATCTTGGGAGTTATCCATTCGTTACCACTTCCTCTACGGTAGTGGCTGGTGCCGCGGTGGGAAGTGGTATAAGTCCGTTCTGGCTTGAAGAGGCGGTTGGTGTGGCAAAGGCATATACCACCAGGGTTGGGTCAGGACCGTTTCCTTCGGAGTTGACACCGGAAGAGGCGGCGAATCTGCGCGAACTGGGAAGGGAGTACGGAGCAACAACCGGACGACCACGCCGGTGCGGTTGGTTTGATGCCGGGGTGGTGCGGGCATCAGTTCGTTATAATCGTCTGTCCGCGTTGGTGTTAACAAAACTTGATGTTCTGGATTCACTGACCACAATTAAGGTCTGTACCGGTTATCGGTGTCAGGGGAAAAGGTTAAAGGAGTTTGACCCGTTTTGGGGGCACGAACTTGAACCGGAGTTTATCACACTGGCAGGATGGCGGGAAAATACCACAAATTGCCAACGTTTCAGCAAGTTGCCTAAGAGGGCAAAACGTTACATTGAGAAAATTGCCGAGTTAGTAGATTGTCCGGTGGTTTTAGTTTCAGTGGGTAGCGACCGGAGACAGGTGGTTAAGGTGGACGAAGGGAGGTTAAAATGGCTGAACTCAAAATGATGCAACGGGTTTTGGCAAGTAACGATGCCCTGGCAGAACAGCAGTTGCAGGAGCTCGACCGTTACGGAGTGATGGGGGTTAATATTATGTCCGGGCCAGGGGCAGGAAAGACCAGTTTGATTGAGGCAACTGTGTCAGCACTGAAAAGGGATTTTCGGCTCTGGGTTATTGAGGGGGATATTCAAGGGGACCTTGATGCCCGAAGGATAATTGCCCGCGGTGTTGGTTGTACCCAGCTCAACACTCAGGGAGCCTGCCATCTTGACGGGCTGATGCTTTCTACGGTGTTTTCTTGTATCAATTGGGCAAATTTGGACCTGTTAATTATTGAGAATGTCGGGAATCTCGTTTGTCCAGCAGAGTTCCGACTGCCGGTGCATTGCAATGTTACTATCGTTTCTACACCTGAAGGGAGCGATAAACCAGTAAAGTATCCATTGATGTTTAGTAAGTCGGATCTGGTTGTCGTTAATAAGATTGATCTTCTGCCTTATGTCGATTTTAATGTCCAGCAGTTCGTTAAGTCTGTGAGAAAGTTAAAGCCGAAGTTGCCCGTTATTAAGTTGTCAGCGCGGACAGGTGAAGGGGTGGAAGAGTGGATAAACTGGCTTAGACAACGGTTAGTTAAGCATCGGCGATGAAGAAGTTTTTGCTCGAAGAACCGGTTATTGTCGTTGGTCCCAAGGGACATAAGCATATGCTGATCAGGCGGTTCTGTAAGGGTTGCCGGATATGCGTGGAGTTCTGTCCAACTCAAACATTGGGGTTAGATGAGCGGTTTAAGGTAGCGGTTTTGCATCCGGAGCGGTGTATTGGATGCCGGCTTTGTGAGTTTCGGTGTCCGGATTTGGCAATTTTTGTTACCAAGGGTAAGCAGTAATGAGGCGTCATTTCTTCTGTCATTCCGAGTATTCCTTCTTCGGTCATTCCGAGCGTAGCGAAGGAATCTTAACGCGTCAGAGATTGCTGTGGCTTTCGCCACCTGCCAAGGGCAGAGCGTCGCTTTGCTCCTCGCTATGACGATAAGGAGGCGGATTGCCACCTGCCTGCAGTAGAGCGCAATGACTTGGAATGGGAAAATGAAGCAGTTGTTATCTGGTAATGAGGCTTGTGCTATTGGTGCGATAAGGGCTGGGGTAAGGTTTTTCGCTGGTTATCCAATAACGCCATCTACAGAGATTGCCGAGTATTTGTCAAGGGAGTTGCCCAAAATCGGTGGTACTTTTATCCAGATGGAGGATGAGATCGGTTCAATTTTGTGTATCAGCGGGGTAGCCGCTGCTGGTGTGAAGGCGATGACCGCGACATCTGGTCCTGGGTTTTCTTTGATGCAGGAGGGTATCGGGTATGCGGTAATGGCTGAGCTTCCCTGCGTGGTCGTTAATGTGATGCGTATCGGTCCGGCAACCGGCGCTCCGACCCGCACCTCTCAGGGGGATGTGATGCAGACAAGGTTCGGTACTCATGGTGATCATCCGATTGTTGTGCTGTGTCCCAGTAGCGTTCGGGAGTGTTTTGATTTGACCGTTGCCGCGGTGAACATTTCGGAGCGGTTGCGTATTCCGGTAATCGTGTTGATGGATGAGATTGTCGGACATATGCGTGAGGTGGTGGAGTTGCCGACAGAGGTGAAGGTATGGCAGGCAAGCCGTCCTAAACCACCCCGGGATGAGTATTTTCATTACGACGACAGTAATAATTACGATGCACCGGTTGCGAGTTTTGGTGATGGGTATCGTATTCACTTAACCGCTCTTACTCACCGAAAGGATGGTTTCCCCCTGGATGATCCGGAGATAATCAAATGGAATCTCGACCGTCTCCGTGCCAAAATTGAGGACAACCGCTCCTGGCTCTGGGACTTAGATTATGTGGATCTTGGGGCGGAGTCAGTGGTCGTAGGTTATGGCAGTACCGCAAGGTCAGTAATAGAGGCAAAGCAGCAGTACGAGTATAAGACCGGTAGAAGGGTAGGGGTTCTCCGTTTGCGGATGATCTGGCCCTTTCCTGCCGAGCGTCTGATCGGTCTTTTGCGGAGTGCCCGGCGGGTGATTGTGCCTGAAATGAATCAGGGACAACTCTATCGGGAAGTGGAAAGGACGGTTAATCTGCATGTGCCGGTGGTTTCAGTGCAGAGGTATGATGGAGAGATGTTGACCCCAGAGGAGATTTTGAGTGCACTATGAGTGATATCAAAAAGGACAGGTTTCTGGACTTTTTAAGGTTGGATGAGAGGTTTCCTCATATTCTGTGTCCAGGCTGTGGTGTTGGTACGATTATGGGGACGATGGTCAGAGCGTTTATTGATTTGAAGATAAGTCAGGATGAACTGTGCATTGTCGCCGGTATCGGGTGTTCCTCCCGGGTGTCATTTTATCTGGACTGTGATACCTTCCATACTTTACACGGCAGAACACTGCCCGCTGCCACCGGGGTGAAACTGGCAAGGCCAGATTTGAAGGTGGTGGTGATCGGTGGCGATGGGGACATTATGGCAATCGGTGGAAATCATTTTATCCATACCGCACGTCGGAATCTGGATATAACCGTGATCGTGATAAATAATTTTACCTATGGGATGACCGGTGGTCAGTACTCGCCGACGACACCGACCTATGATAAGGCAGCAACCGCGCCGTTTGGCAATGTGGAGCGGAGTTTTGATGTCTGTTTTATTGCCAAGGCAGCGGGTGCGGTTTTTGTTGCCCGGAGCACCACTTTCCATGTCCTCCATTTTAAGAAGATGTTAGAGCTCGCTTTGAGTAAGCGGGGTTTTAGTGTGGTGGAGGTGAGCAGCCAGTGTCCTACCTTTTACGGGCGCTATCAGGGCATCGGGGATGCGGTGAAGATGTTGCAGTGGTTAAAGGAACGGTCGATAGATGTCAGCAAGGTCGAAAACCCATGGACGGTTAAAGATAAGTTTGTCATCGGGGTTTTACACGACCAGCAGGATGTTCCACCTTATACTGAGTTGTACCAGATGGTGAGGGAGCGCGCGCGCGAATGAAAAAGGTCGAAATCCGGCTGGCAGGAACTGGTGGGCAAGGGGTAGTACTGGCAAGTGTGATCCTTGCTGAGGCAGCTGGTGTTTATGACAATTGGTTTGTGGCGCAAACCCAGAGTTATGGTCCGGAGGCAAGGGGAGGTGCTTCCCGGGCAGATGTGATCATATCTGATCGGGAAATTTATTATCCCAAATGCCGAAAACTTGATTTGCTGGTTGCTCTGAGTCAGCCTGCGGTTGATAAGTACCTGTCTGACCTGAAGGTTATGGGGATAGCGGTGATTGATGATTTCTATGTTCGAGAGTGTCCGCATCCGCAGACCGTCTGTTTACCTCTGTCCAAGGTGGCAAGGGAGAGGTTGGGGCGAGAACTTTTTACCAATATCGTAACTCTGGGCGCAGTGGCGAGGATAACCGGGTTCGTGAGGCTTGACTCTTTGAAGGAGGCGGTAGCGAATCGGGTGCCGGCAAGGTTTCGGGAGATAAACAGCACCGCGCTTCAGGTTGGTTGGCAGTTGCCTGATGAGTTGCAAATCCGGGGAATGAGCGGATAACCGATTGTCCGTCATTCCGAGCCGGCATCCCCTTTTTTCTGTTATTACATTCTGCTTTCCCATCTTCCCGTTATTGCGACCACTTCTGTCATTGCGAGGAGCGATGCCGGCACGTGCTATTTTGTGATATTGGGATTTTGAGAAGGGGAAATTTGGGTCTTTTGAATATAGAGTAGTTGGAGTTGGGTAATGGTTTCCTCTAACAGTTCGGTCTCCTCCGGGGTTCTGTTGCCGGTGGTTTTCTCTTTAATAACAATTAAGGTGTCAATTGTATATCGGGCAAGTGCGAAGTTGGGCTCAGAAGGTTTGGCATCAGGGGTAAGCGGGGTGCCAAGATAGGCAAGTGCGGTGGCGGCGAGATTTAATATCAGGGTGGTGAGGTTCGCCTCAGGTTTTTCTATGGGCGGTTTTTGCTCGGGAGTTTCAGTCATAATTCAACAGGGTTTTAATATGGACGATTGCGCCCTGTTGGTAGTAGAGGCGGGGGACACGCGGGCTTATCCGACAGATTATTTCGTACGGAATGGTGTTCGCCAGGAGTGCCAGTTCGTTGGCACAGATGGTTTTGCCATCTGCGGTACCCAGCAGGGTTACGACATCATATAGTTTTACTTCCGGAATATCGGTGACATCCACCATCGTTAAGTCCATTGAGACATTGCCTACGACCGGGGCTTTTTTGCCGTGGAGCAGGCAGTAACCACGGTTGGTTAATGAGTGGGGATAGCCGTCACCGTAGCCGACTGAAATTACCGCTATCCGCGATGGGCGAGTGGTGAAGTAGGTTCTTTCATAACTGATTGATGTACCAGGCGGGAACTGTCTTAAACTGACAATCCGGGAACGCAGGCTCATTACCGGTTTGAGGGTGAATGAGGCACGGCGGTGACCAAAATGGTAACTTAAGGGCATAATTCCATAGAGCATCAGTCCGGGTCGTATCATATCCAGTTGGGCGTCCGGGATGTTGAGGCATCCTGCAGAGTTTGCTGCATGGGAGATGAAGTCGTTGATCCCCATTTTGTGAAGTGCAGTGAGCAGTTGCTGAAACTTGTTGCTTTGATTTAATGTGAAATAAATGTCGGTATCCGCCGCGGGGAAGTGGGTGAATACGCCTGCCAGCCGAATACCGGGTAAGGAGTGGACCTGGGTAACAAAATCCAGGGCTTCGTTTATGCTTACGCCGGTTCTGCCCATTCCGGTGTCCACCTCAATGTGAACCGGAATGGTGGTCTGGCGGCGCCGGGCCTCAGTTGCCAGCTGGTGGGCAAAGTTTAGGTCAGATACTGTGGGAATGAGGTTGTTTTCAAGCAGTTCGGGGATTGCGCCGTCTGGAACCGGAGAGAGGATGAGGACTGGTGTTCCGGTAACGCCTGCCCGTCGGCAGTTGACACCCTCCTCAACACTTGCCACCCCGAAGGCATCAACCAGTTGATGGCTGGCACGGGCAATTTCCCGTAAGCCGTGGCCATAGGCGTCAGCCTTGATCGCGAACAGTAGTTGACATTTTCCGATCGCCTGACGAACAACGGTGATGTTGTGTTTAAGGGCATCAAGATCAATTTCTGCCCATACCCGTTCAGCGTTCATATATGATTATGATATTATCCGTGATAAGGTTGGGTGTCAACTTAACCCACCCTCTTTTGTCGTTGCGCGGTTCTCTTTTCTGTCATTGCGAGGGCATTCTTTTTCTTGTCATTGCGTTCTACCGCAGGTAGGTGGCAATCTACAACACTGGGATTAACCCGTGTTTTTAACTTAAGGGTTAAATTAGATTAACTGTTTGAATTATCTTGTTTTATATTATGGATGATATTTGGAACCCTGTCCAGTGGGCAGTATCGGGGAGGGTATCTGTAATGGTTTTGGGCCGGGTTATGTGGTGGGTATCTTTCAGGGTTATGGTTGTGGCAACAGGGCTGGTGTTGTATTGGGTTTGTGTCGGGGTCTGGTTATGGGGGGTGGTTAGGGTTTTGAAGTGGGTTTTGTTTATGGTTTGTGGTTGGGTCTGGGTTAGGGTTGTGGTGGTGGTTTGATAGGTGGTTGGTAGCGGGGCTGGGGTTGTGGTGCAGAGGAGGGTTTTTGGGAGTATGGGAAAGTTGCTTGACTGTGGGTGATTAAAGGTTAGAATTATCTTTATAAAATATCAAGGAGTATAATTGTGACAGAGTGTAAAAAAGATAATGTTTTGCTGGTGCTTTTCGGGCCACCGGGGTCAGGGAAAGGGACTCAGGCAGAGATGCTTAAGAGTCGATTGGGTTTTGTCCACTATTCTACTGGCGAGGTCTTTCGGGAGCAGATTAGTCAGCAGACCGTGCTGGGGCAGAAGGTGGCGTCGTATGTAACAAAAGGGGAGCTGGTGCCGGATGAGATTGTGCTGGCGGTGGTGGAGGATTTTGTGTTGAGAAGTCAGGGGAGTTCAATTGTGTTTGATGGTTTTCCGAGGACCGTGCCCCAGGCGGTAGGACTTGATGGGTTGTTAAAAAGGCTGGGCAGGTCTCTCCGTTGGGCGGTGTTGATCGATTTAGATGATGATGAGGTGGTGCGCCGGCTTTCCAGCCGGCGCCAGTGCCGGGCGTGCAGTAAGATTTACAATCTTTCCTTCAGCCCTCCCAAAATGGATGGGGTCTGTGATGATTGTGGCGGAGAACTTTACCAGCGGGATGATGATCAGGTTGAGACAATCAGATCCAGGCTGTTGGTTTACAATGAGCAGACCAGACCGCTGATTGAGTATTATGAGCGCAATAATAAACTGGTGCGAATTGATGGTGCTCTGGGAAGGGATCGGGTATTTGAGGAACTGGTGAGGTTGATAAGTAGTTAGAGATGGGTAATGGCACTTTATATCAAAACTCCTGCCGAGGTTGCAGGCATCAGGAGCGCAGGTTCGATTGTTGCGGGTGTTTTCCAGGTGGTGAAGGGGCATCTGGTCCCGGGCATAAGTTTGAAGGAAATTGAGGGAATCTGTGTGGAGTTTATCCATAAGCAGGGTGGAGTGCCGACATTTCTCGGTTATCGGGGTTTTCCAGCGCCGGTATGTATCAGCGTTAATGATGAGGTGGTGCATGGTATTCCGGATGTGCGTGTGCTGATGGAGGGAGATATTGTGAAGATTGATGTGGGGGTAACGAAGGATGGATTCATTGCGGATGCGGCAAGGACATTTGCAGTTGGACGGGTTGGCCCGGCGGTGGCACAGTTGATCCGGGATACCGAACAGGCATTTTATGAGGGTCTGAAGTTCGTTAAAGCGGGAAACCATGTGGGAGACATCAGTGCTGCAATTCAGCGTTATGTTGAATCTCGGGGGTATTCAGTGGTGCGAGAATTACAGGGGCATGGCGTAGGTATTGAGTTGCACGAGGAGCCATCGATACCGAATTTTGGTTCGCCAGGTAAGGGTCGCACTTTGATAAAGGGTATGACTCTGGCAATTGAGCCGATGGTGAATATAGGGGGTTTTGAGGTCAGGACCAGATGCAATGGCTGGACAGTGGTAACCGCGGATGGCAAGCTGTCTGCCCATTATGAAAATACGGTGCTCGTGACCGATGGTGAGCCGGAGATATTGACAGCGGCTGAGAAACCGATATAAGATTTAGCGCAGGTTATGGCAAAAAAGGATATGATTCAGGTTGAAGGGGTGGTTACTGAGGCACTGCCGAATGCCACATTTCGGGTGCAGTTGGATTCCGGGTATACCGTGCTTGCCCATATCTCCGGTAAGATGCGGTTGCACTGGATTAAGATTCTGCCCGGCGACCGGGTGACGGTGGAGTTGTCGCCGTATGATCTGAACCGCGGCAGGATCATCTATCGATTCAAATGAGAGTCAATCAGAAGGAGTTTTTATGAAGGTGCGTTCGTCTGTTAAGAAACGGTGCGCCCATTGTGTGATAGTTAGACGTAAGGGCGTTGTCCGGGTGATCTGTAAGCGCGAGCCCAAGCATAATCAGCGACAGGGTTGAGGTGACGGCGAGGAAAGCCAGGACTCCTTTTTCTTTGCGTTGTAGTTCTGCTTTGGCACAAAGAGATTGGTACCTGTCGGCGGCAGAACGCGTGACAGAGAGGGAATAGCTTTTAATGGCAAAGTATATTTTTATTTCTGGTGGTGTGGTATCCTCTTTAGGTAAGGGTATCGCAACCGCTTCTATTGGGCTTTTGCTTAAGAGCCGGGGGCTCAAGGTTATGCCATTGAAGTTTGACCCTTATATCAATGTTGATCCGGGAACAATGAGCCCTTTTCAACACGGTGAGGTGTATGTTACCGAGGATGGTGCAGAGACCGATCTGGACCTTGGTCATTACGAGCGGTTTATCAGTCAGAGTCTCAGCCGGGATAACAATCTGACCGCGGGGCAGATCTATCTGTCGGTTATTGAGAAGGAAAGGCAGGGTGCCTATCTCGGGAGGACGATCCAGGTTGTGCCTCATATCACCGGGGAGATCAAGGAGCGAATAAGAAAGGTAGCCCGGGGTCAGGATGTGGTTTTAACCGAAATTGGTGGTACGGTGGGCGATATTGAGGGTTTACCGTTTCTTGAGGCAGCACGGCAGTTTGCCCTTGAGGAGGGGAGAGAGAATGTTCTTTACATTCATCTTACCCTCGTGCCGTTTATCAAAAGTGCGGGAGAGTTTAAAACCAAGCCGACCCAGCATTCGGTAAATAAGTTGCGGGAGATCGGTATTCAACCGGATATTCTCCTCTGCCGGACCGAAAGTCCCCTGCCGCCAAGTGCCAAGGAGAAGATCGCCCTTTTCTGTAATGTCCGCACCGAAGCGGTGATTGAGGCGCTGGATGTGGACAACATCTATGAGATTCCGTTAGTTTTTCGGCGCCAGCGGCTCGATGAGTTAATAATGAGGATGCTGGGTTTAAGGAGGCGCTCAGGGACAGATCTGAGCGAGTGGCAGAGTTTTGTTAACCGGCAGAAGAGGATCAGTCAGGTTTTGCCGATCGGGCTATGCGGGAAATATGTTCGGTTACATGATGCCTATAAGTCGGTAATTGAGGCGATTACCCATGCGGGGGTGGCGGTTGGGGTTAGGCCTGAGATCAGTTTTATTGAGGCGGAGGAGTTAGACAGGGATAATGTTCAAAGGCGATTGGCAGGTTTGGCAGGGGTAATTGTGCCCGGTGGTTTTGGGGTAAGAGGGATGGAGGGGAAGATGGCAGCAATAACCTATTGCCGGAAGCATTCGGTTCCTTTTTTGGGGCTTTGTGTTGGTTTGCAGGTGGCAGTGATTGAGTTTGCCAGGAATGTGTGTGGATTGAAGGGGGCGAATTCTACCGAGTTTAACAGTCGGACGAGATATCCGGTGATTCATCTGATGTCCACCCAGCGGGGAAGGAGAATAAAGGGGGGAACGATGAGGCTGGGTTCTTATCCCTGCCGGCTTATTACCTCCAGCCGGGCTTACAGTTGTTATAAACAGCGGCTGGTTTACGAGCGTCACCGACACCGATACGAGGTTAATCCGAAATATCTGCCGCTTTTTGCCCGGGCTGGGATGATCGCCTCTGGTTTGTCTCCGGATGGGAAATTGGTAGAGATAATTGAGTTAAAGGAGCATCCATTTTTTATCGCCACCCAGTTTCATCCAGAGTTTAAATCAACTCCGCTTTCGCCGCACCCACTTTTTGTTGCTTTTTTGCAGGCCAGTTATGAGTTTGCTCAGCGCCGGGCTGCTCCTGGTTCGGGCACTGCCTGTTGAGATCGCGGTTTTTCTGTGCCGTTTGTTGGTATTGTTTTATCTGGCAGTCAGGATTGATTATCGTCGGGAGATAGGTCAGAATTATTACACCATATTCCGCCGGCGCCGTCCATTTTTCTGGTTGGTCAATGCGTGGAGGGTGGGGAGAAATCTGGCATTGATGGCAAAGATTGGTACCGGTTTGGAGAAGAAAGTTATTGACAGAACGCTGTTTTACCGGGAAAATGATTATAAAAGCGAGGAAGTGGAACATACTTTGCATACTGTTATGGCATCGTTTCATTTTGGATTATGGGAGTTTCTCCCCCAGGTATATGCTAACATTGGACACAATGTTGGGGTAGTAGTAGCGGAACAGAAGGACAAAACCGTTAACCGGCTGTTAAGCAGGTTAAGACAGAGAAATGGAGTTTTGCTAATTAAGAGTGGTCGAGAGGTTGCGAACAGGCTGAGGGCGTTGGGAATCACCGGTTTTATGCTTGACAATACCAGCATAGGAAAGAGTACCAGCGGAAGATCAGCCGGCGATGGTGTCGTATTGGAGATGCCGGAGATTGCCTTTGCTGCTGGAAGAAGGTTGGAGTTAGGTGTTACCCCGGTGTTCGGGTATTGGGACAAAGGAAGGCTGGTGATAAGGATTTTTGGCAGTGGTGACGAGGATAAATGTTTTGCGGCGTTGATGAAGATGATTAAGGAACGGCCAGCAGATTGGGTGTTCTGGGGAAAGACTGGGCGGATAAACAGAACTGACGGGGAAGAGTACTTAAAGGTTTACCGCGTGTCTGATAAGGAGAGGTGGCGGCAAGAGCAATGAAGAAAGTCTTAAGAGCCATTAAACTGGTGACGGCGGTTTTTATTCTATTGGACGGTTGCCGAGATCAATCCGAGGCAATAAAAAGCGAGGTTTTACCCAGTCAGATTGTCCGAGAGTTCCGGCTGGAGGAGTCAATTAGCGGGAGGAAACTTTATTCACTTAGTGCGGTGGTGGCAGTTGTTTGGGAAAATGAGGGGAGGATTGATGTTGAAAATCCGCAGGTATTTTTTTACGACGAGCAGGGGTCTTCTTATTCGTTATTGACGGCGATATCGGGGACAGTATGGACAAAAACCGAGGATCTAATTGCCAGGGGTAATGTGGTAGTTAAGACCGCGGACAGCACCACATTTACTACTGACTCTCTGGCGTGGAGCAATTCCCGCCGGGTGATCTACACTGATGCCGATGTTGTTATCGAAACATCTAAGGGCAGGCTCGCGGGCAGTGGCTTGGTTTCCGATGCCCAATTAAATAAAATTGAGATGATAAGTGAGGTGCACGGGCAGGGTGATTATGAATTTGCGCCGTAGTTTTGCGGCAACAGTGGGATTATTTTCGGTAGTTACCGGGGCTGAACTTTACGCCCGGAAGATGGAGATTATTCGAACACGAGCCGGGCAGGCAACTATTTTCCGGGATAGTATTGAGATTCGGGATGGCACGACAGTGATCACCAGTAAACGGGCAAAACTGGTTGAGGCAGAAAACTGGGCGATGCTTTGCGACTCGGTTCGGGTCCAGACGCCCGAGGCACTGGTGCGGGCTGACTCAGTCGTATACGACTTTCGGTCAAAAAGATGCTTACTTTATGCCTATCCTAAAAAACAGGTAATCATTGAAGATGAATCGGTACTGATTACGGCAGTGGCAGTAGAATACTTAATTACTAACAGCATGGTGATAGCGCCGATGGGTCTTCAGGCAAAAGCAAAAAATAGTTCCTATATTATCTCTGGGAGATCCGGGAGAATTGATATGAACCAGCGAATAGCGATTATTGATTCCGAGCCGGTAACTTATGTCACTGATGAAGACCAGGATTCAAAAACAGTGATAAAAGCTAACAAAAGCCGGTATTTTATCAACGAAAAAACAATTACAAACGAAGGCAACGTTCGCGTACAAACCGGGGCAGCAAGATTAGATTGTGACACTGCGGTTTACTTCCTCCCGCGTGACTCTGGCATCGCTTGGGGAAGACCGGTTATTCAAGACAGCTTGGGCTTTGCTCAAACTGACTCAATAATTATTCTACTCAAACAAAAAAAACTTCCTCGCGTCACACTTATCGGCAAAACCGAGGCTAGCTACCAAACCGACAACGGTGATACAATCCGGCTTACGGCTTCATCGCTAAATATAAAAATGGAAAACGGAAAAATTACACAGATCGCGACTACTAACTTACACTCCGGTCAACTCATTAAAAAAAACAGACAACTAAACAGACTATCACCTGGCGAAAACAAAAACCGATGACACTCCTCGCAGAAAAACTAAACAAAACTTACCGCGGAAGAAAAATTGTTAACGACCTTACATTAGAACTACATCGCAACGAAATTGTCGGACTCTTAGGACCCAACGGTGCTGGCAAGACCACCACCTTCCATATGATCGCCGGCTTCATCAAACCGGACCGCGGCAGAATACTACTCAACGGCATAGAACTCACTCATATGCCGGTCTACAAACGCGCCCGGCTTGGACTTGGCTACCTTCCTCAAGAACCCTCGGTCTTTCGGAAACTTACGGTTCAAGACAACCTTCGGGCAATATTAGAACTACTCGGCAAAACACGACTACAACAAAACAGAACCATTGAAGAACTACTTCAAAAACTAAACATTCACAACCTACGACATCAAAAAGCGGCAACGCTCTCTGGTGGGGAACGCCGAAAACTAGAACTCGCCC
The DNA here is from genome assembly GCA_964590395.1 of uncultured bacterium. Taxonomy (GTDB): domain Bacteria; phylum Hydrothermota; class Tepidihabitantia; order Tepidihabitantales; family Tepidihabitantaceae; genus JAOABP01. The sequence goes on from CAZPVT010000002.1 coordinate 13,268, forward strand.
GGGCGTTAGCCTCCCAACCCACCCTCCTCCTACTCGACGAACCATTCACAGGAATTGATCCGATTACCCGGGCAGAAATTCAAGACATCATCCGAAACCTAAAAACAGAAGGCATGGGAATACTTATCACCGACCACAATGTCCGGGAAACCTTAGAAATAACTGACCGGGCTTACATAATCTACGACGCGCGGATTCTCATCTCAGGCACAACTCAAAACCTACTACGAGACGAAAAAACCCGTCAACTCTACTTAGGACAACGCTTCAGAATATGACACTCCGGCACCACCACCAACTACGACTACAACAAAAACTCTCCCCTCAACTAATTCTCAACCTCCGGCTACTAACCTTAGGAACCCAAGAATTAGAACGGGCAATTCAAAAAGAAATACAACACAACCCGGCGCTACAACAGATTGAAGACACCACAGAACCAGAAACGACGACAACAACAACAAACCCTGACGAAGAAACTAACACCAGTGAACTACTACTACAAGATGAGGAAGATATGCCGGTGACAACGGGCAACAGACAAGAACAGGACACGGTGATTTTGGAAAACATTACTAACCCGGTGGTAACTTATCGTGAGACCCTTCTGCCGAAGTTATTAACCAACCTTGAGCCCAGCGATACTAAAGTGGCAGAGGAGATCGTGGAATGGCTGGATGAAGATGGGTTGTTAAGTGTTGCAGCGGAGGAGTTAGCGGCGAGTTTGGGAGTTGAGTTGGCACAGGTGCAGCGGGTGTTGACGGTTTTAAAAAGAATACCGCCAGGGGGAATTGGCTGCCGGGATGTGCAAGAGGCGTTACTCGTTCAGTTAGATTTGCGAGGTTTTTCGGCTGATTCGCTGGAGGTCCGGATAGTGAAGGAGGGGTGGGAACTCTTTCGGTGTTGTGATACTGCGAAGATGGCGAAGTTGTTAGATAAAACTCAGGATGAGGTTTTATCAGCGATTGTGAATATCGGGTGTTTGGAGCCCAAGCCCGGGCGTCAGTTTAATGCTACTGTGCCGGAATATGTAGTTCCTGATTTCGCGGTGGAGTGGCGGGATGGTAGGCTGGAGATTCAGGAACTTGATGTCCGGATACCGAGATTGAGCGTTGCCAGACGGTTTATCGAAATTGTGCAGAATCCCCAGCGCTATCCTCGGGATACGGTCGCTTTTGCCCGAGAAAAAGTGCAAAATGCGGTGATGTTTCTACGGGCGATAGAGTCGCGAAGGAGATTGTTGCGAAGGTTAGTTGAGTTGCTGTTGGAACGGCAGAAGGATTTCTTTATTCGAGGCCCGGGATATTTGAAGCCTTTAACTGTCAAAGAGGCGGGGTTGGAGCTGAGGGTTAGTGCTTCAACTGTTTCGCGGGCGATAAGTGGTAAGTTCATTGAGACAACGTTAGGCATTTTTAAACTGAAAGACTTCTTCCGGGTTGGGAGCAGTGGGGTTTCCCGAACGAGTATCAAGGAAAGGGTTAGGGAGATGATCGAGCGTGAGGATAAAAGTAAGCCGTTGAGTGATGAACAGATATGCTATTCTCTTGGTAAAGAGGGAGTTAGAATCTGCCGTCGGACAGTGGCAAAATACCGTGCGGAGTTAGGGATACCAGGTTCCGAGGTGCGGAGGCGGGGCTAATGCATTATGTACTTGGAACAGCGGGTCATATCGATCATGGCAAGAGCGCGATAGTTAAGGCGTTGACCGGAACAGACCCGGATCGGTTGAAGGAGGAGCGGGAACGGGGAATGACAACCGACTTGGGTTTTGCTTTTCTCGGGGAAGAGATTACGATCATCGATGTACCCGGGCATGAGCGGTTTGTCCGGCATATGCTGGCGGGAGCAAGTACAATTGACCTAGTTTTACTGGTGGTGGCAGGAGATGACGGAGTGATGCCGCAGACCAAGGAGCATTTTGAAATCTGCCGGCTGTTGGGTATCAAAAATGGGGTTGTGGTTATTAACAAGGTTGATTTAGTTGAGCAGGAGTGGTTGGAGATCGTGCGGGAGGATATTAGACAACTGGTACGCGATTCTTTTTTAGATGGGGCACCGATGGTTGAGGTTTCGGCTAAGACCGGACAGGGTATCGCGGAGTTGAGGAAGATAATTGAGGAACAGTTGCGGATGATTGAGCCTAAACCCGATCGGGGTGTTTTTCGCCTGCCTATCGATCGTTGTTTTTCGATAAAAGGCTTTGGCACTGTTGTGGCTGGGACGGTTTTGTCTGGGAAATGTGAGATCGGTGATCGACTGGAGATATTGCCTTTTGGAATAGCAGTACGGGTGAGGGGAATCCAAAAGCATAATCAGCCGGTTGAGTCCGTAGCAGTAGGGGAACGGGCGGCACTGAATCTCCATGGGGTTGAGCCAAAACAGATAACGCGGGGAAATGTGTTGGTTACCCCGGGTTACTATCAACCAACAAAATTTCTCAATGCCTCCTTGTATCTGCTTAAAGATGTTAACCGACCGTTGAAAAATATGACTCAGGTTCATTTGCACATCGGAACTGCAGAGATGATGTGTCGGGTGTGCCTATTAGACAAAAAGGAGATTGGCCGAGGCGAATCAGGGCTGGTGCAGCTCAGAACCGAGGAACCGGTGGTCTGTGATTGGAATGACCGTTATGTCTTGCGATACTTCTCGCCACCAGCAACAATTGGTGGCGGAGTGATCCTGGAGGTTGTCAATGAAAAATCCCGGCGGTTTGACCGGACATTAGTTGCGCGACTCGAACAGTTAAAATCAGGGGAAAAGGTAGAGGTACTTGAGCAATTTTTGGTGAGAAGTGGTTTTAATGTTAAGACCGTTTCGGAAATTGTTCGAGGGTTGACGATAACGGAGCAGGATACGACCGCGCTGGCGGCTGTGCTGGTTAGCGCTAATAAAGCGAGGTGGGTTGATTATGAGGGGAGGAGTTTTCTGATCCATCGTCAAGTGCTGGCTAATGCGATTGAAGTGTTAAGGTCGCAGTTAAAGGAGTATCACCGTCAGAATCCTTTCCGGACCGGGGTGAAACAGGCCGAGTTGCGGATGAGGGTGGGTAATATGCCGTTAGTGTTGTATAATTTTGCGCTGAGCGAACTGCGGAATAATGGGGAGGTGGTTTTCGTCGATGAGGGAAAAATCCGACTAACCGAGCACAGTTTGAAATTGACCCCAGAGCAGCAAAGTCTGTTTGACCGCATTGCCGAGCATTTTCGGGAGGCGAAATGGACACCCCCAGATATCGAAACGCTGTTATCAGGAGTCGATCAGAAGTTGGCACAGATAGTAAGGTTGGCACTGGTAGAATCTGGAGTTTTGATTGACATCGGTGAGGGCATTCTCTTGCATCGTACCGCGGTTGAGTTAGCGAAACAGCGGTTGATAGCTCTGGCACAGGTAAAGTCCAGGATAGTGGCATCGGAATTCCGACAGGATCTGGCAACCACCAGAAAGATAGCGATTCCACTTCTGAATTACTTTGATTCGGGAGGAATTACTCAACGTAAAGGTGATGTGCGTGTGCTCCGAAAGCGAGATGATAAGCATTGGGAGGATAATGTTTGAACTACGGGGTAAAGTATCAGGAGGTGAATCAAGTAATGAAAGCAATAAAAGTAATAAAAGGAGTTTAATGGCAAGGCGAGGAATTTTAGCGACAGTAACTTGTGCGGGTTGAGCGTCGAAGTTAAGCAAGGCGCAGTTGGCGCTGGCGTTGGCAGGTTTAGAAGGCGCTACTGATCCTCGGTTACTGGTGGGTATCAACACTGCTGATGATGCGGGGGTTTTTCTGTTGGAGCCCGGGTTGGCGTTAGTACAGACGGTGGACATTATGACACCGATGGTTGAGGACCCGTATATTTTTGGCAGGATTGCGGCAACTAATTCGCTCTCTGATGTTTATGCGATGGGTGGTGAACCGGTTACGGTATTAAACATTGTTGGTTTTCCTGCGGCGATGGATAAAGCTTTATTACGGGAGATGCTGCGTGGTGGGCAGGATGCGGTAAAAGAGGCTGGTGCGTTGGTAGTTGGGGGGCACACCTTTAATGATAAGGAGATAAAATACGGGCTGGCGGTTACTGGTAGAGTTAACCCCGATAGGATTGTGACCAATGCGCGGGCGCGGGTTGGCGATGTTTTGCTTTTAACCAAGCCTTTGGGAACTGGCATTTTGGGGCAAATGATGATGAGTGAGGGGGTGGTGGATGAAGAGTTTTATCAGGCGGCGGTTGCTACTATGATGAGATTGAACAGGGGGGCAAAGGATTTAATGTTGGAATGTAATACTAATGCGGCGACTGATGTCACTGGTTACGGGCTACTGGGGCACGTGCAGGAGGTGGCGGCGGCTTCGGGTGTGGGCGTCAGGATTTTTGCGGAAAGGGTGCCGGTGTTACCTCGGGCAAGGGAGTTGGCGGTTAAGTTTATTGATCCGGGGGTGCTGATGAATGAAAGTTCCTTTGCTGGTAAGGTGGTATGGCGTAGCGAGGTGTCGGAGGGGTTAAAGAATTTGCTCTGGGGGTCGGAAACTTCTGGTGGTCTTTTGTTATCGACACCTCGGGAGTTTATTGATCGGCTATCGGCGTTGGTTTGCCGGTATGAAGTTACTGTGGCAGTGATTGGTGAGTTTATTTCTGGGCCAGTGGGGATAGTTGAAATCGTGTGAGGATATTATGAGTTTCTGGCAGAAGTTAGGCAGTGACCTATGGCAGCATTTTTGGGTTGCGGACAAAATAATTTTGTATGTTCGGATTGTAGTTACAATAATAATTATTCTTTTAGCTACCTGGTTTAGCGCGAGGGTTTTCAACTGGGTTGTCTGGGCAATTTTGCATCGGAAAAGGGGGTCACGAGTTAAGACTGTTCTACCGTTACTGCAGAGTTTGTTTGGCTATTTTGTTTTAGCTGTTGCTTTAGTTGTCATTCTTAGGGTGATGGGGGTGGATTATAAGGCGATTCTGGCGGGGGCAGGTGTTGTGGGGTTGGCGGTGGGGTTTGGGGCGCAGACGTTGATCCGTGACTTTATAGCTGGTTTTATCACTCTTTTTGAGGGTCTGTTAGCGGTGGGCGATTATATTTCGGTGGGTAGTGTTGAAGGCACAGTCGAAAAGATTGGTTTGCGAGTGACGCAGGTTCGGGCGTTTGACGGTACTCTCTGGACAATACCGAACGGCGAGTTGACTCGTTTTGGGAACAAAAGCCGGGATTTTATGCGGGTTTTTGTTATGTTTGATGTGGCATACGAGCAGGATCCGGAGCGGGCGATGCAAATCGCCAGTCAGGTTGCCGATGAGTGGTACCGGCAGAATCAGGGGTTGTGTTTTGAAAAACCCGAGGTTCAGGGGGTGTTAAACTTCGGGGAGTCTGGGATGACGGTCCGGGTCATTTGTAAGGTTGTGCCACTCAAGCACTGGCAGGCAGAGCGAGAACTTCGGCTTCGGTTGAAAAAGGCGTTTGATGCCTGTGGTGTTGAGATACCGTTTCCGCGTCGGGTGGTTTACCGTCGGTAACAGTAAAGAGATTTCTTTCTGTCTGGGGCGATCAGTCAGTTTCGATTGGTTCTGGTGGTGTTGGATTGATGATGATAATCATTGCGCCGACGATAGCACCTTCCCGATCGCGTAGGGTTTCGAAACAGACAGCTGAGGACGAAAAGCCAGGCAAAATTTCGCACTCCTGGTGGCTAGTTGCGCCGGAAAGTAGTTTTTCCAGATAGGGGAGGAATGGTTGGAGACTGGGGAACTCGCGCACCGGTTTGCCGATGGTGCTAGCGTAACCAGATCCCAGCAAGGGCTGGAGTGCTGGATTGGCAAATAGAATCTGCTGAAGACGGTCGACAACCAAAACTCCTTCTTTGATGTTACTGGCAAGAAGGCGAAACCGACGTTCAAGTTCTAAGATGTGATTTGCTTTTCTTTCGTCAAAATTTCTCAGTTGGGCAAAAACACGATTGATTTGGCGGGCAAGATCACCGAGTTCAGCGTTGGTATTAATGGTAACTCGGATGTTCAGATCTCCCTGTTCAGCCCGGCTCAAAGCATGGGCAATTCTTTTGATTGGTAAGACCAAAGAGTTTGGGATCCGAACAATTAAATAGATCAAAAGCACGCTAACCAGCATAATTGCGGTGATGACATTTCTTTGTCCCCAGGTTGCCAATCGGGTTATCCGGGTTTTATTATCGGCAATTCGCTGGTTAGCTCGGGTGGTGATTTTCTCGCCTAGGGCAATAATTCGGTTGGCATTTTCGGTTAATTGCTGATGGAAGGAGGTGCTTCGGCTGGTGATAAGGTGGGTTAACTGGATATTCTGGTCAATGCGGTTGAGTAGGGTGAGTAGTGAGTCGATCGTTTTTGGGTCATCGGTGGTTTGCAGTTCTGCGAGCAGTTGATCTCTGGTGCGTTTTAGTTCTTCGAGTTCGCGGTTGGGGGGAGAGGTTTGTTGGAGGCGATAGATTTCATCCAAGGAGTCAAAGAGCTGGCGATAGATTGCAAGGGTGAGAAACAGGGAGTCAAGATGGTTTTTTAATTCCGGGGCGAAGTTACGGCTTCTCTCGCCAATCAGGGCAATCTGATTAAGTGTGATCCGGCCGGTGGTTAAATAAATTGTATCGCCCGAGAGGAGAAAATCGCGTTCGGCATTACGCACCTGAACAAAGTTTTGGATTATGGTGTTCCCCATCCGCAAAAGTTGAGTGTCGATCTCGGTAAGTGTTATGGTCAGTCTGTTGATCTGTCCGATATAGTACATACCGAGCAGGATTACCGGCACCAACATAAGGATGGTGGTCGACATTGAGATAGCGATGCGGTTCCGGATAGAAAGCCGGGTTTTACTCATCGGTGTCAGGTCGAACGAGCAAGTCGTTCAATATCTTCGTCATTGCCTACCACTACTAAAATGTCATCTTGCTCCACGATATCTTCTGGGCCGGGTAGGTCATTTATCTGTTCCTGAAAACTGCTTTCCCCTTCCGGAGTAATTATCGGCACCCTTTTTTTAATGGCAATGACATTTACCCGGTAGCGCCGGCGGATATCCAGTTCATCCAGTTTTTTACCAATCATATAGCGTGGCGCCCTGATTTCTACTAGGCTGTGGTTTGATGTTAATGGGATCTGTTCGAGGAGATCCGGAGTCATCAATGTCTTTGCCAGCTGGTCTGCCATCTGTTCTTCAATGAGGATTGTGCGGTCAGCGCCAACATCCTTTAATATCCGCGCGTAAAGCGAAGAGGCAGCACGGGCAGTTACCTGTGCAGCACCCAGTTTTTTTAAGATGGAGGTGGTGACAATCGCCGATTCCATCTGCTCCCCCATTGCGACAATTACCGCATCCACATCCAGGACACCGGATTTCGCTAAGGCATCCTCATTGGTGGCGTCGAGGCAGAGCGCCTGGGTTACATCATCTTTTATCTGTTCCACCCGTTTTGGGTCTGAATCAATGGCGATGACCTCAGCGCCCTTTTGCATCAGGGTGATGGCAACCCGGGCGCCAAAAGTCCCCAGTCCGATCACCGCAAACTGTTTCATATTTTGCCTCCTTTAACCGACAATCACTCGGGCTGATGGGTAACTGATGGTAGAGAACTCACGGCGAGCTACCATTGCCAGAGTTAGTGTCAGCGGACCAATTCTGCCGATGAACATCAGTCCGATTATTACAATTTTCCCAACGAGATTCAAGTCTGGAGTAATGCCGGTCGACAATCCGACAGTGCCGAATGCGGAGACGGTTTCAAAGAGCAGTGTCTCAAACTTATTGCTGTGGGTGGAAAGGAGGAGGGTGAAGCACACCGCAATCGCTGTTAAACCGAGGGCAAAGATTGCTGAGGCACGGTAGACAACCTCTTTGGTAATGAAGCGCTTGGCGATGGTAATTTCTTCTTCACCGCGCAGACGTGAGCGCACCGCCAATAACAGAACCGCTACCGTCGAGGTTTTTATTCCCCCGCCGGTTCCCCCTGGAGATGCACCAATGAACATCAGTACCGACCAGAGAAAAATGGTAACCGGTTTGAAAATCGAGGTGGCTACCGTATTAAAACCGGCGGTGCGGGCAGTAACGGACTGAAACAAGCTTGCTAGCAGTTTACTGCCCAAAGGCAGTGAAGAAAGAGCGTTGTCATATTCAATAAAGAAAAAGAGGATCGCGCCACAGATAATGAGTATGGCAGTTGTTCCGAGAACCAACCGGGTATGAACAGTCAACCGGCGGAAAAGGTTGCGGGGATGATGGAAAATGGTCTGACGGTTGAAGAGTTCATTCACCACCGGGAATCCCAAGCCACCGATCACAATCAAGGCAATGATACAAAGGTTGGTAACAATATCCGATTGAAATTGGACAAAAGAATCAGAGAAGAGGGCAAAACCGGCGTTACAGAAGGCGGAGACGGAATGAAAGATGGCGAAATAGAGCGCCTGAAGAGGATGTGGGAATAAAAAGAGCCAGCGGGAAAATAACATCGCGGTGCCTAACAATTCAACAAGAATAGTAAAAAGAAAGATGTAACGCACTAACCGGGCGATATCAACATTCCGGGTTTCTTCAATGATTTCCTGCATTGTGCGGCGCCCGGTCAGCCCCAGTCTTTGTCTCAATAGGACAATTAGACTGGAGTAAAATGTCATTATACCCAATCCGCCGAATTGAATAAGTAGTAAAATAACCAGTTGGCCAAAACGGGAGAAGTAAGTGGCGGTGTTTTTGACGATTAAGCCGGTGACGCAGGTGGCAGAAGTAGCGGTGAACAGCGCGGTAAGAAAACTGGCACCTTTGCCGTCGTTTGTTGCTGCAGGAAATGTCAATAGCAGAGTGCCAACGGTAATGAGCGAAAGAAAACTCAGTGCCAACATCCGCACCGGTCGCTGGTTAATGTTGCCAAAAATGGCGGTGGTAAATCCGGAGCGGAAAAACTTTGGAGAGGTATTAACTAACTGATAGATAATCAGGATGGGCATCACCCAATACGGGGAGATTATCAGCACAAGAATTAACAGAACGGCGAGGATCGGGTCAAAAAAGTACCGGAATTTACTTGGCGGTGTTTTTAGGGTAAGGAGCCTTTTGATAATTACCTCAGCGATTGTGGCAATAGTGGTAACGGTGATTAGTGCTCTGATGATCGGCGGCATAAAAAAGGGAAAAGAGATTTGATAACCGAAAAAAAAGATGAAAAGCAGGGAGCAGGCAAGAACAATACCGAAAATTATCCAGCTAAACGGGTTGAGCCAGTTTGGTGGTGTGCGGGTTGTTTTGATGATCCGGAATCGTTTAAATAACATAAAGATAAAAGGTTGATGGGTGAAGGTTAAAGAGGATGTGGAGTATTTTCATTTAAAAATAAATTATACCTGAAAAATGGTAATTGGCAAGTTCACAACAAAAGGAAAAGGCAGAGTGCAGCGGTGATGCCGAGTGCGCTCCCAAACCAGAATGGGGCATTAGGTCCGAAAATGTTCCATAATCCGCCCGCTATAAGCGAGGCGAGAAAAAGACCGGTGCCGGTAACGGTGGCATGCAAGCCAATTAATGATGCCCGTTGGTTTTCCGGGGCAATTTCGGCAACCAATGCCTTTTCTAAACCTTCAGTCAATGCTGAGTATACACCATAACTGGCAAAAAGCAAATAGGGAAGCAAGGTCAGGTGATTAAATTTCCCCATTAGGGTAAATCCCCAATAGACCAGTCCGTAAACAATGTAGCCGGTTATTAACAACTTTTTTTTGCCGATTTTGTCTGCCAGTCTACCGGCAGGATAAGATAAAGTCGCATAGGTGAGATTGTATAGCAGATAGAGCAAGAGGATGTTCACTGTTGCCCAGCCGACTTTCTGCATTCTGAACAGGAGAAACTGGTTTGAGGAGTTGCCGAGCGCAAAGAGGCCGACGACAATCAAAAAGTTGCGCAGTTTTGGGGAAAGGTTCTGAAAACTGATTTTGGGTGGGGGTGTTTTTTTGCTATCTAAAGATTTTTTCGCTTCTTTAAGCCAGAATAGTAATAGGACACCAAGCAGAGCTGGAAACAGCGATATCAGAAATATCCGCTGGTAACCGGAATGGTTAAGGTTTTTCCCGATGTGCTGGACAATGGCGATGGCGATTACAACCCCGAATGTAGCGCCAAGAGTGTCAAGCGCACGATGGATTCCAAATGCCTTACCCCGTGCACCTGATGGGCTATAATCCGCAATCAGTGCGTCCCTTGGGGCGACACGGATGCCTTTGCCAACCCGATCGATCATCCTGCCTGCAAAGACCAGATGCCAACCATGGGAGATATAGAGGAGAAACTTACCAATAGTCGAGCCAACGTAACCGAGGACGACAATTGGTTTACGCCGTCGGAATTGGTCTGAAATGCTACCTGAGAAGAACTTCAGCAGAGAGGCAGAACTTTCTGCCAGACCTTCGATTAATCCCAGGGTTGTCGGTTGAGCCCCAAGGGTCGCAAGGTAAAGAGGAATGAGGGGGTAGACCATTTCGGTTGAGATGTCGGTCAGGAGGCTGACCAGGCCGGTGATGATGATATTAAACATTACGAGATATTACAAGGAAAGCCCGTCCATTGCAACAGATTGCGTTCATTTTTATCGATAATTTGACTTGTAGAGTATAGGGGATAAAATATCACTTCTATGAATCGGAGTATAACCATAACTATTGGTGATTTTAAGTGTTATCCACTTTTTGACGGCTATTTCGGTCTTGATGGTGGTGCGATGTTCGGGGTTGTTCCCAAACCTCTTTGGGAAAAGACTAATCCACCGGACGAGAAAAATCGGATCAAGCTGGCTTTGCGGCCTCTGCTGGTTGTCGCGGGCGATGAGCGGGTGTTAATAGATACCGGGATCGGTAACAAGTATGATGAGAAATTTCAGGGACGCTATCGAATAGAAAGGACGGTTACCCTCTTTGACTCTCTGCAGGAGGCCGGATTTAAGCCTGAGGAGATAAGTAAGGTGATTTTAACCCATCTCCATTTTGACCATTGTGGTTGTTCCACCATCAGAGTAGGAGATAAGGTTGTGCCCGCATTTCCCAACGCTCAGTATATTGTCCAGATTTCAGAGTGGGAGGAGGCGATAAATCCCAATCGTCGATCAAAGGCATCCTATCTTCCGGAGAATTTTATTCCCCTTCAGGATGCAGGGCAGTTAAAGTTGATCAACGGTTCAATGGAGATTATGCCTGGGATTGAGGTTATCCATACCGGAGGGCATACCAGAGGATTGCAGTTGGTAAAAATAAAAAGTGGAGGGGAAACTGGAATTTTCTGGTCGGATATGATCCCAACACGGGGCCATATTCCGGTACCATATATAATGGGTTATGATCTGTTTCCGCTGGACTCAATGCGGGAGAAGGAGCGGATGTTAAACGAAGCGGTTACTGAAGGCTGGATATCATTTTTAGAGCACGATCCAGAGGTGGTCATAGGCAGAATAGTTAAAGGAGAGGACGAAAATTTGAGATTTGAGACAATTGAGTCTCAGGAGGTTTAAATGGGTGCAAACAATTGGCAGAGTAAATATGCCAGCAAGATCAAAAGTGCAGAGCAGGCGTTAGAGGTGATCCAGCCCGGAAACCGGATTTTTATCGGTTCTGCCTGCGGAACACCAAAGAGGCTAGTTGAGGCTTTGGCAGAGAGACCGGTGGAGGATGTGGAGGTAACTCACCTTTTAACACTGGGGGTGGCACCTTATGCCGAGGAGAGGCTTGCCGGCAGGTATCGGGCTAACTCGTTTTTTATCAGTGCGAATGTGCGGGACGCGGTACAAGCGGGCAGGGCGGATTATACGCCGATATTTCTCTCCGAAATTCCCCGTCTTTTGCGTTCAGGTAGGTTGCCAATTGATGTGGCGCTGATTCAGGTTACACCTCCAGATGAACATGGTTTCTGCAGTTTTGGTGTTTCAGTTGACATTACAAAGCCGGCAGCCGAGGTTGCCAGGCATGTGATTGCGGAGGTTAATCCCAGGATGCCCCGCACTTTGGGAGATAGTTTTATTCACATCTCGCAGATTGAGAGTATCGTGGAAAATGATGCGCCGATCTATGAGTTCATCACCCCTGGAGAAAGCGAGGTGGCGCGGCGGATTGCAAAGAATGTGGCGGATTTAATTCCGGATGGTGCGACAATTCAGGTTGGTTACGGCGGAATTCCCAACGCGCTTTTGTATTATCTTAAGGACAAAAAGGATTTAGGTGTTCATACCGAGGTTTTCTCTGATGGGATAATTGAGTTGATTGAACTGGGGGTAATTAATAATCGCAAGAAAACCCTGCATCCGGGAAAGGTGATTGCCTCGTTTGCGATGGGCTCGCAACGGCTTTACGAATATATCCACAACAACCCGATGTTTGAATTTCATCCGGTTGATTACACGAATGACCCGTTTGTTATTGCTCAGAATGACATGATGATTTCCATCAACTCCGCGCTGGAGATAGATCTGACCGGCCAGGTGTGTGCGGATTCCATTGGTTACAATTTCTATTCCGGTATCGGTGGCCAGCTGGATTTTGTGCGTGGTGCGGCACGGGCGAAGGATGGCAAGCCGATCATCGTATTGAAGTCAACCCGGGACAATGATCGTTACTCGCGGATTGTGCCGGTGCTTTCTGAGGGGGCGGGGGTGGTTACCTCGCGCGGTGATGTCCATTATGTGGTTACCGAATGGGGGGTGGCGTATCTTCATGGCCGGTCGATCCGGGAGCGAGCATTAGCCTTGATTTCTATCGCCCATCCCAAGTTCCGTGCCGAACTTCTGCGGCAGGCAAAGGAGCGACATTATATATACGAGGATCAGCCGGAGTTACCTTTGGTTTCAGCCCGTTATCCTGAGGAGTTTGAGACCAAGGTAAAAATGGCTGACGGGACAACTCTGTTTATCAGGCCGATTAAACCGACTGATGAGCCTGCGATGCGGGAGCTGTTTTACTCTTTTTCCCGGGATACAGTATTCTACCGGTATTTCAGTTATATCAAGGCAATGCCCCATGAGAAACTGAGCAAATTTGTGAACATCGATTATGAGCGGGAGATGGCGCTGGTTGCAGTAATCCGCCGGAATGGTGATGAGCACATTGTTGGTTCAACCCGCTATTATGTTGATCCTGCAGCTGGATTAGCAGAATTCGCAATTGAGGTGCAGGATGGGTATCAGAATAAAGGCATAGGGACCGCGTTGTTCAATCATCTGATACGGGTGGCAAGGATTAAGGGGGTTAAGGGGTTTGTTGGTTATGTGCTGGATTCAAATACCCGGGCATATCGGCTGGTAACTAAAACCGGCTTTCCGCTGGAAACCAGATGGGAGGATGGTGTGTATATTTTAACCCTGAGGTTTGAAAAATGAGCTCAAACAATCTTGATTTTATATTTAAGCCCAGTTCGGTTGCAGTCATCGGTGCCTCCAATCGTGATGGCTCGGTGGGCAGGGCGCTGTTTGCCAATATCCTTTTTAACGGTTATACCGGTATTGTCTATCCGGTGAACCCGAACGCGAAAAGTGTATTGGGGGTCAAAGCCTATCCTTCAATTCTTGATATTGATGATGAGATTGAATTAGCAATTTTGATCGTGCCGGCGGTAACAGTACCCGCGGTACTGGCAGAGTGCGGTCAGAAAAAGGTTAAAGGGGCGATTGTAATCTCAGCAGGTTTTAAGGAGTTAGGTCCGAGCGGTGCGGTGCTGGAACAGGCGGTTAAAGAGCGGGCAAGGACTTGGGGTATCAGGTTGGTTGGCCCAAACTGTTTTGGAATGATCAACACCAGTCCAGAGGTAATGTTGAACACCACTTTTGGTCGGATGAGACCAAGGTATGGTAACATCGCTTTGATCTCTCAATCAGGTGCGGTCGGTGCCAATGCGCTGGAGTATGCAGAGGTGGAGGAGGTCGGACTGTGTAAGTTTATTTCCATCGGCAATAAGGCGGATATAAATGAGTGTGATCTCCTAGAGTACTTAAGAGATGATCCGGAAACCGATGTGATTGCCCTTTACTTAGAGGACCTGGTAAATCCACCGGAGTTTATGCGTATTGCCCGGGAGATTACATCTGCCCCTAAGCATCCTAAACCGATTCTCGCCATCAAAGCCGGTAGAACAACCGAAGGAGCAAAAGCAGCATCATCTCATACTGGTGCGCTTGCCGGTTCGGATGAGGCTTACAACGCCTTTTTTTCCCAGGCACGGGTTTTGCGAGTGGACACCGTGAATGAGCTGATTGCGAAGGCAGCATCTCTGGCATATCA
>CAZPVT010000003.1:0-7204 GCA_964590395.1 uncultured bacterium
GTTTGAAACTCATAGATTGACTGAAGTGTGCCCTGACTGACCTCAGCCTGATAAGGGGTATAGGCGGTATAAAATTCGGGCCGGGAGATAATGGCATCAATGACCGCTGGGCGATAATGGTCATAGGCACCGGCCCCGGCAAAACAGGTGATTTGATCAGTGCCGGTGTTTTTCTGAGAAAGATGTGATAGTTCAGCAACCGCTTCAGATTCTGATAGTGGGGGCAGTAGTTTAAGTTCCTGTTTCAGTTTCAGTTCTTCAGGAATTGTATCAAAGAGTTCTTCAATATAGCGGATGCCGATCCGTTTCAGCATCCGAAGTTTATCTTCCGGGGTGTGGGGTGTGAATTTCAATGGTGCTCCGATCTTTTTACCAGTTCGGCATAGGCAACACTGTCCAGAAGTCCGTTAATTTCCTCTGGATCGGAGATTTTTATCCGGCAAAGCCAGCCCTGACCATAGGGGTCACGGTTGACCATCGCCGGCGCCTCGCCCTCTGCCTTATTAATCTGCTGATTTACCTCGATGACCTCACCGGATAGTGGTGCATAGATATCCGAAGTTGCCTTGACCGCTTCAATAAAACCAATCGGTTCGTTCTGCTTTACCGTCTTGCCCAGTGCGGTGATCTCAACATATACCACATCAGATAACTCCTTTTGAGCAAAATCAGTAATGCCGATTGTAGCAATATCGCCTTCGATCATTGTCCATTCATGGGTTTTCGTGTATTTCAGACTCTCTGGGATATTACTCATTTTGCCTCCTTATTTTTTCCTTGAGCCAAGTTTGTAAAACGGTGGGGGGACAACCACTGCACGGGATTTCTGTCCCCGTATTTCAACTTTTAACTCTGTGCCGGTGACGGCGTATTGGCGTTGAATATATGCAAGGGCAATACCCTTACTCAGCGAAGGGGACATTGTGCCTGATGTTACATATCCCACCTCGGTGCCGTTGTTAAAAACTTTGAGGTGGGGACGGGGAATTGTCCGGTCAAGCATTTCCAGACAGATGAGCCGGCGACTGGGTTTTTCCTCCATAACCTTTTTTAATACATCTGAACCGATAAAGCCACCGGGCTTGTCCAGTTTTACCACAAAGCTGAGCCCGGCCTCAATCGGGTTGGTGGTATGGTCAATATCATTGCCGTACAGGCAGTATTTCATTTCCAGCCGGAGGGTATCTCGTGCACCGAGTCCGATTGGTTCAATTTCGTATTCCCTTCCCGCGGTCATTAGCGCGTCCCAGACCGCCAATGTCTTTTCCACCGGAATGTAGATTTCAAAGCCGTCCTCCCCGGTATAGCCGGTCCGGGATATCAGACAGTCTGTACCCCCAACTTTACCTATGGCCGCCCTGTAAAAGCCTATTTGTGAAAGATCAATTTCGGTAATTTTCTGGAGACAGGGTTCGGATTTTGGTCCTTGAACTGCCAGTTGGGCAATCTGGTCGGTGATATTTTCTAACCGGACATCGCCGGTCAGCTGCTCTTTTAGCCAGTTAGTGTCCTTTTCGTTATTTGCACCGTTGACCACCAGTAAAAAGTGATCTGGCAGGCGATAAACCACCAGGTCATCAACAATACCACCATCAGGATAGCACATCACCGAGTACTGTGCTTGATAGGGATTTAACGTGGCGGCATCGTTGGTGGTCATAAGGTTTATAAAATCCAGGGCATCGGTGCCGGTAATTTTTATCCTGCCCATATGGGAGACATCAAAAATTCCTACAGTTGTACGAACCCGCTGGTGTTCTGGAATTACCCCTTTGAACTGCAATGGAAGATAATGACCGGCGAATTCTACCATTCTGCCACCCGCCGCGAGATGACGATCATAAAACGGTGTTTTTTTAATCATTGGATGGCAATAATATCAACAAAGAGATGAAAAGTCAAGGAAATGAAGATAGGCCCAGCGCTCAGCGATAATGGTTGGTGCCTCTTTGACTTGGAATGGCAGTGCGGTATATTAAATAGATGCCGATTTACTCCCTGGTTTTCCTGATGATCGGTGCGCTGGATTCAATTACCGTCTGGTTTGCGCAGGATAGTCTTGCCAAAAGGCTGGTTGATTTTTTTCAGGGTGCAACGGTTTCAATTGATTATTGCTGTTATAATTCATCAAGATCAGATGTTGTTGATGCGTTGATTGATGTCAGCAATCGTGGTGTCCGGGTAAGGGTGATAACCGATGACAGCCGACTTGACGACCACTGGGTCAGACAGTTGCGTTCAGCTGGGATTATGGTCTGGTCTGATTCTGGTTTTGCCGGCTCCTCTTACTATATGCATAATAAATTTGCGATCCGGGACCTGGCTGATAATGATAGCACCAATGACCTGGTCTGGGTAGCATCTTACAATCCAACTCAGGGGGAGTTAAATGCGGATTGTGCGTTGATGATTTTACATACCGATCTGGCAAACGCTTATCTGCGCGAATTCAATCAGATGTGGGGTGGAGAGGGGATGTTGCCGGTCCGGGAAAACGCCAGGTTTCACAACCGGAAAACGGATGTGCTCAGCGCGCACCGATTTACCTTTGCGGGTTATCCGATTTATGTTTTCTTTGCTCCACAGGATCGGGTGGTCGATACTATTACCGCACTGGTAAACAGAGCAGAAAAAGAGGTTTTCTTCGCAATATACTCTTTTACCTACGATCCGCTCGGTGAGGCGATGGTTGGGCGGTGGAATAACGGAGTGATGATTGCGGGAGTAATCGATAAGGCAGGGGCAAATGATCCGGCATCAGAATATCCGTTATTGCGTTCTGCCCATATTCCGATTTTGATTGATTCTGTACCGTTTGGTAGCAGAATACTTCACGAAAAAATAATGGTTATTGACCGCACCATTGCGGTTACCGGTTCGGCAAACTGGTCCAATAACGCCAATTACAATAACGACGAAAATACTTTGATTATTTATCATCCTGGAGTTGTCAAGCAGTTTTACACAGAGACCTTAAACCGATATCTTGAAGCCGGGGGAGATTATCCACCAGGTATTGCTGAGGAGGCGGAAGAAAATCCAGTTTATTTTGCCCGCGAAGGTAGTTTCTTTTTTAAGATGGGTGGACTAATTTTTGATTCCTCGGGCAGAAAGGTGAGGAGAGGAGACAGAGTCAGAGCCGGGGTGTTCTTTCAGTTTGATGCCGATGGGAGAAGGTCAAGATTAGTTGTGGTGCGTTGAGCTATCTCTCCTCAATCGGCGAGGTTAATTTGACTTGTAATTAATTGGTGGTAAAATTAAATTGTGGCTCGGTCAGACCTATAAACTTAAAGGAGTAAAGATGAGGAGAAAAATTAAACTTTTTGTTTTACTGACCGCTGTTCTGTTGTCGGTCTTTCTTTCTGGTGCAGATGCCCAGCAGATGATTGTCCGGGTTTATGCTCCTGATTACTGGACTTTATACCGGCATATTAATTTCAAAGGGTCATCGATCGAGATCGCCGGTGTTCAGCCAGGCGAGTCCTATGATCTGCTACTGGAAGGTTCAGATCTGCCGATAGTTCTTAACTCGGGGTTGAAAAGTGAGATAGTGATTGATGACCTGGAGCGGGAGAAGCTTAAGGCAGCAGGGTTTGGTTTTTACTGCTCTTATGACTCCCTTGTTTCAATTATGCGTAACTGGGTGGTCAATTATCCGTCAATCTGCAAACTGGAGTCAATTGGTCAGACCCATGAGGGACGCTGGATTTACGGAGTTAAGATTTCAGACAATCCACAGATTGATGAGAATGAGCCTGAGGTGCTTCTGGAGGCAATGCACCATTCCCGGGAATGGGCAACACCCCAGGCGGCGAGGTATTTTGCGGATACGATTCTGCGCAACTATAGCACCAATCCGGAATTCCGAAATTTTGTGGACAATTACGAAGTCTGGGTTTTCCCGATTATCAATGTTGACGGCTATGTTTATGACTATCCTAACCAGCGTTCCTGGCGCAAAAACCGCCAGCCATTTGGTTCTGCAATTGGATGTGACCCGAACCGGAATTATAATGGTGCCTGTAACGGCTCAAGGATGGCGGATTGGGGTGCTTTGGTCCCTGGTTCTCAGACCTCCCATCGTCCTTCAGCCGATGTATTTATGGGGGGATATGGCGCCTGGGGAAAGGAGGTGAATGCACTGTGTGAATTCTTTAAACAGCGGACTTTTCTGGCTGATATTTCGCTTCACTCCTATTCAGAACTGGTGCTCTGGCCCTATGGTAATGGTGAAATTCCACCTGACAACGGAATATTTGTCAGTTTAGGCCAGCGGATGGCACAGCAGATGCAGAAACTCGGTGGTGGTTATTACACACCTGAGCCGTCAAGTCAACTTTATCCGACAAACGGTGGCTCAATCGACTGGATGTATGGCTGGGCTCGTCATATTGGCGGATTTCCCTGCCTGTCCTATGTGTTTGAGATCGGGACAGAATTCTACCAGAATGTTAATCAACTGGATGCGATTCAGCGTGAGGTTTTTAAGGGGGTCTGGTATCTTTTCACCCGGGCGGACTCAATTGCCGGCGTGCTGAAAGGTATGGTTCCCAGGCCAATTCTTGCACCGCTGGATACAAGTGTGACCGGTGTTTTTGTTGTGCACTGGACACCGATCAGGCCGGAATATAATCAACCGGAGAAATGGGAACTTGAGGAGTTAAGCGGTTTAACTGTTATTGAGGATGATTTTGAATCGGGTTCAAGCCGGTGGGTTTTTCAGGGTGCCTCCCTTTCCACAACTCAAAAACATTCCGGCAATTACAGTGTCTATCTGGGAACCGGTAACAACATCTCCAACTACGCGGTTACCGCTGATCCATATCCGGTTCAGCCCGGTGACAGTTTACGCTACTGGATATGGTATAATATCGAGAACAATTATGATGTGGTGGTGACCGAGGTTTCGCTTGAAGGTAAAGAGTGGATTCAACTGCACAACCGTTATACCGGCAACTCCAATGGCTGGGTTTACAGGTCATATTCGCTTGAACCATGGGCAGGAAAATCGGTTTACATCCGGTTCCGGTATATGACCGATGACGGAACTCTGCGTGATGGCGTTTATATTGATGATGTCTGGCCCGTGCCATACTTTGCTCAACGCCGGACAGTTACCAGCGAGATTACTGATACAGTTTATGAGGTAACGGTGGCAGAGACAGGACAGTACCGGTACCGGGCGCGTGGGTATAATTCAACCTGGGGCTGGGGTGATTTTGGACCGCTTGAGGACATTGTAGTTACCGGAACCGGAATTACCTCTGCACCTTCAGTAAATCCGCAGACCAGACTGGTTATTGCCGGACCTAATCCGGCTGACGCCAGTATCTCCATCCGTTACGGTGTTGCTTCTGCTACCAATGTTGACCTGACCGTTTTTGATGCCACCGGCAGGGCGATAAGGACATTGGTTAACGGCAGGGTTTCGGCTGGAGAGTATACTGTGAACTGGAATGGAACCGATCGGTCAGGTAAAAAGGTGCCAGCCGGTGTTTACTTCTGCCGGTTTAACGCTGACCGGCAACTGACCGCAAGGGTGGTGATAAGCAGGTAGCACTCAGCCCTAACCAGCGGGCCTGCTTGGTAAATACTCCGGTTTGATATTATTAATGCCCCAGAAGAGGTTGGTCTTGATGCGCGGATCGGCGCGGGTAAGACGGTCAAGAAACCTTCGTACCAGCATTCGGCGGCTGGTTTTTTGATAAGGACAGTAATTACGAACCGGTTTTATACCTGCATTTTTGAGACGGGTTTTGATCATCTCCTCGGTAAAGTAATAAAGCGGACGAATGATTGTGAGTGCACCGTTAAACAGTGGTTGTTTGGGCAATATAGTGGTGGCAGATGAGGCAAAGAGAAGATTTAAAAGAAAGGTTTCGTTAACATCCTCCAGGTGGTGACCGAGCGCGACCTTATTGCAATTCAGTTCTACAGCAGTAAAAAACAGCGCCTTACGGCGCTCCCGGGCGCAAAAAAAGCAGGATTCAGTTTTGGTTTCTTTAAGTTTTTTCGGCACATCAATCTCTTTGATAATACAGGTTAAACCCAGTTTCTGGCAGGCCGCTTCAATTCTTTTGGTCTGCCAGTTGGGGAAGCCGGGATTGATATGGACCGGAAAGAGTTGCCAGTTTTGACGATGGCGCCGGTTATAATCCCAGAGGGTATAAAGCAGACAAAGGCTGTCTGCACCTCCGGAGAGGCCGATCAACACCTTTTCACCATTTTCTATCAACTGATTGGGAATAAGGGCAGTGCGCAGTAGGCGTTCAGCAGACCTCATTTAATTTATCGGGTAGAATTATCTCCGGGAATTGCTGGAGTTGTCGATAAAAAAGTTGCTGGATCTCATTCAGTTTTTCCGGTGTTTTTGCTTCAAACCGCAGGACCAATATTGGCTGGGTGTTAGAGGCTCGAACAAGCCCCCAGCCATCATCAAATAATACCCGGGCACCGTCAATGTCAATTACCTCGTATTTCTGGCGGAAAAGGTCGCGCAGTTGGTTAACAATTACAAACTTCAACCGGTCCGCATCAGGGTGGTTGACTTTAACCCGAATTTCAGGAGTGGCGTAATAATATGGAACTTCAGTCACCAACTGGAAGAGGGTTTTATCAGTATTACTCAGAATCCGGAGTACCCGGAGCGAGGCAAAGATGGCATCGTCATAGCCGTAGTAGTCATCAGCAAAGAACATATGTCCTGACATTTCACCGGCAATTAACGCCCCCTCTTCTTTCATTTTGGCTTTGATCAATGAGTGGCCGGTTTTCCACATCAGGGGTGTGCCGCCGAGTGAATGGATATACTCCACTAAACCTTGCGAGCATTTGACTTCAAACACGATTTTGGCACCGGGATGACGGATGATGATTTCACGGGCGAGAATAGCAAGCAGACGGTCACCGTAAATTGTGTTGCCCATTTCATCGATTGTGCCGATGCGGTCAGCATCACCATCATAACCAAATCCGCAGTCCGCTTTGGTCTCTTTTACCAGTTTTATCGCCTGTTCAAGATAGGCAGGAACGGTCGGGTCCGGAAGATGTGCGGGAAAGGTGCCATCCGGTTGCAAGTTGACAAAGATCGGTTCAATTGGATAACCGGCAATCAATCTTTCCAGAAGCACACCCGCAGTGCCATTACCCGGGTCAAAAACAACTTTTAATGGTTTACCTATTTTGATTTTCTCGTGACACATTG
>CAZPVT010000004.1:0-56160 GCA_964590395.1 uncultured bacterium
GTCATTAGCGAGGCACATCCCCTTCTGTCATTGCGAGGCACGCAGTGCCGTGGCAATCTCTAAGCGATAAAACCCGGCCTAATCCGCAAAGGGATTGCTTCGTCGCTAACGCTCCTCGCAATGACAGAAGAAACCGCAGAGCGGAAGGACGGGTGAGTAATACCAGAACAGAATGGTGAGATATTCTGATCAATACTCCTCGCAATGACCGCAGGGCGGAATGAGGAAAAGTAAGAGTGGTAAAAATTTAACCTATAGGTTAAAAATTAAAACAGGATAAATTTGGTTTATCGTTTTATTTTTCAATAAGTTATTTTAAATTTTTGCGTTTTTTGACTCCATCCCCGTAACCGTCCCCCTCAGGGTTGTAAAAGTGGTGTGGAGCGTGGTTTGGGCGATGGTGGTGTTGGTGGTGGTCGGGTGTGTGGTGAGCCGGGTTGGTGGTGTGGTTTTAGGGTTGATTGGGGTCAGGTTTAGGTGGTTGGTTGTGGGTAGAGGTCTGTAGAGGAGTCTGGTTGTGGTGTTTGGGGTTCTGCGGGCAGGTGCCGGGAGCAGGGAGGTTCATTGCGAGGAGCGATAGCGACGAAGCAATCTCAACGCGGACAAACTGAGTCTATACGCAGAGAGATTGCTTCGCTCCGCTCGCAATGACAAAGGTATCACGCAGGCAGATGCTAATCTGTTGACAGGGGATGTGGATTGGGTATCATTATTCTGATGCGGTGCGGCAATTTCTTTCGGTCCAATTTGTTGCTTGTGCTGGTTACCTGTGTCAGTTCTGCGCTGGGGACATCTGTCCTGCTGGGCACCAGGGTTGAGACCCTGCCCGCACCGGTGATCAATGGTAATTCGTTTGAGGTGCTGATTAACAGCCGGTATTCGGTCCATTCCGGTTTTGAGGAGGATCTGCCGGTTCAGGTGCTTGCCAATGTGCTGTGGGCGATGAGCCGGGTGCCTTACAGTGGCGATTACCGTGAGTTCTATGTGGCAACTCCGGAGAATGTTTACCGTTATGAGCCGGCAAGCCGGACACTCAGGCTCCATCTTGCCGGTGATCACCGTTACAATTCAGGCTCGGCGTTTGAGATCGGAGTCGCAACTCCCCGGCAGGAGGATGCGGGAATGGCAATCCAGGCTGGTCTGCTTGCAGGGATTTCTTTCTGGAGTGATACCGGTGAGGTGGTCTGCTGTCCGATGAAATGGGCTGCGGATTTTGCGAATAACAACTGGCGTCCTGCACAACAGATTAAGATGGTGAATGTTTTTGGCCGGGCACCGGCAAGAGGGCTGGACACCACGGTGGTGGCGTTTTCTTCGGACTCCAGTCTGCCTTTGCCGATCACTAACAGCACCGACACCTTTGAGGTGGTTTTATGGAATTTAAAGCAGGATTCGGTGTTTACCGGCGCCTCGCTTTCTTTAGAGACCGTTTCCCAGTTGCTTTGGGCAGGCTACGGGGTAACACCCCATTTTACCATCAACGGTAGACAGGGGTTGACAGTGCCCAGCGCACTTGCCGGCTATTTTCTGACCGGCAGGATATATCTGGTGACCGGTGAGGGAATTGACCGGTACTGGAACCGTCTGCCCGGTGGCGGTCTTAATACCAGGGACCACCGTCTGGAGCGGATGGTGACCGGCGACTGGCGGATTGCACTGCGTAACGCCTCAAGCCGGATTCCGGGCACCGCACCGGTTTATATTGTGGTGTGTGTGGATGATACGGTCACTTATCAGACGCTGCAGGAGGCAGGGTTTGTGGCGTTTAATCTTCTGATGCAGGCGCGGGCGCTTGGCCTGTCTGCATATCTGACACTACCCCTGTCGATTGCGGAAAGGGTTGCGATTAAGAGCGCACTGTTTTTACCCGATGACCATCATCCGGTGCTGGTTTTCTCCTGTGGTGAAGGGGCAACAGGTGTGAGAGAGAGGCGCCTGCGGGAGGGAGTGGTGCAGATTGTCCGGGCACAGCCGGCGGTGAGAAAGGGTTCATTCCGTTTGGAGTATCGTTTGCGTCAGTCTGGATTGGTGCGGATTGAGGTTTTTGATCTTTTGGGCAGACCGGTGAAGACACTGCTTGAGGCGCGGCAGTCCACCGGTTATCACTCAATTGTCTGGGATGGCACTGATGCTAGGGGCAATCCGGTGCGCCGGGGCAGTTATCTGATTAACATCACGGTCAACGGCGAGATCGCCCAGCATAAGGTAACCTGGTCAAAATAACCGAAAGACGGTAGTCCGTCGTTATAATCTACTGAGACAGGTGAGAATGCCCCCTATTTTATCATAGTGAGGCGCGCCCTTTTTTGTCATTGCGAGGCGCGCCCTTTTTCTTCTGTCATTGCGAGGAGCGAAAGCGACGAAGCAATCTTAAAGCGTACACACTGGATTACACGCAAAGAGAATCCTTCGCCCTAATGGGCCCGGAATGACGAAAAGGAAAAAGTCATTGCGAGCGTTCTGCCTTAGGCAGGAGCGTGGCAATCTCTAAGCAATAAAACCCTGACTACCCGCAAAGGGATTGCTTCCTGCCTACAGTAGTTCGCAATAACAAAGGAAATGGTAAGGTTCTTGCCAGATAAGCCGGCTCGGAATGAAGTTTTTGACCGGCGGATTTTTTTTATTAGGCTAAATTTATGATGGCGATTTTCACAGCGTTGATGTTGGTTGGTTCTACCCCTGTTCTACCGGTGCCGGGTTTTTTGACGGTCAACTCTCAGCCAGTCGGAATGACAATTTTTGTGGATGGGGACAGTATCGGCATCACACCAATTGAAAGGTATCAGATGACACCGGGACGCTATCTTGTTACCGTGGTGAGTAATGACAGTCTGGAGAGTCTTTACTGGCGGTTGCGCAATGGCGGGGTTAGCGAAAGGTTGTCAGCGCTGTGGGCATTGGCAGGGATTGATGCTGGTTCAACGCGGGTGGAGGTTTTTCCCGGAATGGAGACCAAGGTGGAGATTGAGTCCCGGTTAATGGAGAGGAGTGTCCGTCAGGCAAAGTGGGTTTTAGGCGGAACGGTTTTTGGGCTGTTCGGGTTGGGGTTATTGATGGGCGTGGTCATAGGAATGGTCGTGGATTGATGATGCGGGGTGGAGTGTTTTTGGGGATACTGCTTGGGCTGTTAATCTTCGTCAGCGCGCGAGAAAAGGGTGCCGGTGGTCAAGAGGCGCGGTGGTATCAGAAGTTGCCGGGCAATGCGGTGCAGTGCCAGTTGTGTCCGCGTCGGTGTGTGATCAAGCCTAACAAACGGGGGTTCTGTCGGGTGCGGGAGAATCGTCAAGGTCAGCTTTACTCGCTGGTCTATGGCAGACCCTGCGCAATTAACCGGGAGCCAATTGAGAAGGCACCGTTTTTTCACTTTTTGCCGGGTAGTCTGCGGTTGACACTAGCAACGGTGGGCTGTAATCAGCGTTGTAAGTACTGTCAGAACTGGGAGATTTCTCAGGTAAATCCTGAGGATGTGCCGAGCGAAAGTATGACACCGGAGGAGGTGGTGGCTTTAGCGGAGCGGCTGGGGTTGAAGATCATCTGTTTTACCTATACCGAGCCGATGGTCTTTTATGAGTATATGTATGACATTGCGCAACTGGCAAGGGTAAAGGGCATCAGGACAGCGGTGGTGTCCGGTGGTTACATAAATCCAGAGCCGCTTATAGAGTTGTGTAAGGTGATGGATGGGGTTAAAATTGACCTGAAGGGTTTTACACCGGAGTTTTATGAGCAGGTCTGCTCTTCAACACTGGAGCCGGTGCTGAACGCAATTAAGGTGGTGGCAAAGGCAGGGGTCCATCTGGAACTGGTGAATCTGGTAGTGCCGGGTTATAATGATGATAGCACAACGGTTGCCAGTATGTGTCAATGGATTAAGGATAATATAGGTGATACCGTTCCCCTGCACTTTACCCGTTTTCATCCGGATTATAAGTTGCAGAACAGTCCGGCAACACCGGTGCCGATACTGGAGCGGGCATTGCGGGTTGCAAAGCGTGCCGGTCTGAAATTTGTTTATATCGGCAATGTGCCTGGTCATAGCGCAGAGAATACCTACTGTCCGAATTGCCGGAAACCGCTGATCCTGCGTCAGGGTTTTACCGTGCAGGAGAATAACATCGTTAATGGCAGTTGTCGTTTTTGTAAGACGCGGGTGCCGGGAGTCTGGAATTGAGCGGTTCGGTTGTCTGGTGCGCACCACCAGAAAGGTTACCGGAGCAGGTGGCGCGGATTTTGTTGGCGAGCGAGTTTTTTGACCGCACTAAGCCGCGCAAGCGGCTGGGAATTAAACTGCATTTCGGCGAGGCGGGTAATCACAATCACATTGAGCCAGAGGTGGTGCGTCAGGTGGTGGTGCTGGCGAGTAGGTTCCATCTTGAGCCGTTTTTAATTGAGACCACCTCACTCTATCGGGGGCGACGGGCAACAAGACGGGAGCATATCAAACTTGCCTGTGAGCACGGGTTTGATGTCAAGCAAGTGCTGGCACCGATTGATATTCTGGATGGGGAGTTTGGAGAGAAATTTTATACGGTAGCAATGAATTCCACCGAGTTGCCGAAGGCGTTTCTGGCAGCGGGTCTGCGGTATTATTCCTATATCATTAACCTTGCCCATTTCAAAGGACATTTTGTTACCGGGTTCGGCGGGACGATTAAAAATCTGGCGATGGGACTGGCGAGTAAGGCAGGCAAGCTGGCGATGCACTCCTCCTCCAAGCCGTATGTGGATGAAGTGCGGTGTGCTAGTTGCGGTGCCTGCGTGGAGTACTGTCCTCATCAGGGGATCAGTTTTGTCCGGTATGTGGCAAAGATCAGCAGTAGTTGCACGGGCTGTGGGGGGTGTGTCGCGGTCTGCCCGCATGGCGCAATTAAATTGAAATGGGACCTGGCATCAGATTCAGTGCAGACGAAGATGGCGGATTACTGTCAGGCGGTGCTTACTGGGCGGGCGGCAATTCATTTTAATCTGGCGGTGAAGATAACTCCCAATTGCGATTGCAATTCCGTGACCGAGAAGCCGATGATGCCGGACCTTGGCGTTTTTGGTTCATTTGACCCGGTCGCCTGTGATCAGGCGGTATTTGACCGGGCGCGGGAGAAGATCAAAGAGTGCTATCCGGAGTTGGACCCTGAGATCCTTCTGGCACGGGCAGCGGAGATCGGCTTGGGTAGCCGGAATTACCAACTGGTTCCCGTTTAGAAACTAGTATGAGCGAAGAGACAGTTGTCCGGCTGGAGGTTTTTGAGGGACCGGTAGAACTACTGCTTTATCTTGTGCGCAAAAATGAACTGGATGTGCTGGACATTCCGATCGGCCGGCTTACCGATGATTATCTGGCGTATCTGCGTGCGAGTACCGATTTGCAACTGGATGCGGCGGCGGATTTTCTGATGATGGCAGCGGTGCTGGTCCGGTTGAAGGTGCGGGCGCTGCTGCCGAAGCCGACTGATGAGGACCTTGCTACTCCACAGGTCTCACTGGAGCAGATCCTTGACGCCTATCGGCAGTTTCAGAGTGCGGCGCAGATCCTTGGCCAGCGGGAAAAGGAGCAGTGGCAGCGGTTTCCACGGACCGGTGAAGAGCCAAGGGCACTGACCACAGAAAGTGAGGACCTGATGGCTCTCACCCGGGCATTTTCCCGGCTACTTGCCCGGCTGAAACCGCAACCGCAGTTGTCGGTTCTTCCACCGAGAATCAAAATTGAGGATAAGATTACCGGCCTGCGCCAGTTGCTCCAAGAAAAGATTGAAATTGATTTTGATGAGGCGGTTACCGGTGCAACCTTGAGCGAATTGGTGATTACCTTTCTGGCACTATTAGAACTGGTGAGACTAAGTGAAGTGCGGGTTGAGCAGCGAGAGCCGTTCGGACCGATCCGGTTGTGCTGGCGGGGTGAAAATAGCAATCAACTTGACAATAAGTAGTGAGGACTTAATATCAAATGGTGGTAATTAAGGCAACCGGTTTTGGCTGGATCGAAACCAGCGCGGGTAGGTTTGACACTGATATCCTTGTCTACCCGGATGAGCGAATTGAGGAACGTTATCGTTATTCGGTTATGGACAGTCATACGATTGAAGTGGCAGAGGTCAACCGGGTGCTGGCTGAGAATAAGGCGGTGCTAGTCATCGGCAGTGGGCAGTCGGGCTGGGCAAAACTTTCCAAGCAGGCAGTAGAATTTCTGCAGGAGAATGGGATTGAGTTTTACATCGCGCCGACCCCGAAGGCGTTCGCAATTTATAATCAACTGCCGGCGCCGAAAGCCGGGATATTCCATATCACCTGTTAAACCTTCGTGCGTATCTACACTCTGGGCATTGGACAAAGACCGGGTTATGAGTTCAGGCGGCTTTTGATAAAATTCGGAATTCAGGTGCTGTTTGACATTCGCGATAATCCGCCCGCTTCACCGGTTAATCTGCCGGCTACCTATCAGCGAGAAAAAACCGACTACAGCCGCCGGGCATTAGAGGAATTGTGTTCCGCAAATAAGATTGACTATGTCTATTTAGGCAATGAACTATCACTGCCAGCACGGAACGAGTACAAGGATTGGCTTGAGACCGATGGGGTTAAAAGGGGAATTAAAATTATCGCGCACAAAGTGCCGTTGAGGGTGTGCTGTCTAGTCTGTGCCTGTTATCATCCGGAGCGGTGCCATCGTCGGCTGATCGCGGATGAACTGGCAAAGCAGGGGATTGAGGTCGTCCATATCCTTGAGGAGAATCGTTTTTGGTCGCCAACGGCACCGGCTCCGCCAAAGAGAGAAAAGCGCTGAAAACAATCAATGGTGGCGAAAGTGGTAGCCAATTCCGAGACGGCGCTGATTGCTGAGATTCAGGAGTTGAAACAAAAGCACCAGGCAGTGATTCTTGCCCACAACTATCAGCGTCCAGAGCTCTATCAGGTGGCGGATTTCATCGGCGATTCATTAGAGCTTGCCCGTCAGGCACAGGGGGTGGCAAGCGAGTTGATCATTTTCTGTGGAGTGCGGTTTATGGCGGAGACCGCCAAGATTTTGAATCCGGAGCGCCGGGTAATTTTAGCCCAACCCAACGCGGGATGTGAGATGGCGAGGATGATCACGGCTGAGGCGCTACGGCGTCGGCGGGCAGAACTGGGCGAGGTGATAGTAGTTGCCTATGTGAACACCCCGGTAGATGTCAAGGCTGAGGCGGATATCTGCTGCACATCAGCGAATGCGGTAAAAGTGATCAACAGTTTGCCTGAGGACCGGGCAATTCTTTTTGTCCCTGACAAACATTTAGCCGCCTGGGTGATGGAGCAGACCGGCCGTGAGTTGATTCCGTGGGATGGTTTCTGTTATGTGCATGCCTTTTTTACCGTGGAGGATGTCCAGCGGGCAAGGGTCGAGCATCCAGGTGCGGTGATTGTGGTGCATCCGGAGTGTCCGCTGGCGGTCTGTAAAGCCGCAGACGAGGTCTGTTCTACGAGTGGGATGCTCAAACTTGCAGCCCGTTATGATGAGCTGGTGCTGGGGACTGAAGTAGGGATGTATGAGCGGATCAGGCTGGTTTATCCTGAAAAGCGGTGCTATCCACTGCGCCGGATTGCGGTCTGTCGGAATATGAAATTGACCCGGTTGACCGATGTGCGGGCGGCGCTTTTGGGACAGGTGCCGGAGGTCATTATTCCCGATGAGATTATGCGACGGGCACGGCTGGCGCTCTTGCGGATGCTGGAAATTTCTTGACAGCGGGCGGTCTCCTTTCTAAAGTTATTTAAGTGGCTAATCTGGTAATTTTAGTAGTAAGTATCGTAAGCGGTTTTGATATCGGCGGGCACCTGGGAACCGCTTTTCCTACCGGCGGGATCAGCCGAACCTGCCGGATGAGCACGGTTCTTGGTGCACAGTTGGGTTATCAAAAGGGGCGCACACGCTGGGAATTTGCCTACTCCTCGTTCACATTTCCGACGAAGGGGCTAAATTTTTATGAGATTAATCTCCATCAACTGGCACTGACCTACCGGTATGAGTTTTTCTATCAGCGGGATTGGGGGGTTGGTCTGGACATTGGACCGGTGCTGGGCTTTGTTCAGCGACGGGCAAGTCAGAGGAGCGAGAAGGGTCGCTCCGGCGGATTTCATTTTGGTTTGATTCTGGCGCAGCATCAGGGCAGGAGTCTAATCAGTGCGGGTTTGGATAACACCCTGTTTGCCGAATGGGGAAAGGGCGGTCCGGTCTTAACCTATTTTCCAATACTCAAGGCAGGGGTGAGTTATGTATTTTAATCGGCGGCTGGTTACCGAGCTAATTTTTATCTCGGCAGTAATTGCGGTGGTTTTACTCGGTTGCTCTGAACGGGTGCTTTTCCGTGCCGGGGCAAACTACTTTCCGCTCTTACCAGGTGCGGAATGGCGCTATGCCCGGGGGACCGATACAGTTGAGGTGTGGGTTGATACTCTGCCGGAAGTAAAAGAGAATCAGCAGTGTGTGGTGGTCTATAGAAATTATGCCAAGGAGTATTATGTTACCAGCCCGACCGAAGTCCGAAAACTTTTCATACAAACCGAATTAAGACCTGGCGGTGAGGATACGATTGAGCACCGATTCGGACTGTTATATCCCCTGCCACTGGTAGAGGGTGAAACCTACCGGGAAAGGTATGACACGACACTAATCTGGGGTCCGGATACGGTTGCTTATTCCCATATTCTAAGCGTGCGGGTGGCGAAGATTGAGAGTGTGTCTGTGCCGGCGGGGGAGTTTTTCGACTGCTATCGGCTGGAGTTTGTTGACAGCATTGTCAAAGAGATGACGGTAGTAAACAGCTGGGTGGAGTGGTTGGCGCCGAATGTGGGGGTGGTGAAGCGGGTACAGGGAAACGATGTTGAGGTGTTGGTGGAATACCAGCGGCAGCGAAAGGAGTCGGAGAATGACGGACCGTGATTTTATTCCGGTGGCACCATCATGGGAACGGAATCCGGAAGATACGGATATCT
Source organism: uncultured bacterium (assembly GCA_964590395.1). Classification (GTDB taxonomy): domain Bacteria; phylum Hydrothermota; class Tepidihabitantia; order Tepidihabitantales; family Tepidihabitantaceae; genus JAOABP01. Next base: position 8,965 of record CAZPVT010000004.1, read on the forward strand.
GGCGCCGGGTGGTGGTGATGCCTTCGCTGGCTTTGAACAGGACGGAGCTGGATTTCTTGGAACCGGTGGCTGGGAAACGGGTGGCGGTTTTAGACAGCGGCGAGGGACTGGTGCCGTTGGCGCTGGCATCAATGGGAGCAAAGGTTACGGTTATTGACTCTACCAGTAGCGGGCTGGATGTGATTATGGTGCGGGCGCAGATCGTCGGGGTGGAGCTTGATTTCCGGGAGGCGGAGTTTATGAACCTGTCCACGCTGGGCAAAGATTGGTTTGAGATTTTGTATATGGCGCAGATTACCAGTAGTATAGAGAACCTGGGCAGGTTTTACGGTGAGGCGCATAAAATTCTTGAACCGGGTGGCAAACTGGTGCTTAATGAATACCATCCGTTCCGGAGAATCTGGAAACAGGAACCCGGACAGCCAAGAGTTGCCCGTTCCTATTTTGAACGCCGGGGTCAGGATGTTGAGTTTGAAGGAGGGGCGGGTGACGCAGGGCTGGGATTCACTGGTGCCAGCAGATTGGTTTCCGCGCGGTTTGAATTCCGATGGACGGTTGCGGACCACTTCTATTTTCTCACCGGTGCGGGTTTTCGGGTTACCGGGATGGAAGAGGTTGGGGATGCCCGTCAGTCGTGGGAGTTGCCAAACCTCCGCGGACTGCCTGAACAGTTGATCATTGCGGCGGAAAAACCGGCTCAAGAGTAAGTTGGCGGTAGGTCTTTTTTGACATTACCTACGGATTTGCGTATGATAAAGGGTAACAGGTTAGTATGGACTGACAGAGTAGTCGGTCTGAAGCAATTTTTTAATTTTTAACAGGAGGAACGGAATGAAAATTAGATTCATCGTAGTAACTGCAGTATTCGCTACAATGGCTATCGCGGGGACAAACTGGCCCGATTTATTTCGGCCTGTGGTAAAGACAGCGGATGGAGTTGAGCACATCGCGGGACAGTTGATAATTGAACTGACACCAGCAATGCGCGGGCAGGCGAAGCTCACCGAGCAGGATGGTGTTATGTTATTTGGTATTCCCGCACTTGACGAATTAAACAGAAAATGGCGGGTAAATTTAGTGGCACCGCTCTGGCGTCATCCTACCGTTGACCAGATCGCGCAGAAATACGGTTGTGACCTCCAGTATCTGATTCAGTTTGATGCTCGTCAGGATGTGGTGCCGGTTGCCCGGGAATACGAGCAACTGGAAGAGGTTGAGTACGTCTGTCCGAATGGGTATATGAGATTTGATGAGGTGCCCAATGATCCGGAGTACAACCGGCAGTGGCACTTCGTCAATTTAGGCGCTCCGTTTGCCTGGACAATAGCCAAAGGTAAAACCAGGGTGATCAACTGTGTGCTGGACGACGGTCTGGATTTATTTCATCCGGACATTGAGGCAAACCTCTGGATCAACACCCCTGAGGATGTCAATGGCAATGGCCGGTTTGATACCCTGCTCTATCCGGATGGCGATCTGGATGGGATTGACCAAGATGGGAACGGCTATGCGGATGATGTTGTGGGCTGGGATTTTGTTACCGGGGATCCGGTGCCGATGCCCTACGGCACAAACGAACACGGCACTCACTGCTGGGGAATCACCAATGCGGTAAGCAATAATGGCGTGGGTGTTGCCGGCACAACCTGGAATAGCCGCTCAATGGCACTGCGGTGCGGGCAGGAGGGTGGTATCAGCATTTATGCGGCGATCGGTGCGATTTACTATTTGGTGCCGCTGGGTGCCTGGTCAATCTCAATGAGTTTTGGTTCCTCCAGTCCTTTCCAGCCGATGGCAGATGCCTGTTTATACGCCTGGGAGTCCGGGCTGGTGCTTTTTGGTTCCGCGGGCAACGAAGGGCAAGAGGCGATGCGTTATCCGGGCGGTTATGAGGGGGTGGTGAATGTTGCGGCTTCCGGACGCAATGACACCAGGGCATCCTGGTCAAACTACGGCACCTGGGTTGATGTAACCGCACCAGGAGAAGGTATTTATTCAACGGTTCCGAGGCTCGTCGGTTCTTATGCGGCACTGGACGGGACTTCAATGTCCGCACCGCTGGCTGCTGGCGTGGCTTGCTGGATTAAATGTTATGACACCACGGTCTCCAATGCCACCTGTCTCCAGATGCTCTACGATGCCTGCGACTCAATGCCGGATCCGCTTTATACCCAGGGAAAACTGGGCGCGGGCAGAGTTTCAATGGCAAATGTGGTTCTGCCGGTCTATTACTGTAACCTGAAACTGAGTGGTTATCGGTTCAATGACGGTGGTGGCAATGGTCGTCCGGACCCGGGCGAGACCGTGTCACTAATCGTTACCTATACCAACAGTGCGGGCTGGCGCAACGCAACCAGTGTCCGGGCAACACTGGGTATTTTAGGCACGGATATCACGGTTATCAAAGAGACCGCCACCTTTCCCAATATTCCTGCTGGAGGAAGTGGTAACTGTTCAACAGACTCTTTTGTTTTTAGTATCAGTCCGGGCGCACCACCCGAGAATATCCGATTTTTCCTCTCGGTCAGTGCCCAGCCCGAGCCCGCTTATCCAGACACCTTCTTTGTGGTTCAGTCCGGGGAGCCGAAGGTGTTGATTGTTGATGACGATGCGGGTCAGAACTACGAGCGGTTTTACACCAGTGCCTGCGACTCCAACCGGATTCTTTATCATTTGTTCTCAGTGCAGAGTTCCGGGTCGCCTTCGGCTGACACTTTGAAACGGTATTCAGTGGTCATCTGGTTCACCGGTGATGCCCGAACCAATACCCTGACGCCAACTGATCAGGCGAACCTGGCCGAATATCTCAACTCCGGTGGCAAACTGATCCTTTCCGGACAGAACATCGCGTATGAACTCCAGGGCAGTCAGTTTCTGACTAACTATCTCCATTGCGAATTTGTGGCGGACTCCACCGGTAAGCCCTACCTGCCAGGGATAACTGGTGATCCACTGACCAGAGGTGATACGATGGTTCTGGGCGGTGGCAACGGCGCAAACAATGCCCGCTCCAGTGATGCGATTAGACCCTTAGGTGGAGCGGTTGCCTGTGCCCGGTTCAGAGACTATCCGGATACGACCGCGGTGCCGATGATCAGATATGAGGGTGGTTACCGACTGGTTTTCTTCTCGGTGCCGTTTGAGGCGATTAACCATTCCAGCCGGTACCTACAGCGCTGGACATTGATACGGAGAATTTTTGAGTGGTCTGGCGAGCGGTTACCCGGTACCGAGGAACCACAGGTGCTACCGGTTGCCAGCCGTCCGTATGCACTCAAAATCAGTCCGAATCCATTTAACCGTCGGGCAATGGTTGAGTTTACTGCGCCGGTTAACGGCGAGGTGGAGTTAAGGATGTTCAGTTTTACTGGCAGACTGGTCAACTCGGTTAGTAGAATGGTTCGGTTCGGCGAGTTTGTCCGGATACCGATTGCGACCGCGGAGTTACCTAATGGGATCTATCTCTTCCAGTTGCACACACCGACCGGCGTTTACGCCCAGAAGGCAGCGATTTTACGGTAAAACCTTAAAAAATAACATCGGGGCGCTCAAAATGGGCGCCCCATTTTTTATCTACCGACCGCGAGGTGGTCAGCAAGATAGACGGGCAGTCTCCGAACCGGCGCATTTTGGACTGGGTTATGGTGAAATCGTATGCCACATTGAACAGGTAGCGAAAACCGGGCTGGAGTTGAGAGCCGGCGAGCGATAAGGTGCTACCCGGTGGTTCCGGATTGAAGGCAAATGCCTTTGGGATAGTGGACATCGCTGAATGCGCCGATGCGCTCTGTTTACTGTTGCCGAATGTAACGGGTTTCTTTTTTTAAGATACTGTCGAGCACACCGTTGACAAATTTACCCGCGCGGTCATCACCGTACTTTTTGGCGATGGCGACCGCTTCATTGATCGCCACCTTGGGTGGGACATCGTCAAAGTAGAGCAGTTCTGCACAGCCGATGCGCAATATCGCCCGGTCAATATAGGTCAGCCGTTCCATACACCACCGTTTGAGATGGCTCCGGATGCAGGCGTCAATTTCGGTAAGGTTATTTTCCACGGTCGTGACCAGCCGGCGGAGATGGGTTTCTGCTTCCCGCGTCGGATTCTTGCGCATCAGGATTTCCTGAATGGTGTGTTCGGGTTCGTCACCTACCAGGTCCAGGCGGTACAAAACCTCCAGCGCACTTTCCCGGGCAAGGCGACGCTGGGTCATAGCGATGGTGCGGGTGGATTAACCCGCGAGCGGTAGATTGCTCAGTTCAATAGCGGACAGTGCGGCATTAAAGCCTTTATTGCCCTGCTTGGCACCTGCCCGTTCCAGTGCTTGTTCCAGCGTGTCCGCGGTGATGACACCGAAGGTAACCGGGATACCGGATTCCATTGCGACCTGGGCAAGTCCTTTTGCCACTTCAGCGGAGATGTATTCCGCATGCGGAGTGTCGCCCCGAATTACCGCACCCAAACTGACGATACCATTATACCGCCGGGATTGGGCGAGTTGTCGGGCAACCGCGGGCAGTTCAAAAGAGCCCGGGACCCAGAAGATGTCCACCGCTTTAGCGTTATGCCTTTCCAGGCAGTCAAGTGCGCCTGCCAAAAGTTCCCGGCTGATCAGTTCATTAAACCGGGAGACGAGTACCGCAAAACTCTTGCCGGTAGCATCCAGTTTGCCTTTAAACTCACGCCTTTCCATAACTCACTCCTTTCTCAATATCGCCCAAAAGGTGTCCCAGACGGTCCCTTTTGGTGACCAGATATTTAATGTTTCGCCGATTAGGTTTCACTATAATCGGCACCCGTTCCACGATCTTCAGACCGTAACCGGCGAGACCAACCACCTTCCGCGGGTTATTGGTCATAAGCCGGATACTGGAAAGTCCGAGGTCGCAGAGGATCTGGGCACCGATGCCGTAATCCCGCAGGTCCGGGGCAAAGCCGAGTGCCAGATTCGCGTCAACAGTATCCAGACCTTTATCCTGCAGTGCATAGGCGCGGATCTTATTGGTGATGCCGATGCCCCTTCCTTCCTGACGCATATACAAAAGCACACCGCACCCCTCTTTAGCAATCATCGCCATTGCCCGGTACAACTGCTCACCACAATCGCACCGTAAAGAGTGGAGGACATCACCGGTCAGGCACTGGGAATGGACCCGCACCAGTACCCGTTCCTTACCAGCGACTTCACCTTTGACCAGTGCCAGATGGGCGTAGCCTTCAATTTTGTCTTCGTACACAATCAGTTGGAACGGTCCGAACCGGGTAGGCAGTTCGGTTGAGACCAACCTTTGAACCAGAATCCCCCGCTGGCGCCGGTACTCAATCAGGTCCTTGATAGTAACGATTTTCAGATTAAAGCGCCGGGCAAAGCGCTTTAGATAGGGCAGACGTGCCATCCTGCCGTTATCTGCCATTATCTCGCAGAGCACAGCGGCGGGTTTCAGACCGCTGAGCCGGGCTAAATCCACTGTGGCTTCAGTATGTCCGGCGCGCACCAGAACTCCGCCATCGCGGGCAACCAGCGGAAAGATATGGCCTGGTCGGGCGAGGTCAGTGGGTTTGGTTTTTGGGTCAATCAGGGCTTTGATGGTGATTGCCCGGTCGTGGGCAGAAATGCCGGTGGTGGTGCCTTTGACCGCATCAACCGAGACGGTCCAGGCGGTGCCGTGGAGCGCGGTGCTGTGCTGGAGCTGATAGGGTAGTTCCAGTTCTTCACAACGTTCTGCGGTCAGGGCAACACAGATTAAACCTCTGCCGTACTTTGCCATAAAATTGACCTTGGCAGGTGTGATCTTCTCTGCCGCGCAGACCAGGTCGCCTTCGTTTTCCCGCGCCTCATCGTCCACCACGATCAACATTTTCCCCCGGCGAAACTCCTTTAAGGCGGTGGTGATGGAGGCAAACTCTGGCTTGCGCTGGTCAACGGGTAACAGTTTGCCGGATGTTTTGAGCATCGTGATATAAATCTTAAAACAATTAACGAAAATGTCAATAATAAGGCGGGCGGGTCAGTTTGACCCGCCCGCTTTGCGGTTACGGTGTCGGTGGTGAGACGGTGAAGACCTGAGAGCGGATCGCTTCCAGCACCGGTTGAGAAAGTCCGCGTCCGACCCATTTCTGGAGCAGGATTGCGGTCTCCCGGGTAAGGGCATCACCGGCAAACTGCTTTCGTTTCAGGCGCCACAGTTCCCGGGCGAAGGCGAGATAGTTCGGGTTGTCAATTGTCGGCGTGCCGCGCTGATTCAAAACCTGCTTGGTCCGGGTTTCCACCGCGATTAAGTCCGGCAGAACCGCCTGCATATTTGCGCTCATCGTGGCGCGGAGTTCCTCAAGAATCGCCTTTACCCTTTCCGGATTGGTCTTCGCAGTCCACTTCGCCAGCCGGTTCAGGATATTACTCATTAAATCACCTCCTTTCTGCGGCAGATTTTATCTTAAAGTGCCGCACTGCCGCGGGTGAGGCACCTTTTACTTTCCATATAGTAAGATCCCAAAAACGGGAAAAAATTAACACAAAAAATAACGGGGTGGCGTTTTGCCACCCCGGAGAGGTTATTTTTTCTATTTAACTTATTGTAACTTCAGGATTTTGGTTGTGGACTCAAATCCCCTATTCCGGATACGGAGCAGATAGATGCCACAGTCCAGTTTACTGATATCAACCGTTACTCCATACTGATCCCGGGTTAAGTGGATCGGACAGCGGTTACCGATGATGTCATAAAGTTCCACCTGGGCAAATGTCGGTTCCAAGCGGACCAGTCCTTCTCTTACCGGGTTCGGGAAGATAGTCAGACCGGTAAACCGGTTATTATTCGGTGGGGCTTGGATGCCGTGGGGCGCGGTGTCCTGAAAACAGACCCTCGGTCCCTGAAAATCCAACCCGGGCAGTTCATACCAACTGTCGGGTTGCAGACTGTTAATCATCAGTTGGTGCGGTGTATTGTTGAGTAGATAGTTGAGGAGGGCGCTGTCGGGCCACATCATCTTCGGTTGAAATACAAAGGTGTCAACTGTGCCTGGTGGACCACCCCAGTCGCGTGGGAACTCCTCGATCGGCTGGGGCATCATCGTCAGATACCAGGTTACCTGCTGGATGGAGACAGTTGCATCACCGGTTTCCAGTATGCCGGTAACATCAACCGCCCGGGCTTTTGGGATAAACAGGATTAACAATAGCCCGGTTACCAGAGCGAAGAACAGTTTTTTCATACTACCTCCTTGATTGCTCTTGAAATAAATTTTAATCATCAGACCGCCTAATGTCAAATGTTTGACAAGCAACGGGTAATCGGTAAAATTAAAATGATGAGGACAAACGGTTACACCGTTTGCTTAACAGGCGAAAAAACTAAAACCAAAAGGAGGAAAAATGCTGAGAAAAGGTAAAAACTGCTGGCTAGCGGTGGCGCTGTTATTCGCGGTTATCACCTTTGCCTATGGTGATGGCTGGGTTCAGCAGAATTCCGGCACAACCAACGGGCTGTTAGATGTCCATTTTCCCGAGAATGCCGAGGTCGGGTATGCGGTTGGTGCCGGGGGAACAATTCTGAAGACCACTGATGGCGGAGCAACCTGGACCGCCCAGAACTCAGGCACGACGCGGAACCTGCGCGGGGTTTATTTTCTGGATAACAGCACCGGTTTTGCGGTTGGCGATAATGGCACCGCACTCAAGACAACTGATGGTGGCGGGACCTGGACCACGATGAATGTTGGAACAACCGATAATCTGACCGATGTGGCGTTCCCGGGGACCAGAGGAATTGGCTATATCTCTTCGGTCAGCAGGCAGATGGCATCAAAAATCCATAAGACCACTAACTACGGTGGTAACTGGACCGCACTCACAATTCCGGGTTCAATCGTTAGTTTGCAGACACTTCATTTTCTTGATGAACAGATCGGCTTTGCGGCTGGGCTCAATGGTTATATCATCAGGACTACGGATGGGGGCAGTTCGTTTACCTGGTTGCCACCCGGGACATCTGAACACATTATGACCGTGGCGTTTGTGCCGGGTAATCCTGCGGTTGGTTTCTTTGCAGGCAGTAACGGGATGATTCGTCAGACTCAGGATACCGGCTCAACCTGGCAGGAGTTGTTTATTCCACCGCCACCAGGTGGCACATTCAATGCGCTCTGCATTCCGGTTAATGTGAATAATATTTATCTGGGTGGTGCAGATGGTTATATCGCGCGCTGTATAAACACGACGATGTGGACCCAGCAGAATACCGGCACCACCTCAACAATTTTTGCTTTCTCTTTTCCTGAGGATGAGTTGACCGGTTACGCGGTGGGTGGAGAAGGGTTGATTCTGAAGACCACGACCGGGGGAATGGCGATAAAGGAGAAATCGGTGGTTGAGCAGAGAAAGATGATTGAGGTGCGGGCGAATCCGGTCCGGCAGAGTATTATGATTTTTGCCCGGACCCGGACCCCGGCAGTGCTCTTTGATGCGATCGGCAGACAGGTGAGACAGTTGACGCTGGAGAAAGGGGTAAACCGGGTGCAGGTGGAGCATTCCGGGGTGTACCTATTGGTTGCTGGTGAGGAGCAAATTCGGGTAGTGGTAACTGATTAAAAATTTTGCTTGACAAAAGGGTGAGGGGGTGTTATAATATATGTGCGGTAGCGAACAGGGTGCTACCGTTCTCCAACGCAATTGGCCATATGGGTGGGGCCGGTAGCGGCGGAGATGGGTATTTTTTATAAAAACCACCCAGATTATAATAAATAAAAATAGGAGGCAAGATGACCAAACAAGTCGCACTACTCCTCATCGTCGCACTGGCAGTTGGTACGGCGTGGGGAAATGCGGTGCTGGCAACTGATAGGGTTGCTCCTGGTCATACTCCAGAGTTTCGTGCCTATCTGAATCAGCAGGCAGAGATTTTGGGTAAGAGTGTTCAGGAACAGCCAGCCCCGCAGGCGATGGTCAACATCCTTGGACCGGAGCCTTTCAACTCCTGTCCACCTTCAGGCTGGACCCAGCAGACCTTTCACGGCTCCCCGTGGCAGTTGAATACGGTAACCGGTCGTTCTAATGGCACACCCGGTGCAGACGGCACCTGTGCAAACTGCGATGCGGACTGGTATGGCACTGCGCACTCAATTCTGATCACCCCGAATATGAACTTTACCAACTATATCAATCTCAATGTAACCTTTGACTGGTATCTGGCTGCCATCTGGGTATATGAGACCACATCGGTTGAGATTCGGGTTGGTGGCGGTTCCTGGACTGTGCTCTGGAAGCGGGGTTCTGCTGGCTCAGGCACGCAGACGCTTTCGCTTGATGCTTATTCCGGGCAGAACAATGTCCAACTCGGATTCCGGTATAATGACTACTACAACTGGGGCTACTGGATGCAGTATGATGATGTGGTGGTAACCGGTGACCAGGTCGTCGCGAACGATGTCGGCGTTACCAAAATTATCTCGCCTGATCCGCTGGCACCGTACTGGTCTTACCTTGACACATTCTATCCCAAGGCTGAGGTAAGAAACTGGGGAACTGCGCCCCAGAACAATGTGCCGGTGCGCTGTGTCCTGCGCAAGAGCGATGGCACCCAGGTGTATAATGAGGTGGTTTATCTGGACCTGGCTGTGGGCCAGATCGACACTGCAGAGTTTCCGTTCTATGCACCGCCACCAGCAGAGGAGACCTATTTAGACACCATGCGGACCGAACTGCCTGGTGACCAGAATGCTGCGAACGATGTCAAGACCGCGACCCATAAGGTTACCAACTATGGTCAGGTCTGTCTGACCTGGAACGACGGCACATTTGAGAACGGGTTATCCTGGACAAGCCCTGGTGGTGAGTGGGCGGTAAGGTTTTTCTCGCCGTTCAAGCCACTGCCGCTTTCACAGGTTACGATGTGGCTTGCCAGTTGGGGTACCAACGCCTATCCTGCTGAGGTGAGGCTCTACTACAACAACGCGGCAGGCACTGCGCCGGATAACAACCCGTTTAACACCAAGTCAGTAACGCTCCAGACCGAAGCCTGGCCAAGTATGGTCAAAAACGAGATTCCATACTCACCACCGCTTGAGATTACCCGTGACACCTTCTATGTCTCGTATTATCAGACCTCGGTTTCACCTTCTTATCCTTATATCGGAATGGACGGCACACCTGAAGTTCAAACCAATAATGACTGGGCACGGCATCCTTCCTATTTACCGAACTGGGCTCCGGCACCTTATGGCTATGATGCGGCTTATGACTTCGGTATTAATGCCTGCTATAATGCAGCACTCCTTGATGGCAAGATGGTCAACATCTTAGTGCCGGGTGCAACCGTTGACTCTAATACCGTGGTTACACCGAGTGTTACCATCCAGAATGTTGGCTTGATGGACCGGCCCAATATCCAGGTTATGTTCCAGATTATCAATGCTGGAGGCACCCCGGTGTATGAGGATATGGCAAACAGCGGACCGATCAACAAGGGTCAGCAGAAGGTCGTAAACTTCACCACCAGTTGGACCGCAATGCCAGGCAACTACACCTGCAAGGCATGGGTCTCAATGATGTATGACGGTGACCCGACCAATGACACCATTACCCAGCCGTTGTTTGTCCGGTATCTGGATGTCGCCACGGAAATCGTCCGTCCCAATCCGGTTGAGGCACCGGGACTGGTACCGGTTCAGGTTCGGCTGCGCAACCTGGGCAATGTGCCTGCATTAGTGCCGAGAGTTGATGTTACGATTGAGCCGGACGGCTATGCGGACTATCGGGAGAACATCTCAATAGGCGTGGGTTCTCAGGTGGTGGTCGCCCTGACCCCGTGGATTGCGGGTGCAGGCTTCCATAATGTAACCGCCTGGATCACCTACACCGATGATATGTTCCATCCGAACGACACCGCAACGCGCGATGTGGTGATCGGCAATCCGGATGTTGGGGTTACGCAGATTACCGCGCCCAAGGGTGTGATTGATACCATCACCCCGGTTACACCGAAGGCAAAGGTAAAGAACAACGGTGATGTCGCAATGGATTTCCGCGCCTGGTTCTTCATCAATGATCCGACCGATGCTGAGGTCTATCGTGAGTATTTCGATGTTGTCGGCCTGGCAGTCGGTGAAGAGCGGGAAGTGGAGTTCCCGGAGTGGAGCGGACTGCGCGTGATCGGTGATTATGTTGCGACCTGCTCACTGGCACTCTCTGACCAGAATAACGGCAACAATATGCTCACCCAGACCTTCAAGGTGAAGGCAAAGGCGGGTGCGGAGTGGCCCTATGGCTGGCGCGAGATGGCGAATGCCTTAGGCGAGGTCAAGGATGGCGCATTCCTGACCATTGATCCGGAGACCGGCATTATCTATGGCGCACGCGGCAACAAGTCCGGTGACTTCTATAAGTACACGGTACCTGAGGATACGGTCAGCAAGGGATCCTGGGCTGCACTGCAAACCTGGCCTACGGGCACTGAAGGCAAGAGTGCTAGCAAGGGTGCGAACGGCTGTTATGGCGGTGGCTATGTCTGGGCGGTGAAGGGTAACAATACCCCGGGCTTCTGGGCTTATTCGATCGAGGACAATCAGTGGACACAGAAGAAGGATGTCCCGCTTGGCACTTCCAATAAGAAGGTCAAGGGCGGCGGTGATGTGGTGTATGTGGTGAGAAATGACACCGGCTATGTGTTCCTGCTGAAGGGTGGCAAGACCGACTTCATGCGTTACAACACCGCACTTGACTCCTGGGAGGAGATGGCACCAGCACCCGGGACCAAGTGGAACAAGGGCTCCTGGCTGGTCTATGATGGCGGCAATCTGATCTATGCCCATATGGCGAAGTTCCATGAGTTCTACACCTATGACCTGACTACTGGCAGTTGGAGTTCATCTTCACTGGAGAAGATGCCGATGAGCAGTACCAAGACCGGCAAGAATAAGAAGTCCAAGGACGGCGGTGATGGCGCTTATGACGATGGCTACATCTATGCGCTGAAGGGTGGCAATACCTGCGAGTTCTACCGCTACAGTGTTGCGGAGAACAAGTGGACCGAACTTGACACGATGCCTCAGGTTGGCTCAACCAACAAGAAGAAGCGGGTCAAGGGCGGCGGCGCACTGGTCGGCTATGGCAACTATGCCTTCTTCGCATTCAAGGGCGGCAAGACAACCGAGTTCTGGCGGTATGTTGACCAGATGACCGTGTTTGCTTCCGCACCAGAGCGCTCCGGCGTGATGGCGCAGAAGAGCGAACTTGGCCGGCTGGGCTTCAATGTTACCCCGAATCCGGTGGTCAAGGGCTATGGCTTACTCTCCTACAGCGTGCCGCAGGCAGGACCGGCAATGGTGAAGGTGTTTGATGTAACCGGTAGAACGGTTGCGGAGTTCAACTTCGTGGCATCCGGCACCGGCACCAAGAGCCTTGACCTGCGTCAGCTGTCCGCGGGCGTTTACCTCGTGAAGTTCGAGTCTGCGGGCAACAGCCTGAGCCAGAAACTGATCGTCCGGTAACTGCGAACGCGAATGGATAAGGGGGGCTTAACCGCCCCCCTTTTATTTTTGTTTCGTTGCGTGTAGGCTTGTTTTACCCGCTTAGAGATTGTTGTGGCTTTCCGCCACCTGCCTAGGGCAGTGCGTCGCTTTCGCTCCTCGCAATGACAAAAGGGGCGTGCCTCGCAATGACAATAAAAAGAATGCCTTCGCAATATGACGGGGTGGGGCAAATATAAGGTTGACATTTTGTTGGTGTTGAATAAAATCACCTTTTGCCGGTGATGAGTATTGCCCGTTTTATTGAGCATACCCGGCTGAAGCCGGAAACAACAGTGGCAGAGATAAAGCAACTGTGCGAGGAGGCACAGCGGTTCGGGTTTGCAACGGTGTGCGTTAACTCCTGCTATGTGGCGGTTGCCCGGGAGTTGTTAAAGGATAGCGATGTTGGTGTTTGTGCGGTGGTGGGTTTTCCGCTCGGTGCAATGATAACCGGAGCAAAGGTTAAGGAGGCAGAACTGGCAGTCAGGGACGGCGCGAACGAGATTGATATGGTGATGAATATTGGTTTTTTCAAGTCCGGTGATTATCCGCAGGTGGTGGCGGACATCAGCGCGGTGGTAAGGGCGGTTACCCCTCGCGTGGTGAAGGTGATAATTGAGACCGGGCTTTTGAGTGATGAGGAGAAGCGTCGGGCAGGGGAACTGGTGATTGCCGGGGGCGCAGATTTTGTTAAGACTTCAACCGGGTTTGGTCCGGGGGGCGCAACAGTTGAGGATGTCCGGCTTTTGAAAGCGGTGGGAAAGGAGAGTTTGCAGATTAAGGCGGCAGGCGGGATCCGTAGTTTAACCCAGGCAAATGAACTGCTTGCCGCGGGTGCCAGCCGGCTGGGAACCAGTGCGGGTGTGGCAATTGTGAGTGATTTTTTGCAGGCAAATAAATAATCAGGAGGTATTTTTATGGCATACGGTAAAATCAAAGAGTTTCTTCAGGCAGAGTTAAATAGCGTCAAGGAGCAGGGACTTTATAAGGAGGAACGTTATATCCACGGTCCGCAGGGCGCGCAGATTAAGGTTGAATATCCCGAAGGCGCACCGCAGAAAGGGGTTTTGAATTTCTGCGCCAACAATTATCTCGGGCTTTCCAGTCATCCGACAGTGATCAAGGCGGCGCACGAGGCGCTGGAGAGATGGGGCTATGGGCTTTCTTCGGTGCGGTTTATCTGCGGGACCCAGAGTTTGCACCGGCAACTGGAGAGAAAAATTGCCGAGTTTTTAGGGACGGAGGATGCGATTCTGTACTCCTCCTGTTTTGATGCGAATGGCGGGCTATTTGAGGTGCTGTTGGGCGCGGAGGATGCGGTGGTTACTGATCAGTTGAATCACGCTTCAATCATTGACGGGATAAGGCTGTGTAAGGTGCCAAAGGAGCGCCGGCTGATTTACAAGCATGCGGATATGGCGGATTTAGCGGCGAAGTTGAAGGAGGCACGGGAGAAGGGGGCGCGGTTTGTGATGATTGCGACCGACGGGGCTTTCTCAATGGATGGGGATGTGGCAAAACTGGACGAAATTGTGCCACTTGCGGAGAGGTATGATGCGCTGGTGATGATTGATGATTCGCATGCAACCGGATTTATGGGCAAGACTGGCCGGGGCACCCACGAGCATTGTGGGGTGATGGGTAAGGTGGATATCATTACCACCACATTTGGTAAGGCGATGGGCGGGGCATCGGGCGGAGTTACCGCGGCAAGAAAGGAGATTGTTGAGATTCTGCGCCAGCGGTCAAGACCTTATCTTTTCTCCAATACGCTCTGTCCAGTGGTGGCGAGCGCGACCCTGCGCGTGATTGAGATTCTGTCCGAGACCACAGAGCGGAGGGATAAACTGGAAAGGAATACCAGGTATTTCCGCCAGAAGATGACCGAGGCGGGTTTTGAGATCAAGCCGGGTGAACATCCGATTGTGCCGATTATGCTCTACAATGCAAAACTGGCGCAGGACTTTGCCCGGGACCTTTACGGTGAGGGGATTTATGTGATCGGCTTTTTCTATCCAGTGGTGCCAAGGGGGCAGGCGCGGATTCGGGTGCAGTTGTCTGCGGGACACGAGCAGGAGCATATTGACCGGGCGGTTGAGGCGTTTATTAAGGTTGGTAAGAAATACGAGATATTGGGCAAGAGCCGGGAGGAGATTACCGCGCGTTACGGCGAGTAAGCATCAGCCCATCCTCTCACTTCGTCATTGCGAACTGCCGAAGGCAGGAAGCAATCCCTTTGCGTTAGTCCCAGTTTTCCCACTGTGAGATTGCTTCGGGCTTCGCCCTCGCAATGACAATAAAAATGGGGCGGACTCGCAATGACAGAAGAAAAAGGGGCGCCTGCCGCGCCCCTTGCTTTTTTACTATCAGGTATTAATGAACGATAATTTTGGCAGTGGTCTGGAGAGCGCGGGTCTGCGCCCGGATTAAGTAGATGCCCGGTGCCCAGTTATGACAGTTAATCGTGAACTGTGAAGAGCGAGTTATAAATCGATACCGCTCTCTACCGGTAGCATCGTAAACGGTAATAAGCGCCTTACCGGCAACCGGCTGATTCAGCCGGATATGGAGCAACTCTTTTGCAGGATTGGGATAGAGTTTTAAGGTCAGGCGCCCGGACACAACAGGCGGTTGGAGTTTTTCTTCAACCCCGGGACCGGATTCTGAACTGCGGTAACGCCAGAATTCATAGGTTTTGTTGCCTTTGACCGCAAAGAAGATGCCGTTGCCAGTACCAACAATTCCACCCCCTGCCTTTACCCGTTTCTTTTTCTGGGTGGAGCCTAACTGCGGAATGGTTTCCAGTTCTTGCCATCTGCCCCCGGGTCCGGAGTCTGGAAAGAAGCGCCAGAATTCATTGGTGTTGCCACCTTTCAGACAGAAGATGCCGCCATTCCACCAATCACCACCAGCACCGGCTTTGACCTTTTTCTTTTTGCCGAGCATTCCTGCTTCGGGAAAGTTGCGGTAGGTAGTGTTGAGCCACTGGTTGCCGTACAGGTCAAAGGCAAAGAGTTCACCGTATTTCGCCTTGACAGCAAAGAGCCGGCTGGTGCCGTCGTAAACGAGAAATGAGCCGTCTTTGTAGGCGTTCTTGCCAGAGGTGCCAAGCGGTGCATTAGGCAGTGGTTCCCAGGTGTCGGCAAAAACATTGTAGCGCCAGAACTCGTTTTTGTTGCCTTTAAGTAGGTAGATGTAATCACCATCCGGTAAGGAGACAAAGACCATTTTGTTGCCGCCCTTGATCGGTTTGCGGGTTGGTCCTAACGGAATCTCCTTTTTTCTTTCCCAGGTGTCAAGGAGAATATCATAGCGGAAGAAATCTACTGAGGAGTGGCCCTTGGTGGCGTAGATGTAACGGGAGTTGTCTGAAGTCAGGTCGCCTCCCTTGTAAACCGGTTTGTCTGCAGTGCTGGGCGGAATATTTTTGAGTGCCAGCCAGGTGTCGGTGTCAATGTCGTAACAGAGGAAGTCGTCAGTTTTGTTGCCACGCAACAGGTACACCCGGTTTTGGAGATAGGTTAGTGCGGTTCCGTCTTTAAGCGGTTTGTTGCTCGGGCTCTGGGGCACCGGGGTCATTTCCTGCCAGCCGGCGGGTGGTGGTGGTTGCTGAATCGCTATCCGGGAGAGGAGCCGATTGTTATGATTAATCTGATCCTGTGCCAGTGCGGTTGAGCAGGCGATGGTATAGTAGCCCGGTTCAGCATTCCAAGTGGGGAATGAGAGTAAAATCGTCTCATTAGGGGCGATTGTCGGTGAAAGGAGCGCTTCGCTGTAAATAATGTTTTCGGACTGGCTGACCGTAAGTTGAACTGGAAAACCGGTTTCGGAAAAGGTGCCGAAATTGGCAATCTTTGCTTTAATTGGCACCGGTCCGGGTTCAACGGTGTCACCCGGAATAATGATCGCCACTGTGCCGACATCGTGAATCCGGGGTTGAATCATCAAGGTAAACTGAATAGTGTCGTTATTGGGGTTGATGTCATTTTCAATAAAGACCCAGAAGGTGCCGAGATAAGCACCACCCGGGGTAGCGAGCCAGGATGGAAACTCAACGGTATCAGTCTGCTGGACAGAGAGATGATGGGTAAGCGAGTCAAAGAATACCGGCTGCATTAAAGCCCGAATCTGGCAGTAGACCTTGAATGTCGCGGGTTGCAATCCGTTGTTGCGGACGACTACCCGCGGGTTAATCAAGGTGCTTTCAATAACCACCGGCTCAGGTGCCAGGACCGCAATCGCAGCAACATCATTGAACAACGAAGGGCGGACGAAGAAATTTTTGGATGCGGTGTCGTTATCCGGATTGAGGTCACCGGGCAGTGCGGTCTGGAAAAGGACGCTGATTGTTCCTGCGGTATCCGCGGTCCACGGTGCGAAGTTAACCACGGCAGAATCCACGGGTGCGAGGTCCGCAACCCAGGCACTGTCCCGATAGTTACCAATCTCGCAGTAGGTCCAGAAGGACCCGGGAATCATTGAGTAGTTGGCAACCCAGCAGATAGGAAAAACAGTGGTATTGGAGTCTACCGTATCAGGCGGTGCGATGATGCGCAGGATGCCAACATCACCGTTACTGGTGCCGGTTATCGTCTGCTGGGCAAAGAGGAGTGCGGGTAAAATAAGTAAAATTTGCCAGCGCAGGCTGGCGGGTTTATCTTTTTCTCTCAATACCGGCTTTTTCATTACTGCCTCCTTTAATTTCTTACGGTTCCGTCTGCCTGGTGGTCAAAAATAAATTGACCCTGGCGGGCGGCATCCGTTTACTGATATAATAATAACCCAGATTATGCAGACTGTCAACAGGGCAAGCGCCCCCCCTTTTGTCATTGCGAGGGTCCTTTTTTCTTGTCATTGCGAGGAGCGATAGCGACGCACTGCCCTTGGCAGGTGGCGAAAGCCACAACAATCTCTAAGCGGTTGGGGCTTGCCTTTTGCTTTTTTCTGGTTATATTTAGGAGATTCAGCACAATGCCAGTAGTAATAATTATCGTAGATATGGAGGCAAGATGAAGATATTTATTGATTCGGCAGATAGTCGGGAGATTCAAGAGGTAGCCGGCTGGGGAATACTCAGCGGTGTTACCACCAATCCGACACTGGTTAAAAAGACCGGCAAGCCATTTAAGGAGTGTGTGGCAGAGATACTTAAACTGGTGAATGGACCGGTTTCGGTGGAGGCGATCTCTCCGGATGCGGATGGTATGATAAAGGAGGCAGAGGAGTGGGCAAAACTGGACCCCGAGAAGGTTACAATCAAAATTCCGATGGGTGTTGAGGGGTTGAAGGCGGTGCGGGCGCTGGCACAAAAGGGGATAATGAGCAATGTTACATTGGTCTTCTCACCGAATCAGGCACTGCTCGCCTGCAGTGCAAGAGCAACATTTATCTCGCCGTTTGTGGGCAGGCTGGATGACATCTCCCATGATGGAATGGAGTTGGTCCGGGACATCGTGGCAATGATTGAGTATTACGGCTTTGATACCCAGGTGATTGCGGCAAGCATCCGTCATCCGCTCCATGTGATTGAGTCAATGCGCGCGGGTGCCCATATCGCCACCATACCCTATGATGTGCTTACAAAGATGGTCAGGCATCCACTGACCGATGCGGGAATTAAGAAGTTTTATGAGGATTATCAGCAGATTCCCAAGGGGTGAAATATGCCAATAGTTGACTCAAAAACTGGACAGGTGCGAAAGAGTTACTCGGTGTCCGAGTTGATTCAGGTGGCAAATATGATGCGCGGTTATAACCTGATCGCGCTGTGTGCCGCGGGTTCAGGCCATTCAGGTGGCACACTGTCCATTATGGATATCACTGCCGCGCTCTATCTGCAGGTTGCCCGGCATGACCCGCAGAATCCGTCTTGGGAGGAACGGGACAGGGTCATCTGGTCCACCGGGCATAAGGCACCGTCGCTTTATTTAGGTCTGGGAATGGCGGGCTATTTTCCGGTTGAGGATGTGGTGCGGTTGCGCAAACTTTATGCGCCGTATCAGGGACATCCGCACTGGCTTAAACTACCGGGCGTGGAGATCTCCTCAGGTTCGCTTGGTCAGGGTCTTTCCGTAGCAGTGGGCATTGCGCTGGCTGCCCGGCTGGACAACAGAAACTACCGGGTTTACTGTATTACCGGCGACGGTGAGCATCAGGAGGGTCAGATCTGGGAGGCGGTGATGGAGGCGGGTGCATTCCATCTGGATAACCTCTGCTGTATTCTGGATAAGAACCGGTTGCAGATTGACGGCTGGGTCAAGGATGTGATGAATATTGAGCCGATTGTGGAGAAGTATCGTGCCTTTAACTGGCATGTGATTGAGATTGATGGCCACAATATGCACCAGATCCTTGCCGCATTTGATAAGGCGGCACAGCACAAAGGTCAGCCGACCGTTATTGTCGCGCATACGACCAAGGGTAAAGGGGTCTCGTTTATGGAGAATGTGGCGGGCTGGCACGGTAAGGCACCAAATAAGGCGGAGATGATCAATGGTTTAGAGGAACTGAATCTGCACTACCGGCTGGAGTATGAGCAACTTTTGAAAAAAGCCGAGGAGTATCAAACCGAGGCAACTGCCAAACTGATGGCAAAGGTGCCGAAATTCTCCCGGGACTACTTCTGGAACCAGCAGGAGAAAATGAAGGTGGATATGAAGGCGACGCGGTTTGGTTTCGGTGAGGCGCTCGAGGAAATGGGTGATGACCCGCGGGTCTGCTGTATCGGTGCGGACATCTCCGGTTCAATCACTATCTCAAAATTTTATGAAAAGCATCCGGAAAGGCAGGGTCGGTGGTTTTCAGTGGGTATTGCTGAGCAGTCAGGCACGAATGTCGCGGCCGGGCTGGCAAAGGAGGGGAAACTGCCGGTTTTCGGCACCTACGGGGTTTTTGCCGCGGGCAGAAATCTGGACCAGTTGCGTACCACGGTCTGCTATGGTAATTTCAATGTTTTGATTGCGGGCGCGCACGGCGGTGTCTCAGTGGGGCCAGATGGGGCAACCCATCAGGCGCTTGAAGACCTGTTTCAGATCTGCGGACTGCCGAATATGCATGTGTCGGTACCGGCAGATGCGCTGGAGACCAAACGGGCAACCGCACACCTTTTGTTTGAAATCAAAGGACCAAAATATATCCGGTTTGCCCGCGAGGCAACACCGGTGGTTACCAATGAGAAAACACCTTTTGTCTGGGGAATGCCTAATGTCTACCGTTACCGCGGGGAGAGAGACAGTTTCCTCGATGCGTTTGAGGTTACTACCGCGGACAGGTACGAAAATGAGGAGGAGCAGTTGACCATCATCGCCTGCGGTCCGATGGTGCCGGAGGCGATGCGCGCGGCATGGATTTTGAAGGAGGAACTGGGTGTTGAGACCCGGGTCGTTAACCTGCACACCCTGAAATCGCCGAGTTCCCATCCAGATGAGACAATTCCAAATCAACGGTATCTGATTCAGGCGGCGCTGGAGACCGGGTTGGTGCTGACCGCAGAGGAGCATCAGATCGGGGGTCTTGCCAACCGGGTCTCATATGTGCTCCATACCGCACCGGAACTTTTCCGCAAACCGCTGGCTTTCGGTGCAATCGGGGTTAAGGACCGGTTCGGTGAGTCAGGTCAACCCTGGGAACTGATGTGGGAGTTTGAGGTCTCCGCAGAACACATCGCAGAAAAGGCAAAGGAACTTCTGGCACTGCGGGAAAAGGTGACAGTCGTAGTGCCGGTAACCGCACCGGCAACCAGACAGAAAAGGGCAGTCCGCACAAAGAAAACCGGGACCGCCAGAAAGGTTAAATAGTTAAAGAAAGGGGGTAAGATGCGACTTGCCTGCCGGATGGAAAGGCTGGGCACCGAGACCGCATTTGATGTCCTGCGCCGGGCAAAGGAACTGGAATGCACGATGGATGTAATCCACCTTGAAATTGGTGAACCGGACTTTGCCACACCACAGCACATCATTGATGCGGCAAAACGGGCACTGGATGAGGGCTGGACCCATTACTGCCCATCTGCGGGACTGCCCGAATTGCGTCAGGCGATCGCAGAATACGCGGGCAAATTGCGCGGGGTTAAGTTCTTTCCTGAACAGGTGGTGGTAACACCGGGTGGTAAACCGGTGATGGCATTTGCGATTATGGCACTCGTGGATACCGGTGATGAGGTGATCTATCCTAATCCGGGCTTTCCGATTTATGAGTCAATGATTGAGTATATGGGTGGAAGGCCGGTGCCGATTCGGTTGCGCGAGGAGCGGGGGTTTCGGCTGGATGCAGAAGAGCTGGTTTCAATGGTTAACCCGCGCACCAAACTGATTGTGATCAACTCACCAGCAAATCCGACTGGCAGTGTTCTGACCCGGGAGGACCTGCGTCTGATTGCGGACATCGCACTGAAATACGATGTCTGGATATTGGCAGATGAGATTTACTCCGAGATTGTTTACGATGCCCAGTTTGAGTCCATTACCCAGTTTTCCGAAGTTCATCCCCGATTGATTATCCTGGACGGTTTTTCCAAGACCTTTGCGATGACCGGCTGGCGGATTGGCTACGGCATAATGCCCAGGGATATGGCAGAGAAGATGGCACGCATCGAAACCAACGTTAACTCCTGCACCACCACCTTTATCCAGCGTGCCTGTCTGAGTGCGTTACAGGGTCCGCACGAGCCAGTGGACCGGATGGTGGCAGAGTTTAAAAGGCGCCGGGACTTTATTGTTGAAGGATTAAACCGTCTGCCCGGATTCAGGTGTTCTCTTCCGCAGGGCGCGTTTTACGGCTTTCCGAATGTTGAAGGAACCGGTTTAGACTGCAAGGTGCTTGCGGACCGTCTGCTTGAAGAGACCGGTGTTGCCTGTCTTGCCGGGACCTGTTTTGGCAAGTACGGTGATGGATTTCTGCGGTTCAGTTATGCCAACTCAATTGAGAATATCTCCTGCGCACTGGAGCGGATAGAAAAGTTCCTGCGCCGGTGAGTTAACTGAAACCGCGGAGCGCAATGACAGGTGAGTAAGACCGGAATGGAATGACGAGACATTCTGAATCAATTTGTAGCCGCAGAGCTTGCTCTGCTAACATACCTGTAAAATGGCAAAGCAAGCTTTGCAACTACACTCCTCGCAATGACCGCAGAAACCACAGAGCGGAATGAAGAAAGGAAGGGTGGAGTTAAATTTAACCTATAGGTTAAAAAGTCCTGGCTGGTTAAATCCGATTTATCGTTTTATTTTTCAATAAGTTATAGGAAATTTCTGATTTTTTTGACCCCATCCCCGGAACCGTCCCCTTAATGATTTTCAGGGTGGTTTTGTTTGTCCTGAAATGGGCGGTTCAGGAGGTTTTGAGGTGAAGGAGGGTCTGGCGGGCAGAGAGGAGGAACTGCTGGCAGGTGGGTGTTTTGTAGTCCGGATAGGTCCATTCGAGTGGCTGGTATTCGCCCTGGTGGAAGATGAGAGTTACCTCCGCATAGATGCCCTCGGTGAGGCAGATGCGATGGGAGTAGTCTTTGGTTGTGGCAAGGACCAGGTTGTGGAGGGTCAAAATGCCAGGGTCAAGGTTTATCGGTCTTTTGTCATCCGGGTCGCGTAATCGGTCTTCAATTGCCATGGTCTGTTTTTTGAATTGTGCGAGGTTGCCGGGATTGACCAGCGGTGCAAATAGTAGCCACTGACGCAGTAGGTCTTTGCCCATTTCCAGTTCGTAGTAGGTGGAGAAGTGCCAGTTGAAGGGTTCGGTCTTCAGGGTTATTTCACCGAATTCCGCGGTGAGGACCGGCTGGATTTCTTTTAGGAGGTTTTTATCACGGGCAAGGATGGCGATTATCAGGCGGGCAGGTTTCAAGGTCGGTTTTATGTTTCTGGCTGGTTGGCTTCCGGTTCCCGTTCTGCTAGGAAGTCACCCAGTTCCTCCAGTCTGGGCAGGTCGTCCAGTGAGTCCAAGCCAAAGTAGCGGAGAAATTCCCGGGTGGTGCGATAGAGAAATGGGTTGCCAGGCCGGCGGGCTCTGCCCGCGGTGACGATTAAGCCCCGTTCTAATAGGGTCAGGAGCGGTGCAGAGCAGTCAACTCCGCGTAGTTGTTCTATCTCCGGTTTGGTTACCGGTTGTTTGTAGGCGATGATGGCTAATACCTCCAGCGCAGCACTGGAGAGGCGCTGTGCCCGGTTGTGGGCATAGAGTTTTCTTATCCAATCGGCATATTCGGGTAGGGTGTAGAGTTGGAAACCCTGGGCAACACGGTTGATCCGAAACGATCTGCCGGTCTGGGCATAACTCAGGTTGAGGTTGGCAATTGCCTGCTGGGCCATGGTTTCGTCAACACCGGTGATTTCAGTCAGGCGGGCAAGGGTTACCGGGGTGTCAGCGGCAAAGAGGACCGCTTCGATGATCTGTTCTGGTGTTGGGGAGTTGGCGGTCTCAGGCATCTTTTTACTCCTGTTTGGTGAGACGGAACCGAGTAAGAAGCGCGGTGATCGCAAGCCGGAGATGGTGACGCCGGATAAAGCAGGTTAAGCGGGTCGCGGTGAGGGCAAACGCCTCTAAGTGAATCTGCGCCTGATGGAGCGTTTCCAGGGCACCGGAGAGGATTTCCGGGTCGTTGCCGACACCGGGTCCGACAAGTGAGATTGAGGCAAGATCAGGGGTTAGATCAAGTTTTATTGCCTTTACCTCTTTTAGCAGTTTTTCCATAATCGGCTGTGCCACGGTGAGGTACTCTTCCGGGATGATGAAGGACAGGTCAAAGCGGTTGTCGTGGGCGATGCCGTGGCTGAAGAAAAGGACCGGCACCCGTGCGGTGGTTAAGCGGGTGATCACTTGATGGAGGCAGCGCCGTTTTTTTGCCACATCAATCAGGGCAAGCCGGGCAAGTTTTTGCTGGTGGGTAATTGCCCGGACAAAAGCCTTTTCCATTTTTGCCATTCTTTTTTCAATTACCATAGTCCCTCGCTTGTTGTTGAATGTTGAAAGGATTTTTAAAGGCACCCGGTATTTTTCTGCCAGGGCACAGGCACGGGGATGGATTACCTCTGAGCCGGCCTGTGCCAGTTCTGCCAGTTCGGTAAAGGTGATTTCCTTTATCGGTTTGACATCAGGAAACTCCTGCGGGTTTTCAGTGCAGATGCCGGGTACATCTTTGTAAAGTTCGCAGGCGTCCGCGCGCAGGACAGCAGCCAGTGCGACCGCAGTAACATCCGAGCCCCCGCGGCCAAGGGTGGTTATTTCCCGTTCTTCACTCATTCCCTGGAATCCGGCAACGATCGGGATTTTGCCCTGACGCAGGGCATCGGTGATGCGGTAGAACCGGATTTCTTGAATTCGGGCGTCAGCGTGGTAACGGTCGGTGATGATGCCGACCTGGGAGCCGGTGAATGATTGGGCTTCATAGCCCATACCCATAATTGCCAAGGCAAGTAGTGCCATTGTTTGCCGTTCGCCCGCGGTTAAGAGCATATCCAGTTCACGGGGATGAGGTTTTGGGTTGATCTGATGGGCAAGTTCAATCAGGCGGTCCGTGGTTTCACCCATTGCTGATACCACGACCACAATCCGATCACCTTTTCGGTAACGGCGGACAATGCGCCGGGCAATCTTTTTGATCTTCCGGGTATCCGCTACTGATGTGCCGCCGTATTTCTGAACGATCAGCGCCATCGGTTTTGGTTTAGCGTTGTTTTAGCCATCTTTTAATTCGGTGCGCCGCGCTCCGCAGTTTTTCTTCCGGAGCAATCAGGGCAAAACGGATGTAATTTTCACCGTAGCGACCAAAGCCGGCACCGGGTGCTGCCACTACCTGGCAGTTTTTCAGCAGTTGTAAAACAAAGGCATAGGAGCGGGAGCCGCGCTCCTGTTCCTGCCAGAATTCGGGCAGTTTTGCCCAGATGTAGAATGTGGCGGGAGGTGGGTTTATTGACCAGTTTGGTGAGTTGAGCTGGGTGCAAAAGGTTTCTGCGCGACGTTTATAAATCCTGCGCATCTGGGTGGTAAGGCGTGAGTAGTTTTTCAGGGCAAAGCCAGCCGCATCCTGAATTGCACCAAAAGGTCCGGAGTCAATGTTCTGTTTTATCTTTAGCAGGGCGGTGAGGATGTCTCGGTTACCTACTGCCATTCCGATCCGCCAACCCGGAATGGAGAAGGTTTTGGATAGGGAGTGGAGTTCTACCGCACAGTTGATAGCATCGGGAATCTGGAGTATGCTGGGAACCGGCTGGTCAAAATAAATTTCTGAATAGACATTGTCGTTTACCACATAGAAGTTGTATTTTAAAGCGAGTGAGATTGTTTCCCGATAGAAGTTGAGGTCCGCAACTGCACCGGTCGGATTATTGGGAAAATTTAAGCACAGGAGTTTTAAGCGTGGTCCCAGACGGGCGATGAGGTCAAGGTCAGGCAGGAATTGTTTTTTCTCTTCCAGCGGGATAAGAGCCGGGGTGGCGTCGGTGAGCCGGATGTTGTTTAAGTAAACCGGATAGCCAGGATCGCACACCCCAATTGTATCGCCCTGATCACAGAGCGCCCAGATCAGATGCGCTGCCCCTTCTTTGGAGCCGAGTAAAAGTAACACCTCCTTTTCCGGGTCCAGTTTGACGCCAAACCGGCGCTGGTACCATTTGCTTACCAGTTGACGCACACTCAGTTTGCCCTTATAGGTTGGATAGCGGTGATTTGCCGGTTTTCCCAGTGTCCGCTTTAGTTCCGCAACTATGGTGCGCGGTGGCGGTAGGTCCGGGTTGCCTTCACCTAAGTCAATCAGTCCGCGTTTAATTTGTGCCTTCATTTTGTCAAGTTCTGAAAATAGGTAGGGTGGGATGCGATTAAGACGAAAGGCAAAATTTTTTTTCATTGGTAGAAGATATTTAACAAGTGAAGGGTAAAAGTCAAATGGTGACCGATTTCAAATAACAGGCAGTTTTTATTACAACTGGAGCAGTTTTAGTCCGGTGTCCGGTTCCAGCTGGCGCAAAATTTTCTTTTCACCCGGAATGATGGCAATTTCAACTGTGGCGGCAACATAGCTGGCAAAGAGATGTCCCGAATAGGTGGTAAAACGTTCGTTGCTGATGACCGTATGGATGTGGAGTACCGGTTCGTTATCAGCCCAGGCGATGTTGCCAACAAGTGAGCAGATTTCGTATTCGCCTTTAAAGCGACGGCGATGGTAACGCTGTTTTTTTAAGTTATAACTGCCCAGTTCCAGATCAGTTCCTGCGCCCAGTCCGATTAACACACCGGATTTCAGTTTTTTCTCTTTGACAAACGCGGTTAAAGTGGTGATGATCTCCTCGCCTTTTAGCAGTCGTAATTGATAATACGGGTTGTTTTTGATGTATCTCACTTTTTCTCCCCCTTCTTTTCGGTAGAAGCGACTGCTTGCTTTTTCCCCTTTTTGATATACCGGCAGGCAGGATAGCCAGAGCAGGCAATAAATCTGCCGTATCTGCCCGAGCGTTCCACGAGTGGTTTGCCACACTTAGGACAGGTTTCATCAAGTGTTTTGGGTGGTGGTTTTGCCGGTTTTTTGACATAATCGCAATTTGGATAACCGGAGCAGGCTAAAAATTTCCCGTACCTGCCGGTGCGTTCAACCAGCGGTTTGCCACATTTCGGACAGGTTTCGGCAAGCTCTTTGAGTTCTGTTTTTTTGACATAATCACATTCCGGGTAATTACTGCAGGAGACAAATTTGCCATAACGGCTCCAGCGTTCAACCAGCGGTTTGCCACATTTCGGGCAGGTTTCGGCAAGCTCCTGTGCGAGATCCTCCCGGATCTCAGCGCTCTCAGCCATCGCCCGGTCCAGGTCCTGCTTAAACGGTTTGTAGAAGTCCGCAACAACCTCCCGCCAGTTCTTTTCCCCTTCTTCAATCATATCAAGTTCGCGTTCCATTTCTCGGGTGAAGCCGATTGCAAATATATTGGCAAATCTGGGAATCAGGATGTCATTGACCACAATGCCGAGGTCGGTTGGGACAAGGCGGCCATGGACCAGCTGGACATATTTTCTCTCCAGCAGTGTCGGCACAATGGTCGCATAGGTGGATGGTCTGCCGATGCCGTTGACCTCAAGCCGTTTTATCAGTGTTGCCTCGGTGAAGCGTGGCGGTGACTGGGTCCATTTTTGCTCCGGAAGGAGACTTTTTAATTCTAACCGTTCTCCCTCCTGCAAGCCGGGTAGGGTTGACTCCTTTTCAGGTTCACCGTAAACATGTTCAAATCCAGCAAACAGGCGCTGGATTGCATTTGCCCGGAAGGTGTAGTTACCACCGGTGATCAGCACCTCGGTGGTATGGTAAACCGCATCCGCCATCTGGCTGGCGATGAAACGGCGGTAAATCAAGCTATAGAGTTTGAACTGGTCAGGGGATAGGTAACCCTTTACCACTTCAGGAGAGAGTTCAGGCCTTGTTGGCCGGATTGCCTCATGGGCACCCTGAGTTCCTTTGCGATCAGGATAATGGCGAGGCTTTTCCGGGAGATACTGTTCTCCATAAATCCGGTCAATCAATTTGCGGGTCTCGTTAATGACATCTTCAGCAATTCGGAAGGAGTCGGTGCGGGGATAGGTTATTAAGCCAACGGTCTCGGTCGCCAGCTCCACACCTTCAAAAAGTTGCTGTGCCACCTGCATCGTGCGCCGGGATGAGAAGCCCAGTATCTGGCCCGCCTCTTTGAGCATCGTTGCAGTGACAAAGGGGGGTAATGGTTTTTTGTGTTTCTCCTTTGTTGTGATTTTTCCCACGGTGAAGATTGCCTTCTCACAATCCTTTCGTACCTTTGCGACCACATCGGCATCGCCTAACTTTGGCTCCTTGCCATCTATCTTAATCAAAATCCCTTCGAACTCCTGTTTATTCGCGGTGGCAAAAATTGCCCGCACTATCCAGTATTCCATGGGTACAAACTGCGCAATCTCCTGCTCCCGTTCCACCAGAATACGGAGTGCTACCGTCTGGACCCTGCCCGCAGATTTGCCTGCCTTAACAGTCCGCCATAGAAGTGGTGAGACGAGGTAGCCAACCAGGCGGTCGAGCACCCTCCTTGCCCGGTGGGAGTCAACTTTGCGCAGATCAATTTCACCGGGTGAGGCGAAGGCTTCGGATATGCCCTTGGGAGTAATTTCGTAAAACAGCACTCTTTTGATTTCAGCACCGTTTTTTATCTCCTGTGCCACTGAAAAGGCGATTGCCTCACCTTCACGATCCGGATCGGTACCCAGAAACACCAGGTTTGCCCGCTGGACTGCCGACTTTAATTCATTGATAATCTGTGCCTTACCTCTGATTCGGATGTATTCAGGTTCAAATCCATTTTCGATATCCACACCCAGCCGTGATTTGGGCAGATCGACTATGTGTCCACGTGAAGATAGGACCTTTATTCGCCCGCGTAAAAGCCGGGAGATGGTATGTGCCTTGGTTGGTGATTCGACAATTAAGAGATTCTTTTTTTCTGCCATTCGGGGTTTGAGAATACCCGAATGTTAATAAAAGTCAACAGATTATATTTTTATGCTCGGTTTATCAGTGCAAAGTCAGTCCTATAGAAAATGCTAAAGAGCTAAGCCAGTTAGATGAATAGCCGTCTGATGTAGGATTTTCCGGACGCCTTAATTTAAAAGTCGGCTAATCTTCGATGATGACGATTGCTGCGGCGTATTCTCTTGTATGAGTCAGGCTGAGGTGGACCTGACGATTGCCCAATCTTTTCTTTGCCCTGCCGGTAACCAGAATTGTCGGGCGACTCCGTTCGTTGTCGCAGATTTCAATTTCCTGCCAGGAGATGGCGCCGCGGAGACCGGTGCCGAGCGCCTTGGAGAATGCCTCTTTGGCAGCAAACCGGCCCGCATAGGAGGGGTATTTGTCGTCTAATCCTTCGCAAAAGGCGATTTCCTGTGGAGTGAAGATGCGATTTAAGAATTTGGTGTCGTAGAGTTCAATTGCCCGTTTGATCCTTGCGACTTCAGTTAGGTCAATGCCAATACCGTATATTGCCACTACTGTTTATTCAAAAAAGTTGAGGCGCTCAATTAAAGGAACTATCTCTAAGATGTCGTTAATTTCATAGTTGGCGCCAGAGTTCTGGGTGCCGAATGTGTCACCATAACGGGCAAAAATCGTTATCATACCCAACTCTTTGGCACCAACAATATCTCTTTCCGCCCAGTCTCCCACCATTACCGTCTCCTGGGGGGTAACATTCAGCATCTCCAGTGCCTTTTCAAATGGCTCGCGGGCAGGTTTGCGTTTGCCGGTATCGTCAAAGGTAACTACTACGTCAAAGAAGGGGTCGACATTGAGCGAAACCAGTCGCATCCATACCTGTAACCGCGGTGCATCTGAGATAACCGCCAGTTTCAGTCCCATACGGAAAAGACGTAAAAGCGCTATGTGGACATGGGGGTATGGCACCAGGGCTCCTTCCCTTGCACGGCGATAGGCAGTTATTCCGCTGGCAAGAATCCGGTAGTCTATATAACCCAGAACCTCCTGTAGAAAGTCGTTGAAAACCTCCTGATATTCAATTCCCTTTGCTTCATAGATTTCGTAAATTTTTTTCTTTGTCGCTTCCGGGGTCAAATCCAGTCCCGCATCGATCATCGCCAGTACTGCCGCATCAACCGCAGCATCTTTCCATTTTTTGAAATCGACAAGGGTGTTATCAACATCAAAAATGACCGCCTTTACCATTGGCTATTTCCTTCGTTTGTGGTTGAAGTGGGGAAAAAGGCGATTGTAGGTACTGACCAGATGTTCGCTGATTACCTTGGTTTCTGTTAGGAGGGGCATAAAGTTGGTGTCACCCTGCCAGCGGGGAACGATATGAAAGTGAATATGTCCGGTTACACCGGCACCCGCAACAGCACCGAGATTAGCACCGATGTTGAAACCTTGGGGCTGGTACTCTTTTTTCAACACCGCAACGCATTTTTGGATAAGGGCGAAGATGGCGCGTGCCTCATCATCTTTTAGATCTTGTAGGTTGGCGGTGTGGCGATAAGGTGCGACCATCAGGTGCCCGCTATTATAAGGGAAGCGGTTCATCACGATAAAGCCATTTTTACCCCGGTAAAGTACTAAGTTTTCTAAATCACTTCTGGAGTCTTTTAAGAAACAGAAAAGGCAGTGCCCCTGTTTTTCTGCACAGGCGACACGGATATACTCTGCCCGCCAGGGCGCCCAAAGTTTTTTCATCAGCCAAACAGTTTCAGTTGCTCACCTTTTCCGCCATGTTTCTGTTCGACCGGCATTCGCTTTGTTCCGGGAAGAACTTGGACAACACCAAACACCCCATCAAACCCAGGTTCAACATTCACCTCTCCCCGGCGCATCCGTTCGACCCCTAAGGCGATCTTTTCGTCCAGACGGACGATTTCTTCGATCGGCACATTCATCAGGATTTCAAACTCCGGCCCCAGCGTATTGATCAGTTCATCGTATTTTTTGCTGACTGCAGCGGTCTCCCGCCCCATTTCCAGTGTCTCGGCAATGATCTCCTCCAGTGGCACCAGGTGTTTGAATGGAATGGTGTCATCGGGCAGTTGGTCTGGTTTGCGGTCAGCTAACTGCTCAACCCGATGGAGAACGCCAATAGTTAGTTTGCGTCCGCAGATTGGACAGATATCTGAAGAGAGGATGGAATCGGCAGGTGCCAGGCGGACACCACAGGAGCGGTGACCATCATAATGGTATTTTCCCTCTTCGGGAAAGAATTCAATAGTGAAGAGAAACCGCTTACGATCTTTGGTTTTTAAGACCTCGCGAAGCGCATCGTAACTCAGTTCACAATCAAATACATTTGCCTCTCTGCCTAATCGGCTTGGTGAATGGGCATCAGAGTTAGAAACTAAGGTCTTTTTGTCCAGTTCAGATAGGCGCCAGTTCATCGGCGGGTCAGAGGAGAGGCCGGTTTCGACCGCAAATACTTCGGCGGAAAGATCACCAAAACATTCCTGAAAGGAATCAAAACCTGAATGGGAGCCGTAAAGCGAGAACCATGGTGTCCAGATGTGTGCTGGAACGATGAAGGCTTTCGGATCAATTTCTATAATTCGGCAAAGCATTTCATAACTGGAGATGCTGACGCTGGGTCTGCCGTCCGCTGCTAATTTGCCGTAATTGGCGAGAAAGTTGGAGATCGCAGCGGCAGTTTCCAGACTGGGAACAAAGATCAGGTTGTGAATCCGACGTAGGTGTCCACCCGCGGAGTAGATGTTATTCACCTCGGTGTTAATGATGAAGAAGACATCATCGTAAAGATAGAGTCCATTACCGGCGTCCTTTAACTGTTTCTGAAGTAAGGCAAAGTATGCCGGGTGGGTAAAGTCACTGGTGCCGACCAGTTTGATGCCCTTTCGCTTTGCTGCACGGGCGATCGTAGGAATGACCATATCTTCACTTGTTGCCCGAGAGTATTTAGAATGGATATGCAAGTCGGCAATGAAGTACATAGCCCTATTTTAACCGGCGTTGCTTAGATTGCAAATGTGGACATTTCTCTGCTATAATCATCATTCGGGTGGTAATAGCTCCAACTGGTAAAAAGCTGCCGTGATGATAAAATCGGACCCGGGCGAAACCAACCTGTTTTAGTGCGGTGCGCAGTTCATTTTCGGTGTATGCCCGCTCTTTATGCAACTCTTCGTATTTGTTACCCAAGGTGCCGTCCGGCAGTTTTTCCCAGAAGATTAAGTGCAGGGTGGAGATCATCGTGGTGGGGTCAAAACTGCACTGCCAGATAGAGATCAGTTCATCAGTTTCCCGGGTAATAGTGCGGTTTCCCCATTGCTTTTCCAAGCCGTAAACAGTGTTCATATCAAATACGAATATGCCATTTTCGTGCAAGACGTTGTGAACCGAGCGGAAACAACCTATCAGGTCATCTTCGGTCAGAAGGTAGTTGATGCTGTCGTAAAACGAGACTGCGGCATCAACTCTAACGGGTAGAGTAAAATTACGAATGTCAGCACAGTGGACCTCAATCAGCAGGTTTTCTTTTTTATTTAACAGCACCGCGAGCATCTCCGGGGAGCGGTCGATGCCGATCACCCGGTAGCCCTTTTTTGCCAGAAGTAGGGTAGGTATGCCGGTCCCGCAGGCAAGGTCGATGATCACCGCGGGTTTGCAGCGGTACTTTTGAAAGATACGTAACAGATAATTTACCCAACCTTCATAATCAACATACCTTTCCATAAACCGGTCATAGAAGCGGGCGAAGCGAGAAAATGGTGGGTTCATCTGTTTATAATTACTGAGGTGTAGCCCAAAGTCAAAGCGGACAGTCTGGGTCAAGAGGATAGATTGACTTAGGAGCGAGTTAAGGCATTATCTTACGATGCCCCGAAGTAGTCGGGAAAGTCTGTGGAGTTTGGGTTATATCGTTTGTGGTGGGTTGGCGGGATGGTTGAACTGGCTAATTCTGCCGGGAAGGTTACAACATCGGTTAACGGTTAACTTTATCCCTTTTCTCATTATCGGTGTTGCCGGTGGTTTAATCTATGCCGGGGCAAGACAGCGAGGATTGGGCTTTTCGATTATGATGGTAATCCTTTTGTTCTTTCTACAACTCGCTTTGACCCCGCCGCTGAGCTTGGCTTCGGTAACCAGGGCAGCGATCTGGGCATTTCCGATCGGTGGTGCCTTTCTTATCGCCAGTTATGTTTTTAGGATGCTCAACCGGCTGCGTTTGGGTAAATTTGTGTTTATGGCGATTCTGGTTGGTCTGGGTTATGTAGTTACCGCGGCAATTTTTCGCATGCGGGCAGAGAGAGAGATAACCCGGCAGTTGGTATTGAGGCAGTTTTTACTGGGATTTAAGTCAGGTGGTTTACTCGGTGTACTTATTGAACTACTGGAACTATGCTTTTCATTTAACTCCCCCCCCGGAGTTTGAAAAGCCGTTATGAGGCTATCGGAAATTCTTGACTGGCATCAGGAGCATTATCCGTTATTACAGGCAGAGGATATTTATAAACTGATTTATCAGGGGGTTTTTGGACCCGGACATATAATA
Source organism: uncultured bacterium (assembly GCA_964590395.1). Lineage (GTDB taxonomy): Bacteria > Hydrothermota > Tepidihabitantia > Tepidihabitantales > Tepidihabitantaceae > JAOABP01. Next base: position 41,470 of record CAZPVT010000004.1, read on the forward strand.
ACAGACGAAGAGAGGGCGAAAAGGAGGTTGATGCAGGAGGTCGCGCAAACTAAATTTGATTATCCGGTAGAGGAGATTGAGCCAGTGGATCCTGATGGCGTGTTGATTCGGGTAAATCTTAAACCGATTGCGGATTCTGGTGCGAGATTAAACCGGCTTTTATCCGCTTTACTCCAGACCGGTAAGGAGTTTTTGCCCAGACCAGATCTGTTACCCGAAAGGTTGATTCTTGCTCAAGAGTGGTGTGGGCAAAGGCTACCGGAGCAGGTTGAGAGGTTGAGGCAGTTGGTTGTTCTGGCACCGATTCAACCCCGGCATTCAGATATTTACCTTAAAAACTACACGCCCGCTTATCGAGTTGTCCTGGTTCGCTACTGGCTGACCTGACTCCGCATTTACTGCACAGGTGATCGACAGGACAGTTATTACACCGGGGATTTCGGGGTAGACAGATGGTCTGACCCAGTGCGACCAACAAGGGGTTAAGTTCGGTCCAGAGGTTTTTCGGGACAATTGTGCGGAGCCGGTGTTCGGTCTGTTCTGGTTTGATGGTCCGGACCAGTCCCAGGCGGTTGCTGATCCGGTGGACATGGGTATCGACCGCAATTGCCGGAAGACCAAATCCTTGGGCAAGTACGATATTGGCGACCTTTGGTCCGACACCGGGTAGTTCGAAAAGTTTTTGCCGGGTATGCGGGACCTTGCGGTGGTGTTTTTCTAATATGGCTCTTGCCAGTTTTAGCAGTAAGCGTGCTTTTGTCCGATAGAAGCCAACCGGATAAATCAGATTGGCAATATCGGTTTGTTTTAGTCGGATGAGTTGGGCAGGTGTCCTTGCCACCGCTAACAGTTTCTTGATAGCGATTAATGTGATCTCGTCTTTGGTGCGGGTAGAGAGAACCGCGGCGACCAAGACCTGCCAGGGTTTACCCCGCGGCATACTATTGACCGGAGCCCGGTGAAGCAGATTTGAAGATTTTAGCCGTTGATAAAGCAACCGGACTTTTCGGGTGCTGTTGGGATTTAGCACCTAAGTCAGATTTTCAGGACTTTAAGCAAAGCGAGTAAACCCATCGTCATAATTATTGCCAGGCTGGCAACAGTGAATAACGGGTGCCAACGGATACTGTGGGGTAGTTCACCAGGACGTTGCGTGCGGATGTGGGTAACAAACGTTGCCAGCAGAGCAAGGATGCACACCGCAATCGCCATGGGTATGTGTGCGAGAAGTTTAACTTGGTGTCCCTGGCTTGCCAAGATGGTGTTGAATAAAATGCCCAGGACTAAATTACCCAGCGTGAGCAGAAAATAGATCAAAGTTCTTTGTCGCAACCGGCGCAACGGAAAGTCCCACTCTTCCAGTTTGGAAAGGGTCAACTGGGCAATCGTTGCGCCATAGACAAAAGTGATGATGGCGAAGATCGGATGGAGGAAACCGTACCAGGGCATAACTTCGTTTAATTCACTGTTATATTTTAAGCGGCCAACGGGAATCGAACCCGTGTAACCGGCTTGGGAAGCCGGGGCTCTACCCCTGAGCTATGGCCGCAACTCAATTTAATATAATTCCTATTCAGCCGGTTGTCAAGCACAATCAATGTAAAAAGACACAGGTTTAATATACCCAAAGTTGACATCTTGCGGTTTACAATATAATATTAATTAATGCGTTGGCAGAAAAATCAATCGGTTTATATTCTACGCTTTTGGGGGTGGCGGAGATGAAACCGGTTTTTAACCGGGGTGGTTCACTCCGCACAACTGCCAGCGGTTCTGCGTTTTTAAATTTCCTTCCTGTTTGTCGGGTACCGCGTAATTCTCGTCCTTTTTTGGGAGAAAAATGAGGCAGGGGATTTTATCCGGTGGTGCGCCGGCAGGAAGGTTAAAGAAGCCGATAACTCTTAGCAACAAAAATATAGGAGGTAAAAATGGCAAAACGTTACGACTATACCGGTAAGGATGTCCAGGAGGTATATGACGGTCCGGGTGGACTGCTCTGGGAAGCGGTGATGAGTGAGCAGATTCACTCTGGCGGACCAGAGGCAACCGACCGTCTGGCACAGGCGCTGGGATTAAAGCCCGGAATGCATGTTTTGGATGTGTGCAGTGCGCTGGGTGCTCCGGCCCGGCATATCGCTAAAAAATACGGTGTCCGGGTAACCGGTCTGGATTTCACCAAGACGATGCTGGAAAAGGCACGTCAGCGGACAAAGGATGCCGGCCTTGAACAAATGATCACCTTTATTGAGGGTAACGCACTGGATATGCCGTTCAAAGCGAACACCTTTGATATCGTCTGGGGTCAGGAGGCATGGTGTTATGTCACCGACAAGGACCTCTTGGCACGGGAGTGCTACCGCGTTCTGAAACCGGGCGGTAAAATTGGCTTTACCGACTGGGTGATCACCGGCAAGATTGAAGAGGACCTGCTTGCCAAACTCTACGAGTCAATGGCTTTTCCGTATATGGAGACATTTGAAGGCTGGCAAGAGGTTTTGAAAAAGGCGGGATTCAAAATCCTTGATGCTAAAGACCAGACTGATGAGTTCGTAAAGTGCTTTGATGAATATAAGGTCAAAGTGGAGCAGGATTTGAAGCCGGCAATACTCCAGAACTTCGGCGAAGACCTGTTCAACTTTGCGGTCAATCTGGTTAACCTGTGGCGGGATGCGGCACATCGCCATCAGGTCGGCAGAGGCTTTTACATCGGGCAGAAGTAGTGCGTCGCTTACTTCCGCTGGTAATTGCCACACTCGGTATTACTCTTTTGGTGATCGGTGTTCTGACCGGTGGCTTTACCCGTATCTTTTACTTCAGTACCCAGATCTGCCTGTCCTGTATGGGACTGGTTTAGTTATAATATAAAGGAGGTAATATGAAAAGGATAATATTATTGAGCATTGCGGTCATCCTGCCGGTTTTAGCAACCCAGCGAGTGATGGTGCTGGAGAAGTTCACCGCTACCTGGTGTCAGTACTGTCCGGGTGCCGCAAGAGGGGCAGAGGAGTTGAAATTCCGGGCGTTTGACTCGGTGGTGGTAATTTCCTATCACTCCTCAAACAGTGACCCGTTCTACACCGCAGTCGCTGCTAACCGGGCAAGTTATTACAGTATCAGCGGTTATCCGACGACGCGCATTGATGGTGGTTACTCAATTGTCGGCGGGATGCGCTACGGCACGATGTATCCGGTTTATCGCGGTTATTTTGACCAGCGCAAAACCGAGCCCAGTCCACTTGATATTCGTCTGGCGGTAAGTTATGACTCGGTCAGCCGTAACGGCACCCTGACGATTGTGGTAGAGAATACATCAAGCGGTGTGATTACCGGTAGGTTACACACCGTTTTGATTGAGAGCCATATCTATTATCCCTGGCAGGGAATGGACAGTCTGCACGATGTGGTAAGGACAATGTTACCCAATGCCAGCGGTGAGGAGATTACCGTTAACCCCGGTGATTCGGTAGACCGGACCCGTAACTTCACCGTTGCGTCCAACTGGGTGGCAGAGAACTGCGAACTGGTGGTTTTTGTCCAGACCGATGCCACCCGCTGGATTCATCAGGGCGCGAGGATCGGGGTGATTTCCAGGCCGGAGTTGGAGTTTGTTAGGTTTCAACCGTCGGTTGTGCCCGCACCAGGTGCAACGGTGGATTTAAATATCACCCTGCGCAACATCGGCAGTGCGTCTGCAGGTGGTGCCAGCGCCACGCTTACCACCACGGACCCGTATGTTACCGTTACAAATGGTAACACCACATTCGGGCCCATACCGGTCGGCGAGGATGTTACTACCAGCAGTCCGGTTACCATTCAGGTCAGTTCCGGGTGTCCGGACCCGCATCTGGCACAAATGCAGTTGGTGATTACAACCAGCGATTTTAGTGTTGATACGGTGGTCTTTCCGCTCAACATTGCCTCTCAGCCGGGGTTTGCTGACGATATGGAGTCCGGAGAGGGTGACTGGACCCACGGTGGTATAAGGGATTACTGGCACCTTTCCACCTATCGCAGTAACTCACCGAGCACCTCCTGGTACTGCGGTAATGAGGCAGGACATCAGTATATTAACGAGATGGATGCCCGGTTGTACTCACCGTTCTTTACTATCGGTCACCCGGCGCGGGTCAGTTTTTACCATTACTATGCGACCGCTGCCACTTATGACCAGTGTGTGGTTGAGATCAACAACGGTTCACCCTTCTGGTATCCAGTGGCAAGTTTTGCCGGTAGCAATGGTAACTGGGAGTTAGTGGAACTGGACTTAAGCGAATTTCTGAATCAGACGGTGCGGTTGCGCTTCAGGTTGATCAGTGACTACAGCGGTGTGGCAGAAGGCTGGTATATTGACGACTTCCTCGCGGGTGCGGTTGGTATCAGCGAAAAACAGGTTACCGCAAAATCTCGGCGGAGTTTGCCCACAATCGTTAACCGCGAAAGACTAATGACGGTTGATCCGGCAAATCCGGTGACGCTGTTTGATGCCAGCGGGCGCCGGATTTTAACCCTGAAATCCGGCAGTAATGATCTTTCGGCGCTTGCGCCGGGTTTGTATTTTATCCGTACTGCTGAGGGCGATTTGCACCGAGCCATCTTTGTTCGCTAAACAAGGGGTTGGGATTATGCGGGGCAGGTGGCAGAGGATGGTTTGCTACCTGCCCCTGGTGTTTTTATTCTGTTCAGATGCGCCCGAGATACCGCTTGTGCCTACCAACCGGATTGTGCTTGCGGAGTTCTTCACCTGGCAGCGGTGTGTCTATTGTCCCTACGCTGCCCATACCCTTGACAGTCTGGTAAAGGAGTTCAAAGACAGTGTGGTGGTCATCGCCTATCACCGTCGGGTCGCGGGTGATACCCTATCTCCTTCCTATGTTGAGGAGCGCCGGATTCTTTATTACGAATCCGGTGGTGAGCCGGCAACTGTTTTTGACGGTGGTGAGGTGGTTCGGACCCCGGGTCCGGAATATAACTACGAGACCTTCCGTAATTACATCCTCGGTGCCCGGGCTATTCTGCCTAAAGCCCAGTTAGATGTTAACGCTACTTTGGAATCTACCGCGGGTAGAGTCGTCGTTCAAGTTTGGGGTGTGGACTCAACACCTCTTGAGACGCTTTTACTTTTTGTGGTGATTACCGAGGATTCAATCCGGGAACGGCTACCAGGTGCAACCGATTCGGTATTCAACTGTGTGATGCGCGCGATCCTGCCCGAACCAGATGGCAGACCGCTTCTCCTTTTCCGGGCTGAGACCACAAAGGTGGAGGTTAATTTTCAACTCCCACCCTACTGGCAATCCCGTTATCTGAATGTGGTTGCCTTTATCCAGCAACCGTCAACCAGGAAGGTTTTACAGACGGTTAAATCACCGATTAACCGGAGGTAAAGATGAAAAAAAGATACAGTTTATTGCTTTTTGTTATTGGGCTAACTGCTTTACTCTATGCAGAATACAACTTTGATCTGGTCTGCCGGAGCGATACATTCCAGCGGGTCGAACCCAACGGGGCAGGTTTTTTCTATTTTACCCTGACCAACACCGGCACCCAAACCGATGTTTATGAGTTAAACTGCACGGTCTTAAGCATTGTGCCGGACTGGAGCGTAATTTACTGTCTGCGGGGCAGATGTGTAGAGCCGGGTGTTCCGATGTATGACACACTGGCAAGTGGAGAGGCAGATACCACAATTGACATTGCGGTTTACACCACCGGTACTTTAGGTGAGGCACGGGTTGTCCTGCATGTCCGTTCATTGGGCAACCCGGCTTTAACCAAATCGATTACCACCATTACCAACAATGTCTGTGCGGTTGCTGAAAATGGCAGATTGGGGCAGGTGCCGGTTTCTGGCTGGTTAATCGGTGCTAACCAGACCCTGAATATTGATCACACACCTGCTCAACTGTTTGACATCTCGGGCAGAACTGTTATGCAATTGGCACCGGGCAGACACCGGTTATCCAGCCTGCCTGGAGGCAGTTACCTGCTCAATTATAACCAGCGGTGGTATAAACTGGTGCTATTACATTAATTGCGGCGCAAGAGACTGCTGGACTTTGCCTTTGCTGCCGGCTGTGCAGGTAAAGCCTGTCAGGCAGATCTGTTTGCCATCTTAAAAAAACTGCCCAGAATTTTCTCTCCGGACCTAATTGTTGGCAGTGATACTGCGGATGATGCGGGTGTGTACCGGTTAAACCGCAATACCGCGCTGGTCCTGACAGTTGATGTTCTTGGTCCAGTCGCGGATGAGCCGTTTACCTTCGGGCAGATTGCGGCTGCCAACTCCCTCTCTGATGTGTATGCAATGGGCGGAAAACCGGTTGCCTGCCTTTCGGTTTTAGGGTTTCCGGTTAATGAAATTGAGCATAAGACTATCCGGGCGATTCTGGCAGGTGCGATTGAGCGGATGCGAACTGCGGGTGCGGTGATTGCGGGTGGCCATACCTTCAAAGATATGGAGATAAAATTTGGCTTGGCGGTGATCGGTGTTGTTCACCCTAAAAAGGTGATTACCAATGCTGGTGCCTGTCCAGGAGATGTTTTAATTCTCACCAAACCGCTGGGTACCGGTATTATCACCACCGCACTCAAGGCAAAAAAGGCGCCTGACTTTGCGGTCAGAAATGCCAACCGGACGATGATTGAGTTAAACAGGAGATCAGCCGAGGTAATGTGCCGGGTTGGTGTCAATGCGGTAACCGATGTTACCGGTTTTGGACTTTTGGGCCATTCCTGGGAGATGGCAAAGGCAAGCGGAGTAAACATGGTGATCCAGTCAGCAACGGTGCCGTTTCTGCCTGGAGCGATTGAACTTGCCGGTAAAAAACTTTATCCCCTTGGCACGGTTAACAATTACCGATTCGTTAAGCCTTATACTCATTTTGCCCGTTATCTTGATACCACTACCCGGCTGGTCCTCTGCGATGCCCAGACCTCGGGTGGACTGTTGATAGCGGTGCCTGGAAAAAGAGGCGCGCAACTTTTAGACCAACTGCACGGTTCAGGGGTGAAAACCGCGGCGGTGATCGGCTGGGTGGAAAAGGGTAATGGCAGATTGCTCGTTGCCTGAAGATTTGACTGTCCTTTCAGGACGAATATAATTTTTATAGAAAGGAGAAGAGAGGATGAAAAAACTGACGATTTTTTTATTGGTGATGCTACTGCTGCCTGGCTGTGGAAGTAAAAAGGTTGAGGAACGTTCACCTGCTTTAACCCCAAAACCAGCCGTACCTGTTGAGTCAACACCCGCGGTTACCCAGACCGCAGAAACAACCGCTACTGGCCAGTCCACTCAACCTGCAATGCCAACTCAACCGGCTACCAAACCTGCGTCAACTCCGCAACCTGTTAAAACCGAAGCGCAACCCGCGCAGTTACCAAAACTCTGGGACTTCTTTGCTGTCTGGTGTCCACCTTGCAAACAGCAGGCACCGATTATTGAAGAACTGGCAGAGGAGTACAAAGGCAAGATTGAAATTCTCTCTATTGATACCGACAAAAACACGGAACTTGCTCGAAAGTTTCAGATTCAGGCGATTCCGACCTTAGTATTTCTTGATGCAGAAGGTAGGGAACTTTCGCGCCGGGTTGGCTTTTTCCCGAAAGACTCCATAGTTGCCCGGTTCAAAACCCACGGCTTCATCAAGTAATGCTTAGAGGCAGACTGAGGCAGGATAGCGGCTATCTGGAAACCTGGGGCACATTCAAGGGTTTGCTTGAAATCTGGACACTGCCTGATGGCCTGGAGATTAAAGGTGTGGTAACCGATATCGTGGAACTTCACTCTTATCTGTTGCCATCTATTGCGCGCTGTTATCCTGATCAGGAGGTCTATCTGGGCAAGATCACCATTCCCGAGACCTGCTGGGAACAGGAACTGTTAAAACTGGAGATCCGGCTGTATCTGGAGAAAAACTCCTCTCAGATGGAACGGGTCGAACCGAGCCGAAGGGGCTAAAAAAACGGGGGGCATTTTGCCCCCCGCTTCTTTTTTTATTCCGTCTACTTTCTGACATCCATTGACCAGGGCAGAGGTGGATTTGCATCAATTACATTCAGTTCGGTAATCTCACCGGTTACCGCATTCAGTTTGAAAACATGCCACCACCAGTTATCGCCGGCGGGTTGATTCGGCACCATGAAGGTCCTACTCAGATTGCCGTAATTGTAAATCCGCACAACCGCGCCCGAGGTGGAAATCGTTGAATCTCCTGACCAGTGATGGACCGCATAGACATACTCACCGGAAAATGCCCGGCTGATCGTAATATGCTCAGGTCCAAAACTGGTGACATCATCAACATCAAGTGAACAGTAAGGCTCACTACGCAGAAATCCCTCTCTGCCAAAATAGATATGCCAGGAGTCGGTCTCCACAAACGGTGTCCAGATATGGGCATCAAGATCACGTGGGTGCTCATTCCAGGTGAGCGCAATTGTATACGGATAAGCGGTATCGGTAACCACAAAAATCAGCGGTTCAGACCAGAACGACTCACCGCCCAGTTTGTCTCTTGCCTGCACCCGGATCTGATACAGACCACCGGTATTAAAGGTGTGGACTGCAGAGTCTGTACCGCCTGAGGAGACAAAACCGCCCCAGTCCGAGGTATCGCCATCACCCCAGGAAAACCTGAACTGGACCATATCATTATCCGGATCGGTGGTGGTGGCGTAGAAGTAATAACTTCTACCCCGAACACCGCTCAACGGTCCGGTGGGCATTGCGGGTGTCTGGGGCATCTGATTTAGCCGGACGGTTACGGTTAAACCCGATGACCATTCAGACACCTTACCCTTAATATCCCGTGCTCGCACCTTTACCTCATAGGTTCCTGCCTCATCCCAGGTGTGGCTCATATTTACCGAATCACCGCTTTTCACAAACAGGCTCCAGGCAGAGGTGTCATTTGTCGCACCCCAGTTAAACTGATAAGAGATGGAATCATTATTCGGATCCGTGGTTACCGCGGTATAACTGCCGGCAACGCCGATTGCACGCATATCCGGACCGGTTGGTGCCGGTGGTTTTACCGGTGGCTTGTTACCGCCAAAGATATCACAGCCGGTAACTGCGAGTAAGACAAGCACTACCGCCAGCACAACCTTCACATTGTTTCTCATATTAACTCCTTATGTTTAGACCTCTTGTCCATTATATTATTTACTCACTTAAAAGTCAAGTGGCAATCTGGAGTTAGTTGGTAAAGAGAGGACTACTTGCAAAAAGAGGCATCTTTTATTTTACCTACCGACCCCAGACCAGTTTGCCCGTACTGTCGTATACCGACCAGAACGCACCACTATCGGTTAACTGCAACACCAGTTTACCTTTACTGTCCCGGTCAATCAGGTTCAGGCTCAGCCCCTGTTTGGTTATTACAACCGTGCCTTTGTCTTGCTCCAGTTTGACCGAGATACTGTCGGCTGATTTTTTCTTTAACCGCCGGGAGAGTTTAGGATCCGAAATTGTAACCGTTGCCCGCAACTTTTCATCCTGGTCATAAAGCCGGATCAGGACACTGTCATCTTTTACTTCAAATTTACTACTCAGTCCGGACTGGACAGACAGGGTCCGGGTGGTGTCATCTTCCACCACTGCTACGGTTACATTACCTCTTGGACAGCAGGAGACAACTGTCAATACCGCAACCAGCCACCAAAGCCACTTAACACTCATAAGTCAAGAATACCCATAACCCAAGCCGATGTCAAGTTAGGGGGTAAAGTAATGGTTTTTACACCTGGTGTGCTAACCTAGCCAGTTGGTCTTTCAAATAGGCAGGACGACGGCAGACTGTAAAAGCCCATTTCCCAAATCCACCATGCCGGTTTACCGCCTTAACCCAGCGCTCGGCAGCGGTCTTTTTCTGCCGGTCCTGTTCAGACTCAACCCCTTTTACCTCCAGGATAATTTTTATCTCACCGTTTTCTGTCCTATAACGCACAATATAATCAGGACGGTACTCATGCCTCGCGCCCTGCCATTCGTAAGGAATGGTGAAATCAAGATGGTCATTACGGGCGTAACAAATTACTTCAGGAATTCGTTCCAGACGATAGGCAACGCTTTGTTCCCATTTCTCAGTATCTAATACCACATGGCTGATATGACTCTTTGTGGTGCCGACCGCTGGGCGGTTGGTTCTAAACATTACCTCGCGAGTTGAGCCGGTTGGACGAAAATGTTCAATAACCGGTAGCAAAGGTTTCTCACCTGCCTCTTCATCGCCTTCAATGGCATTGCTTAATCGCTCAATAATCGCCTGTCGGTATTTTAACAGCGCTAAGTCTTCCAACGGCACACTCGGGTCAACAATCCGGACCCGCTCCTCAATATACTGCCAGACGATATTCAGCAATTGCGGAAAGAGGATTCTACGGTTCCGCCACTCCTCACCTTTTTCTTTCAGCCGGTTTGCCAGTTCCGCGGCAATCTCATAAACAGTAGCCTGTAATCTTTTTTCAATGTGAAATGGGTTTCGGTCGTGAATAACCTCTTTACCTGGTCCGAGCCGGTCCGGTCTGCCAAACCGATAACCGACCTGTGGTTTACTGACAACTTCAGTGGGCGCCTGGTTCGGATTGAGTAATAAATATGGAATATCCTTCAGGTTAACCTTTATCCGCTGTTTAACATCAAAAACATATCCCTCAACGCGCGGAAAAGTTATTTCAAAATTTTCCCGTTCTTTCAAGGCACGAATTAGGGTAGAAACTTTGGAAGGCTCCGTGCGGCTGACCGGTTTTTTCTTTACTGGTATTACCTCAAATGGCACACCATAGACATCGACATACTCCGGTTCTGTAAAATCATCATAATTCAACCGGCGCAAACCACGTCCAACCACCTGTTCGCACAAAAGTTGTGAGGTAAATGCCCGCAAGCCGAGAATCTGGGTTACATTCTGGGCATCCCAGCCTTCGTTGAGCATCCCGACCGCAACCACACAACGGATATTTTTCCCCGGTGGCTCCCCTTCGCCTTCCCACTCGGTTTTGCCTACGGTATCAACCATCTTGCGTAACCGCTCTGCCACTTCTGCTCTGGTTTCCCCCTCCTTAACGGTTTCAGCCTGGGCTAAAAGTTTGGTATCAATCCGGAAGGTAATCTTACTATCTTTTAAATCATCTTGAAGTTCACTTAATATATTCCCGCTGGCGATGTGCTCGTGCACCAGTTTGGCTAAATCGGTGTTATCACAAACCGCAATCATCACTGGCGGCACCGGCTGATTTGTCTTCTGCCAGGCATCAAATATCCTTTTCCATTCTGATGCCAGCGTCGCCAGTGCATCTTCGGCTTCACGCAGAACCGATTCTGGTTTGGCACGGCGCCGGGTGGTTGCCCGTTCCGAGTAGGGGAGACGCTCGTTAATCCATTCCCAGAGCCGGAAATAACGGGGAATCAGTGCGCCCGTATTATCATCAACCGGCACCCGTGGAATTTTGACAATTCCGCATTCAATCGCATCCACCAAGCCAAAGTCAGATACAACCCAGGGAAAAGGTTCGCCTTCCGGATAACCGCTACCCCGGATATAGAACGGTGTGGCAGAAAAGTCGGCGCAGAAATTAATTCCTCTAACCCGCTGAATCCGATCCAGCCCATTAACCCAGACTGTCGCCTCTTCCCGTTCCGCAATCTCTTCCGGGGTAAGCCCTTTCTTGTCCTCCTCTGCTAAGGGTGACGGACGATGGGCGTGATGTGCTTCGTCATTGATTACCAGTATATTCTGCTTCTCGCCGAGTTCTTTTAAGACCCGGCGGCAGAACGCAGTGTCAGACTCCTCACCCCGCTTGACCACCGACCTTGAACGGCTGTCATCAACGGGCAGAAGGGTGTGCCAGTTGGCAATAAGGAATCTACCCTGTGAAAGTTGGGGCAAAAGTCCGGTGGGCAGTAAATCAAACCGCAGGTAATAGTTTTTGGGATGCTCGGGCTTGAGCACCTGTAACCTTTCCCTGATGGTGAGATTCGGACAGAGAATAAGCACCGCATCAGAGAATCGCCGGTCCTGCGGATTGACAAGTTTATTCAGCACCTGCCAGGCGATGACCATTCCCATTACTACGGTCTTACCTGAGCCGGTTGCCATCTTACAGGCATAACGGAGCAGTTCATTATCCTTCGGGATGTCAATACCATGACGGTCGGCAGGCGGGCTCTCAATCAGCCAGATGAGCGTTTCAATCGCCTCCAACTGGCAGAAAAACAGTTTTCGCTCCCGCTCCGGATTGTGCCAGTGATTCAGCAGTTGCCGGGTGATATTGGTGATGCCCGGATAACCCCGTTCCCGCCACGCCCGAACTCTCTCGCGGATGACATTGACCACACCCAGTTCAACAAACTCCTCTTCAAAGAGGGCTACCTGCTCGCCTCTGGTGCGGGGTCGGAGATAATAACCGGCACGCCGTCGTTCCTCCTTCAAAACTGGCTGACCTTCCTCATAAGCCCAGTGTGTTTTTGGCTCCTCAAACGGACTGTTAATAATCGGATTATCAACGAGCATAGAAACTCTAACTCTTACGCGGATTATAATCTCTGCGGTCAATACAGCTATCGTAGATTTTACGCGTAATTTTAATCCAATCAGTTTTATTTATTCCTCTGGTGTTTTTGTATGTCGGGCTCACAGGAAACGCACTGGCTATTTTAATCCAGCGGTCCTGTTGTCGTGCAATAACACGAATTTCCTCGGCAACTTCAGATAAATTTTGATCCTGACTAAATAAAACAAAAACATCAGCCTTATTTTCTCGTGCCAGCCGGACTACATCAAGCGCGATCCTAACATCTATTCCTTTTTCTTGTCCAACCAAAACTGTGTGCCGCGAACCATTTGGCAGAACTATCGTTTGATTCCGATAACGCAGGGGACGAGAATATATATGTATTCCCATTTTCCCCATTACACTTAATTTTCGCGTCCAGAAGGAATGCCACTTTTGGTCATCATTGGGGTCAGGAATGCCCGTATAAAATCTGGTTTCTTCCAATTGCCAGCCATTATCACCGCACACGCATTCTGCTAGCGCTAACACATCATAATTTGGATATGTGTAACCGAACGCCTCCTTTACCGCATAAAACAGATTCTGCCCATCAATGAAAACTATTGCTCTTTTAACAGTTGGCTCAGAAACCATGCCTTTGCGGTTATATTATATTAAAAAGCATAACCCCGAATGAGGCCTTGCGGCATGTCATTCGGGGGGCAGATAATATACTCATAATAATTATGCTGATTTCTTGCCTTTTGTCAAGAAATTTTTTAACTCCAGCACCCGTACCACCTCGTTACCACGGAAGTCAATCACCTTGACCGCAATTCGGTTGAATTCACCCGGCTTAAACGGAAATGACCTCGTGCCCCGCATCTGCTCAAATATCGCTGGCTCAATCTGCGCCCGCAGTGCCCGCTGTAACTTATCCCAGGCATCCGGGTCGCCCGGGAAAAACGCCTGACAGATATGAAATGTCATTCCATCGTAATCGGTATCAAGAAACCAGGCAGCAACGTTATCCCCGCGTTCAGAATGGACCTCACCTTTAATCGGGTCATAGATATCCACACCTTTAAGTTCAGCAATGAATGTGCCGTCTGCCTTCGGTTCTATTGCTACATCCGGCTCGCCAAAAACTGTAAATATCTGGCTTGCCCGATTGGTCTTGAGCAAATCACCGGACAGCACATCAGGAGCGATATTGACACACTGAATTGTTAAACCCTTAATCCTCTCCTGTGCCTTGCTGGCAAATGAGTGAACATCGGGTGCAAAACTGCTCCCGGCAACCAGCAGAATGTCAAATTTATTTAACATTGCCGGCTCAATTGCTTCGCGCACCTGATAAGCGGTAACCGGTCCGAACTCCGGACCAAAACTTATCGCCACCCGTTTCGGTGTTTCTTCAATCTGTGCCTCGGCTTCAGCATGAATAAACCCCAGTGCCGACCGTCTGATGTCTTTTAATTCCAGCCGTTTACCCCCGGGAAAGATTACGCCTCCCTGCAGTTTCAAAAGGTTAATCATTCTCAAAATATAATCACTTGCCCGATTGTCAATCCTGCCCTGTTCTGCCTCGTATTGGGGAATCGGTGTTGCTTCCGGTATGGATATTGCCGGCGGTGGAATCGCTTCAACTGTAAAAGGTCCGCTCACCCGCACCACGCCGCGCTTAATGAACGGTCTGTCATAGAGAGTTTCCTGTGGTGCATTGCGCTGAATGCTGTTATCAATCTCCTGGCGCTTTGCCCTTTTCAGGTTCCAGAAACGCTGGTGTGCCTCCTGTGCCTTTTTGTTCCAGTTCTTATTTATCTCTCTGGGCACCTCCCACTCCTGCCAGTTTTCTCTAATTGCCCGGTTCAAATCGACAAGCGCTTTATCAATTTCCGGCTGATATTTGCCCGCAATGACATCAATTTCGGCATTCTTGGCAATACTCTCCAGCGTGATATGCGGAACCGTTTCATACTTGAAACCACCAGCAGGACCTCGCTCCGGGTCAAGCAACTCATAATAGTCAAACCTGGCGGTCATCAGTCTTTGCCGGGCAATTGCCAGCGCCACCCTTGAAGTATCACAGGTTATCCACCTTCTGCCCCATTTCTCCGCACAATAGGCGGTTGTGCCTGAACCGCAGGTCGGATCAAAAACCAAATCACCCGGGTCAGTGGTCATCAGAATACA
>CAZPVT010000005.1:0-256988 GCA_964590395.1 uncultured bacterium
AATTCCCATGCGGTAATGAAATCTACCGATGCGGGCAACAACTGGGTTTACTGCTACTGTGAGTCCCTGGGCAATAACAACTGGCGCGGCACCGGTCTTGAGGTCACCTGTATCAAACAGGTTATTCCTGACCCGATTGACTCCAACATCATCTATATCGCTATGCATGATGTCGGGCTTTTGAAGTCAACCGACCGCGGGGCTTCGTTCCAGTATATTTTTCAGCCGTTGCGCCCCTATGGTAACACCACATATAGCCTTGCCATTCATCCTGCCAATCACAACATTCTCTATGCCGGTACCGGTCCCTGGACCTGGGTCTATGGCAAACTCTGGCGCTCCACCGATGCTGGTCAAACCTGGACTATGCTTTCCGGACTGCCCGACACCGGTTACAAAAGTACCATCCTGATTGACCCGAATAGCCGGGAAGATTCCACCATCCTTTATGTCTGGGTGTCAAGATATGGTGTGTACAAATCCACCGATGGGGGCGAGAACTGGCAGAGAAAGGACAACGGGCTGAATATCACGATTGGCAGCGACTCCTTTACTCACAGCCATCCGCAGATGCTGGCGATGGCGCTCAACGACCCGAACACCCTTTACCTATGCCTCCCCCAAAGGGAAAAGATTTACAAAACCACCAACGGTGGCGACACCTGGTTTGAACTTCCTCTGCCCAGGCGCCTGGAGACCTGGGGTGTAGCGGTTTCACCGCTTGATGGTGCGGTTTTTCTGATGGCGCGGGCTTCAAGGTTCGGGGGTGTTTACCGCTCGTTTGATGGCGGAATGACCTGGGACTCCCTGCCCCGGTTCCGGATTGACGGCTATCGCCCCTGTGTCCGCACGATTGCCTTTAGTCCGTTTGACACCAGTCTGGTTGCCTTGGGCACGCTTGACTGGGCAATCCATGACTCTTGCACCGGTTGGGGCGTTTATCTTTCCACTGACCAGGGTGAGACCTGGTCTGAAGCCAATGAGGGGCTGGGAAACCTCCGGGCATACTATCTGACCTTTGATCCGCATAATCCTCAACTTTTATATCTTGGCACCAGTGGCAACGGTGTTTTTGCCGGTTCATTGGCGATGGTAGGAACTGACGAGGGGAAAATCAACGGGCAAGACGCCCTCCGCTTAGAGATTCATCCCAGCGTCGTTAACCACCAAACCCGCATCAGTTTCGTTCTCTGCCGGCAGGCTGATGTCAACCTTGCCATTTATGATGCCCTGGGTAGAGAGGTTTACAATTTTGGCACACAACGCTTTAACCCGGGACGGTATGAGTTTTTCTGGCCGGTGAATCAGCGGGCCGGTAGTTTGGTAAACAACGGTGTCTACTTTGTAGTTCTCAACACCGGCAGTGAGGTGCTCCGGGAAAAACTGGTTTTTAGCCGTTAAGGCAGCAATCGGTTTATCTGATGGGTAAAGAAATCTTTGATTTTTAAGTTTTTTAGTGTATACTAAAACAAATGAAAGAAAGTGATTATCGTCAGGCGGCGATGTTTGCCGCGCTGGGCGCAGCAAGCCGGTTGCACATCCTGCAACTGCTGAATAAAAACTGTCTTTGTGTCGGTGCTCTCTCTCGACTGACTGGCATCACCGCCGGTGCGGTCTCACAGCATCTGCGGGTTCTGCGTGCAGCCGGACTGGTGGTTGGTGAACGCCGGGGATATTTTGTCCACTACCGTCTGGCACCAACTGCCCGGCGCCAGCTGACAATAGCACTGGCTCAACTTTTTAACCAGAAAGGAGGCAGAAGATGTGCGGTAAAGGGGCAAACTGCCAGCAGCCGAAAAGCCTGAAAGGCAAGCCGGAAAAATGTTCGCAAAAGCAGGTGCGGCAGTGTCATGGCACGGTTAAAAATCACCCCTGCGTAAAAAAACCGACCCGCAAATAGGCAACGGAATGACCGTGGGCCCGGCGGCAATTCTTGCCCAGGGTATTGTTAAACGCTTTGGCAAAATAGTTGCTCTTAACGGACTGAATCTTGAGGTGCAAGGTGGGGAGTTGTTTGGGCTCCTTGGGCCGAATGGCGCCGGCAAGACTACCACCATCAACATCCTTTCAGGGCTCGTCCGTCCTGACCAAGGGAAAATCGTTGTTGCCGGCATTGACTGCACGCGCCGACCGCGCTCAGCTCAACATCTTATTGGCATCGTGCCTGATGAAAACAATTTGTATCCGGAACTGACCGGGCTGGCAAACCTCTGTTTCTGTGCTGCGCTCTACGGTATCCCGAAGCAGGAGCGGATTGAGCGAGCAGAGCGGTTGCTGGCTGATTTTGGGTTAAAAGAAGCCGCCCACCGTCGGTTTGGTGAATATTCCAAGGGGATGAAGCGCAAATTGACCATCGCCGCCGGTATAATCCACCAGCCACCGATTCTTTTTCTTGATGAACCAACTACCGGTATTGATGTTCAAAGCGCGCGCCATATCCGCCAACTGATTGCCGAACTGCACCGCGCCGGCATCACGATTTTGCTTACCACTCACTACATTGAGGAGGCACAAAGACTCTGTGACCGAATCGGTTTTATCGTCGCCGGTCGTATCGTGCGAACCGACACATTTTTATGCGGACTTTTCTTCCCCGTGCAACGGTTGCCGTTATGGCTTCGGTTTCTCTCGTTTGCACTACCACCGACCTATGGCGCCGATATGTTACATCAGGCGACCGGTCAAACCCGCCTGCTCCCGCTGAGTTTTGACCTAAGCATTCTCATTCTGTTCGGTCTGGGACTATTTCTCCTAAGCCTGCACACCATCAACCGGCGCTGGATAATCTGAGCCCCGTTTATTTTTCTTGACAGGTTATGAGCATATGCTTATAATTAATATATGCCCAGACCAAGGTGCTGTCGTCGGATTGGCTGGCTACCGCATTGCCGGTCATTTGAGCCCCGAGGAGGCTCAAGCGGGGTTATTGGTCTGGAACTGGATGAGTTGGAGGCGCTGCGCCTGGCAGACCTGCTCGGATTGCATCAGGAGGAGGCGGCAGCAGAGATGAAAATCTCCCGGCCGACTTTTGGCAGAATCCTTGAGCAGGCACACCGCAAGGTTGCCGAGGCGCTGATTTTTGGCAAGTCGCTTCAGATAAACACCAAGGGAGGAAATATGATGGTCGTTCCCAAAAGAACCTTTGTCTGTTATGACTGTGATAAAACCTGGCAGGTGCCTTATGGAACGGGCAGACCGCAGTCCTGTCCTGTCTGTTCCAGCCGTAATATCCATCGTTCACCAGAAGAACGGGGACCGGGCTGGGGACGTCGCCGGGGCAGGTGGCGGACTCCGGTCTCACAAGTGGAGAATAAAGAGGAGGAGAAATGAAACGGATTGCGATTGCATCAGATGATGGGGAAAATATCGCCCAGCATTTTGGCCGGTGCCGGATGTTTGTCATCTGCGAGGTTGATGAGTCCGTTTATCGGCGCTGTGCGGTACGGGCAAATCAGTTTACCGGGCACAGCAAAGGGGAATGCGGAGATTCTGCACCTAATCATCATCACTACCACACGGCAATTACTGAAGCGCTGAAGGACTGCGATGCGGTTATCAGCCGGGGAATGGGTTACCGCGCAATGATGGATTTGCAACAGGCAGGAATCAAACCGTTGTTTATCACCCGTGAGACCAATGTCTTAGGCGCGGTTGAGGATTACATTGCGGGCAGATTAAGCGAAGGTGCCGGTGCCTGTTCAGGACACCGGGATTAGTTTATGAATCAGCCCGAAACTGATGAACTGACAAAGCGAATTGATGAAAACCTTGCCCGGATTGGCAACCGGCTGATTGTCTTGAGTGGCAAGGGCGGGGTGGGCAAGACCACGGTGGCGGTTAACATTGCCCTGGCGCTGGCACAAACTGGGCGCCGGGTAGGGATTTTAGACACCGACATTCACGGGCCGAATGTACCCTTGATGCTGGGGATTCAGGAGGGCGAGCCGGCCGTTGTACCCGATGACGGCTTTCTGCCATTTCCCGGTCCACTCGGGATTAAGGTAATGTCAATGGCGCTACTGGTGAAAAATGCACCCATCATCTGGCGTGGTCCTTTGAAGGCAAAGGCGATAATGGAGTTTCTCGGTAATGTCAACTGGGGTGAACTGGACTGGCTGGTGATTGATTCGCCGCCCGGAACCGGTGATGAACCCCTTTCCATCGCCCAGCAGGTCAAGGCAACCATTGCCATTATTGTGAGCACACCGCAGGAGGTTTCGGCACTTGATGCCCGGCGCGCACTGGAGTTTGCCCGGATGGTCAACCTGCGGGTAATCGGGATTGTTGAGAATATGAGTGAATTTATCTGTCCGCACTGCGGCAAAGCCAGTCCACTTTTTCCTGCGGGTGGGGCAATCAGGATGGCACAGGAACTTGCCGTGCCGGTTTTAGCCCGGTTGCCATTTATACCACAGACCGCAGCCGATGCGGACCAGGGTCAGGCGGTAGTCCTTGCCCAGCCGGAAAGTCTGCTCGCGCTCAAATTCCAGCAACTTGCCCAGCAGTTATTGGTAGGGGAGAATAAGAAGTTATGAAACGGATTCTGTTTGCCTGTGTGGGTAACTCCTGCCGGAGTCAGATGGCAGAGGCGTTCTGCCGGCATCTGGCAAGCGATATGGAGTGTGCCTCAGCCGGCTCAAACCCGGAAAAGGAGGTCTCACCGGAGACGGTTGCAGTTATGCAGGAGATAGGGATTGACATAGCCAATGCAAAACCAAAGGGTTTCAAAGATCTGCCGGATTTAAGGTTTGACTATCTAATAACAATGGGCTGTGAGGTTGAGTGTCCGTTTCTCCCCGGAGCCAGGCGAATTGAATGGCAGATTCCGGATCCGAAAGGTAAGGGTATTGAGGAGTATCGCAGAGCAAGAGAGATGATCAGAATAAAGGTAGTGGAGTTACTGAAAAATATCACCGAATAAAGTTTGGGCTAAATGCTATGAAAATTTAGGAAGGGGCAGAGAGGAACCGTATAGGGGACGGTATATCCATTAATTAGAAGATTAGTTTAACCGCGGTAACACACAGTATAACAATAGTTTATACCAGCAAGACATTATCAAAGATAGCCTACGGTATTGGGGTGTCTTTATAACCGGCTTTTGCCTGTTGGTTGAGGGTAATGTTTGCCCGGCGTTTACCAATCTTTGTTACCAAAGGTCCTGGAACGGCGCTTTTAGGATTCGTATATCCGGTGTCTCCGGTAATGGTGCGCCAGTGGGCTATTCGGCTATACGGTTTAGTGTCTTTACTCGTAATTTTCTGCTTGACAACGAGCGACTGTTGAGTTAAAATTAGTTAGCAGTTAAATTTGAGCCAAAGGCGCGGTTAAAATGAAAGGCGTCGGTCTCAAAAACCTAAATTATTTCCGCTCAATTAGGGCGGTAGATTATTCCCACAATATAATTAACGACATTAAAAAACCTGAAACCTGAAAGGAGGAGGTATGAATAACAATAAGGTGATTGCTATTACTCTGCTCATTTTGATTTGTGTCAGTTATTCTTTTGCTGCTGATTGGTCGGGTAGCTTTCAATTCCGGGTCAGTGCATTTCGTATCCGCTCAGTTGAACGTGATGGTAATAACTGGTCGCTTCTGACACCGGATAACAACGCGGTTCAGCCTCATTCGGGTTTGTATGTTGATTATTTAAACGAGCCAGGAAAACCGATATTACCTTACTGGTTTTTCACCCTGGTGATTCCCCAGGGAATGAAGATAGGGGAGGTAAAGGTAACGACAGAGGGAACCACGGTGATCAAGGCGGAGAATCCGCCCTATCCTGGGCAGCCACCGGTTCCAGTATCCCGGCGGGAGTTGCCACCTTTTGTCCAGCCCGATCAGCAGGTTTACTCTGGAACTAACCCCTGGCCCGAGAAAGGTTATGCGGTGAGTTCGGTGGGTAATAAAGCCGGTTTTCGATTGGTAACGATAACAATCTATCCTGTCAGGTATGATCCACAGAGCAAATCTTATCTAATTAACCGGCAGATGCAGGTGGAGGTAAATTACCAGCCTGACCCGAGCGCCGAAGCGGCTGCGCTTTTTCCAAATCAGTTAAAAGTCTTTTCCCGCGCGGTCAAGGCATTAGTTGCCAATCCTGCAGATGTTGAACGATATGCACCGGTAGAGAAACTGACGGATTTCGGAACTTATGATTATGTGATAATTACTAATCAGACACTGGAGGCTGATTTTCAGTCGGTGCTAAACTGGCGGAACCGCCTGGGCTATACCGGGATAATTCGCAATACATCCTGGATCAATTCCAATTATACGGGTAGAGATTTGCAGGAGAAGATTCGCAACTTTATCCGGGATTATTTTAACAACCAAGGAACGATTTGGGTGCTTTTAGGTGGTGATACTGCGGTTGTGCCAACGCGCAGGGCGCGCTCTTACTGTGCTGGCTATACCGGTGACATCCCCTGTGATTTATACTATGCTGACCTGCAGTGGTCCTGGGATGCGGACAATGACAACATTTTCGGTGAATATGGACAGGATACCACTGACCTGTATTACGATGTTTATGTTGGCAGGGTAACTGCTAATACTGCAGGTCATGTAAATACATTTTTCAACAAGGTAAAAACCCATGAGTCCAATCCACCGACTGACTATCTTAAGCGGATTCTGTTAGTGGAGGCTCAGCTCTGGCCCGGATACGATGATAAACAGTCCAACGACTCAATTGAAAATATAACTCCTTCGGGCTGGAGTGATGTGCGAATACATTATCCCGGTAATTCAACAATGGTGCGTGACTCTTTGAACAACGGTTTTCAGTTCTCTCATATGGTAGGTCACGGTGATGACTACGGCATTTATCATAGTGGTCCCTTCTATCATACCTCGGTCATCTCGGGTCACAACAACGGCTCCCGGGTCTGTTTAATCAACTCCATCGCCTGCTATCCGGGTAATTTTGAGATGAATGACTGTCTGGCAGAATCAACCCATAACTGGTCAAATGGCGGTGCCTTAGCGGTTATAATGAACTCCCGTTACGGCTGGGGTACACCTCCTTATCTCGGTCCGTCAGAAAAACTTGATATCAGGTTTTATGACTTTTTCTTCAATAATACCGACTCAATGCCTATCGGTCTGACCCATGCGGAATCAAAGGAGGTATACCGGAATTTGGCGTATAACGATGATGGTGCCTGGCGCTGGTGTTATTTTGAACTCAACCTGTTTGGTGATCCATTGCAGTTGATGTATGAGGATACGCCAATTCCGCTTAATGCCAGTTTTATCAGTCCGATAAACGTCGGGTCGCAGAATTTCACTGTAACCGTTAGCGCCAACTCCAGTCCGGTGGAGCAGGCACTGGTGTGCGTATGGAAGGGAAGTGAAGTCTATGCCCGTAATTATACCAATAGTTCAGGGCAGGTAACTTTCACTATCAATCCCACGACCCCGGGTTATATGTATGTAACCGCATCCAAGCCCAATTACCTACCTGATCTTGATTCTTGTCAAGTGGTTTTTGTGCAAAATGATGTCGGAGTAAGCCAGATTATCCAGCCTACCGGCACGGTTGATTATCTCACGGTTGTTACGCCACAAGCGATAGTGAGGAATTATAAGTCGGTGCCAGTTGCCAATGTTCCGGTCAAGTTTACGATTGCGGGTGGGTATTCGTCAACAAAAACCATCCCCAGTATCAATGGCAATGATTCAGCCCTGGTTCT
This sequence comes from uncultured bacterium, assembly GCA_964590395.1. Taxonomy (GTDB): domain Bacteria; phylum Hydrothermota; class Tepidihabitantia; order Tepidihabitantales; family Tepidihabitantaceae; genus JAOABP01. The sequence continues at coordinate 7,698 of CAZPVT010000005.1, forward strand.
GTTTGATCAGTGGACCGCCCAACCGCCGGGCAACTTAGCGGTGAAGTGTTCAACGATGGTTGCCGGGGACGAAAATCAGAATAACGACTTTGTAAACAGCTCGGTTTTTGTTCGGTATCGTGATGTTGGAACAATTTCCATATCAATACCCAGCGAGGTGGATTCTGGTACTATCGTTTATCCGGTGGCAACGGTGAGAAATTACGGGAATGTAATGGAGACTTTCAATGTCCGAATGGTAATTTCCGGCACCAGTTATGACCAGACCCGGACAAAGACACTAATGCCGGGTGTGATTGACACCGTTAATTTCCCGTCCTGGGTTGCACTGGAACGGGGCAGTCATACAGTAAAATGTTCTACCCAGTTGTCTGCTGACCAGGATAAAAATAATGACAAGGCGACCGCTTCGGTATTCGTGCGGGTGCGGGATGTCGGTTGTTCTCAGATTATCTCGCCGGTCGGGAATGTTGATTCCACTGCCAGTTTGCAGGTAAAGGCGAAGGTGAAGAACTATGGCAATACCAATGAGAGTTTTACCGTGCTTTTCCGGATAACCGGTCCGACGATGTGGAGTGATGTTGCGACAGTCAACAATCTCCCGGCTGGGGATTCAGTGGTGGTGAATTTTAATAACTGGCCCTGTGGTCCAAGGGGTAGTTACTTAACCGCTTGCTCAACATCACTAACCGGTGATTTGAAGGTATCCAACGATCGGACAACAGGTAACTTCAATCTGGTGGTGCATGATGTCGCAGCACGGACCATTCTGAGTCCGGGAGCCCAGGTTGATTCTGGCGCGCTTGTGCCGGTGCGGGTGACGATTGAAAATCTCGGTTCAACTGTAGAAAATGCCAAGGTCTTTGTGCGGATTGGCTCCTATTATCAAGACTCTTCGGTGGTAACGATCAGTGCTGGACAACTGGATACAGTTGACCTAGCTGCTTGGCGGGTTTTGGCACCCAGGGGTAATGTTATCGTACGGTGTTCCACCTTTATCAATAATGACATTCGCCGGGATAACGATACGATAAGGTCAGTTACAACTGTGGTTGTTCATGATTTGAGAACGATCGCCATTTTAGCCCCCACCGGGGTGGTAGATTCGGGTAATATAATTGCCCCACAAGCCAGGGTTAAAAACCTTGGTTCAGTGGCCGAGCAGTTTGGCTGTCGCTTTACCATATCAGATGGGTATATTGCCCAACTTTCGGTTACTCTCGATCCTGGTGCCGATTCAGTGTTAACCTTCCCAGATTGGACAGCGAACATACCTGGTGTTTTTGAAACTAAATGTTCAACACTTCTTGCTAATGACGGCAATCCGAATAACAACCGTGCTACAGGCACGGTGCAGGTTGTTGGTACCGATGTGGGGGTTGTGGCAATTATCTCGCCAACAAGCCAAGTTGACCCTGGTTTGGTGGCGCCGGTCGTAAAAGTTGGGAACTTTTCCACGGTTGCCAAGAGTTTTATGACTTACCTGAAGATTACCCCGCAAGCGGGTGGCGCACCGGTTTATTACGACTCCTCGTATGTTTCAGATCTGCCAGCCGATTCTACCCGTGAGGTTGTTTTTGCAGACTGGGAGGCAACAAGGGGTCGGTATGTAGTGCGTTGTTCAGTAGGATTAGGAGACCCGCATCCTGATAATGATACGATGCGGGCAAACTGCCAGGTAGTTACTCATGATGTTGGGTTGGTTTCTCTATCGCCGCAAGGTCAGATGAGACCGATGGTTACTTCACCGGTTATCCGGATTAAGAATTTCGGAGATGCTGCTGAGATGTGCCAAGTTTTTCTGGTTATTACTGACACAGTAAGTGGCAACGAGGTCTATTACGAGTCTACAGAGGTAAATGTGATCTCGCCGGGAGAGACAAAAGATGTGCGGATGCCATCTTGGCCCGCGACGATCGGTTATTACTGGCTTAATGCGTCTGTCAATGTTGCTAAGGATGTAGAATCAGGAAACGATACACTGAAGGTGAAACTCAAGGTTTCGCCTGGCGCACTTGGTTGGATGCGCCGGCCGGATTTACCTTCTGGAGGCGCACCGGTAAAAGCAGGTGGCGCACTCGCCGGGATGGAGACCGATTCGATGCGGGTCTTTGCCCTCAAAGGCAACAAGACATTAGACTTCTATGTGTATAATGCCGGTACCGGTGTTTGGCGATCTCTGCCGTCAATGCCTGGTGGTCCTTCAGGGAGACCGGTTAACAAGTCCGGTGCCCTGTGTTCTGATGGTGAGCGGTATATCTACGCGGCTAAAGGCAATGGTACTCTGGAATTCTGGCGCTACGATGTCATCAATCGTAACTGGCGGCAGTTAGCAGATATACCGCCGGGTGCTCGGTCGTTAAAGGGCGGGACTGGTCTGGCGTTTGTTCGACGTGGTGATACCGCTGAAGTTTACTGCCTGAAAGGCTCGAATACCCTTGAATTCTATGTCTATTCGGTGGCAAATAATGTCTGGTATCCACGTGAACAGCCACCTGCTGGTCCAGCCGGTAAGATGTTTAAGGCGGGCTCAGCACTCTGTGCTTATGGTAACGACCGGCTCTTCGCGGTTAAATCGGTTACCAATGAGTTTTATCAATACTCTATTGCGGAAAATCGGTGGATACCAAAGGCAGGGGTGCCTGATTACTCCGCTTCAGGTAAACGCGCCCGATGTAAGGATGGTTGTGCCTTAGCCGGTGATGGCATTGGTACAGTTTATGCGCTTACCGGTGGTAACCGTGATTTCTTCTTCTGCTATAATGTTGTTACCAATAACTGGTTTGAACTTGCGCCGATGCCTACCGGTTCTGCTGGTAAAAAGGTAAAGAGCGGTGGCGCTCTCACCTATTTGCGCAAGCAGATATGGGCGCTGCGCGGGAATTCCACCAATGAGTTCTATGTCTATGTGCCCGATACTATGGGGTTGTTCGCTACTCCACCAGCCCGTTCAGGTGTTGCGGGAGGACCGATAGAAAAACGGAACGCGTTAGAGGTGAAGATACTGCCCAATCCAGCTAGCAATGTGCTCGGGGTTGTTAATTATGGAGCAAAGGCAGCAACGATTGATGTTTACTCGCCAGCTGGTCAATTGGTGATTAGTGCAACTCTGGGTGCGAATAAAGAGCACTGGATGGATATCGGTAAACTTTCCGCTGGTGTCTATCTTGTTCGAATTCGGACTGGTGAAGAGAGTGTGGTATCAAAGTTGATCGTCCAGAGGTAAAGCCGTCCATTTAGACTCCTCCTATGGAATCAGGGGGTACCTCAGAATGGTACCCCCTGAATTTTTTGGAGTGAATACCGGTTTTATTTTAAAACACCGACAGTCTGCTCAACTGCCTGCAGCAGTTTACCGGAACGAATAAATTCGGTCAGATGGTTGATGTCGTACTGTAACGGACGGTCCTCTTCCAGTTTGGGAACGATTTGGCGGATGAGTTCATAGGCAACAGCGGTTCCTCTGCCCGGTTTCAGCGGTTTTCGGAACTCTATCGCCTGAGCACCGCAGAGCAGTTCAATTGCGACGACATACCAGGCGTTGTCGATAATCTGCTGTGTCTTCCGGGCAGAAGTAAAAGACATAGAGACAAAATCCTCTTGGTCAGCCGCAGCAGGAATTGAACCGGTAGCAGCCGGGGCAGAGAGGATGCGGTTTTCACAGATTAACATCCCTTGAGTGTACTGGGCAAGCATCAGCCCTGAGAACATTCCCGCGCCTTTGGTGAGGAAAGCCGGCAGGCCTACGGATAGGTTGCGGTTTAACAGTCGGTTGGTGCGGCGCTCAGAAAGAACACTGTTCATCGTTACACTGGTGCCAAGCAGGTCCAATGCCAGTGCCAGTGGTGTGCCCTGAAAATTGGCGCCGGTAAGGTATGCTTGATCATCAGGGAAAAATAGCGGGTTGTCTCCGACGCCATTGAGTTCAATTTCAAACATCTGTCTTGCCCAGACCAGCGCATCCTTGGCGCCACCGACCACCTGCGGTGTTGAGCGCAGGGAATAGGCATCCTGGACCTTTTTGCCCGGCTGTTTGAGCATCTCTGAGTCTTCGGTCAACCGGCGGATGTTTTCGGCACAGGCGACAGCACCGGAATAACCCCTTACCCGGTGAATCCGCTCGTCATACGCTGCCATATTGGCATTGAGCACCTCTAAGGTCATTGCCGCGGCAATTTCTGATGTTTTTAAAAATCGACTGGCATCAAAAATCTCCAGGGCACCCCAGCCCGCGGTCATATTTGAGCCGTTGATCGTTGCCAGACCATCACGGGCTTCAAACTGAATCGGTTCGATTCCCGCCGCTTTAAGTGCTTCCGCACCACTCATCCTCTTTCCCTGATAAAAAGCCTCACCTTCGCCAAGTAGCACCAGTGCCATCTGGCTCATCGGTGAGAGGTCACCGCAGGCACCGACCGAGCCACGGTCAAATACTACCGGTGTTACTCCACGGTTGAGTAGTTCAAGGAGGGTTTCTACCACTTTGAGTCTGATGCCCGAGTTGCCATTAGCGAGGACGTTGATCCGGGAACAGATGCCAGCCCGCACCACCTCTTCGGCAAGTGGTTCGCCACAACCGGCAGAATGGGAATAGACCAGATAGCGCTGGAACTGACGGGTTTGCTCCGGAGTTAAAATTACTTCAGAAAGTTCACCAATACCGGTGGTGATGCCATACATTACCGCCCGTTCTGCGATCCTGCGCTCAACAAAGTCGCGGCATTTTTTAATCCGTTCCTGGGCAGACGGGCTCAGTTCCACTTTTTCACTTTCTCTCGCCACCCTTACCAGGTCCTCAATTTTCAGATTCTTACCATCAATTATAACCGCCATTATTTTCCTCCTTGTTGGGTTATTTTCTGAATATGACTGCCGGGCCAGTAAACACGCTGGCACTTAGGACAGCGTCGAAACTCGTTGTGAATCTGATAGATGTAGAAAGGCACAGCAGGTCGTGCCTCATCCCGGCTGATTTTCCTCAGCGCCTCGTTGCAGACTGAGCAGCGGCTAAGTAGACCGTTGTCCTTTTTTAAGTTTTCGTCGGAGATATTAAACACCCGCTTAACCTGTTCGAGCTGCTTGTCGATATCATCGTTTTCCACAAAAACCGTATCTGTTAGATTCCGAAATCGGTGATGGCGGGTTAAGAAAATTCTTCCTTCACTTTTTGCCCGGCGATAACCTGCAATACCTTTTAATCCAGGTTCGTAGCGCACATCAACACCCAGAAGGCGTAGACGTCGCGCCAGTCTGCCCAGCATTACATCACAGAAGAGCCGCGGTACATTTTTTCGGTTCATCTGGATTTTCAATTTAGCAGGATTTGATTAAAAATCAAGAAAGGTAGATTGATTTCTTATCGGTAAGCTGATATGTCCGCTAACCCTTTCTTGACCTGAAAGTGGAGACGGTTATTATCGGGTGTTGGTGAGAGTGGTAACAAAGCAAAACCGGTTGAGGAAGAACTGGGTATTGGTAATCGGTTTGGTAATTTATGCGCTCGGTTTTTTTGTTTTCTACCCGCGGATACCCGCCATTGTTGATGAGAACGCCTATCTGACTCAGTCTTTGCTATTCAAATCTGGTAAATTATCTTATGATGATTCCACGATACCAGTGCCGATTCTCTCATTTGATCAGCGGGCGCACGGCGGCCATATTGTCAATAAGTATCCACCAGGCAATGCGCTACTTATTTTACCGTTTCTTTTTATCCACTGGCGGGCAGTTTTTCTGCTGGGCTTGTTGTGTGCCATAGTGGGTACGGTTATCTTTGCTCGACTGATGCAAAGGGTTATACCCGATGCCTTTACCGGTTGGGCGCTTTTATTGCTGTATTATCCGCCGGTGCTGGTTTACTCCCGGACAGTAATGTCTGATTTGCCGGCAACCGTGGCGGTCCTTGCCGCATTCTACCTTTTATTTTTCCACAGGTCAAGTGGGCTTTTTCTTGCCGGGATGATTTTCGGTCTTGGCTGTTTGATTCGGTACACCAATATCATTTTACTGCTACCATTTATAATTATTCTCTGGCTCAACCGGCAGAATTGGAAAAGTTTGGTTGTTTTTGGTGGTGGAGTGATACCTTGGTTGTTAATTATCCTCATTTACAACCGCTACGGCTTTGGCAGTTTTTGGAAGGTGCCGATGTGGCAAAATGACTATTTCAGCCTGCGTTTTATCCCGGGCCATCTCATCTATTATCTGCTGCCATTGCTGGTCTGGTATCCCCTGTTGATTGTGGGACCATTTTTTGCTCCTCGTAACTGGCGGGTTAAACTATTACTGCCCTTTGTGGTTCTATTACTTTTCTTTTCCGCCTTTTCTTATACTCCGGCGGTACAGAGAATTTCAGAACAGATGGTTGTGGGACTGCGGTATCTTATGCCGGTACTGCCGTTACTGATTCTCGGTTATGCGATCGGGTGGGAACGGGTAAGGAGAGCCGCCGCAATGATCCCAAATTGGTTTTTTACCGTTGGAATTTTGTCGTTGTGTTTTATCGGGACGTTAATTCAGTGGCGCCATCACCGTTATCTTTTAGTTCAGGAGTACTGTGCCCGGCAACTGCTGGTTGTGATTCCAGAGCAAAGTATGGTCTTCGGTAATAAAGATGTGATAGAACTGTTTAATATCGCCTGGGGCTGGCGTAACTGGTTGCCTTATGACTCTTTAAATCCGGGAAGATTGCCTCCGGAGTTACCAGCATACCTGGCGGTGATTAAAAGGGGAAGCGAGCAGGAGCCGGGAGTTGATACAACGATGTTAAAAGATTTTCCCGGGCACAGGCCAGTTTTTCATATTGATAAGCCCTGTCATATTTTGGTCTGGCAGTTGCGTTGAGATGGCAATAATGTTGACAATCGGTTTGGGTTGAATATTCTCTAAACGATATGAAGGTTAAGCTTGCGGGATTAAATATTGAACAGGAACTGATTCAGAATTTGACCAAAAATCGCCGGGTGACACCCACTCCCGAAACAATCGCTGCCGCCTATGCCCGGATTAGCCGTAGTTCTAAGCCGGTGGACAGTCTGCGCAGTGAGGCGCGCCGGGAGCTGAAAAAGGCACGCCAGTCGAATAGAACAATTGTGTTTGAGATGGGCCATCATTCAATTGCTGAGCATGCGGTCTTCAACTTTGACATTGAGGGTGTATCCCGCTTGGCAGTAGAGGCGATTGAGCACCATCGGCTGGCATCCTTTACCGAGCGGTCTCAGCGGTATGTAAAACTGGAGAACCGGTTTATCGTTCCACCCGAACTTCAGAATTCAGAATCATTGACTGATTATATGAACCTGATGCGGGTTCAGAATGAGGCGTACAACCGGCTGGTAGAGAAACTGAAAGAGCATTTTCTCCGCACCCGTCCGGAGTTTAAAAACGAGCCCGAAAAAATTGATAATCTCGCGAAAGAGGATGCCCGTTATATTACCTCACTTGCTACTCAAACTCAGTTGGGGATGACGGTGAATGCCCGAACCTTGGAGTATATGCTGAGGAGGATGGCAGGAAGTGAGATTGCCGAGGTCCGGGCGCTGGGAGAGGAGCTTTATCAGCAGGCGGAGGCGGTAGCACCTTCGCTTTTGTTGTTTACCGGGGCAACTGATTTCGAGCGTAATACCTATCCCCGACTGCGCGAGTTTGCCCGAACATTTATGGTCAGACCGTTCCCAAGGCGACCGAGGAATCTGATCGCAATGTCCGCCTCTGATGTGGTGTTGGTGGACTATACGCAGAATGCGGATAATAAACTGCTTGCCGCATTGCTACACACCACATCCAAGGCGTCATTTGCCGAGTGCTTTTCCCGCGCGGAGAAGCAGACGCTGGCAAGGAAAAAGGAGATATTCAAACTCGCCTGTCAGGACCTGCAGGCTTACGATGCGATACTGCGGGAATTTGAACATCTTTATTTGACCTTTGAACTAGTGATCTCTGCTGCCTGTTTTGCCCAGTTGAAACGGCACCGTTTGACTTCAATTACCTGTCAACCGTATGATCCGGATTTGGGTTGGACAATCCCGGTCTCTATTGCCGAATTGAAGGAGCATAAGAGTTTTAAAGAGGTACTGGCGATGACCGAGGATGTCTATGAGAAGATTGAAACCGAGAATCCCGCGGTTGCCCAGTATGTTTTAACCAATGCCCATCAGCGCCGGGTGCTCGTTACTCTCAATGCCCGGGAACTTTATCATCTGTCTCGATTGCGTCAGGACCAGTCCGCCCAGTGGGATATTCGCGATATTGTTAGTCGTATGGTGGAGCAGGCACGCAATGTGATGTCTTTGACGCTCCTGCTCGCCGGTGGCAAAGATAGTTATGCAAAGGTTTATACGGAGCTTTTCGGCACCGAACCCAGTGTAATAAAACTGGAACTACCCAAATCCCGACCGATAAATAACAAAGAGACCGGGCAACCGCAAGAAGAGGGCAAGAGTAGAAGGACCCGGGGTAAGATTTAAGGAAAAGTGAAATGGATGTCCGAAATAACATAGAGTTAAGGCAGGCGGTTAAGAAACGGGAGCCGGAAATAACGGTATCTGAACCGGTTTTGGTTAAAAAGGTGCGGTTGCTGATGGGGTTGCGGCTGGCGGCAAATGTTGCGGTGTTTGCGATTCTGGTAATTGCGATTTTTATGTGGGCAAATCCGCTGGGAATCGGTTTTCTGGAAGCGGGTTCAGGCAGATTGCTCCGTCAGATTCTTCTGTTCATCGGCATCTTATTGCTTTTTGCCGATTATCTGATGCCGGTAGCGAGGCATTACAAGATTACTGTCCGCAGTGAGGGGCAGATAAAACTGACGCTCAGAAAACCACGGTGATAGTTTAGAGGTGGTAAAATGCGTTATGGGTTGTTGTTAATTATAGTTATTTTTCCCCCGGTGTTTGCCCAGTTGAGTTATACAGAGTGTTCAAGCGGGTTTTACAACAATCCAGCGCTGGAAGGTGGTAGAACTGAGATTGAATTTGCGGACATCAATAATGATGGTAACCCGGATATCCTTTCAATCGGTGATCACGGTAGTCCTTATATCAATACCCAGGAGCATGGGGTAATGGTCTGGTTTGGTGACGGTAATGGTAACTGGAATCTGTATCAGTATGGGAATTTTGGTTATGGTGGAATTGCGGTGGGGGATGTGAATAATGATGGCTATCTTGATGTGGGGTACGGTATGCATCATAACTATTCCCGTGAGGATCTGGGGGATGATATGCTGGAGGTGGCGTTAGGTGATGGCACAGGAATGATGTGGACTGCGTGGGATGATGGTTTGATGCCGGGTGGCGCCTGCTGGGGAATGTTTTCCACCGATTTTGCCGATGTGGACCATGATGGGGATCTGGATATCGGTTCATGTTCGTTTGGTTATGGTGTGGGGTTGCGGGTTTATCTTAATAACGGCAATGGCACATGGCATTTGAGTTGGGGAACACCGGAAAGTCTTAACTGCTCTATGGAGTTTTATTTCCGGGATGTCAACCGGGACGGTAATCCAGATATCATCTGTGGCACTGCCGGACCAGCGGTTTACTTTGGTGACGGTACAGGCGGATTTTATCCGGGTGATTCCGGTCTGCCCGGATCTAATTATGGTTTTGAAGGGATTGCACCGGGTGATGTGGATAATGACGGTGGTTGTGATCTGGCGCTGGTGAATAGCACCAGTGGAATTCAGGTATGGCGGTATGATGAGGAACTGGGCATCTGGGAGAACTTTTCCGGTAATCTGCCGGTTACGGACAGTTTCTGGGCTACGCAACTGGTGGATATGAACCGGGATGGTTTTGTTGACCTCTTAGGGTTACACCGGCGCTATGTGAAAATCTGGGCTGGTGATGGTCAGGGAAACTGGCAGGATATGGCAACGGTGCCAATTAACCGCAGTACCGATTATGTGGCGTTTCGCGCCGGTGCGGATTTTGACCACAATGGTTTTCCAGATTTTGCCCTGATTGTTGAGGAAGGAACTTGGCCCAATTACCGTAACTATGCCCGGGCTTTTCGGGAGGCGTCATCACGGGACAGTTTAAATATTTTTCCGGTTTTTCCGCGCGGTGGCGAAAGGTTCTGGAGTTCATCTGTCCAGTTTATTGAGTGGTGGAGTGAAGCGCCAGGAGCGGAATCAACCCGGGTTAAACTGGAACTTTCAACAACCGGTCCGGGTGGACCTTATCAATTAATTGCCGACAGTTTGCGTAACAGCGGTAGATTCCAGTGGACCCTAGCCTCAGCGGTCAGTTCTGGTGACTGTTACATCAGATACACTTTGTACAAGGGAAGTCAATCTACTACTGCGATTACACCGTATCCTTTCTTTATCGGTGATCCTACCGCTGTTAAGGAAGAGAGGCAGAGCGTTATCAGAAATCCGCATATTACGTTGGTATACCCCGGTCCGGTAAAGGGGAAATTGCACATTGATTTTAACCGGAGGTTGAGCAGAAGCGAGCGGCTGGCAATTTTTGATGCCACGGGCAGGTTGGTAAAGGATTTTGTAGTTCTGGCTGGAGTTGACCGGGCAACAGTTGATATTAGCATTCTAAAAGCCGGGACATACTTTTTACTCTTGGAAAAAGGGACCCCGGTAAAGTTTGTCGTTCAGAAGTAAAATGATGTATTGCCACCTGCCGGAGGCAAAGCGCAATGACCGTTCCTTTTTGTCATTCCGAGCCGGCTTGTCCGGCGAAGGAATCTCTGTGCGTTGTAGTTCCGTTTTCTCGCATAGAGATTGTCCCCTGCCTTCGGCAGAACTCAATAACAAAAGGATAGCAATGAGGTAAAAGGAGGTACTATGAAAAAGATGGCGGTGCTGTTGTTTGGAGTAATGGTTTGCCTGGCAATCATCAGTTGTAAAAAACAGGACATCGCCGCAGATAAGGCAGCGATAATGGCACTCGTAGAGAAAGATACGGTGCACTTTTCTGCAAGTACCAGGCACGACTCTACCACCGGTGGTGGTTACTTTGCCGCGGGTGAGACGTTGATTTTCTGGTGGCGCGGTCCACAGACCCACGATACCGCGGTGATTAATGTTGAAATCAAGGGTGATTCCGCTGTGGTCTTATGGTCGAGACGCAATTTCGGTTATCTGCACATTCTGATACAGGTGCCTGATACTACTCTGCAATTGTGGAACAAGAATCTGCGGGAAACGGTGCGGTTGAGCGCGATATTCCGGCGCGAGGGCAAGGAGTCGGATACCGACCGCGGCTGGCGTCTGAGGATGGTCTCGCTTGCCACCGGCACATCCGATTCGGTAAATACCGTGCGGATCGACTCGTTGCGGATTCAGAGTTCTTTAAGGGGAATTACCATCCGTTCTCCACTGACAACCTATTTCCGGCCTGACAGTCTGTTCTGGTTTACCCCGGGCGAGGAGGTGACGGTAACTCTGTATACCAACGCGACCGGTGGGATTGCCTTTCTGCATACCTTTGTATTGGTCTGGCCATTTTATGTCCGGGTGCCGTTCAACTATCTTGGTGATGGGGTATTTCAGGGCACCTGGCATGCCCAAGTGGTGCCTTCGTTCCGGTTTGCCATTTTTGACCTGATGACGCGCTCCACTATTTACACGCCCGACGCACCCTACGACTTCAATGGTTGGCTGTTTCCCTATCAGGTTAGAACTGCGGACTGAGTCGGTCTTGGGAATCGTTTGGGCGGGTCAATCTGACCCGCCTTTTTATTTTTCCAGTCAAACTCAGATTGAACAAAGGTGTTATAATTAGATCCCAAAGGTGGTGGAAAATTAACACTTTGTCCTTTTTTAACTAAAAAGTTGCCAATTGCTACCCACCCCCCAGTCTCCATGACGGTAGTGGTTTGGGTAACTGAAGTGGTATTTTATAGGATTGGGGTTAGGGTGTTGTTTTTGGCTTATCCATTGATAGTGCCAATGATGTCAGGTTGAGCTCTTGTTTTGATAGTTATAAAGATATTGAGCACGGATGCGGATAAGATGAACCACCGGGTTGATTTATCGGTTTGGTTTTGAGTGGTGAACCGGGTATGGTATGGGGTTATAGCGGGCGTTTTATAGTGGGTGCGAAGAAAAGCAGGGGCAGGTTTGACATAGGTTAAGCGGCGGTTTACAATTAGTTAGGAGTTTTAGATGCTCAGGCAAAAGGGTTTCTGGTTGATAGTTAAAACGGTATTATTGAAAATCTACGGGGTTTTGATCCGGGTGCGAGTTGTTGGTAGAGAGTATATCTGTCAACCGATGTATAAGGGGTTTATTGTCGCTGCCAATCACCTGACCGGTGCTGATTCAATTGTGATTCAGATCGCCTTGAAAACCCGAATTTTTTATCTTGCCTGGAAGCGGTGGTTCTATTCCCGGTTTGTCGGATTCTGGATGAAGAACCTGTGCGATACGATGCCGGTGGAGAACCGTGTGGATGCCAGCAATGTCGCAACCTTACGGCGCAGTATTGAACTGCTAAAAAACGGGGCGGCAATCGGGGTTTTCCCGGAAGGAGAGATGAACCGCACCGGCAAAATTACCCATCTGCATAACGGCACCGCCTGGCTGGCGGTGCGGGCGGGTGTGCCGGTGTTGCCAGTGTATATTGCTGGTCTGAAAAATGGTCCAGAGCCATATTCCAAACCCTGGTTGAATGAGGCGTGGGAGGGATTTTTTTCCGTCGTAGAAAATATCTTTAATCGGCATATCGTTGTGGCGGTGGGGAAGCCGATCTATCCTGAAGCCAAACCGTGGGCAACTGATGTAGAACTGAAGCGAGAGATCAATCGGATCAATCAGGAGTTGTTGTGCCAGTTTCAGTTATTAGCAAGAACATTTAATCGGGTTGTTTCTGTGGACATTGACCACCGAAGAAATTAAGTTAAAATAACCAGTTTACAATGGAGAAGATCCTGGCAGAAATCAAGGCAGAAAGGTTCCGACCGGTTTATATTATTTACGGGCCAGACCTGACGGTGAGCGACGAGGTAATTCAGATATTACGGGAGAAACTGCTAACCAGTGGCCTGGAGATGTTTGATTACGACAGCCTCAACGCCGGCGACATAGGCAAGTCAGAGGGTCTTTCAATTGAGTTGTTTACCCAGCGGACAAAACAGCCGCCGGTTGGTGCCCGGCGCCGGTTGATAGTCGTTCGGCATCTGGAGCAGATGGGCATGAAAATATTGAAGGATTTTTGCTCGGTACTGCTGAAGGTGCCCGATTTCACGACCGTGGTGGCGGTAGGTGGTTATGAACAGGACAAGGATCGGGAGATCCGGTTGGTGTTTAAGGAGACCGGCGTCAGCCAATTTGTTATTGCGGCGAGGGGTGCTAAGGATGAGGTGCTACGCCGTCAGATTCAAAATTGGGCAAGGGCGGCTGGCTTGGAGATGGATGAGGAAGCAGTGGCGTTGTTGGTGGTAATCGCGGGGGAGGATAGTTTGATGCTGAAGGCGGAGGTGGACAAATTTCGCACGGCACTTGAACCCGGTACTGTGGTTACCGCTGATATCGTCCGGCAGTATGCCAGTTCAACCCGGGTGTACGAACTCAGGGATTATGTCCGGTGGTGTGGGGAACGGAATGCGGTCAAGGCGCTTGCTCTGCTAAGGCGGCTGGAAGAAACTGGTGAAGAGCCAAAGACAATCGTTGCCTGGTTGGCTTATGCACTGCTGGATGTGCTAGCAGTGAAATTAAAGGCAAAAAGCCCTGAGTCGCTATGGCGGGTTGCGCCGAACGCTGTCGAGCGCTGGAGTGTGGAAAGTTTAGATAAGGCGTTGAATGAACTTTTTGAGATTGACCTCAGTATTCTGCGTGGGCATCGGGAACCTTTTGCCCTGCTGGAAATCTGGACGATCAAGTGCGGTGGTAAGGGTATGAGTAGCAGGCTAAAGGTTGAGGTTAAAAATTAAGTATGGAGGCGCGATTGTGAGTGAATATCCAATGCGGGATATTGAACTGCGCTGGCAGCGGTTCTGGGAGGAGCAGGGGGTTTTTCGCACCAATCCGGACCCGAAGAAAAAGTATTACGTACTGGTGATGTTTCTCTACCCTTCGGGCGATATGCATATGGGGCATGCCCGTAACTACACGATTGGTGACTGTATCTGCCGGCTGCGTAAACTGCAAGGTTATGATGTCTTGCATCCGTTTGGCTGGGATGCGTTCGGTCTACCGGCTGAAAATGCAGCAATTGAGCATAACATTCCCCCGTGGGTCTGGACTTTTGATTCCATCAATCTGTGCAAGCGGAATCTGAAACTACTCGGGATCGCTTATGATTGGGATCGGGAGGTAACCACCTGTTTACCAGAATATTACAAGTGGAATCAGTGGCTTTTCATCCGGTTTTACGAGCGGGGGCTGGCGTACCGTAAAGAGGCTTATGTCAACTGGTGTCCGAGGTGTCAGACGGTTTTGGCAAACGAGCAGGTGGTTGAGGGGAGATGCTACCGTTCCAGTTGTGCGACACCAATTACCAAAAAGAAATTAACCCAGTGGTTTTTTAAGATTACCGATTACGCCCAGGAACTTTTGGACGGTATTGAGGAGTTGAATGGATGGCCCGAGAGTGTGCGGGTGATGCAGGAGAACTGGATCGGACGGTCCGAAGGGGTGGAGGTTGATTTTGTCCTTGATGATGGAACAAAGGTGCCAGTGTTCACCACGCGGCCCGATACCCTTTACGGGGTAACATTTCTGGCGCTGGCGCCGGATGCGCCTTTAGCAGAAACAATCGCCCGAGGAACTCCGCAGGAACAGGAGGTTAGAGAGTTCTGTCAGCGGGTGGTTTTGCAGCCGGAGATAGAGCGGATCGCTGCGGGACGGGAGAAGGAGGGGGTGTTCACCGGACGGTATGCGATTAATCCGTTAAGCGGGGAACAGGTGCCGATTTTCATCGCGGACTTTGTTTTAGCTAGTTACGGCACCGGAGTGGTAATGGCGGTGCCAGCACATGACCAGCGGGATTTTGAGTTTACCCGGAAGTACCAATTGCCGATTAAGGTGGTGATTCAGCCGAAAGATGGAAAACTGGTGCCCGAGGAGATGACCGCGGCCTATACTGAGCCTGGGATTATGGTAAATTCAGGGGAGTTTGACGGACTGTGGTCTGAGGATGGCATTCAGCGGGTGATCGAGTATCTGGAGAAAAACGGACTGGGACGGCGCAAAGTGCAGTATCGGTTGAAGGATTGGTTGGTCTCAAGGCAGCGTTACTGGGGAACACCGATTCCGATGATTCAGTGTGAGCGGTGCGGTGTCGTGCCGGTATCGGATGAGGAACTGCCGGTACTGTTACCACCGCAGGTTAAGGATTACAAGCCGAAGGGAAAGTCGGTACTGGAGGGTATTGAGGAGTTTATTAATACCACCTGTCCGAGATGTAATGGACCGGCAAAGCGGGATCCAGATACGATGGATACATTCGTTGACTCCTCCTGGTACCATCTCCGTTATACCGATCCGCACAATGAGCGGTTGCCTTTTAGCCGTGATAATGCGGATAAATGGTTGCCAATCGATGAGTATATCGGTGGGATTGAGCATGCCTGTGGACACCTGATCTTTTTCCGTTTTTTTACCCGTGTCCTTGCTGATATGGGGATGGTAGCAATGAAGGAGCCGTGTAATGTGTTGCATACCCAGGGGATGGTTTCGCTTGAAGGCAGGACGATGTCTTCCTCTAAAAAACACGGGGTGTGGGTTGGTCCTTTTGTGGAGGAGCATGGTGCGGATTGCGCCCGGTTGGCGGTGCTTTTTGCCGCTCCACCGGAGAAGCCTCTGGAGTGGAGTGATGAGCTGGTGGTGGGGGTTAAGAGGTTTCTGGCACGTATCTGGCGGATGTATCAGGAGTGTTATACCGCAGGTATCATCAAGCCAGACGATCCGACAGTGGAGCTGAACCCGGCTGATTTTTCTCCAGCAGAGAAAGAGTTATATATCTATTTAAATCAGACCCATCAGAAGGTGATTCGTGATGCTGAGGGTTTTCAGTTCAATACCGCGATCAGTGCGCTGATGGAGTTTTTAAATCGGCTTTATCTCTATAGTAACCGTCAATCCCTAGTTTTTCGGTTGGCGCTGGAGCAGTTTATTTTTCTTCTGGCACCGTTTGCCCCGCATCTTGCTGAGGAGTTGTGGCATCTGTTCTATCCTGGGAAAGGTTCAATCTTTAATGAGCGGTTGCCGGATTATGATGAGCGGTATCTGATGTTTGACACAATGGAGATACCAATTCAGATCAACGGCAAACTGCGGGCAAAAGTGGTGGTTCCCAGGTTAAGTTCTGAGGAAGAGATCAAAAAGATCGCACTTAACAATCCGACCGTGGTTTCTTATGTTCAGGGTAAAGAGATCAGTCGGATTGTTTATGTGCCTAATCGGTTGATAAACATCGTTATTTAAGGAGGTTAGCGATGAAGGCGATGTTCTGGTTTTTGCTGTTTATTGTAGCGTTGATATTCGGGTACTTGATTTTCAATTTTGTATACCAGCGGACCAAGCAGGCAGGGTTCGTGGTATTTGAGGTGAGCGCTGAAAGTATAAGGGCTTATGAGGATCTGGTGCGGACGCTGGAGAAAAATGCTGAGGAGATTCGCAAAAGGCTTGACAGTTCACCTTTAAATCAGCGGTTAACGCTGGAAAGGCGATTAGCAGTGTTAGAAGGTAAGATTAGAGATCTTAAGGTAGCAATTGAGCAGTGGCGACAGACAAAAGCCCCGAGGTCAGCCGCAGATTTATACCGTCAGTGCATCCTGCTTTACGGTAAGGCGGCTGGGGTATGTGAGCTTCTAATTGCCGATACCCTGCCTGTTCCCAAGCCACAGGAGTAAGAGAGATTTGGAGCGAGTTTTAGTTCTGGATTTCGGCTCCCAGTATACCCAGTTGATCTGCCGGCGAATTCGTGAACAGCAGGTTTATGCAGAAATCGTGCCGTATAATATCAGTGCCGAAGCGGTGTTAAGCCGGGGTGCAAGTGGATTGATTTTTTCTGGTGGGCCGGCAAGCGTCAACAGGCATAAATCACCCCAGCCGGATCCAGAATTGTTGAATCTTGGAGTTCCCATTCTGGGTATCTGTTACGGTATGCAGTTAATCGCCCGGATGTCAGGAGGAAGGATCGGGCAGGAGATTCGGGAGTATGGACCAGCACGATTTTACTTAAAGAAGAATAGTCCACTTTTTACCGGCTTGCCGGAGAATTTTGCGGTCTGGATGAGTCACGGTGATTCAGTAAAGGTTCTACCTGCTGGGTTCAGCACTCTGGGTAGGACGACCCACCTGACGATTGCGGCGATGGCGGATGAAAAGCGACGGATTTACGGTGTGCAGTTCCATCCTGAGGTGGAGCACACACCACTGGGCAGAGAGATTTTTGCCAATTTTCTTTTCCGGGTCTGCGGTTACCGCCGGCAGTGGACAATGAAAAACTTCATTACGGAGAAGACCAGAGAGATTAGGGACCGGGTGGGCAAAGAGCGGGTGCTGTGTGCGGTTTCGGGCGGAGTGGATTCCACGGTAATGGCGACACTACTTTATCGGGCGATTGGGCGTCGGCTGATTGCGGTTTTTGTTGATAACGGGCTTTTACGACTGAATGAGGCGGAAACGGTTTTGCGCACTTTGCGTCAGCAGTTACCGGTGCGCTATATTCCGGCGCAGGAGCGATTTCTGATGCGGTTGCGCGGGGTGGTTTCACCGGAGAAAAAACGGAAGATCATCGGTGCGGAGTTTATCCGGGTTTTTGAGGAGGTGGCAGAAAAAGCCGGTGGGGTGAAGTTTCTGGCGCAGGGCACACTTTATCCGGACCTAATTGAGTCCCGTTCGGCTTGGGGCGGACCTTCGGCAACCATTAAGACCCACCACAATGTGGGTGGACTGCCCAAGGATTTACGCTTTCAACTGATTGAGCCGTTGAAAGAGCTGTTTAAGGATGAGGTGCGGAAATTAGGAAGGTCGCTGGGTGTACCGAAAAGGATTTTAAACCGTCACCCGTTTCCGGGACCGGGGCTGGCGGTGCGGGTGATTGGAGCGGTTACCAAGCAACGGCTGGACCTGTTGCGCCGTGCCGATGCGATATTTATCAATGAGTTGCAACGATCAGGGTATTACCACCAGGTATGGCAGGCGTTAGTGGTGCTTTTACCGGTGAAGTCGGTAGGGGTAATGGGAGATAAGAGGACCTATGAGAATGTGGTTGCTTTGCGCGCGGTGACATCAACCGATGCGATGACTGCAGACTGGGTAAGACTGCCGGAGGATTTACTTGCGCGGGTAGCGCGCCGGATTACTAATGAGGTGCCGGGTATTAACCGGGTGGTTTATGACATTTCATCAAAGCCACCGGCGACGATCGAATGGGAGTGAAATTTTACTCGTTGGGCAGAGCGTTGATGGAGTCAATATAAGCCTGATTCAAACCAGTGGAGTCGGTGATCATATAGACCGCGCGCTGAACCATCCCCAGATTTTCACTGATTTTTTTGTTACTTAACAGTTGGACAAGTTGACGCAATTCGGGATGATCGGTGAGTGGTCCCAAAAGGAAAGTATCAGATTCGGTGGGAATCATTCGCCGACGGTTACAGCAGAAGACGCCGATCGGTAATGCGGTGTTACTTGTGCCAACCGCAATTTGCTCCTCTTTAAGCATGATCATATGCTGAGTGGAGTTTTTAATTGAAGTGAAAAGTAAGCCCCCAGGCAGGGTATCATAGGTATATGCAGAGTGATTACTGCGGGCGATTAAAGAAAGGGTGTAAAGACCGTTCGGGCTGAAGTGGCGCCGGTCACCGGTGATCGTAATTAAGGTTATCGTGGGGTTGAGGGTAAAAGAGGTGCCGGTCGGTTCGAAATCCGGGGGTAAAAACAGGTCGTCACAGGCAGAAAGCAATAACAGGGTTATGATAACCGCAATTCTTTTATGCATTATGGCAGTTGCTTGATTTTCTGACGGGTGGAGTCGGTCAGCCCTTCCCGGTCGGTGATTTCAAATAACGCTTCCTGTGCCAGTTCGACCGCTTCCTCATAATCCAGCCTTTTACCTTTCAGTAAATCAAACAGTTCACACAACTCCCTTTCCCAAACCTGGATGGCGATTTCGTAACTGGCTTCGCTATCCGGTTCGTCAAGATTTTCATTGGCACAATAGGTCGGGAGCATAATTGTGGTATCCTGATTCGAGGGAACCGAGAAGACGAACTCCTGCAAAAGCATCATATACTGGTATTCGTGATTAAGCGGGTCAAAAACCAGTCCGGGGGGCATTATGACCGAAACCCGGCGGTTGTTATTGTTAAGGACCATCAAAGCCAGGGGCAGTGATGAGGTGGGGGTTTCTTCATCAGCACCGATGATATGGCGCACCACCAAGCCATCAGGTAGCTGATATGGTTTGCCACCAATCGGTTCAAAATAGCCCCGCTCCCATTTCCTCTCCGGTAGTCCGGGAGAACAGACGACGGTAAGGGTGGTAATTGCTACGATGAAAAGATAAAAAGGGATGGCGCTTATTTTCTGACACATAGTTATAAAAATTATACCTTCCGGGCTAATAAGTCAATGTTAGAGTTTGCCCATCAAGGCGAAGGCATCTCTTTGCGTTGAGATTGCCACGTCGCCATCACTCCTTGCAATGACGGGAGTAGAGCGGAGATAGATTGCTTCAGGCTTCGCCCTCGCAATGACAAAAAGGATAAGGGAGAACGCAACGGCGCATAACTACTATGTCTTTTCGCTGACAAACCCCTGGATATAAAGCTGTTCGTTGATTTTATAAGTCGTTACCTTGATCACCATCCTTTTTACGGTGCCGTTTTTCAGGAGTTCGGAGTTCGGTAATATCATAAGCAACACCGATGGTGCCGGAAAGTTCTCCTTCTAGCCCGCGCAGGGGTTCAATGCGCATGTGGTAAACCCGGCCCCCCTTTTCATATTCAAACTGGACTGATTCGCCTGATAGGGCACGGCGGTGAGCCTGTTTCAGTGTGGCGCTCGGCCCAAGGGCATCACCGATATTTTTCCCAATGGCTTCTTCGCCACGAATGCCGAGATCCGCAGCCCGCGAGCCGATGGTAGATTGGAAATTCAGTTGTTCGTCAGTGGTCCAGATAATTGCCGGCACCTGTTTGAACAGTAGTTTCAGGCGTGCTTCACTTTCTTTGATTTCCAGTAGCGCTCTTTTCTCGGCGGAAAGATCCGAGATTACGAGCAAAATCAATGGCTGTTCGGGCAGTGTTAGCAATAGGCTGTTAATGGCAATCCACAGTTTGGTGCCGTCTTGGCGCCTGGTTACCAGTTCTATTTGAAAATTGCCCTTTTCTAACAGTGTGGTCCGCAACTGGGGGAGAATGGCGATGATATCCTTGGGAAGGATGTCCCGCATTTTTTCCCCTAAAATTGCCTTTTCCTGAAAGCCGAACAGCCGCGCGGCAACCCGGTTCACCCTGACCAGAGTACCGTCTAGGGTTGTGATGCAAACACCCGCCGGTTCAGTGTTGATTAATTCCTCCAGCAGGCGTTCGGTGTTGCTCAAAGACTTTTCTTTTTGTTGCCAATTAGTGATATCTTGACAGATTGTTAGTATTTTCACTTCGCGCGCGGTCATCAAAACCAGGGCGTTGATGTCAACCACCCGCTTTTTCCCCTCCGCCGTAACAATTTCCATTACGGCTTTCCCCAGGCCGTCCCTTAATAGCCGACGGCCGAATAAGGCTAACGAGAGCTGATTTTCTAAGGGGAAAAATTTTGCGACCGGTTGTCCGAGCAGAGCTTCAGCGGGGAAACCACTGATTGCGGTGGCGGCAGGGTTTACTTCTAAGATTATTCCCTTTGTGGAGAGCACCAGAATCGCATCGTGGCTAATATCTAAGAGCGCCTGATATTTTCTTTCCGATTCCGCGGCCGTTTCGGTGGGCTGCCAGAATTGGGTAACATCTCGGCCTAAACAGAGGATGCCAGTTATTTGCTTTTTTCCATCCTTTATTACCCGGGTATAAAAGTATAGTGCTAATGAACTACCATCTTTACGTTTGGCGGTAAACCCGCTGGCAAACTCCCTGCCACTAAGGACCGATTTTAGATTTAGTCCGGATTGGGGAAAGAGGACACCCCAGGGTAAGCCGAGAACTTCGCTTTTGGTCCAGCCCAGGAGCAGTTCGGCGGTTGCGTTCCAATCGATGATGCGCCCGCTCCGGTCAAGGATGATAACGATATCATCAGGATGAATGACGATGTCTTTAATAAAGGTTCCTTTAGGTCTTTTTGCTCTGTTTGCCGGCAAGGCCCAGTCTCCTGATTAGATATTAGGATCGGAATGGGTTTTGTCAAGAAATTTTTGTCTGTCTTTCAGGAGCCTGGGTAATACTTCTCCAGATACTGGGGGCGAACCCGTTTCAGTTCTGGTTTCGGGAAAATCTTTAACAGTTCCCAGCCCAAATTCAGCGTCTGCTCAATGGGGCGGTCTTCATATTCGCCCTGAGAGATATAACGTTCTTCAAATAGCCGCGCAAACCGGATATATACCTTATCCATCTCTGACAGCGCCGCTTCTCCCAAAATCACCTGTAATTCCTCTGCCTCTTTGCCACGGGCATAACAGGCGTACAGCTGATTAAAGAGGTCAGCATGGTCTTCACGGGTTTTCCCGGCGCCGATTCCTTTGTCTTTGAGGCGGGAGAGTGATGGCAGAACATCTATCGGCGGCGAGACGTTCTTCAGATGCATTGCCCGCGACAGGATAATCTGACCCTCGGTTATATAGCCCGTCAAATCGGGTATGGGATGGGTTTTATCATCTTCGGGCATAGTTAATATCGGAATCATGGTGATTGACCCAGTTTTGCCCTGGATTCTGCCGCACCGTTCATAGATTGATGCCAGATCGGTGTAGAGATAACCTGGGTAGCCCCTTCTACCTGGCACCTCTTTGCGGGCAGCTGAGATTTCGCGCAATGCTTCACAGTAGTTGGTCATATCGGTTAAAATCACCAGAACATGCATTCCCAAATCAAATGCCAGATACTCGGCAGCGGTCAGCGCAGTTCTCGGAGTGGCGATGCGTTCAATCGCAGGCTCGTTCGCCAGGTTCAGAAAAAGTGCCGTTCTTGCCAATGCTCCGGACTGGGTGAAATCACGAATGAAGAACTCTGCTTCCTCAAAGGTGATGCCCATTGCGGCAAAAACCACGGAAAATTTTTCCTCTTTGCCCAGAACTTTAGCCTGACGGGCAATCTGGGCAGCAAGCCGATTGTGGGGCAGTCCGGTACCAGAAAAGATCGGCAGTTTCTGACCGCGGACCAAAGTGTTCAGACCGTCGATAGCAGAAACACCGGTCTGAATGAATTCATTGGGATATTCCCGGGCATAGGGGTTGATCGGTGCGCCGTTGATGTCCGCTTTTTTCTGGGGCAGGACCATTGGACCGCCATCTCGTGGCGTTCCCAGACCATTGAAAACCCTTCCTAGGATATCTTCGGATAGCGCCAGTTCAATACCGCGAGCGAGAAATCTAACCCGTGCTCTTGGCACATCAATGCCGCGTGTACCTTCAAAAACCTGAATCAACGCTCTGTTCTCCTCAACCTCCAGCACTTGACCGCGCCGTTGTTCGCCGGTTGGTAGTTTAATCTCCACCAGTTCTGAGTACTTTACTCCACTTACCCCTTCAACCAGCATCAGTGGGCCGGCAATTGATCTAACTGCCTGATACTCCTTAATCATATCAACCCCTTTAACTCAACTTCAATCTGGTTTAACAGTTTGGAAATTTCTTGATCAAGTTCGCTATCCGTCAGATATTTCATCCGGGCAATGCTTTCCCGTACTGGCAGTCTTTCAATGGCGTTGATATCCGCACCTTTTGCCAGTGCTGTCTGTGCCTCCTGGTAAAAGTGGATGATCACCTTTAGCATCCGTGCCTGCTTTTTCAGTGAACTGTAGGTGTCAATTTCGTGGAATGCATTCTGGTGCAGGTAATCTTCCCGTAGCGACCGGGCGGTCTCAAGGATCAGACGGTCATTACCGCCCAAGGTATCCTTACCGACAAGCCGGACGATCTCCTCAAGTTCGGCCTCTTTTTGGAGTAGTGCCAGTGCCTGCCGGCTGTTTTCGGCAAACTCGTGGCCAGCGATTTTCTCCATAATCTCGGCGAGGGCGTCGCTATACAGTGAGTAGGACCTGAGCCATGAGATCGCGGGGAAGTGGCGCTGAAATGCCAGTTTGTCTTCCAGTGACCAGAACACCTTTACCACGCGCAGTGTTGCCTGTACAACCGGGTCATTAAGATCACCGCCCGGGGGTGAAACCGAGCCGATCACCGTCAACGTGCCTTCCATCGGTTTGCCCTGATTTCTTCCTAAACATACCACTCTGCCCGCCCGTTCATAAAACTCCGCAATTCTTGTTGCCAGATAAGCGGGATACCCCTCTTCACCAGGCATTTCCTCCAGCCGGCCTGATATTTCCCGCATCGCCTCTGCCCAGCGGGATGTTGAATCTGCCTGCAGTGCTACAGAGTAGCCCATATCCCGGAAGTACTCGCCAATGGTAATCGCGGTATAGACCGAAGCCTCCCTTGCTGCAACCGGCATATTTGAGGTGTTGGCAATCAGCACGGTCCGTTTCATCAACGGCTCACCGGACTTCGGGTCCTTCAGTTTAGGAAACTCCAGTAGGACATCGGTCATCTCATTACCCCGTTCACCACAGCCAACGAAGATTATGATCTCCGCATCTGACCACTTGGCAAATTGATGTTGAATCACCGTTTTACCCGAGCCGAATGGTCCGGGTACACAGGCGGTGCCACCCTTGGCAATCGGAAAAAAGGTGTCAATTATCCGCTGGCCGGTTAAAAGCGGTATATCGGGCGGGTATTTCTGGAGTACCGGTCGGGGCTGACGCACAGGCCAGCGCTGGAGTATCGTGATGTTGAGATCATCCCGTTCGGTTTTGACCACCGCAACCGTGTCGATAACCCGGAACTCACCCTCCTTAATCTCCCTAATTTCCCCGCGAACACCAGGAGGTATCATAATCCGGTGACGGATCAAAACGGTCTCCTGCACTTCGCCGATGACATCGCCAGGCTCAACTATCTCGCCCGGTTTAGTTACCGGCACAAAATGCCAGCGCCGTTCCCGGTTCAATGCGGGCACCTCAATTCCCCGGGTGATGAAGTCGCCGGCAAGCGATTTAATCACATCCAGTGGTCTTTGGATACCGTCATAGATTGTTTCGAGCATTCCTGGTCCGAGTTCAACTGACAGGGGTTCAAATGTTGGATAGACCGGTTCACCAGGGCCAATGCCAGCGGTCTCTTCGTAGACCTGGATCGCCGCTTCATCACCGCGTAACTGAATTATTTCTCCCAAGAGCCGTTTATCAGAGACCCGCACCATATCGTACATTTTTGAACCAGACATTCCTCTGGCAATCACTAAAGGTCCGGAGACTTTATTGATCACACCGGTTTTTTCGTCCATCGGTTACTCTCCTGATAAAGGCGAATTATCTTTTTTGCCTAATATGTCTGCACCGATCGCGCGCTGGACCGCGAGGCGCAGATGATCAAAACCGCCTTCTGGTTTAAGCCAGGGCAGTTCTACCAGACAGGGTAGGGCAGTAGCTGCATAACGCTGGACCACCTCTGATAACTCAGCGCTGAGTTCATCAGTAAAGAATATCAACCGATAGCCATCGCGAATGAGGCGCTCAACCGTATCCCGCGCATCTGTGCCGGCAGGAACGAGGAACACATCTAAGCCGGCACCACGCAGGGGGAGAATTGCCTCACTCCTGCCAATGATCGCAATTTGAGAGGTCTCAGATAGCATAGACCACCAGTTCTAAACATTTACCGGGATCAAGACGGGCAAGTTTAGCACCAGCGAGGAGCCGGAGATTGGTGATTTCATTCTCCCAGAGCCGGTAAAAGCGGAAAAGTGGCTCATAACCCATTGATACATAGCGGGCACAATTGACATACTCTAAGAGCAATTCCCTTATCCCGTTTTCCAGCGGAATAAGTGAACCGCAGGGTGCAAATCCGGCTAAACCCCTTTCAACTAACTGCCAGTAGCGGTTGCCTAACAGCGGGGTGGTGAATTTCGGCTTGAGATTGGGGAAGGATTGCAGTTCGGTGTTTAATAGTTCAAGGAGTAAGTTAGCTGGTAAATAACCGCCCGGAATCAGTACCAGTTTCAGGCTGTTGGCATCTTCATTCCAGAGTTTCATTCTGAGCGTGGTGCGGATGTTGAGCAGGTCGGCAAATAGGCGGTAATAACCGTGCGCATAATCATAATTTTGGCTCAAATTCAGCGTTATTTCTCCTGCCACCCGGTCCAGCACAATGTCAATTAATGCCGGGTCATTTTTTGCCTGTGCCTCATTGAGCGCCGACATTCCAGCGTCACGCAACCTTTGGGTAACTGCCGCGGGCAGACGGACCTTAATCTGCCACTCACCGGTTTCCAGGCTTGCGTTAGGGTTAATTTGACGTTTGAGAATTATCTTCGTTTTGAGGATGTAATACGGCAATGCCATTAACACATTAAGCCACTCCTCCCGGGCATATTCAAGGCAGAAGTTGAGCGCCTCGGATTGGGCGCGGGTTAATATCTGTTCCGGATTTTTCCCCTTTTCCTCCGCATACTGACCGTAACGGCTCTGGAGCAGTTCCTGTTGGAATTCGGCAAGGTCAGCGGTGCGGGTTAACCGTTCGTAAGCGGAGCGGTCAAACAGGAGCGTCTCAAGCGATTTCACCCTGCCTATGGCAAACGCATAAAGCGGGTTTTCACTCCACCGGATACCGCGAATAGGTTTAACCAAGTTTATAAATATAATATTAGTATCTCAGTTGTCAACAGGATAAGTAAGCGATGTCAGCCGCACCGCGTCATTGCGAGGGGGTAAGCCCGAAGCAATCTCTAAGTGAGCAAAATAGGACTACACGCAGAGAGATTGCTTTCTGTCTACGGTAGTTCGCAATGACATCTCCAAAGGGGAGAAAAGAGGTGTCATCCTGGATTAATAATTTGTCCACGGTCCGACAACAACCTTCTGCCAGGTGCGACTTTTGTTACCGATGAGGATTGCAGGGCGCGGTGGTTCGCCAGCGCTCGAGAGATCAGCGAACCAGGCGAGCAGGTCCTGATGCGGTGCGCTGGCAGGGGTAAGATCGGGTCTTAGTGGGATAACCGGGACAGCAGTGGTTTCTGCCTGCCACATCCTGCCTGTGTTGATATTTACAAACCAGCATGCGGCGGTAGTAGGATAATGGACGGTCATCTTTTCCTGTTCCCATTTATAGTAGCTCGTACCGGCAAAGAAACGGATGGTGGTGTCGTCGTGCCAGGTGGGATAAAATCCGTTGGCGAGTAGTTTGACTGTCCGGTGGCTAAAGGGCTGGAGAGTGAGTGTGGCAAAGCCGTGCGGGGTGTGATAAAGCAGATGGTTGCTATTCAACCATTGGGGAGCGGTGCCGGTGCCGATTAACCGATAACCGCTGGAGTCTAGGTTGCCCAGCGCGATTACGGTCCGGTCTTTGTCAAGGCTCAGTTCCATTGCCCACCAACTTCCGGTGGGTGCCGGGACAATGCTATTGACAGCAGATTCATTTATCGGACAGATGACGCTGGTTTTGCCGTTTATCGCGGTGAATTTCAAAAACTCCTGATGATAGGAGAGCAGTCCGGAGCCATCACCGATCCAGGCATAGGGTTCGCCGCATTCAATCAGACGGTTGTCGGTGCCGTCGGTTCTTATCAGATAGGTCCGGCGTTCGTCATCCTGACGATGGGTATACACGATAAAACGACTATCCGGAGAGAGGTAGGCATTTTCTAACCAGCCTTTCGATTGCGGTACCAACGAGCGGACCCGTGCGCCACAACTTTCAATATGGAGCACACCGTTTCCTTCAGCCAGAACCGATAACCGGGGTAGTAAACGCTTCGGCACCTGTTCTATTGATACCGGGGTGATTTTACCGGTCCGGATATCAACCTGCCTGATGGTAAAACCAGGGTGGTCTGATTCCTCGGCGAGAAAGAGCACCATGCTGTCCTTCTCCCAGCGCAGGGGTTTAAGCCGGGTCGGTATTGCGTCGCTATCTACAGGGAAAATCCTGCTCGTTTGGTTTGTGGACAGGTTGAGTCGGTACGGAGTGGAAACGACAGGGCCGTACTCAAATACCGTAAAGAGGATTTCGTCTCCGCTGTTTGACCAGATTGCGTCGGTAATATAGTCGCGTCGGTCACCTGGTTTGAAAGCCAAAAACGGGTGGGAAATGGTGCCATCGCGGAGATCCAGAATAAACAGTCCCCAGTAACTCACCAGCGCCCAATAGCGACACGACTCGTCAGGCACCAGTTTATAGATAGCGGATGGTGTTAACACTCTGATGTCTGTTGGGTTGTCAACCGCAACGGTGATGAGCACCTGTTCTATGGGCATCTCCTCGTAAACAGCACCCTCATCATAATACCAGGCACAGAAGGCGAGGTGTTTACCGTCCGGTGACCAGCTCAGGTCAGCGAACTCCACCCAACTGGCAAACCAGGGGTAAAGCAACTGGTATCCACCAAGAAGGGCGATAAAAAATGCTACTCTGCGCGCGATGGACTCTCCTTACCTGCTACTCCTTGCTACCCAGCATTATACATTTCACACCAGTTCTATCAATACCCAGTTATGGTATCGGTTATCTTAACCACTGACCGCACCATTGACAAAATTCTGGATAAGACCATTAATTATACCGCAATGATAACCCAACTGTCAATCATTAACCCAATCCCGCTCTAAATCCTGACCTGCACCGAAAACCCAACCGCAATATAAACTCTGCCCAAAACCAGCCCTATCACCACAACCATCACCCTGCTCAAAACCCATACCGGAACCCAAATCACAACCCCAATGGATACCGTCCCCGATACTGCCCCGGGACAGGGCTTCAAATATCATCTATAATATAAGACATAACATTTCAAACAGTTACCGAAATTTAACCTTTAAGTTAAAAACACGGATTGATCCCAGTGTTGTAGATTGCCACCTGCCTTCCGCAGAACGAAATGACTTCCCCCATCCTGCCATTGCAAGCGGTTTTCCTTCCTTGGTCATTGCGAAGCACGCAGTGCCGAAGCAATCTCACAGCGGTAAATCAGGTCCACACGCAAAGAGATTCCTCGCCGGACAAGCCGGCTTGGAATGACAAAAAGGAGGGTCCTCGCAATGACAAAAAAGAGGACTCACTCACAATGACTTTCTCCTTCTGTCATTTCGAGCGGGCTTGTTCGACACGCTGCTTCTGGCAGGTGGCGAAAGCCACGAGGGTCTATATGCGTGGAAGTTCGGTTTTTATCGCTGAGAGATTGCCATATCTCTACAGTGACTATAAAAAGGCTCTTCGCGACGACAACCCGGTTAAATGACCAGGTTGACCCAGTCCACTTAGAGCCTAAAATTGTCCTTATAATGAAGCGGTTGATTCTTTTGACCAATGATGATGGTATTGATGCACCAGGATTGGCAGATCTGTTCTGGGCGACGCAAGGGGTAGGAAGACGGTTCGTGGTGGCACCGGCGGTTAATCAGTCTGCCGCGAGTCATTCATTCAGTTTGCGTAAGCCGATCCGGGTGGAGAGAAGAAAGTCTAACTGGTATGCGGTCTATGGTACACCAACCGACTGTGTGCTTATCTCGCATCACGGGATTTTCCGGCGGAAGATCGATATTGTGGTTTCTGGAATTAATGACAGTCCTAATATGGGTGATGATGTGCTTTACTCGGGCACGGTGGCGGCCGCAATTGAGGCAGCGCTTCTGGGAATGCCGGCGGTGGCGATATCTTATCTGAAAGTCGGAGAAAATCGGCATCTGGTCAGGAGTTTTCTTAATAAGATTCTGCCCCTGCTGTTAAAGGGGTTGTTGCCCAGGAAGTGTATTTTAAATGTCAATATACCGGCGGGGGAGGTTAAGGGTGTGAAGGTAACAAGACTGGGAAAGCGGATTTATCAGGATATGGCGATTAAGGGGCGCCTGCCCGATGGCAAAATCTGTTATACAATTGATGGGGAGATGGGGTTTGCCCCTACCCGCGGGTCAGATTTTGAGGCGGTTTACAATGGTTATATCTCGGTTACCCCGCTGCATCTGGATATGACCCATCACTTTGAGGTCCAGCGGTTGGAGCGGGCGTTTAAGCGGCTCGGGTTGAGTTAACGGTTGATAAGACTGCGGCTGGTGGCGTTGCCCTGGGCATCTACTGCCCAGACCGCAACCATTTTTACATCCCTGGTATCCAGATTAAAGACAAACCGTTCTGCGGTTTCGTCAAATACGCCGTCTGAGGGCTCGAGTGGTTGCCATTCACCCGCATTGAGTGCCATCCGGCAGGCAATGATTGGGGAAAGGTTGTCAGTAACCGTGATGCGGAGTTGATTGCCGGACAGTTTTATTTCGGAGACGGTTGGTGGGGTGTTGTCAATCAGGAATGGCGCGGTGGTCTTTTCCGCGGTGAGCGCGGTTGTTTTTGGACGGTCACCAGCATCGCTGGCAACAAGTCGGATGGTGTACCAGCCATCAGGAATTGTGCGGGTGTCAAGTTCGTAGCGGGGTTCGGTCAGCCTCTGGTCCAACTGGCGCCAGTCAGTAAACTTTTCTGAGCCGAGATAGAGAAAATAGAGTAGCGAGTCGTCGTCTGGGTCAGAAGCCTCCCAGGTGACTTGCCTTCTGGGCTGATTGTTGCCTTTACGGGCATCAGTTTCAGAGATGGTGCTGAGCTCCAGTTTGGTAATCTGTGGTGGACGATTGAGGGGTTGATAATAGAGCGCAATTCTGGACAGTTCCGGGGTGATATTCGGTATCCGGGAGTAAAGGCGGACACGCCACTGGATAAACCGGGCAGGAGGGGAGAGGATTTTGCCATCCGCCTCCTGCCATTGGCTCCATAGGGTGTCAGGCTCTGCTGAGTTGCCGGAGCGGGTGTCAACTTTTATTGAGGTTCCGTTTGGTGTCCGGGCAAGCAGTTCAATTCTACCAAACTGGGCGGTCGTTCCGCAGTCGGTTACCGGACCGATGACAAAGCCGGAGTCAGGATAATCGCTTAACATAGTAAAGAGCCGTGCCGGGTTGGCAGTGCCCAGATAAAATCGTTTTTTATGTATAAGTCCGGCAGTCAGCTGAGGTTCATTTAATCTACCAATGACTGCGGGTTGACCAAGCGTATCCAGTAGATAGAGTAAGCCGCGGTTGCCAGTAAGGACCAGCAACTGGTTATTGAAAAGGACAAGACTGAAAATTACGGAGTCCGGGCAGTTCCACTGCCATTTGGGAACCCCGTTAAGATTCAAGCAGTAGACAGCGGGTTGGTTTGATACCTCATTTCCCGAGTTGTCTCCTGAACCGGGATTGACGGCAATGTAGATGGCGTTACGGTCAGTAACGATGGCTTTGATTTCCTCACTTGGAGCATCGTAAAGCACCCGGGCAAGCGGTTTTGTTGGGGATTGGGACAGATTGAGTTGGTAAAGCACAGCATTAGGCGAGATGCCGAGCAAAAGTTCCTTTTCCGGTTCCAGCCAGCAAAGGGTGGTAATGTGGGCAGAGGCGGTGGAGAAGATCTGCCGGTGCCGGCGGTCAGGGTAGAGCCGCAGGAGTTTGCCGTTTGGTCCGGTGGCACAGAGGAGGGATCTGTCTGCGGTGGGTAAAAGGGCGTGGATATAGGTTTCGCCGGTATTGACAAACGAGTCCGCAGTTAACGGAGTAAGGAGTTGGTAGACGGTGCCGGATGGCGTTACCCCAAAGTAAATTTTATTGTCAAGGGTGGTAACCGAAAGGATTTCACCGGCATCGTCAGAAAAGAGCAGGCGGAGTTTGCCTGAACCCGGGTCGACCCGATAGAGCCGTTGTTGATTACCGGTCCCTAATATTATGTTACCAGTCCTTTCCTGGGTGATTGACCAGATAACCGCATCCGGTAGCGAGCAGAGTTGGGTTAAACGGGGTGCAAGCCGGATGCTTCCCCTGGTGGGTAGACAGACCGCATTGAACTCCAGTTTTTTCAGTTGGGTTAGTAACCCTTCATCAGGAGTGAAGACCGCAACTTCGGCTGTTAACGATGAGGTAAAAATACTGGTAAGCAATACCAGCCCGAGCAAATAAAATTTAGCCTTAACAATTTTCATTGAACCTCCAGTTCCAATGTTGCTGAACCCAAAACCACCCGGTCCATAGGTACAATCTTTTTGAATAACCGGCTGAGTTCCAGAAGTTGCACCTCACCGGTTGAGCGGGTGGCACCCAGAATGGTGCGAATTGATGGGGGTAAACGGGGTAGTTCCTGCAACTGAAGAGATGCGCCGGGTTTGCGGATGTAAGCGGCGATGGCCAGTTCGTCTTCACGTCCTGACTCCTGCAGTAACTGTAAGAGCTGGTCAAGGGATTTCGGTTGAGCAGAGGCACCGGCACGGCTCATTTCATTATTGATGAATTCATCCCGCGAGCTGATTGTGATGGTCAGCGCACCGGCAGGCGTGGTCGGTGGAATAACCAGGGGGATGATTTTTTCACTTTCTTTGTCCCGATAATCACGGAGGCGTAGAATGATATTTAGGGTCTCACCGGGTTTGAGTTTTGTTCTTTCAGGACGGGCGGTGAGCAGTTGTGCGGTTTTCCTGCCTTCGGAGAAATGGAGTTCGGTTTCAACGGTCTTTAATTCCACTGGCTCGAGTGGATTATTGAACAGCAGATTCAGTTCTGAGTTTATCTTGCTGAACAGAGTAAGAACCGGGTCAGGGCTGGTAAAGATATGGCGAATCTCGGTTTGTCGTTTAGTGGGAACGTTAAAGAAAAGCCGCATCTTTGACTCAATGGTATAGTCTTCAACCGCGCCTTCGCTCTCAAGGATTACCTGAACCAGACCGATGCTCAGGAAATCCGGTACCAACTTTTCTTGGTCAGCAACGCGAAAGCGGAAGGTATCAGTGGTGTTAGGTGAATGGAGATGGAGTAGGACCGGAATCATCGGCGCGGACGGACCAATTATCCCGCTGATACCGGTTGCCCGATCCTGGTTAATGATGCCGATTGGACTGGTGGGCGAAAAGATTTTAAACGAGATTTCTAATGAGGGAAGGACGGTATGAATCTTACCACCGGTCATCGGTAACCGGACCGCGCCAGCAAGAAAGAGTGGATGGCCAAACGCCAGAATGCGGTTACTATCACGGTGGGTAATTGTGCCTACCGCACTCGCCCGGACATCACCATCCAGTAGTGCTACACCGACCGCACCACCCGGGACAAGGTCGGCAGTGTCAATGTCACCGAGAGTTTTGCCACTCGCAACCGGCTGAAAGCCGTGACGGGTGAGCACCGGGTTAATAATCTGTTCCAGCCTGGAGTTAAGGCCGGAGAGTGCGAGCAGGACCGGTGGACGATGCAGTGAGAAGCGCTCGTTGGGTGAGGTGCTGTTGATTTTGGAAGCGGAGCGGGATTGAGGTAAACGCCAGATTTTAAGCATCTCGCCCGCAGGTGTGATTCCGGCAATTGGCTCTTTGGCAAATGGCCAGGCATAGGCAACCGCGCCGAGTAGTTTGTCATCAATGTAAACCGGACTGCCGGACATACCGGCAATGACGCCGGTGTTCTCCAGACCGGCACCAGCAAGTCGGGCAAGAATTAAATCACCGCGCGGTGAACTGCGGTGGATGACATCAATGACCTCTATCTCGAATCGTTCCGGCTTGGTGCCGGAGAATACCGAGTAGCCGATGCCTTTCATTCCGGGTTTAACCGAGTCAATCGGTAAAGTCTGGACCGTGGCGTAATGCCAGTTTGCCAGCAGGAAAATGAGGAGGATAAGTAGGCGCGGGTTGGTCATTAATCGGTCAGTTGCGTATGAAGTCGGGCGATCTCAATTAGTCGTGCCACGATGGTTTTGGGTTCTTCACCAATTAAAATAAAGAGCGGCTCTTTTCCCCAACCTTTGGTTTCATAGGCGATTTCTGGCACTATGCCATTGGTGGCAGCGAGCAGTTCTTTGACCTTCCAGGGAATTGACTTCCGGTCCTGACCGATGATCTCTGAAGGCTCTTTGGTGCGGTCAATTACGCCGATGATTTTTTGCTGTTTTTCTGCCCAATGGGCAACGGTTTTGTAAATTTGTTCGTTCCAGCGGAAGTTGAGCGTGGAGTGAAATGCGGGCTGGAATCGACGCAGTTCCAGTATTAGCCGGGCAAGGTGGTCTGAGGCACCGAAGCAGACCGGACCTGCTGCCTTGGGACGACCGGCAACAACCGTTATCCTGCCGTCAACTGCAGCAACATCAGCAGGGGTTTTAGCATCTGGAAGGGCATACACGATATTGATTCTCACCTCCGGTACCAAGGGAACGATCTCCGGGCAGTTTTCAATCGTCGTTACCGCGGACTGGAGTTGTTCAATTATCCGTTGCCGGTCGTTATCAGCCATTGCTTTGGTTGGTAATCGCCTGAAAATATGCCTGCCAGAAGGGGTCTTCTTTGACTGGCAGGAGTGGGATTTTTGTGCCATCGCTACGGATAAATATCCGCTCCTGCACGGTAAATTCGCCCAGCACATAAGCCGGTATGCCCGCGGTCCCCGCGCCATTCATTAACTTTTCAACATTTGCCGGTGGCACTGCACAGACTAAGGTGCCTTCGCTGATGGCGATGAGGGGGTCAATGCCAAAGAATCCGCACACCTTTGCCACCAGTTCGCTGATGGGAATCTTATCCTCATAGACCGTAACACCGATACCGCTGGCGTTTGCCATCTCATAGATGCCACCCAGCAGGCCACCTTCAGTTGCGTCATGCATTGCCCGGGCAAATTGCCGGCAGTAAAGGGCATCAGGGACCACCGTCATCTGATAGAACATATCTTTTGCCTTTGTGATGGGTTCTTTGCCTAATGTTTGAGAAAGCAGGTTTTCCGCCTGCAGGGCAAGGATCGCGGTGGCTTCTACTGCCGGCCCTTTGGTAACGACCAGAATGTCACCAGGACGGGCTTTTGACGATGGGGTGAGTTCACTCTCTTTGCCAAAGCCCCAGACTGTGCAACCACCGTTAAGCGGATAGGCAATGCCGGGATAGACGCCGGTATGGCCACCGACAATCGCAATATCAAGTTTTTGGCACTCTTCGTGAATCTGATGCCAGACGCTGGCAAGGGTTGATTCTGTAGTTTCCGGAGGGAGAAGTAAACAGATAGAGAGAAACTGGGGTTTTATCCCCATCACCGCGACATCACTCGCACAGATGTGGACGATACCCCAGCCCAGATATGGTAACAGTACCGGCAGGCCAAAGGTTGGGTCTTCAGCAACTACCATTACCCGGCGTTCACCTGGTGGTCCATCGTCCAGTGCAATTACCGCGGCGTCAACACCGTGTGCTGGTCCGAGGAGCACTTCTTGTGTACGGGCGCCAAGATAAGGGAATATCAAGCGGTTAAATGAGTCGGTATCAAGTTTGCCGATTGGTGGTAACTGAGACATACGGCTATTGTAAATTATCCCTGATACAAGTCAAATGGAAATCCCGCGATTGTCTGTTAACGGTGAATCTTATCGTTCGCGCCGCCCCGCAGCGCTTCGGTTATCGTAGTTTTTATTTCCTCTAAATTATGCAGATTCAGAAAGGTAACTCCCATTCCCAGTGTCGGTGCGCGCCACCGGACACCGGTTATCAGACTCATAATCTCAACTCGCTCAATTCCCCGACTTTTTTGAAAGAAACCCTCGTTCATCAGGTCATAGAGGTTCTGCCAGCCAGCCGGAGTTAACTTTGGTATTGAGCCGAGCAAGAGGATGCCGTCTGCTTTTAATCCGAGCGAGACCGCATCACGGAAGTAGTTATTGAGGGCGATCTTGTTAGTGGGGTCAGCGATAAACCAGACGGTTTTGATTGTGGGGTCGGTGACCAGGTAGACCTCCTGGTTACCAAAAACCGAACGGAAGTTCTGAAACAGCGACGCCTTATTACTGAAGGCGTTGTCATAGAAATTTCTTAATAAACCGGTGTTGGTAATGATTTTTTGGGCGGATTTGTCCGCGAAAATTTTGTCATACCCGTAATTACTCATTATCGCATTGAGCGGGTCTGAGGCGCTGAACCGGGGTAGGTTGGTAAGCATCAGCCCACAGCCGATGCGCGGGCTCAAATACTTAAAGGCGATCTCCATCGCCCGCTGGCTATCAAGTCGCAATCGTTCCGGAATGGTTAACTCCTTTTGTTACACAGGACGCACCTTGCGCCGGAACTCCCGGGCTTCCCACTCATCGGTTGCCAGATGATTGACAAACTGGTCAATGCCGTTCTGGCGTAGCCAGTAATTGCCATTGCCCACAACGATCAAACCGCGGCGGACCCAGTTGTAAATGGTTGATTCGTCTTTGGTCAACTGGACATAGGTCCGGAAGTCATCTACCGGCTTAAGGGTATCAGTATCCAGCACAAACGCGATAAGGACGAGCGGGAAGGTTTTGATGACGATTTTAAAACTGGGAGGAAATTCCCCTTTTGCGGGCAGAACTTCCAGTCCCACGATATTGTCCGGCCTGAGGAGCCGGTCAAGGTTGAATTCCGGGGTAAATCCGAGTCGGTTACCGATTACCCCGATTCCAACATTCTGCAGTTCAATATTCTTTTCTGCTGGTTTCATCAACCGCATCATCCGGATTTTAAAGAAGGCGGTTTTCTGAATTGAGAGTAGTTCCCGGAAGATACAGTAGGTCATTATTGAGGCAAACCCTTTGCGCCGGTAACCCTCCTTTACCGCAATGTCCCACAAAATTACCCCTACTCCAGGGGGATCCCGTTCTACATAAGCCCGGCCAATCCTTTCCCGGTCCATTGAAATATAAATATTTGCCTTGGTCTGGAAAATTTCTGTTACTACTTCCAACTCCTTGCCAGTAAATGGCCCTTCCTGCAGAACGATGTGATTGTAGTCCACCCAGTCAAATCGGGGACCAATCCGGCCGGGTTGCCAGATGAACGGTTTTTCCCGAATAAAGGTTTTGCGGAAGAAGGAACTTATTGAACGGATTATTGGCAGGTCAGTAAATCCCATTTTGTTATCTCAACAGGTTGGGGTTCAAGGCAACCGCTTTTTCTAATGCTTCAACCGCTTTTTCCTTCATCCCTTTATCCCGATACACGATACCCAGATTATGCCAGGCGCCAGCATGTTTCGGATTGAGTTTGATCGCCTTTTGATAAGCGTTAATGGCGTTGTCCAGTTCCTTGCGTTCATAATAGGCACGTCCGAGGTTGTAATAGGCGGCAACGAGGTTGGAGTCGTGTTTCAGTGCCTCGCGATAGCAGCGGATGGCTTCTGCGGTCTTCTGCTGTTCAAGGTAGAGGTTTCCTAAGGCAAGGTGCACCGTACAGTAATCCGGTTTAAGCTCCAGCGCCATTTTAAATGCTGCCTCTGCCTGTCCCCAGGCAGACAGTTTTTCATAAGCCAGACCCATATTATACCACGCCTCAGGAAATTTGGGTGCCAACTGGACCGCTTTTTTATAAGCGAAAATCGCCTGCCGCCATTGATTGGCAAGCGCATAGGCATTGCCCAAAAGATGGTGGAGTGCTGGGGAGTCAGACGCGATCTGTAACCCTTTTTCAATTGTCTTTATCGCAAGTTCGGGCTGGTTCTTGCGCAGATAGCAAAGTGCGAGGTCCGCGTAGGTCTCGGTGGAGCCCGGAATCAATTCTAATACCCGCTGGAAGTTTTCTATTGCCCGGTCCCAGTAGGTCTGAGAAAAATATGAGTTGGCGATACTGGCGTAGGTTAAACCGATCAGGTCTGAGTAATTGAGCCGTTTGCCGGTAAGAATCGGGTCAAAGGAAAGGGGCGAGGGTTTAGTTGGATCCCAGTAAACACTGCGGGAGTCAATTGTTATCTCCAGACAGATACTGCCTGAATTGAAGATGTAATGCACCTCATAACCTAATTTACCGATGATGATACCATCAAGCACTGCCAGTCCCAAGACATTACCCGCACCGGGCCGGCTGGAAAGGTAGGCGTCGATCACCTTGGTTAAAAGAAAGCCGGTTGGTGCCAGCCGGGACGGCTTCAGTGCCCAGACCCTTTCCCGAACCGCTATCAGCAGACGGAACTGCGGTTCAAATCCGGCTGGTCTGCCAGTCGGCATGACCGCATTTAAACTCTCCACTACCGATGGACCACCGGTAATTTTTTCAAAAAGCGTGTCCAGTTTCCTGCCGCAGTTTTCAAACTCTGCCCGGGCACGGAGACCAGCGACGATGAAAAGGATATAGGCGAATGCCGAAGCCTCGCCAAAACTCTGGGCAATAAGTTGAAAGGCATTGAGGAGTTTCTCGGTTGATTCCGCAATGTTTCTGGGGAGCGTGGCAGGGCAGGAGTGGATTTCTATGAACCGCTGGGCTTCTGAGGCGGGAAGTATTCCAAGTGAACGTTGAATTAATTGCTCGCGCTGGGTTGGTTCCAAACTTGTCTGGCGCAACTGTTCGTGCACGAGTACCGCTTCCGCGTGCGCCCGGTGGATTTCCAGTTCCGCTTGTAACGGGTCGGTCAGTTGCGAAGAAAAGGAGAATTTGAACCGGTTATCCTCAGGCAGACTCACTTTACCCTCCCGCCAGGCACTGAGTCGGGCTGGATGGTAGGAGGGTAGTCCATTTGGGTACCGACTTCGGCCTTCTTTGAGTAGTAATTCTACCGCCTCGACTGCTTCGTGCAAGCGGTTGGGCTCAATGTACTGGATGGGATTAAAACTGGTTGAACTATTAGTATCCATAACACCGCTCTCTCTTGCTTACCCAATACAGCACTGGACTAAATTTTAGCAAGTTTTTTTTTCAGTTCAAGTTTTCCCGACTAAGTCGAGGCATAAAATATCAAAGCAGCAAATTCTTGCTTGACAACAGGTTCTAACTGCTTATAATTTTAAGTGAAATTGCTGCCTATAAGAAAAAAAGGAGGAAGAATGCGCAAAGAGCATAATGCTTTTGCGGTAGCTTCGGTCATCGTTTTGACAATTCTGGGAACTGTCCTGCCCGTGTCTGGTAATGAGGTTAACCACCGTCCTTGTCTGTGTGGCCCCCAACTGGTGCCACTCCAGGGCAGTGCCAGAAATGTCTACCTCGCCCGAGTTCGTTACTCGGACCCGGACAACGACCCACCAGCCAAAGTTGAAGTGGTGATTGACGGTATTGCCTATCCTATGCGTCCGGTAACCAGAAAAACAATCGGCGGTATCTATCAGGCACGGATCACCTTACCACCCGGAGAGCACAGTTATTACTTCTATACTGAGGATATCAGGGGTTTATCTGAACGGTACCCCCGTTATGGTGTCAAACCCGGTCCTTATGTCGGTCAGGGCGATCAGGTATATAACCGCGTTCCATTGTTGACCAATGGTGGATATCAGGAGGATTATGTCACCGGCACTAAAGTGTATACCTTTACCGTGCGCTATCAGGACAAAGATGGGGATAAACCGAAAGCGGTGCGGGTAAATATTGATGGCATCTGGTACGATATGAAACTTTTGCAGGGTGAACCCAATGACGGCATATATTACTACCAGACCCAACTCAAACCAGGTTACCATGTCTACTATTTTGCTGGCGTTGATGAGTGCGGTTCCTGCATGCTTCATCCTGGCTACGGTGTAATTCATGGTCCGATCGTGCCGGAAACCGATAACGTTTCACCGGCGCTTATGGGGGACAAATTGGAACCCGCAGCAGGTAACCAGGGTACGGTTTTCTCCTATTACATCGAATATCGGGATCCGGATAATGACCCGCCAGCCCGTGCCGAAGTTTTCATCAACGGCAAACCTCACCGTATGCGTCTGGTCGGAGGCAAATCTCACGTCGGTCTGTATCGTTATCAGACCAGGTTATACCCGGGTTATTACCACAACTACTACTTCTATTTTACTGATGGTAAGGGTGGGTTCTGCCGGTATCCGGAATCAGGTTATCTGCACGGACCGGTTGTTACCAACGAACCTTGGATTGAGTTTTAAAAAAATAAATGGAGGTAAAAAATGAAGAGTAAAAGTTTAATCATCGTCGCAATATTTATTATCATAACCGGCCTGTTTAGTTTGGGTTGCCCGAAAAAGGGGCCATCAACCCCACAAATCGTTTCCGCACCGGAATCCACCTGGATTGATGCTCCAACGCCAATTAAGGTTTTTGCCACCGCTTCTGGCAACAAGAACATCCGGTACATTACTGACCTGGGATATGAGGGAAAGAGGGATACCTCGGAGGCGTTTTCTGCTGGCGACACAGTAACCATTATGCCCAAATGGACAAAAACCGGCACATATAAGTTCAAGGTTGCGGCTTTCCTTGAGGAGGATCCGACAAAGGTTTCAGACTTTTCCAGCGAAAAGAGCATCAAGATTTTACCCAATAACGCGCCGGGCAATTTAAAGATCTTTGCCCCAGCATTTACTGCCAAGGATGTTAATACCGTTTTCCGTGCCACCGCGGTTGATCCCGAGGGTGACTCAATTCAATTCTACTTTGATTTTGGAGATGGCTCAAAGGGGTGGGTTAACCAGAAGGTTGGCTCGGGTGAGACACTGACCACTACCCATAAGTACACCAGAATCGAGACCGTCTGGGTGAAGGTGAAGGCGAGAGATAAAAAGCTTTCTGAGAGTGGTTTTGACTCGGTCCAGGTGGTCATCGGTGCTGCGGGTAAGGTGCTGAAATGGTTTGTCGGCTCAGCAGAACTGGATTCAGACCCACCGATCGCTTCACCGGTGGTTGTTGATACCGTAATTTACACCTACACCTCAAGTTGGCTTTATTCTATCGGGTTAGGCAGCGGTCGCAGAATAAATAGTGCTTATTCCACGCGCGGCACCGAACCGGATGATTATGAGTATCAAGGGCATCCAGCATATTGCCCATCAACCGCTCACATCATTATCGGCTCAGATGACGCCAATCTTTACGCTTACAATGCCAGTAACCTGACCCGGGCTTGGATATGGACACCGGATACCTTGACTGACGGCTGGGGTACGCCGGCAATCAATGGCAATAAAATCTATATTGTCAGCGAACTTGACTCCTTCTACTATCTCCACTATGTTGAGGATTTGGGTAGTGCCGTTAATCCAAGAACCTCTTACCGGCTACCTATGATGGTCGGTGGTGCGCCTGTTATCGACAACTCCGGCTATGTGATAGTGGGATTAACCAACGGCTTGGTTTATAAGTTTGACCCCGAATTGAGTAATGTCGTCTGGATTGACTCAACCCGGCTCGGAAGTGAAATCAACTGCCTGGGGATCGGAGATGACGGCACGATTTATGTGGCGGATGAGGGCGGTTTTGTAACTGCACTCAATACTACTGGTGGTGCCAGATGGTCGCAGTTGATTGACCCGGGCGGAGTGGCTGGTTTAGCACTCGGCCCATCCCGAATCTTTGTTACTACTGGTAGTGGTAAGGTGGTGGCATTGAGTCAAAGTGGTAGCACCGATTGGACCAATGCGGACTGCACGAACCAGATTTTTGGCGCGCCACTCTTAGCAGCAAACGGTTATCTCTACTATGTTGATGACGAGGATAAACTCTACTGTGTCAAACAGGATAATGGTGAGTTGGTCTGGATTGCCAACTGTCTTGAGCAGGTTGAAGGCAGAGGACCTAACTTCCGTCCCAGGAGATTTGCGTCTGCTGAGAACCCGAGCCTTTCGATCGGACCTAACGGAAATCTGGTGGTAATCGGCGGAGACTATCTGTATATCGTGCAGGGGTACACTGAAGGCACTCTGATGCAGGCACCCTGGCCCAAGTGGCAAAAGGACCTTTATAACACCGGTAAGAAATAACCGGTATAATAGCCAGTGGACGGCGGGTACTGATAAAAAGTACCCGCCGTCTGTTTTTTTATGACAAGGTTGACTCCTACTGATTTCAGGGCAATATCTTATCTTTGGTGAAGTTCCGACGATTCTTTGATTACGAACGGCTCGTTTTCTTAATTCTATTAGCAGGTTTTATCCTGCGGTTTCTCACCGCACGCGGCACCTGGTTGAATCCGGATGAGACATTGCAGTATCTCATTGCCAATCAGCAAAATCTGGTTGAGGTCTATCAGGCAAGTTTGACCAATGCCCATCCGCCACTTTTGTTTTTTATACTGTATTTCTGGCGGATGTTAGGCACCTCAGAAATTTTTCTCCGGTTGATTTCGGTTCTCAGCGGTAGTGCTGGAATATGGTTTTTCTATCAATGGCTTTCGCTCCGGTTTGATCGCATTACCGGGATGGTCGGTGCAATCCTTTTTGCCTTTTTACCACCGCTGGTCGCACTTTCTGCTGAACTCCGGCAGTATGCCTTAATGATTTTCTTTATTACCATTGCTCTGTTCTTGTTGGAAAAGGGAATAAAAGATCAGCGACCCAGCAGGTGGCTTTTTGCCGGTATCTTTTCGGCACTTGCGGGTCTAACCCAGTATTCTGCAATCTGGTTTTCCATTACTATCGGCGGTTATCTATTGGCTATCGGCATGCAAAAGATTCGGCGTAAGATGCTTTTTTACGGTTTAATCGGACAGGTGGTTGCCGGTTTCGTGTATCTTATGCTCTATTTTACTCATCTGAGAACCCTGCGGAAAAGCCCGATAACAGTTGAGGCAATAACCGGTTGGCTCAGCCCTTATTACTATCAGGGAGATGAAAGCCCGTTTTTTTTCCTTATTCGAAACACCCTGGACTTTTTTAAGTATCTCGCAGGCTCAAAGGTTATGGGCATAATCACGCTGGGGTTGTTTGTCTCAGGATTAACATTAATCCTTTTCAATCGTAAACAGCAGGTCTTTGCCATTATTATTGTTCTGCCACTGTTATTAATCTCTGCCGGCGCCCTGTTCCGTCTGTTACCCTACGGAGGCACAAGACACTCAATCGTTCTGGCACCTTTTGTCTGTGCTGGGATTGCTGTTATTGCTCATCGTTTGAAACAAAAGTTAAGCGTGGTTGCCTTTGTGTTGGCAGGTGTTTTTGTGCTATTAAGTAATTTACTGCTTGTTCCACCTGGCCAGTATATTGCGCGCCGAGATGCTGTTCAGGATAAGATGAGCCGGGCGATAGTTTATCTGAAAGATAAGGCACTACCCAATGACACCATTTTCACCGACTATCAGGGAGCGGTGCTTTTGAGTTATTATCTAAACCGCCCAGATAATCCCGCGCAGTTTTTCGGCAGAACCAGCGACGGCTTCTGGGAGTTTGACTATGGTGGTTATACGGTTGTTGCCCCGCAGGAGTGGAACTTCAACCATAAGAACTTTCCGTTATTCGTTGACAGATTGATTCAAGAGTATCATTTT
The DNA here is from genome assembly GCA_964590395.1 of uncultured bacterium. Classification (GTDB taxonomy): domain Bacteria; phylum Hydrothermota; class Tepidihabitantia; order Tepidihabitantales; family Tepidihabitantaceae; genus JAOABP01. The sequence goes on from CAZPVT010000005.1 coordinate 50,062, forward strand.
CCTCCGAACCGGGTGGTCTGGGTGTTTGACGGTGGCTGGGGTATGCCGCTCGTGGTGCGGGAGGAGTTATTCGGTAATAATCTCTCTGTATTTGCAATAACCGGGGATATGTTCATCAACCAGCAGAATGTGGAAAGCCTTTTGGCGCTTGCACTGGAAAAAATGAGAGCGGTAAATTACCCGTCAGTTAACTCGGTTATTCTGCCCACCAGATTCACCAGTCCCCGAATCAGAACTAAGGCAAAACAACTGGCAGAAAATGTCTTGACATACTCTGAACTTTACGAAAAAGCCCAAATGGGCAAACAGGTGTTTGATACCCAACTTCCGGCATTAACCTTTTACCTGTTTTCCTATTACGAATGGCATCCGGAATTTATGCGCTATATGGCGGATGGCGAAAATTACATTTCCGGTGGTTATTGCTTTACCCTGTTGTTAATGGATGCCAACCGCCAGATTGCGGTCTATTTGCTGGAGCAAATCCGATAGAATAGGAATCAGTCTCCACAAAAGTCGGCGGGCGCGATTCGCCCGTCGACAGTTAAGATTAACTTAAATAATTATTAGAAGTAGAAGTTCAAACCGAGAGTGGTGTAGGTAACCCCCAGACCGAGATTGTTGGACAACGTGTATTCGTCGCTATAGTACCGAACCTTATTTTTGGTGCCACCAAAAAGGAAGCGCACGCCGAACTCTCCACCAATTGAAAACTGACGAGAAAAGTAGTACTCGCCCCCCACTCCGACTGTTCCACCGATATTTCCGGTCAAGGCGTCATTTATTAACTTTTCGGTGGTTGTATCCCGGTAAGTGGTCTGCCCATCTGATTCAGTAATGCTTGATTTTCCCAGTGAATAAAATAGACTAGCACCAAGATAAGGGGTAGCATAACTGTTGTCCTCTTCGTTAGCGCCGCGAAATGAATACCGAATTCCCATCTGTGGTAGAAAGACATTAGCGCCGATTTTTTGTGTGTAAGTAGATTGTTCATTTTCGCCTTTATACTCTTCCTTGGTAGACCAGGAGAGGCTGGCAAATTCCAGACCCACCCCGGCAAATAGGTTCTCTGCTTTGTATCCGAACTGAACCGCATTGATCACCATTCCGGGCCTGATACAAAGCCCGAAACCGCTTTGTGCCCAACTCGCCCCAGCGGTAAGCAGGGCAATTACTCCTGCCAGTAGGAGCACTTTTCTTCCCATTTTCTTCCTCCTTTTTGGTTTCTTTACCTTCGGGCCCGACAATCTATTGATACTAGAAGTATATTACCTTGAGAATATTTTGTCAAGTTTACACATACTTCATTAAAATTCATACGAAATTTACCGGGAATTAGATGTGAGAGCAAAATAGGTAATGCTGCCGCGGGCAACGGGTGGTTTTCTGGTGTGGCAATGGGAAATTTTATTGTGGCAAACAATAAGAATTCAATAGTTGCTATCTTGACTTATCAGAAAATAAAAGCCCCCGAGAAACCGGGGGCTTAATTGTTTTTCTGTTCTGCCTCAGTGTTTGATCAGGCGCAGTTGGGGAATCAACTGGAACCAGGAACTTACCTGGACAGTGCCATCGCCGGTATTTCTGCTTTCAATTTTCAGGAGAGCGTAGTACTTGTCCGCAGTGTAGACCGCAATCAGAAACGGAGTTTGATCGATTTCCTGATACTGGGCATAAACCGTGGCTGAATGGGCTGGCAATGGGGCGTTTTCGTCGGTTATTCCTTTGGCAATGGCATTCACCCGCCAGGCGCCTTCAGGGACAACACCAGCAGCACCAGGGTCACTGCCGCGCGCAATGTCAGGGCTGGCGATGCAGTACTCTGTTCCGGTGTAACCGGTGGCAAAATCGGTAAGGTAAACATCAACATTTGCTGCATTTGCTGCCTGGGTCATAGAGAATGTGGCGGCTTTGCCCGCATCTGTGCCGCTCCGGTACCAGCCGTAGCCCGAGCTACCAGCAGCATTAAGTTCTGCCAGCGTTTTTGTTGTTGTGGCCACCGGAACAGTGGAAACAACATCGCTTTCGTACTCGTTGGAACCAAACTTTGCTTTTACCTTATAGTGACCGGTAGCACCCTGGGGGTTGTGGATAACGCTAACATCTTTTGTGGTATCAATCTCGGTAAAACTGGTTGCCCGTACATCCTTGAAGAGAACGATATACTTATCCGGAGTGCCTTCAGCAGGTGCGGTCCAGCTCAACTTTACTGTGGAGTCGGTTGCCGCCTCTACCTTGAGGTTGGTGGGTGCACCACCAAGTCCAGCACAGTCCGAGCCAATTGAAACTACACCCAGGACTACCCAGGCAAGGATAGTTAAAATGGGTAGTAGCCGTTTCATCATTTCCTCCTTTTACTTTTTTAGCGACCAACCTTGGGCGGTTTACCAGATGGTTTTGGTTTCGGCTTAGGCTGAGGTGTTGGTGTTGGTGCAGGAGGCGGAGTCGGTTTTACCACGGTTTCTGGCGGTGGTGGTGGAACCGGCGCGACCGATTCCGGTGCCGGAGTGGTCACTGTGCTCTCAGCAGTTGCCGGCTTGGCTTTCTCTTCAGTCTTTTTGCTCGGACATCCGAGCGCAAATATCAGTGCGATTATTGCACTTGCAGCGATAAGTTTTTTCACAAATACCTCCTTAGTTAATTTTTATACTAGTGCAGTTGAAACAACCGCTGCTGTTATGTTTTATCGTTTCAACCGCTTTCTTAGAGTAAACCTCTTTATGTTGACTATAATTGTAAACATCGGCGGTTCGTTGTCAAGCAGTTTGCTAACCAGCAGATGTCATTCCGAGCCGGCTTGTCCAGCGAAGGAATCTCTTTGCGTATTGAGATTGCCACCTGCCGAAGCCTGTCCCGAGCCTTTGTCTGGAGGGAGATTGCCACGTTGCTATCGCTCCTCGCAATGACGGGGAAAAACGGGTCTCGCAGTGATGAAAAAGAGAAGGGGCAGAGCGCAATGAGATTGCCAGCTGTCCTAATCTGGTGCAACGCCAGCCGCATAGTTGACAAGGAGCAGTTATAAAGTTAGAATCCAGCATGGCTAAATTTATGCCGGACGGTCAAAGTCTAAAATATCCTGTTATTCTGATTTTGCTATTGGTGACATTCTGCCCGTATGGATGGGCACAGGAGCCAACCACTATTCCCGGTCTGGGCGGGGTTAATATTCAGGGGCTACTTCAACCGTCGGTCTCGCCAGTGCCGAATCTGATTGGTGTTGAAAGTCCGATTATTTCTGACCAGTACATTCTGATGCCCGGAGACAGGTTATTGGTTACCGTGGGTGGTAAGGTTACCTTTTCCTATCAGACCACAATTACCTATGAGGGGAAGGTTACAATAAACCTGCCGTTAGGTTCTGCGGCACCTTCTTATGATGGTACAGGCAAGATGCTCAATCTGGATGTGGTGGAGGCAATTCTGGTTTCCGGGTTGAGTTTGCGTCAGGCACAGGATACGATGACCAAGGCGATGCGGCGGTATTTTAAGGATACCGAAGTTAAACTCACCCTGATCGGTTTACGTTCCGCAATCGTGTTTGTTACCGGTGAGGTGCAGTATCCGGGTGCTTATAACGCCTCACCTGCGGAGCGAGTTTCGCAACTTATTGCCCGGGCTGGCGGTATCTCTCCTCTGGGTTCCAAGACCAAAATTGTTCTCATCCGGGGTGGATTGCCATATGCAAATGTTGATATCGAACGATTTGAAAACGAGGGGGATCTACAGGCAAATCCTTTTATTGAGTCCGGCGATGTTATCTATGTGCCGCCGGTTGAGGCTTTGGTGACGGTGCGGGGGGCGGTTTTTGGCAGGGGGGAATACCGGATCCGTGCTTCAGCACTGACGACCGAAAAGGAGCGGATGAGCGAAGGGGTTTACGAGTTAAAGCCGGGTGAAAGGGTGTTTGACCTTATTCGCAAGGCAGGCGGAATAACACCATGGGCAGACCTGCATAACTGTTATGTGGAAAGACTGGTGCTGGGTGGGGGTGGCAGGCGGGAAAAAATTCCGGTTAACCTGCACCGGGTGATATTTGAGCAGGACTCAACCCAAAACATTCTACTGGTGAATTCGGATATTGTAGTGGTGCCACCGATAAACTCCTTCGTCTATGTGCAGGGCGAGGTTAATAAGCCCGGTTCGTTTCTCTATACCCCGAATCTACGTGCCCGCGATTACATTGGCCAGGCAAGTGGTCCGACAGAAAATGGTAACCCTGATGGTGCGGTGGTGATCCGGGGCAGTAAAAGGATTTCTGCCCGGGGTAACCCGGTAATTGAGCCGGGCGATGTGATCGTTGTTCCCCGCTACAGTCTGAAATGGTGGCAGGACTATGTTACCATTCTTTCCAATATCGGGATTCCGACCGTGTCGTTGATTCTGACAGTTCTCGCGTTACAGCGTTAAGCCTTTTTCCCGCGCAACGATTTTTTTTAGACGTTGTCTGTGTCTGCCACCGGCAAATGCGGTTTTGAGAAAGACTCGGGTGATCGCCCTTGCCAGCGGATAGGAGACCAGGTCAGCACCTAAACACAGGATGTTGGCATTATTATGTTCCCGGCTCAGACGTGCCATTTTCCGGTTCAGACACAATGCCGCCCGAATTCCAGGAAGTTTGTTGGCGGCAATTGCCATACCGATACCGGTAGCACAGATTAAGATACCGCGGGATGCCTGTCCTTTACTTACCGACTGAGCAACTGCGAAGGCGAAATCCGGATAGTCAACCCGTTCAGTAGTGAAAGTTCCTTTGTCAATAACCTGATAGCCGGATTTCTGGAGGTATACCTTCAGTTGCTCTTTCAGGCGCCAGCCTCGATGGTCACAGCCGAGCGCAACCTTCATCGGACAAAGGTCAACCAGTTGTAGCGGTCTTCACGCCGGCATTCAATGATGGCAAAAAACTCTTCCTGCAGACGTTTGGTAACCGGTCCGCATTTGCCGTTGCCGATGGTGATTCTGTCAACCGAGCGGATAGGGGTGACTTCCGCGGCGCTACCAGTGAAAAACAGTTCATCGGCTAAGTACAGCATCTCCCGGAGCATCATTGTCTCCTTGACCACATAGCCCAGTTCCGTTGCCAGGGTGATGATGGTATCGCGAGTTATTCCCGGTAGAATCGTGGCGTGCAGGGGCGGGGTGTAAATCACACCGTTACGGATAACAAACAGATTCTCTCCAGACCCTTCAGAGATAAATCCGTAAACATCAAGTGCGATCCCTTCAACAAAGCCGTAGGTCAATGCTTCCATTTTGATTAACTGGGAGTTCATATAATTGGCACAGGTTTTGGACATTGCGGGAAAGGTGTTAGGTGCCATTCGGTTCCATGATGATACCATTACATCAACACCCTGCTCCAGCGCTTCCGGTCCCAAGTACTTACCCCATTTCCAGGTAATCAGCGCAACTTCAACCGGACAGGTAAACGGATTAACTCCCAGTTCCTTATAACCGCGATACACAATCGGTCGGATATAGCACTCATCCAAGCCGTTCTTTTTTACCAGATCCAGCGTCGCCTGATTGATCTCCTCTTTGGTGTAAGGTATCTCCATTCGGTAAATCTTCGCGGAGTTGAACAGCCGATTGGTATGGTCGGCAAGGCGAAAGATAGCAGGACCTTTTGGTGTTTTGTAGCAGCGCAGTCCTTCAAACACGCCGGTGCCGTAGTGAATCACATGGGAGCAGATGTGAATCTTGGCATCCTCCCAGTTAATAAAGTTACCATTCATCCAGATGAAACGGGACTTGGTTTCCTCTAACCCCATTTTGCCTCCTTATATAAAAATAATGGCGGAACCACTCTGTTCCACCTTGAGTTTTACAACCGATAAGTACTCGTATAGACAGATTACTCGCCTTTACTGAACTATGGTGGTGGCGAAGGGAGTCGAACCCCTGACCCGTGGATTATGATTCCACTGCTCTACCAACTGAGCTACGCCACCCTTGGTGATGATTTTAGCAATCAAACCTTTTAAGTCAACCCGTGTATATATCATCCCAATTTCTTATTATTTTTGTAACTCAAAAAATTAAAGAAGCGTGACCGCATGTTTTGGGCCTGATCGGGACGCAACTTCCGGTTAATCCCTGCCCAATTTTTGGGCCTTATTTTAACCACACAAAACCGAGACAAAAGGACAAAGGATTATCCTACCATTGGGTCAGAGATAGGTCGTATAGTAGATAGTGGAGTATGCGGTTTTTGAGTTGTCTTATCGGCGCTAACGAGCGTCCTTTCAAGGTGTTATGCCACTTTGGCGACAACTGTGATAATCCTGCCTGTTTTAAAATTTTTTACCCAGTTTCTTCACCAGAAAGTGGATGTTGTGGTAGCAAAAGGTGCTGTGGCAACGCTATTCTTACCCACATTCGGTTTCACCTGGGCAATGCTTACGAGTGGGTATCTTGAATGGCTTTATGCAATCTTTTGCCCTACCAAACCTATTCGTCTACCGGACAAGAATCCGTCTAGGCCAGGTGGCGAATGCACATCCGAAGGTACCTAAGGCACCTTTAAGGTTGCCGCCGCTAAAAAAGAGATCAAGAGCACCTTTCTTCCACCCGCCATTCACCGCGGTGACGCTGAATAGGTATTCACCGGACACCGGGTTGCCCAGCGTATCCTGAAACGCGGTGAACGGTATGATGCAGGTGGTGTCTTGGATGGCATCGTTCCACCCGATTGCCGGACTTGCTGAGTCGGCAGGTGGAACTGCGACAAGGTAGAAGTGGGCACTGTCGGATTTGGTCCATACCGCCTTCAGGGTATCGATGCCGTACCGTAACGAATCTCTTTCTTGAGGTAACAGGATTGAGAAACTGTCGGGCAGAAAGCCGTAAGCGGTAATCGTTGCTCTGTCCGGTGTTGCAATTGTCAATTCGTAGCGGTGCAGATACTCCAGGTCCATACCTGCCTGGAAGTATATTCCAGCGGCTTTGTAAGTAATCGGTTGGTCGTTTATCTTTACCTCTGCATTTGCCATTGGCGTCACTTCCGCAGGGAAGGGGTTGGCCCAGAAAGCGGTGTCCTCCGGATCAGGTGTCTCCAGCCACTTTTCGTTAAGTAAGTTTTTAACGGTCACGGTCCCCACCAGAATAAAGGCGGTGTTTGATTCCGGATTTAGCGTTTTGGCAACTCTACCGGTTACCACCGGCTGGGAAAACTCTGGTTGGTCGCAGTCGAGAATAAACAGCAAGACGCAAACGAGAATTAAGACAGGTCGGTAATTACGAATCAGCATTACTAATTTGGTTTTCATAATATACATCATAATCGGGCCAGGGGTAATTGTCAAAAAAGTAAGTCGCAGTCTTTTAGGATAACATAACTCGCTTGAGATGGTTTGTTGGATATTTATAAAATTTTCTTGACAGGGATTTTGAAATTTGTATTATTCATTTCTTGGACGCGTATTTCCTACCCAATACACGACGTAGTGAGTGGCTTGCCAGTTTGGCAGGCAGGTATAATCTCTTTTATCCTGCTCAGGTAGATACGGGGGCTGTAAATTCAACATCCACAGTTCACTGGCAGAAATACGATGTTAATGATTTTCAGATTGAGCGAATGGCTTTGCGCCAGATTCGGGCAGCAGAGCCAATTAAGGGTTTCCTTTTCAAACCACGGGAGCGGGTGGCTAAATTTCCGGAGCGTTTGGAGCCAGAGCCGGTTAAGACTCCGACCCTTCTTTTTGGTGTTAAGGGCTGTGATCTACGGGGAATTCTGGTGCATAAGCAGATGTTTCTGGCCGGTGAGTTTGCTGATCCGTTTTTTGCCGAGCGGTTGAAAAATACGGCCCTGGTTGGAGCGGACTGTCCTGCACCCCAGCCTTCCTGTTTCTGCAATCTTCTGGGTTTAAATCCTTATGTAACCGAGGAAGTGGATATAAGTTTAACCGTTCTGGATGATGGCTGGTTGATTGAGGTGCTGTCAGCCCGGGGGCGGGATCTGATCGCTGGTTTAAAGGACGGGTTTCAGCCCGCAGGGAGTGATTTAATTCAGCGGCGGGAGGCACAGCGTGCAACAGCGGTTAAGATCCTTAAGAAACAGAACCCACAGGATTGGAACCCCTATCTGCCTAAGGCGATTGAGGAGCGGACCAAGGATACTGAGTTCTGGCAGGATGGGGCAGAGGATTGCGTGGAGTGTTTTGGTTGTCTTTTGACCTGCCCGACCTGTTTTTGTTATCTCCTTTATGACGCCGGTAATGCGGAGCGGTTTGAGCGGGCGCGGGTCTGGGATTTCTGTTATATTCCAATGTATGCCCGGGTAGGTGGTGGAGCAAATCCGCGACCTGGGTTTCTCCAGCGGTTTATCAACCGGTTTCATTGTAAGTTTATGAATTTTAAGAATCAGCATGGTGTTTATGCCTGTTCAGGATGTGGCCGATGTTTTACCACCTGTATGGGCAGGATTGACATTCGGAAGATTTTAGGGGCGCTATGAGTAATCCTTATCAGCCGATCCCAGCAAAAATTCTTGATGTAATTGAGGAGACACCTAATATTCGGACATTTGTGTTAAAGCCGGAGCAGGAGATACCGTTTCTTGCGGGGCAGTTTGTTGAGTTGACGATTCCTGGATTTGGTGAAGCGCCTTTTACTCCTTCCTCATCTCATTTTGAACGGGAGATTCTGGAGATGACGATAATGCGAGTGGGCAGGGCAACAGGGGCCCTTTTTACCAAGAAATCGGGTGACCTGCTTGGGATCAGAGGACCTTACGGTAAGCCCTATCCGCTTAAGGAGTTTGAGGGACGGGATATATATATTGTGGGTGGTGGTGTGGGGTTGGCACCTTTGCGTGCTCTGTTTCTGACTCTAATCCATGATCTAAATAAATATGGTAGAATCTTTTTGCGCTACGGTGCTCGGACTCCAAAAGATATCGTCTACAAAAAGCAGTTGCAGGAGTGGGGGAAAATTAAGGGTGTTGATATTGACCTTTCAGTGGATAGTGCGACCGAACCCTGGGAGCGAAAGGTCGGGGTTGTAACCTGTTTGATGGATGAGATACCGTGTGATGTAAAAAGAAGCATAGCGGTGGTCTGCGGTCCACCGATAATGATGAAGTTTGTTACCAAGAGACTACTGGAGGCAGGGTTTCCAGGTAGTTCAATTTATCTATCGATGGAGATGAATATGTCCTGCGGTCTGGGTCAGTGTGGCCATTGTCGGCTCGGACCATATTTTACCTGTAAAGATGGTCCGGTTTTGACATGGGAGCAGATTAAGGATATTGAGGAGCCGTTTCTGTGAGGCAGGTTAAAAATACCGTCTGCGATTTCTGTCTTAATGGCTGTCACCTGGGCGTAAGTTTTGACGGTTATCAGTATCGGATTGAGTATCTGACCGATACTCCGCCTAATAATGGGCGTCTCTGTCCGCGTGGCAACAGTGCTAATATCGTTATTGACCATCCGAGAAGACTCAGTTATCCGTTGCTGGATGGTAAGGAGATAACTTGGGCACGGGCTTGGGAAACTATAAATAACTGGCGTTCGCAGTGTGGTCCGGATGAGATTGCGGTTGTTTATAGCCGGGGGTTAACCGATGAGGAATTAGGGTTAGTTCGGACGTTTGCCCAGGAGTTGGGGACTCAAAATCTTGCCTGTGGTTATCTGGAGCCGGATAACGGTTTTGCCTACCGGTTAGCCAGTGTGAGACGGGCGCAGTTGAATGATCTCGCCTCTGCGCAGGTGATTTTGTTGGTGGGAGATGTTTTTAATAAGTCGCCGGTTGCTGTAAAACCGATACTGGAGGCAAGATATGTGGATAAAAACAACCGGCTGGTAGTGATTGATAGTATTCGTACAAAACAGTCCGGTTTTGCCCATATCTTCCTTATGGTTAATCCCGGGACAGAGTATCTGGCATTAGCGGGGATAGCAGGAGTACTTGATAAGGGTTTGAAGATTGATGTTGCCCGGTGTGTGCAGGGTTGTGGCGTGGCAGAGGAGAGCCTGGTAGATGTGGCAAAGTTAATTGCTAATGCGGAGCGGGGTGTGGTGGGGGCAGGGACAGGTATGGGCAGGGTTTATAATCCGGTTGTTTTCAGTTTAACCGCGCAACTGGTAGCATTGAAGGCAAATAAGCCGTTTGTGGGATTTGGTGAGGCGATGCTGCCTGAAGGTAATATCAGTTTTCGGGATCTGGTTAGTAAGATAACAGAGAATCGTATTAAGATGATTTTCTGGTTTGGCGGGCTTTATCCTTTAAGTTATCCCGAGGTGATGCCCGAGTTGAGTCGCGTACCTTTCCGGGTGGCAACGAGTATTTTCCGGTTTAAGTGGAATTTACCGGGATTGCTGTTACCGGTGCCGAGTGAGTTTGAAAAGGAGTCTGCCGGCGAGTCGTTATGGGAAAAGGTGTTGCGGAGGAGAGTGGCTGAACCGGTAAGCGGGAGTTTGCTGATTAGCGAGATTGTCCAGCGGATTGTGAATAAGAGTTTGACGGGTGTGAGGGTAAAGGCAGAGAGGGAGTTTAAGGTGGAGGAACTGGTGGAAATGATAGGAACACAGGGAGATTGTCTCGCTTCGCTCGCAATGACAGAAAAAAAGGGGGAGGATGGTTATCTGCTGGTGGGAGAGAGGCGGGCAATCGGTTTGGGTGAGTTTTTTGATTCTGAAGATGAGGTGATAATTAACCCGATAGATGCGAAGAAAATCGGGGTTCAGGGTGGTGAAATGGTAATTGTTAAAAGCAGGACCGCGGAGCAGAGTTTTTTGGTCAAGATTTCAGAGGTGGTGCGGAGGGGCGTTGTTTTGATCGGTGTAGATGCGCATAAGAATCGGCGGCTTTTTGCAGTAGAATTTGACGAGCCAGGTGGAATTGCTAAAATTCCTCCGTCCAGAGTTGAGATATGGCGCAGTTAGAAACCGTGCGGCAGAGTAAAAAGAGGCTTTTTGTCCGGCTGGACTATTGTATCGGTTGCAGGTCGTGCGAGGCAGCATGCCGGAGTAGGTTCAAGGGGGAGGCAAGGGTGCGTTACGCGGAGGTTTCGGAAAGTGCGCTATTGCCTTTGTCCTGCCGACATTGTGAGGAGCCATTGTGTGCTACTGCCTGTCCGTTTGACGTAATCAAAAAGGATGAGGAGAGTGGGATTGTCTATCAGTCCAGTGTCCACTGCGTTGGGTGTAAGTCCTGTATCCTTGCCTGTCCTTTCGGGGTGCTGGATAAGGAACTTTTGAGGCGGATAGCCCAGAAGTGCAGTCTTTGTCAGGACCGTCCTGAGGGTCCGCGCTGTGCGGCATCCTGTCCGACTGGTGCGCTGCAGTATATTGATGAAGCGGAGTTAAAGGAGCAGATGGTAGGGAAGCGGGTTGGCGCCAGAATGACATTCTGGAGGCGGGTATGAGCGTTTGGCTTTCAGGGTGGCGGTTGGTGGTAGGGTTTATCGCGACGGCGCTTTTTGTGCCGGTCGTTGGGCTGGTGCTGACCTGGGTTGATAGATTTGTCTCGGCACGGGTGCAGTGGCGCAAGGGTCCGCCGTTCTATCAGTCTTTTGCGGATATTCTGAAACTGCTTTTGAAGGAGACGGTTGTGCCGGAGGGTGTGTCGAGGACGGTGTTTCTTTTTGCACCGCTTTTAGGTGTGGCGGGGATGAGTCTGGTGGCGTTGATACTGTTTTATAGTAACTTTAATGTGGTGGTTCTCCAGCAGACATCCTTCCTTGGTGACATCATCGTTTTGCTTTACTGCTTTGCTCTGGTACCACTGGCTTTTATCGTTGGTGCTTCGGCATCCCGAAATCCGGTTGCCGCGGTTGGTGCGTCACGCGAGATGACTCTGTATCTGGGTTATGAGTTGCCGTTTGTTTTAGCGCTTTTAGTGCCGATTGTTAAGGTGGCAAAGCAATGGAATGTGGCGAGTGCGTTGCGGATAGGCGGGCTGATTGCGTACCAACAGGAGTTCGGTTCGTTTCTATACTCTGTCTCCGGCGTGATTGCGGGGCTGATTATTTTGTTTACGATTCAGGCGAAGTTGGGTTTTGTGCCGTTTGATATCCCGGAGGCAGAGCAGGAGATAATGTCCGGGGTGCTCGTTGAGTATTCCGGGGCTCCGCTCGCGGTGTTCAGAATCACCCGGGCGATGATGGTTCTTTTGTTACCGCTGTTCTTAATAACCGTTTTCTGGGGCGGTCTCAGAGATTTCTGGGCAGTGCTGAAGTTTGTTTTGGTCTTTGTGTTGATTGTTCTGATGAAGAATACCAATCCGCGTTTGACCATTCATCAGGCGCTGAAATTTTTCTGGTTTATTCTGACCCCGCTGGGGATAATCGCTTTGATACTGGCATTTATCGGCTTATGAAGGACTTAAGAATCTGGGGATTAAAAAAGTCGCCGTGGGTTTATCATTTAGCCGCAGCATCCTGTAATAACTGTGATATTGAGATACTGGAACTTTTGACTCCCCGTTATGATGTGGAGCGGTTTGGTGCGGTACTGGTTGGTTCGCCAAGACATGCGGACGCCCTGCTTGTTACCGGCGTGATTAACCGCAAGAGTCTGCCCAGGGTGCTTGAGGTTTATCAGCAGACACCCAAGCCGTGTCTGGTGATCGCTATCGGTACCTGTGCCTGTAACTGCCATATTTTCCGCAACTCATATAACGCGGTAGGACCTTATGACAAGTATATTCCGGTGCACGCCTATATTCCGGGCTGTCCACCTAAGCCGGAGGCGATGATATTGGGTGTAGTAAAGGCGTTGAGTAAACTATGAATGAATCTCTTAAACTGCTGATTGAGAGATTTCCGCAAGCCGGGGTTTTCGAGAAAAATCCGCGCCGGCTGTATATCAAAATTCCGCGTGCGGAGTTGACTGCGGTGGCAAAGTTTTTGCACAATGAGCGCGGGATGAGGCTTTCCATCTGTACCGGTATTGACACCAGGGAGGGATTTGAGATCCTTTATCACTTTTCCGAGGATAAGACCGGAATTATCTATACAATTAAGGTGCTGGTACCCAAAGATGATCCGCAGGTGGATTCGTTGGGTCCGTGGTTTCCTGCTGCCCAGTGGATTGAGCGGGAGATGCATGAGTTGTTAGGAGTAAACTTCACTGGCCATCCGAATTTGATGCCTTTACTTACTTCAGATACCGATTGGGAACCGGAAAGAAAACCGTTGCGGCGCGACTATGAGCAAAGGAGCGATATCCATGAGCGAGGAAATTAAGAACCAGCGGATTGTTCCGATCGGTCCATATCATCCCCTGCAGGAGGAACCGGAGTTCTTTAAGTTGATTGTCGAAGGGGAAAAAGTAGTTGATCTGGAGATCCATCTTGGCTACAACCACCGGGGTCATGAGTTTATCTCACCGGAGTTGACCTATGAGCAGATACCGTTTTTGGTCGAGCGAATCTGCGGTATCTGTTCCAACTCCCATCCGCTTGCCTGTGTTTTGGCAATTGAGGACTGTGTGGGTATCAAGCTACCGGCGAGAGCGAATTATATCCGCTCCATCATCCACGAACTGGAGCGAATTCATTCGCATCTGCTCTGGGTCGGGCTTGCCGGACACTTTATCGGCTACAACACGGTCTGGATGTGGGCATGGCGTTATCGTGAGCACATTCTGGAAGTATTTGAGATGATTACCGGTAACCGGAACCACTACGCGGCAAATAAACCGGGCGGAGTACGCTGGGATGTCAAGCCGGAACAGGTGCCGATGATTGAGGCGGCGCTTGATTTGGTAGAGAAAAAGACGATGATGCTGACCAAGGCGGTGCTTGACGACCCGGTCATCCGGGCAAGGTTGGAAGGGGTGGGAATTCTGACCCGCGAGCAGGCGATTGCCTGGTCGGTAGTTGGTCCTACTGCCCGGGCATCAGGCGTTGACATTGATGTCCGCAGGGATGACCCACACTGTGCCTATGACCAGGTGCCATGGAATGTGATCGTTCTGCCAGAGGGGGATGTTTTTGCCAAGGCAAAGGTAAGGCTCTTAGAGATATTTGAATCAATAAAAATCATTCGTGGCTGTCTAAAGGATTTATCTGATGGTCCAATTGAAATATCAATTGACGAAGTCCCGCCAGGTGAGGGTATCGGAAGAACCGAGGCGCCGAGAGGTGAGGTGTTCCATTATATTCGTTCTGACGGCACAAATCGTCCATTGCGGCATAAGATCCGGGCACCGAGTTATATGAATATCGCCTCCAATGTGGTAGCGGTGAGGGGTGGTTCGATTGCGGATGCAGCATTGACCCTTGCCGCGGTTGACCCCTGCTACTGCTGTACTGAAAGGATGGCAGCGTTTGAAGATGGAAAACTGAAATTTTCGGGTAAGGAACTGTTGCGGCTATCCTGGGAGAGGACCGAAAGATTAAGGGAGCGGTTTAAGCGATGAGTTTTGGTGCCGGATTTTTGTTTTTTGGGGGAAACCAAGAGTGGTTTGTAGCCGGGGTCTTTGGGTTTATCGGGCTGATGGCACTGCTGTATTCACTGGTAAGGGTCCGTAGAGACGGGGGCGGAATTTTGGAGTATTACATCTGCTTAATCCTCCTAGTAGTGTGTGGCCTCGGGGTGGTGTTTGCCCGGGATTTACTATGGTTGTTTGTCTTCTGGGAACTGGCAACGGTTGCCCTGTGGCGACTGGTGAGTTATTTCCGCTCCCGTGAGGCGTTAGATGCTGGATTATGGGCTTTATATATTAATTTTGTTGCAGCCGCAACTATGCTGGTTGGACTGGTGATTCTCCAGATGGAGCAGGGCAGTTGGAGTTTGGAGGCCCTTGTGGGCAGAGAAATTGCCTTACTGCCGGCAATTCTGATATTGTTGGGGATCGTGGCGAAATCGGCGGCGCTACCTTTGTATATCTGGTTGCCCAAGGCATACCGTCAGGCACCGGCGCCGGTCTGTGCCCTGCTTTCCGGTGTTGCGGAGAATCTCGGACTGGTGCTTTTTTATAAGCTTTTTGTTGTTACCAGCCGGGTGCCGAGTCTGTTTTTCTTGATCAGCGCAGTTGTTGCGGTTGTTACCAGTTTAGTTGCCGGTGGGGTGGCATTAACCACCCGGACGATAAGGGAGACCCTTGCCTATTCAACTGTCAGTCAATTGGGTTTTATCCTTCTAGGGCTGACAGTGGGTGGTTATTACGGTATAGCCGGTGGTTTGCTGTATATTATGGCGCATGCGGTAGCAAAGGCGGGTTTATTTTTTGCCGCGGGCACGGTTGAAGAGGCAGAAAATACTGGTGAACTTGAGCAACTAGGGGGGTGGGCGAAGATCTCACCGGCGCTGGCCGGAGCAAGTAGTGTTTTGGTGCTGTCGATAATGGGGTTACCGCCAACCGTCGGATTTTTTGCCAAGATAGGAGTGGTGATCGGTGCGGTGCAGAAAAATTTGCTTTATGGTATCGGTGCATTAATTGCCGCACTTTTCACCGTGCTTTATCTGAGTAGGCTTTATGCCCGGATCTTTTTGGGACAAAGGAAAGCCGGTTTTAGTGGCAGAGTGTCTGTCTCTAAGATGGCAGTGGTACTGGTGTTAGTTATGGCGGTGATAAGCGTGTTGGCCGGGGTGGCGTGGTTCATTCCGGTTCGATTTATTACTGGAGGGTTATAGTGTTCTCGCAGCCGTTTTTTCTGTTAATTGTCATCCCCGCTGCTGCCGGCATCTTAGGTTACCTGATTGGCAGATTGAGAAATGAGTTCAGTTTCATCGGCACGGTTGCTGCGCTTTATTATGCGATCAGACTGTTTATTGCCTCAACCCGGGGTGAGGTGTTACTCTGGAATGTGGCAGAGTTCGCGGGCATTCCGATCGCTTTCCGGCTTGACCAGTTGTCCGGATTCATTCTGCTGTTTGTCAGCATATTCGCAACGCTGATAATCTTCTATTCCTTCCGGTATATGCGCGGACGGGAAGGGACGCGCGGTTATTATCTGTATTGCCTTTTAATCCTTGCCTTTGCCAATGGGGTGGTACTTAGTGCCAACCTGGCGGTGCTATTTTTCTTCTGGGGGGCACTGCTTTTGGTTCTTTACGGCATTATGTTGATTGGTAAAGGTGAGACATACCGGACCGCACGCAAGGTGCTTTTTATCGTTGGGCTTTCTGACTTTGTAATGCTTCTGGGTCTAGTGCTTTTGATCGTGCGGACTTTTGTGCCGGGTGGCTGGATTGACCTGGCACCGCGCGTGGCACTACCGCTTTATGATCCAGCGATGATCGCCGCTTTTGTGCTGATTACTGCTGGTGCGCTTGCCAAAGCCGGGGCAATGCCCTTGCATACTTGGATTCCCACTGCAGCTGAGACCGCACCAGCACCGGTGATGGCGTTGATTCCGGCATCGTTAGATAAGTTATTGGGTATTTATCTGTTGATCAGACTCTCTGTTTATATGTTTGACATTGCTACTAATATGGTCCTGCGTAATATTCTGATGGTGATCGGTGCGGGCACAATTCTGTTTGCGGTGATGATGGCGCTGATGCAGAAGAGGGTTATGAAGCTTTTAGCGTTCCACGCGGTATCCCAGGTCGGTTATATGGTATTGGGTATCGGCACGGGTATTCCTGTCGGCATCGCAGGGGGGCTTTTCCATATGCTGAATCACACTATCTACAAGACCGGCCTTTTCCTTTCCGCGGGCGCGGTTGAACACTGGGCAAAGACCGATGAGCTGGACAAACTGGGCGGAGTGGCAAAGCAGATGCCATTGACATTTATCTCATTCCTTCTGTGTGCACTGGCGATCGCCGGTGTGCCACCGCTAAACGGATTTTTCTCTAAGTGGATGGTTTATCAGGGTGTGTTGCAACTCGGTGCCGAAGGCAATCAACTATTTCCGGTTTTCTTAGTGGCGGCAATGTTTGGTAGTGTTTTGACTCTGGCGTCATTTCTAAAGTTGTTACACGCCCTTTTCCTGGGACAGCGTCCGGAGACGCTTTCCAGGGTGCGTGAGGTCAGTATGACGATGTGGTTACCGCCATTTCTGTTAGCGCTTACCTGTGTGATTTTCGGTGTTTTCGCCTATCAGTTGCCATTGCCGGGGTTGATTATTCCTGGACTTGGTTTTTACGGTTTGGAACTGGTGGGTGTCTGGAGCCCGATTCCTGCTACTTTGCTGCTGGTCGCGGCTCTCGGTATCGGCGCGGTTATCTATCTTTTTGGTACCGCTGCCAAACCGGTAACCGGGAAGACATTTGTCGGTGGTGAGCAGATCGGTTATAATGAGGAGAGCCGGGTACCAGGAACCGCATTTTACTCTTCGGTTAAGCAGATGCCGATAATTGGCGAACTTTTGATATTCGGTGAGCGGGGCGCATTTGACCTGTATAACTGGCTGGTAGGGGTATTCCGGGTTGTCGGGGTGATTTTTCAGGAGGGCGTTGATCGGGTTCTGGTGGCATTTTCCGAATTTATTGGTAAACTGGTCTATTACTTCGGAATCGGGCTGTCGAAAATCCATACTGGTAATTTGCCGTTATATCTCTCTTGGGTGTTTTTAGGTGCGGTGATATTTTATTTACTGTTGTTTTTGAGGTAAGGTAACTATATGCTGGAACTTTATTTATTACTGGCGGTAATGTTAGCCGCAGCAGTGGTTGCCAGCGAGACCAGGAATTTGCTCGCTGCAGCGGTGGCGCTGGGTTTGGTAGGTTTCAGTGTGGCGATAATGTTCATTTTGGTTCAGGCACCGGATCTGGCGATTGTGCAGATTGTCGTAGAGACGTTGACCGTAGTTTTCTTTACAGCGGTCATCCTGCGCACGACAGAGATTGACACTACGGTTACCAGTGGGTTGAAGATGGAGACCGCGATGTTCGTTGCCGCATTTTTAGCGTTTGGTGGACTTTTCCTTTCACTGATCATCGGTGTCTTGCAGGAGTTACCCAAATTTGGTGAACCATTAATGCGGGTCGCCCAGGATTATATTCAACTTGGACTTGAGCGGACCGGTGCGGCAAATATTGTGTCGGCGATTATTCTGGACTTCCGCGGTTATGACACCTTGGGTGAGGCGACCGTGCTTTTCACCGCGGTAGTCGGGGTTTTGACCGTTTTACGGCTGGCAGAGAGAAGAAAACCCGGAGAGTTCTGAGATGCGTGGGATGTCATTAATTGTCCAGGTGATTACCCGGCTGATGGTAGGAATGCTTTTGCTGTATGGTGGGTATATCGTCCTTCATGGCCATCTCACACCTGGTGGCGGTTTCGCGGGGGGCGTCCTGATTGCCGCGGCGTTGATATTAGTTTCACTCGCATTTGGTTCGGTTGAGCAGGTGGAGCGCCGGGAGTATATTCTATCGTCGATACTGGAAAGTTCGGGCGGAATTTTGTTTATCGCACTGGCGCTGGCAGGTTATGTGGCGGCAGACTACTTTTTCCGCAACGCCGGGCTTTATTATATCGGCAAGCCGTTACAAATGGTAAGTGGTGGGATAATTCCGCTGGCGAACATTGCAATTGCCCTTAAGGTTGGTGCCGGACTCTTCGCGATCTTTCTGGCATTAGGGGCATCAAGATTTGTAATGAAGGAGTAGCGATGATACCCTACATTGCCTGCGTACTGCTTTTTCTAATCGGGCTATATGTGGTGATATCCAAACGTAATTTAATTAAAATAGTGATTGGTTTTTCATTAATTGAATATGCGGTAAATCTGTTTTTTGCCTTAGTTGGTTTTAAGAAAGGGGCACTGCCTCCAATCGTTACCCAACCCGAGCAGGTACGGATGGGGGTGGCGAGACATTTTGTTGATCCACTACCACAGGCATTGGTATTGACCGCAATTGTTATCGGGCTTTCGACAACTGCGCTGATGCTCTCGCTGGCGATGCGACTTTACGAAAAGTACAAGACATTTGACATCTCAGAAATCAGAAAACTGAAAGGGTAAGAATGGAAGGCAGGTTGTTACCTTTATTTGTAGCGATACCACTGAGCGGGGCGTTTTTGATTCCTTTACTCGGAAAACTGTGGGCGAGATTTGCTGATCTGGTTGCGAATATCACTACTGTGCTACTCGTTGGCATTTCGGTATATTGCTGGTGGATCTTTAATGCGACGGGAACACCGATGCACTACTGGGTAGGGGGCTGGCGGTTGATCGGGATTGCGATGTGGTTTGATGCCTTAACCGCTTTGATGGTGCTGGTGATCAATATCGTTGGCTTTTGTGCCACGATTTATTCGGTGCGTTATCTCGATCGCTATACTTCGGGTCGCTGGAAGTTTTTCACCTTGCTAATGTTATTGATCGCGGGGATGAACGGGGTAGCGATTTCGGGTGACCTGTTCAATATTTTCGTGTTCATCGAAATATCGGCGATTGCCAGTTATGCGCTGGTGGCGTTCGGCACTGAAGAGGAGGAGATTGAGGCGGCGTTTAAGTATATGGTGCTTGGTGAGGTGGGCGGTGCGGTACTTTTGTTTGGTATCGCACTGCTTTATGCCCGGGCTGCCACATTAAATCTTGCCCATCTGTCGCAGGTGCTTGCGGAAATAGGACGGACGCCTTTTTACTGGTTTGTCATTGCAACACTTTTAATCGGTTTTGCTATCAAGATGGGTATGGAGCCATTTCACGCCTGGCTGGCGGATGCCCATTTCTCAGCACCTGCCCCGATTTCCGCAATGCTCTCCGGTGTGTTCATCAAGGTTACCGGTGTTTACGGAATGTGCCGGATAATGTTCAATGTGTTTGGCGTTTCCCGAGCCGAGACCCCGGCTTTCTTTAACCTGTTGATTGCCTTTGGTGCGGTTTCGCTCGTTCTCGGCGGTCTACTGGCCTATTCGCAGAATGACTATAAACGGCTGTTAGCCTATTCCAGTATCAGTCAAATCGGTTACATACTGGTGGCGCTGGGCATTGGTAATTTCTGGGGCGTTGCCGGGGCAATGTTTCATATTCTTGCCCATGCCTTAAGTAAGGGAACGTTGTTTTTAGCATCGGGAGCAGTTGAGCGGCAAACCGGTACCCGGAACCTCGATGAACTAAAAGGGTTGGAAAGAACAATGCCCGCGACAACCTGGGCACATACCCTTGCTTCGTTTTCAATGGCAGGAGTACCCCCTTTTGCCGGTTTCTTTTCCAAACTGTTCATAATTATCGGAGCGATTGCGGCAAAGATGTACTGGCTGGCTTTTCTGGCAGCACTTTTCTCCGGAGTTACTCTTGGCTACTTGACCAAAGTAGTGAATCAGGCGTTTTTTGCCAGGAGGGAGGATGAGCCAACAAGGGCAAAGGAATCACCCGCGTTGATGGTGCTGGCAATGCTTATTTTAGTTGTGTTGATGCTAGCGGTAGGTGTTGGATTTAAGGGTGTGCTTGATCATCTGGTCGGTCCGGCAGCAAAGGCACTTTTGAACGGGCTGGATTATGCCCGGCTGGTTTTAGGAGGCTAAGATGGCACGGCGGTTCGCCTATTTCCTTGCCGGACTTGTAGTCTGGTTGCTTTTAGGCTGGACATTAAATTACCAGGAGGTAGTGGTGGGTGTGGCGGTAGCGCTAATTACCACTGGGCTATTTGGCGGTTATCTCCCCATGGAGCCGAAAAAACTTTTAAATCCAGTGCGCTGGTTCTGGTTGCTGGTGTATATTCCGGTTTTCGGCTGGCAGTGTTTAAAGGCAAATATCGATGTGGCGCTACGGGTGCTGTCGCCGGGTTTAAATTTGAAGCCGGGAATCGTGAAAATCAAGACTAACCTAAAGAGTGAGATCGCCAAGGTATTTTTAGCCAACTCGGTTACTATGACCCCAGGGACACTGACCGTGGAGATCAAGGATGATACGTTGTATATTCACTGGATTGAGATCAAGAGCGAGGACCCGGGAGAGATGACCAGGATGATAAAAGGACCTTTTGAGTTTTTTCTGGCGCGGATTTTTGATTAGGGAGGTAAGAGATGGTACCAATTATCGTTCTAATTCCGGCGGCGTTGTTCTGTCTTTACCGAGCGCTTGTCGGTCCTTCAATTGCGGATCGGGCGATTGCAGTGGATATGATGGGCGTGGTGTTTTCTGCGATTACCGCACTGGTGGCACTGCGTCTTAAATTGGCTTATCTATTGGACCTCTCCATTGCACTGGCAATCATCTCTTTTGTTGGGGCATTAGCACTGGCAAAGTTTTTAGAGAAGAGGAGTCTGGATGATTAGTGTGCTGGCGACGATTTTTCTCTGGTTCGGTGTTGGTTTTGTGCTTTTAGGAGCACTGGGTCTGGCGCGCTTTCCAGATCTGTATAACCGGATGCAGGCGGCAACTAAGTGTGTTACCTTGGGTGTCTGCGGAATTATGATCGGGATTTTTCTCCGTTCCGGATTCAATGCTTTAGGGATCAAGGCTCTGATCTGTGCGGCGTTTATCCTTTTAACCGTGCCGGTTTCCAGTCATGCCTTGGCACGGGGGTCGTTGATCGCGGGTGTCAAGTTGTGGAGGGGAACGGTAAAAGATGACTTTACTGTTGACCGGGGTGGTCAGTCAATTATTGAGGAAGGAAAATGAGAGTACCATTACCGAAACTTCGAGAACTGGTTGAAGCGATCCGTGCGGTAGTTAAGGGACCATTTACCTCCAAGTTTCCTGCCCGGGTTGATTCGGTTCATCCCAACTTCCGCGGGATATTAAAATTCCGCGAGGAGCGGTGTATCTGCTGTGGCGCCTGCTCTAAGGTTTGCCCAACCGATGCCCGGGAGCTGATTTTGGATAAAGATAAAGGCGTGATGCGCAATGTCCATTATGCGGACCATTGTATCTACTGTGCCCAGTGTGTCAAGGGGTGTCCCACTGAAGCGATCTATCATACGTCGGAATTTGATCTTTCTCGGACTGAGCGTGGTGGCTGGGAGACGTTTGTGGAGAAGGAGGTTGCCTATTGCGAAATCTGCGGTGCACCGTTTGCTACCAAGGCGCAGTTACTACATATTGCGCATAAGGTTGGTGACCTGGTAAATGCCAACCCTACTCTGCTTTTAGCGTTGTACGAGCATCTGGGTATTGCCGAACCGGCCCCCAGGCCAGAAGCGACATTGCCCTACCGTTCCGGCACGATGCGGATTTTGTGTCCGGATTGCCGGCGCAAGGTCTATATGACCGAAGAGTGGGGCTACTGATTAACCTAAATTAACTTAATTAGCTTGTTGAATTTGACTCAGCGGAGTTTCTGGCGAGAGAAAAAGTTATGAACGAGGAGGTTTAATGAATCTTTTGGTAACCGGTGGTGCAGGGTTTTTGGGTTATCATCTATGTAACAAACTGAAGGATAAATTTGAGAAACTGTTGATTATTGATATCGCACCGATTAAACCTGAGGAGTACCCGGAAAACATTGAGTATTATAATGTCGATGTGCGGGATTACGAACGGGTAAAGGAGATAACGAAAAAAGCGGATTTGGTTGTCCATGGAGCAGCTGCCCTGCCTCTGTGGAAGAAAAGGGATATTTTTACCACTAATGTTGACGGCACCCGGAATGTCCTGCGTGCGGCAAAGGAGTTGAATAAGGATCGGGTGGTTTTTGTTTCTTCAACCGCGGTTTACGGTATTCCCAAACGCCATCCGATCTATGAGGATGATGAGTTGCAGGGGGTTGGTCCCTACGGTGAGAGTAAGATAATTGCGGAGCAGATCTGCGCGGAGGAGAGAAAAAAGGGTATGATCGTGCCGGTGATAAGACCCAAAACCTTTATCGGTACCGGACGGATGGGAGTTTTCTACATTCTTTATGACTGGGTTTACAGTGGGGTAAAGATCCCGATCATCGGGGATGGCAGTAACCGGTATCAGTTGCTTGAGGTGGAGGATCTGGTGGACAGTATTTACAGTGCGTTGACACTGCCCGAGTCGGATGTGAATGATACCTTTAACATCGGTGCGGAGCGGTTCAATACCGTTTATGAGGATCTGACTGAGTTTCTGAATTTTGCCAACACCGGTTCCCAGGTGATGCGGACACCGGCGAGGCTGGTTAAGTTCTTTCTGGCGATCGCCTGGTATCTGAGGGTTTCACCGCTTTATAAATGGGTTTACGGGACTGCAGATAAAGACTCATTTGTCGCAATTGATAAGGCAAAGGCACGTTTGAATTATAAACCTAAATTTAGCAATGCGGAGGCACTGATCCGTTCCTATCAATGGTTTTTAGCCCACCGAGAGGAGATTATCAGGAACAAGGAGGAGGGGGTAACTCATACAGCCCCCTGGAAACAGGGTGTGATCGGACTTTTCAAACGCCTCCTTAAGTAGTTAATATACAATAAGATCCGCGAAATCGGTTTTCAGTAACCACGGGGTTGTCTTTATAGATAAGTTATTGTAAATAAGCGATTTAATGATAAGGTAGAGCAAATTCTTGTCCAGGGGGGGCAGTATCGGGGACGGTTGTCGTTTTGCTGTAAGGTGGGGTTATGCCGAGGGTTTGCTCTTCGGCAGGAGTCTGCCCGGAGATTAGAATTATAATTGGGCTATAGAGCAGGGTGAAAAAAGGGGTTGATAGTTGGGTGGGTGCAATAGTTGTATTAAAGATGATGGGTGCGGTTTTAGGCTGGCTCAGGTTGAGGATAGTGGTTTGGGTAGAAAAGATGATTACTGGAGAGACTGAAGGATAGGTATTTTAGGTCTTAAACCTTCTTTACTGAGTGACCCAGCGCGCCGACTAAATCAATTGCTTTGACTGTGCAGACAAGAACACATTGACCACAACCAATACACTTTTCAGGTATGACGCGATGATGTTTGCCAGGTTCGCCTTCAATCGCCTTGAACTGACAGACCTTGATACATTCACCACAGCCAGTGCAGCGAGGGTTGATTGAGGCTTTGGGCCGTCCTGGAGCACGGTCAATAAATGATCTGGTAGGACATTTGTGCACACAGATGCCACAGTCAATACATTTCTCAAAATCCATTACCGGTAGATTGCGCTCCATTCTCAGCGCGCTGACCGGACAGACTTTAACACACAGTCCACAGGCAATACAGCCGACAGAACAGGCATCCTTTACCGCTTTTCCACGGTCATGAGAGACACAGGCGAGATAAACCAGTTTGGTGCGGGGTATCAGAATGAGGGTGTTTTTGGGACATTCGGCAACGCATTTGCCACAGCCAATGCATCTTTTTTCGTCAATCACCGGCAGACGATTTTCTCCGATCGTTATCGCTTTGACCGGACAGACATTGACGCAGTCACCGAAGCCGACACAGCCCCAGATGCAGGCTTTAGGACCGCCTAACAGGAGGGCTGCCTGCCGGCAGTTTCCCGCGCCGCGGTACTGGAAGCGGTAGGGCGCTTCGTTTTTTCCACCTCGGCAGATCAGTACCGCTACTCTCGGTTCTGCGGCACTAACATCCTGGCCCATAATTTCCCCGATTTTCTGAGCGACCTTTGGACCGCCGACTGAACAGGCGTTTAGTGGTGCCTTGCCTGCAACGATAGCGGTAGCGTAGCCATCGCATCCCGGATAACCACAGGCACCGCAATTGGCTCCGGGTAGCGCGGAACGAATTTTTGCCTCGCGTTCGTCAACTTTGACCGACAGTTTCTGGGACGCAACTAGTAGGACCAGTCCTAAAGTCAATCCCAGTCCGCCGAGCAGTAGGAGGGATTTGATTATTAACAGCCAGTCCATATTATGAGATACCAAAGAGGGCAGTAAACCCCATAAACGCCAGCGAAACCAGCGCAGCGCCGATAAAGGCTATAGGATAGCCTTTGAATGCGGGGCTGATAGGAGCATCCTCCAGCCGTTCCCGGATAGTGGCAAACAGGATAATTACCAGCGCGAACCCGAGCGCGGTGCCTAAGGCGAATATGGTTGCCTGAAGCAGGTTAAATTTGTAGTTTATGTTGAAGAACGTAACCGCAAGAATTGCACAGTTGGTGGTGATGAGCGGAAGATAGATGCCCAGCGCAGAGTATAGGTTACGGAGATACTTCTTTAAATACATCTCTACCAGCTGTACCAGTGAGGCAATTACCAGAATGAATACTGCAGTGCGCAGAAATACCAGCCCCAGAGGGAAAAGCAGGACATGGTATAACACCCAGGAAACCCAGGCGGCTAAAAGCATTACAAAAAGCACCGCCGCACTCATTCCGACCGCGGTGGATATTGAGGTTGAAACACCGAAGAATGGGCAGAGGCCAATGAAACGCATAAGGATAATGTTGTTGACTAAAAAGGCAGCAATGAATATCTTAGCGTTATTCATTATCTTCCCCAGCCGAGTTTATTTACCAGTGCCTTGAGTAGTCCGATCAGGAAGAAGGCGCCGGGTGGGAAAATAGCAAAAAGCATTGGTGAGGTGCGATAGGCAGTAGGAAGGAGTGGATAGTTTAAAATGGTGCCATTGCCGAAAAGTTCACGGAGGGCACCCATAACAAACAGTACTGAACCGAAGCCGATGGATTTTCCCAAACCGTCAAGAAACGAGTCGATAATGCCGTGATGATAGGCAAACGCCTCAGCCCTGCCTAATATGATGCAGTTAACAACAATCAGTGGCACAAATACGCCGAGCACCCGGTAGAGATCAGGCTGGTATGCCTGCATAACGTAGTCAATAATGGTGACAAAAGTAGAGATGACAATGATGAAGATCGGGATGCGGACCGAATCCGGTACGAGCCTGCGGATAGCGGATATGACAACGTTGGAGCAGATAAGCACAAAGGATGCGGCAACCCCCATTCCCAGTCCGTCGCGTGCGGTTACGGTGGTGGCAAGGGTGGGACAAAGTCCGATCATTAAAATTAGAATTGGGTTTTCCTTTATAATCCCGGATGTTAGGTAGCTGAGCCGTGATGGGTGGTTGTTCATATCAATTTACTCCTGACTCGGTTTCCGGTTTTAAAAACGGTTGATACTTCTCCATCGCTTTACGCAGTCCATCGGTTACCGCACGGGAGGTGATGGTTGCGCCGGTGATCGCTTCAATTGCCCCACCTTCATTTTTAAGTCTGATTTCCTGGGCGGTTCTGCCGATGAACTGATTGCCGAAGTTGGGTTCGGTAGCTTTAAGCCCGAGACCGGGGGTTTCTTTTAACCCCTCAGCGGATCCGGCAACCCTGATGGCGATGATTTTTCCAGTTGTGTCGATGCCAGCGGTAACCGGTACCAATCCCGCATAGCCCTGTTCAGCGGCACGGATAATTGTGCCAATCCGTATGTCACCGGAATAGGCAAACCAGACGCTGGAGTCCGGGGTTGTAGGTTCAAAACGATCAGCACCTGGCATAACTGCACCAAAGGCGATTTTGATGGCTGCAACATTACGCTGATACTCAATTTTGGGCAAGGTTGTTGTGTAAACCTGGGAAAGGGCAAAGGCAGAAATTAAACAGGTGATAAACAACGAAAGAACGATCCAGAGTTTACTTTTTTCCATCTTTTTGCCTCGTACCAAACGGACGTGGTAAGGTAAGACGGTCGATCAGCGGTGTGGCAACATTCATCAGGAGAATTGAGTAACACACCCCTTCCGGATATCCACCCCAAAGTCTTATCAGGGCAGTTAAGATGCCACACCCAATACCGAAAATTAACCGGCCTTTCTGGGTGATGGGCGATGTCACATAGTCGGTTGCCATATAAAACGCTCCCAGGATCAACCCTCCCGAAAGGAGGTGAAACAGTGTGTAATTGATCGGATTGATTTTGTGTCCGGGAAGGATCAGCACCAGCACTGCAACGGTTGAGAGATAAGCCAGGGGTATACGCCAGTCAATGACACGAAGAATGATCAGGAATATACCGCCCATTAACAATAAGAGGGCGGATGTTTCACCAATACAGCCGCCGGTATTGCCTAAAAACAGGTTCTTAATTACCGCCCAAGAATGCAATTGTTCAAAAAGCGAATGAGGGTTAAATTCAGGTAAGACCATTTTAGTTCCATGCTTGAGGACATTGAGCGGGGTAGCCGAGCTGATCGCATCGGTGCAAATTTTCAACGCGGTTGCTGGTAACGCAGAGATGTTACCACCGCGGGGAGCAAGCCAGGTGGTTGTCATCTGTGTGGGCCAGGATGCCACCAGAAACGCCCTGCCCGCCAGTGCCGGATTAATAAAGTTATGCCCCAGGCCGCCAAAAAACTGTTTGGCAACTACGGTCGCAAATGCACTACCAGCGACTGGTATCCACCAGGGACAGTTGGGAGGAAGATTGAAGCCCAAGAGCAGGCCCGTAAGGGCAGCACTGCCATCAAACACCGTTGACTTTTTGCCGAAGAGGTATTGGGCCAAACCATCGAATAGGACAGCGGAGCCGGTACTTAAAAGCACAATGAAAAGTGCCCTTAGGCCGAAGAAGTAGATTGAACCCGCAAGGGCAGGTAGTAGAGCGGTAACCACCAGCCACATCAGTTGTGCCACAGTGATTGAAGAACGGATATGGGGCGAAGCGGTTACCATTAGTTGTGTTGTTCTTTTTTCGATCATTTCATCCTTGCCAATTGAGCCTTACCAAATTTAAAACTGTGCACCAACCTGATCTTTGCCGGACAGACATAAGCACAGCAGCCGCATTCGATGCAGTCCAAGATGTGCTCTGCTTTTGCCTGCTGCCATCGTTTTGCCCGGATGTGATAGTTAAGCCTGGTAGGAGATAGCCCCATTGGGCAGGCCTCGATACATCTACCGCAGCGGATGCAGTCCTGTTCAGATGGTTCCCGGATGTCGTTAAAGACCAGAATTCCGGAGGTTCCTTTTACTACCGGTACCGAATCGTCAGCGAGAGCGACTCCCATCATTGGGCCACCCATAATTATTTTTTGGGGTTCTCCATTATAGCCTCCACAGAATTCAATTAAATCTCTGGTCGGCGTCCCGATTCTAACCCAGAGATTCTTGGGTTCTTTGACACCGTTACCGGTTATTGTTACTACCCTTTCGTATAATGGTCGGTGGAAGCGCACCGCATTTCGCACCGCGAAGGCAGTGCCGACATTCTGCACTATACAACCGACATCAGCGGGAAGACCTCCAGAAGGAACCTCGCGGTTGAGACAGGCTTTAATTAACTGCTTTTCTGCACCTTGGGGGTATTTGGTTTTTAGTTTTATTATTTGAAAGCCGGTATTAGCGACCGCCTCTTTCATCGCTGTAATTGCATCCAGTTTATTGTCTTCAATAGCGACGATGACATTTTTAACTCCAAGTGCTTGAGCGATGAAACGGGTTCCATCAACGATCTCTTTCGATTTCTCTAACATTAAGCGATGGTCGGCAGTTAGATAGGGTTCACATTCGCAACCGTTGATAATTAAAGTATCAACCGGTTTGTCTTCTGGGGGGGAGAGTTTTATGAATGTAGGAAACGCTGCCCCACCCAGCCCAACAACACCCGCCCTGCGCACCAAATCAATGATCTCCTGAGGGGTAATGTTAGAACAGTCGTAGCTATTTATTTCATCTTCAGTTGTATCGTTGCCATCAGACTCTATTATCACCGTGGTTGTCAATCTGCCGGTTAGGGGATGGGGTAAGTCTATTACATCTATAACCGTACCGGAAATAGAGGAATGAGTTGGCACCGAAACTTGGGCTGAAGGTTCGCCGATTACCGTACCGGTGCGAACGGTGTCTCCCTTTTTGACCGCCGGTTTTGATGGTGTGCCGATGTGTTGACCAAGGGGAGTATAGACCCGTGAGGGCAAAGGGGTAACCTCAATCGGACGATGTTCGGTTGCCTCTTTGTTCTCACGGGGATGGATTCCGCCGCGAAATCTTAACATAGATAAGAAGGTAATTTTATTCATCTTCCTTTTAGTGTCAAATGATTGCCGGGGTGATGTTTTGAGCAGTGGTGCGATACAGTGGAGAGGCGCTGACATTCTGTTGCGTCAGATAGAGCGGATACAGTAGTTGATGACATTTGCCGGTTTCTGCGGGTAAGCTTCGTTATAACTTCTGCTTGACTTGTTCGTCAGTTTCGTTTATGCTCAATGTATGAGGATAATATATTTTGTTGTTATATTGGTAGTGCCGGCATGGGCAATCCTGTATCAGATAGACCAGCCGGTGCCGATCTCTTTAGCCCACGGTGAGTATTACGCGGGCATGCGGCTTTGGGGTGAAGGTGGTTTGCTAGCGAGGTTTGGGGTCGGTTTATTTGACCGGTTGACGATGGGGATGTCCTACAGCGCGAACCGGCTTATCGGCGCGGATAAGCCGGAATTTTCAAGACCGAGACCAGAGTTTTTTGTGCGCTTTGCTGTTGTGAAAGAGGCGGGTTTTGTACCGGATTTGGTCGTAGGATTTGAGAGTCAGGGCTATGATTACTGCACTGGTGAGCAGTTTACGGTAAAAGAAAAGGGACTGATGCTGGCGATCGGGAAAACCATTGAGTTGACCAGAACTTATGTTGAAGCAGGCGCAAATTGGTGGCAGGGTTTTAACGGATTTTTAGCTGTCAATCAGATGTTACCCGGAAATGTGGAGGTGATCGCCGAGTATGATCCGGCAATGAATGCCCGAACCGAGGAGAATTCTTGGCGGGGCGGTTGGTTGAACTGCGGTATCGCCTGGACATTTCAGGAGCGTGTGCGGTTGAGTTTTTGCCTTAGAGACGTCTTAGGGAATAATGAGAGAACCCGGATTAACCGGATAATAGAACTGTCAATTAATGAACACTTTTAAATTTGGAGGGCAATGGATATCAAGGCTTTTCTGAAAGGAATCAGCGGGTTTGAGCGACTGGAGGAGAGTGAGATTGAGCGGTTCGCAAAGATCGCTAAATTGGGTTCGGTCAAGGCGGGTGAACCTGTTGATGTCCAGGGCGAGCCGGCAGATAAGTTTTACATTCTCTTAACCGGCAGATTGGCGGTGGTGTTAACCCTTGATTTCGGGGTGGTACATCAGACTTATCAGGTTATGACCTTAGGACCGGGACAGATGTTTGCCTGGTCCGGTTTAGTGGGTAACCCTTATTATACTGCCGGGAGTCGGGCAATTACTGACTGCACCTTTTGGGAGTTTGATGTCAAGGAGCTGGAGAAACTTTTTGAAGAGGATTACCGCTTGGGTTATGTGATGATGCGGTTGGTAGCGATGACCATCGCTTCCCGGTTAAGAAATATTCAGTTGCAACTCGCCCATCAATATGCCCTGCGTGAGTCAACAGAGTGAGATCGGCAAAGGGCTTGTCCGGTAAAAAGGGTTTTATCGTTGCCATTGACGGTCCTGCGGGCGCAGGTAAAACGACCACTGCCCGACTGGTGGCAGAGAGGCTGGGATTTTTTCATCTTGATACCGGCGCAATGTATCGGGCGATCACTTTAAAGGTGATCGAAAACAATATCGACATCAGCAACAGCCAGCAGTTGCAGTTGATGCTCAATAAAACAAGGGTAGATCTAAAATGGCAGCAGGATGAGATGCACATTTTGCTTGATGGACGGGATGTAACTGAACGGATTCGTTCTCCAGACGTGAATAAGTTGGTCTCACTGGTTTCGGCAATCGGTATCGTCCGTAAACGGATGGTGGTGGAACAGCGCCGTCTTGCCCGAAATAGGAATGTTGTGTGCGAGGGTCGGGACATCGGCAGTGTTGTTTTTCCTGATGCGGGCCTGAAGATCTATCTTGACTGTGCATTGGCAGAACGGGCAAGGCGTCGCCGGGCTGAGCTTAAAAATGGTCGGTTGACCTTGGGCGCGGTGAAGAGTAATCTTGCTCAACGCGACCACATTGATACCAGCAGAGCGGTAAGTCCATTACGGCGCGTACCCGATGCAATTCTGGTCGATACTACGCATCTAACCATAGAAGAACAGGTGGCACTGGTTTGTGCGTTGGTGCGGCGGAAACTGGTGATCGAGCGATGAAACTGCGTTGGCGCATTGCCTGGCTGCTGAGTTATCCTTGGGTAAAGATTTTGCTTTGCCTGCGGGTAGAGGGCAGGGAATATTTTAAAAAGGTGGACAATAAAAGCGGAATGATTGTGGCGGCGAACCATACCTCAAATTTTGATCCGCTGATTTTAGGCTGGGCAATTGGCCGGGAGATTTACTTTTTGGCAAAGGAGGAACTATTCAACTACCGTCCTTTTGCTTGGTTAATAAGATCTTGGAATACCCTGCCGGTAGCAAGAGGCGGTTTTGATATTGGGGCGATCAAGCGGTGTTCACAACTGTTGAGACGGGGGAAGATTTTAGTGCTTTTCCCGGAAGGGACGAGGAGCAAAACCGGTGAGTTGAACCGTTTTAAGCCGGGAGCGGCGTTGCTTGCTTTACTCAATCAGGTGCCAGTGGTGCCGTGTCATATTTCCGGAATGAGTCGGTCGATTGTTGCCTATTGGGTAGATCGAGATCTTGTCCGGCTCGGGTTTCGCCGAAAACCGATTGGCTGTAGTTCAATCCGGGTGCGTTTCGGTCAACCGATTCTACCCGAAGGTTTCGTCCGTAACCGGAATGGCTATGCTCAGTTGACCGCGGTAATTGAGACACGGGTACGAGAACTTATCGACTAATGCCCAGGGTTTACATCGCTAAACCGACCGGATTCTGTTTTGG
Source organism: uncultured bacterium (assembly GCA_964590395.1). GTDB lineage: Bacteria > Hydrothermota > Tepidihabitantia > Tepidihabitantales > Tepidihabitantaceae > JAOABP01. Next base: position 81,538 of record CAZPVT010000005.1, read on the forward strand.
GGTTGAGCGGGCAGTCAGACTGGCACGGGAGGCATTGAAAAAGTACGGACAGGTTTGGACTTATGGAGAACTGGTACACAATCCTGATGTTCTGGCAGAGTTAGAGCGGGAGGGTATCAGACCAATATTGCGAATTAGAACATTAAAAGGTGGGGCGCTGATTATCCGGGCACACGGCTGTCCACAGTCGGTGCTGGATAGGTGTCGGAATTTAAAGGTGGAGGTGGTTGATGCCACCTGTCCTTATGTCCAGCGGGTACAGAATGTCGCGAGGAAGTTGAGTGAGGAGGGTTATCGGGTTGTGGTCATCGGCGAGAAAAATCATCCGGAGGTTCGGTCAATTCTCTCATCAGCCGGGGAAAACGCTGTGGTATTTTCACCGGATACAGATAAATTTTCGGTTGTGGGTAAAAAGGGGTTGAAGCTCGGAGTTGTGGCACAGACTACTATTGACCGCGACGGATTTAAGTCAGCACTTGCCAACCTGTTAAATTTTGGTTATACTGAGATTCGGGTTTTTGATACCATCTGTGCTGAGGTATCAGCCCGTCAGGCGGCTACCGCCCGGCTAGCTCAGCAGGTCGAGGCGGTAATTGTGGTTGGCGGAAAGAACAGCGCCAATACTGCCCGGCTGGCGCAGATTGTGCGTGCCAAGGAAAAAGCGGTTGCGCATATTGCCCGGCCGAAAGAACTGAATCCGGCAGAATGGCGGCGTTACAGAAAGATTGGGATTGCCGCCGGGGCTTCGACACCGGCAGCGGTGGTGTTAGAAATTGCCCAGATTTTGAATAATGCCGGGGTGTCAGATAGAAGACGCCACCGAGTTTAAGGAGGATAGCAGTAAATGACTGAATACTCAATGGCTGATGCTAAAAGGGCGAATTCGCCAGCCCAGAAAAAAACCACCAATGACCGAATGGCAATATATGAGACCTCGTTTCCCGTACTTCACGAAGGGGAGATCGTCACCGGAACCATCGTCAAACGTTTAAGTAATGCGGTACTGGTTGATATCGGCTTAAAGGCGGAAGGCATACTGCCGTTAGATGAATTTCGTAATCCGGGCGAGGCACGAGAGGGACACAGAATCCAGGTGTATATCGATGCCTTAGAGGATAAAGATGGCTTCCCGGTGATTTCCAAAAAGAAGGCTGATTTCCAGCTCGCATGGGAAACGATCAAGCAGAAGTCAGAGACGGCTGAACCGGTAAAGGCAACTGTTTTGCGTCGGGTGAAAGGCGGTCTGGCGGTTGATGTGCTGGGGCTGGATGCTTTTCTCCCTGGTTCGCAGGTGGATGTCCGCCCGGTACCCAACCTTGATGTACTGGTGGGGCAGGAGATCGAAGTCAAAATTCTGGCAGTCAACTGGTACAAAAAGAACATCGTAGTTTCTCGCCGGTCCTTGATAGAAGAGCGTCAGGAGGCATTGCGCCGGGAACTTTTACAGCGCCTGCAGATCGGGGACATTATTGATGGTACGGTAAAGACGATAACCGAATTTGGGGCTTTTATTGACATCGGGGGCATAGATGCGCTCCTGCATATTTCGGACCTGGCATGGGTTAAGGTGGTTCATCCCAGTGAGGTGGTGCAGGTAGGTGAAAAGATTAAGGTTAAGGTGCTTTCTGCAGATCAGACTACGGGCAGGATTACGGTCGGTCTCAAGCAGATGACGCCTCATCCGTGGGAAAAGGTTGAGGAGAAGTATCCGATCGGGTCGCGCGTGCGCGGTCGGGTAACAACGCTGGCAGAATACGGTGCCTTTGTGGAACTGGAAAAGGGTATTGAGGGCTTGATCCATGTGTCAGAAATGTCCTGGACGAAAATGGTTCATCATCCGGCGCAGATTCTTTCGGTTGACCAGGAGGTGGAGGCGGCGGTGCTAAATATTGACAAGGAAAACCGGCGCATCTCCTTGGGTTTGAAGCAGACCCAACCCGATCCCTGGTCGTTGATTGATGAGCGGTACAAAGTCGGTCAACGGGTCAGTGGTAAGGTTAAGTCTTTAAAAGATTTTGGGGCATTTGTGGAACTTGAGGAAGGAATTGAAGGATTGATCCACAATGCGGATATCTCCTGGACCAAACGGATAAAACATCCCCGGGATGAGTTAAAAAAGGGACAGGTGGTTGAGACGATCATCTTAGAAATTGATAAGGAGAATCGGCGGATATCCCTCGGACTTAAGCAGACACAGGAGGACCCGTTTTATAAGTTGAGTCAGGATCTCAAATCCGGTGATGTGATCCGGGCTCGTATCATCGATATGCCCAAACCCGGGTTGGTTGTTGGATTAAACTATGGTATTGAGGGTTTTGTTCCTATGAGTCAACTGGCACGCAGTGGCAAGAAAATTCGTGAGAATTATCAGATTGGCGAGGAGTTGGAGCTGAAGGTGTTGAAGGTTGATTTAAACAACCGGCGGGTGACATTGAGCGAGAAGGCGCTACAACCTGAAGAGGAAGAAAAGTTTGAAGAGCAGATACCAGAGGAACGACCATCAGACAGATTTACTCTCGAGGACCATCTGCGTGATATTGATGAGTGATTAATGACACCCCCTCCTCGTCATTCCGAGTCTTTCTTCCCTTTGTCATTGCGAGGAGCGATGGTGACGAAGCAATCTCTGTGCGTGGGATTGCCACCTGCTTTCGGTAGAATGTTCGCAATGACCGAAAGAAAGGGCTAAGAAAAGCATGAAACAGATTGCTGCGGTCATCAAAACGGTAGGATGCCGGTTGAATCAGGCAGAGAGTGACTGCCTGCGGGGATTGCTCTCTGCTCGGGGTGTCAACGTGCTGGATGATTACCGATATGTCCCTGATGTTTGTTATGTTAATACCTGTGCGGTAACCCAGAGCGCGGAACGTAGTTCGCGGGCGCTAATCCGTGCGGTCTGTCGGCTTAATCCCAAACCGAAAGTAGTTGTGCTCGGGTGCTGGGCAGAGAAAGAGCCAGCGCGGGCGATGGCAATGTGTGGTGTTGACGAAGTATGGGACAATGCCGAGAAGTTGAGGTGTATTGAGAATTCTTCTCCCTTACCGATGCGGAGTCGGGCGTTGCTGAAGGTCCAGGATGGTTGTGATCGGAGATGCGGGTATTGTATCGTTCCCCAATTACGGGGTGGTCCGGTATCGATGCCGGTAGCCAGGGTGCTTAATGAGTTTGCCCGGCTGGTCAGTAGCGGTTTTGCAGAAATCGTACTTACCGGTTTGAATTTGGGTAGATATCAGGTTGGGGACGTGGATCTGGCGGATTTAGTGGGAAAACTGCTGAAACTGCCTGGTAAATTCCGCATCCGATTGTCTTCAATTGAACCGGATCTATTTACCGAACAGTTGTTAGAGGTGATCAGCGACCATAAGGTATGTGCCCATTTCCACATCCCCCTGCAGAGTGGCGATGATTATCTTCTTAACCGGATGGGACGAGTGTACAACACCGCGCAGTATGCCCGACTACTCGAACGCATTATTACCTGCAAACCTGATGCTTGTATCGGTGCTGATGTGATCGTCGGTTTCCCCGGTGAGGATGAGGTGTCTTTTTCCCGCACCCAGGCATATTTGAATGCGGTGCCGCTCAGTTATCTGCATATTTTCCCCTATTCGCCCCGGCCAGGAACGCCGGCATTCCAGTTAGGTGACCCGGTGCCGAAGCTGGTGAAAACAGTTCGGGTGGCACTACTTCGGCGGCTGTCTCAGGAGAAGAAAAATGCCTATACTTTTCGTTTCTGTGGCAAGGTCCGCGAGGCAGTATTAGAGCCGAACAGACAGGCGTTGACTGACAATTACCTGCGGGTTAAGTGCAGTGATTTACCGATTGGTTATCAGGCGGGAAGGTTAATCAGGGTTTTAATCGATGGCCCACAGGGTAAAGTGGTCGATAAGCAGTAATTGCTCAAAGGAGGAAGAAATGACGCCCTACCCGTCATTCCGAGCCGGTTTGTCCGGCGAAGGAATCTCTTTACGTGAGATTGCTTCGGGTTTACGTCCTCGCAATGACGCGGAGTGTCAGGAGGATAAAGTATGGGGTTGAGAAGGTTGATCGGTGTCATCAGCCACTGGTTACTGGTTATTAGTATTCTCTTTACTATTCTGGGACGAGAAGTCCTCGCCCGCGAATACAAGCTCGGTTACATCAACTCTGAACAGATCATTGCCCGCTATGAAGCGGCAATCGAAGCCAAAAAAGAACTCAACACCGAGATTGCGAAATACGAAGCAAAGGCAGAGTCGCTGAAAATGGAGTACGAACGGGCGAAGGAAGAGTATGAATCCCAGCAACTGACACTTTCTGAGGAAGGCAAGCGGGCAAAACTGGCAGAGGTGGAGTTAAGAAAGCGCCGTTATGACAGTTACCTGAATGAGGTTTATGGCAAGGGCGGGAAGATCGACCAGAAGAATCAGGAATTGATCGCCCCGATTGTTGTTAAAATTGATTCCGCAGTAAGTAAAATTGCCCAGAATGAAGGGTTCTCACTGGTGATCGATGCGACTAAAGCGGGAATTATCTATGGTGAACCTGGGTTAGATCTTACCCAGTTGGTTTTAGAGGAATTGAATCGGGAATATGCGCCGCTACCATCACCGGTTACCGGAAAACTACTTTTCGTGATCACCCCCATTTACGAAGCCAATGACGAAGCGCAGCGGGAACTGGTGGGGAACGATATCCGCCAGTTCGTCAACGCACTGCTCCGGGGCAAATCGCAGGTGGAGGTGGTTTCGGACAAACGGGTTGATGAGATTATTCAGATGCGGGGTTATGCCAATCAGCAGATCGGTGAACAGCAGGCGCAGGATGTCGCCCAGGCGCTGGCAGCAGATTACTGTATCTTTGGTGAGTGTACCAAGCGGGAGCGGCGGATTCAGTTTAAATTGGGGATGCTGGATGTCAGGACGGGCACGGCATTGAAATTACAGGAGGGGGAGGCGGAGCGAAAGGAGGTTTTGCGGGAAAGAGTGAGTAGCACCGTGCAGGCGCTCTATTCAGCATTGAAACGATAGGTGAGTTATCGACATTTAGTTTGGGTTGACAAGTCGGCACGTATAGCGGATTCGGTTATTCTCAATCCTTTTGTTTATATTGGTCCGGAAGTGTTAATTGGCGAGGAGAGCTATATCGGTCCTAATGTGGTGATAATTGGCAAAACGGCTATCGGTAAAAGGGTGCGGATCGGTCCGGGAACGGTCATTGGCTGGACCGGATTCGGGTATGAAAGAGGGAGTGGTGGTTATCAGGCTCAGGAGCATAACGGTATGGTGGTAATTGAGGATGATGTTGAGATCGGTCCGCTGGTTGCTATTGCCCGGGCAAAGACCGGTCGGGAGACGAGAATTGGCAGAGGAACGAAGATTGACGCCCTTGTGCAGATTGCTCACAATGTTCAGATTGGAGCAAACTGCCTCATCACGGCGCAGTGTGGTATCGCGGGTAGTGCGGTCATCGATGATGAGGTGGTGGTTGCCGGCCAGTCGGGTATTAAGGACCACGTCAAGATCGGTGCCGGTAGTGTGATTTATGCCAAATCTGCGGTCTTTCGGTCAATACCTCCTTACAGTCATTACTGGGGGATACCAGCCAGGCCATTGAGGCAGGCACAGCGATTTTGGGCGCGCCTCTGGAAAGCCTTCGGGCAGGAAGATGACCATTAGCAAACCGGTTGTAAAAACCGGTCTCTCTCTTTCTGGACGAATGGTGCGAATGTCAATTATGCCCGCACCAGCGGGAAGCGGGATTGTTTTTAATAACCGGATTCAAGCAGTTATTGATAACGCCCGGGTTGAAAAAAATCAGGTGGTGTTGAAGAATGGAAAAAGTCGCGTCGCGCTGGTAGAACATTTTCTCGCTGCCTGCTATGCGCTGGGGGTAACTGATCTTATGGTGATGGTAGAGGGCGGTGAACTGCCATTTTTTGACGGCAGTAGCAAGGTATTTGTCCGAATGTTGCGTGCCGCCGGTCTCGTCAATAACTATGGAATAGACGATTTTTCTCTTTCTCGCTCGGTGGCAGTAACCACGGGGCAAAGTATCCTGCTCGTCTTTCCTTCATCAAGGTTAAGGATTAACTGTCTGATCGACTATCCTCATACCGGAGCGCAGTTTTTTTCGACACTGATAACACCGCGGATATTTTCTCAGCAGGTCGCTCCGGCAAGGACGTTTGGCCGCGTGGCGAAGGCAAAGATTTTCCGGCTGCAGCAAATGGTCAGTTGCCAGTTAAAAAGCACGAACGGCTGGTTTTTCCCGGCATATCAGCGGATGAGTGCGGAGCAATGCCGGCATAAACTACTGGACATTTTAGGTGATCTGGCATTGCTGGGGTGGTATCTGCGCGCGGAGATTTTCGCCTACAATCCCAGTCACCGTCTAAATTTAAGATTGATCCGGCGGTTGAGCAGCAGCTTTAAACCACTCAGGAGGTAAAATGGTACCAGCGATCAATGTAAAAGACTTTCTGCCCCATCGGGAGCCCTTTCTTTTTGTTGATTACATCACTCGAATTGAGGATAACGAGATCGAGTGCCTGCGCGAAATCAAACCGGAGGAGTTTTATTTTCGGGGGCACTTTCCGGATGAGCCGATTTTCCCGGGGGTTTTAATGGTGGAAAGCATCGCTCAAGCGGGCGTGCTATTGGTTCTGGTTAAGGAGCCAAACTTGCGAGAAAAAAGACCGCTTTTTGTGGGTATCGAGCGGGTGCGGTTTCGTCGGATCGTCCGGCCCGGGGAGCGGTTGAGGATTGTGGTCCGGCTCGTTCAGGCAAAGGCGGGTGTTTACAGATTTGAAGGGCGAACTCTGGTCGGTGATGAACTGACATGCGAAGCGAAGGTAACCGGGGCGGTCCGTTAATTCATCCTGCGGCGATTATCGGTAGCCGGGTGACGCTCGGCGCGGGGTGTGAAATCGGACCGTTCTGTGTCCTTGAGGGTATGGTCCGGCTCGGTGCCCGGTGCCGCTTAAAAACAGGAGTGGTGATTGGCACCGAGCCAATGGATAGGAACTACCGGGGGGAAAATAGCGCGGTAATCATTGGTGTGGAGAACATCTTTTTTGAGTTCGCCTCCGTGCACCGGGCAACAGGTAAAGACGGAATAACGCAGATCGGAGACAATAATTACATTATGAGTTATGTCCATATCGCCCACAACTGCCGGATCGGTTCCCATTGCACCTTGACCAGTGGTGTGCAACTGGGTGGTTATGTGCAGGTTGACGACTATGCCAATATCGGTGGACTGACCGGGGTACATCAGTTCTGTCGCATTGGCAGATTGGCGATGGTCGGTGCTTACTCTTATGTCAACCGTGATATCCCACCGTTTATGCTTGCAGCTGGCAATCCCTGTCGGGTACGGGGTCTCAACATCCTCGGTTTACAAAGAGCGGGTTATAGCGGGGAAAAAATTTTAATCATTAAAGATGCATTCAGGATAATTTATCGCTCGCAACTACCATTTAATGTCGTTTTAAAGAAGGTGGAGGATGAACTTCTTTCTACCGTCGCGGCGGCGGAGATCAGGGAACTGGTAGAGTTCTGCAACTCATCAGTCCGTGGTATTGAACTGCGGACAGGTAGAGAATTGGAGACCGAACTGTGAATTATCTTCAGGCACGGAAGTTCCTTGATTCGCTGGTTAATTATGAACGACAAGCGAAGCCGCGCGATGAGTTCAAACTGGACAACATCCGGCGGTTACTTGAGCTTGCCGATAATCCCCATCAGCGGTTGAGTAATGTTATTCTGATCGCGGGGACGAAAGGCAAGGGTTCGGTTGCCTATCTGCTCGATGCGGGGTTACGTGCCTGTGGTCTGAGTTCCGGGTTATACATATCTCCCCACCTGATTTCGGTGCGGGAGCGGATTCAATTAAACGGTAACTGGATTGATAAGGCAACCTTTGCCCGGCTGGTGGCAAAATTTCAGCCGCTGGTTAAGCGAACAAAGGTTAGTTATTTTGAACTACTGACCGCGCTGGCGTTTGAACTTTTTGCCCGACGGCAACCCGATTATGCGGTAATCGAAGTCGGATTGGGGGGCAGGCTTGATGCGACAAATCTGAGCGAGCCTGTGCTTTCCGTGATAACGAAGATCGGCTTCGATCACATTAATGTGCTGGGGAAAACACTAACCAAGATCGCCCGAGAAAAAGCCGGCGTTATGCGTTCCAATCGGCCAGTGGTGATTGCTCCGCAATACGATGAGGCACGAAGGGAACTGCTGACTCAGGCACAACGGGTCGGTGCCCAGCCGGTGTTAGTTGATGAACGGTCAAGGATGTGGGATGAGGATAGCAGTGCCGCAGGGTTGAGATTCAGCTGTTTTACCGAACTGGGTGCCGGCAGGGTAGAACTTAAACTATTGGGTAGTCACCAGATCGCCAACAGTCTTACTGCGCTGACCACGCTGGGTATCATTGCCCGCTCCGACCCCCGGCTCAATTTTAATCAGGTGGTAGCGGGCTGGAGCAAACTTGTTATTCCGGGGCGCTGTCAAGTGGTGGCAGAAAACCCGCCCTTAATCATTGACTCCTGTCACAACCCGGAGTCCGGTGTTGCGCTGGCTGAGGTGATTAGAGAGTGTTTTCGTGATAAGGTGATTCTGATTTATGGGTCGTTGCGCAATAAACTGGTGAAGCGGACGGTTACGCCGATTGCCCGCTATGTTGATACCGCTCTTGTCGTGGCGCCGGATTCGCCAAGGGCGCTTGCGCCTTCGGTACTTAAGGGGCTGTTTACCCGTCTTAAAGTGCCGGCGGAAATCGCCCCTGACTTTAAAACTGCATTGGCTCGGGCGCAGGAACTGGCGATCGGTAGACTGCCGATAGTAATCGCTGGTTCGTTTTATCTGGCGGGAACCGCTCTGGCAATGGTTAAAGGGTTGAAGTCAGACCCTGATGCTATATAGGAGCAGTTTGAATACGAAATTAATAGAAACGAAGATGTTTTGGGTTGCGAGCATAAGTAGAATCAAGGTTCAATTGTTAATCGTAGTTTTGTTGGGTTTGAGTCCGGCAGTTGAGTGGGATAGTATTATCAGACTAACGGTTGACCCTCGAACTCAGGAAATTGGGTTCAGTCGGCAGAAATGCATAGCGGTTGATCCCTCAAGAAATGTCTGGGTTTTCTGGCGCGATGAGCGCAGTCCTGTGGCTCAGATATGGTATCGGCGTTTTGATTGGACGAGTGGTATCTGGGAACCAGAATCACAACTAACCCGTCTGGAGTTTGCAGTTTCACCTCCTTCGGTAGCTTCAGATCGAAGGAGTAATATTCATCTAACTTGGCAGACGGATGATGATCGTGGAAAAGGGATATGGTATAAGAAATTTTTGGCCCAGGAGAGGAGATGGTTGGCGGAAACATTATTGGTGTCACCAAGGGGTAGTTATAATTTGCGTTATCCGGTAATCGCTGTCGAGCCGGATTCAGAAATCCTCCATCTCGTTTATTATGGCAATCCAGATACCGGTGGACTGTACCAAATATTTCACAAGGAATATCGTCTTGATAGCGGCTGGCTACCGAGTGAACAGATTACAACGCATATTGGCAACCATGAGGATGCTGCTGTCGCGGTTGACAGTGCTGGAGATCTCTGTGTGGTGTTTCTGGGCACGGACTTAGGTAGTCAGTTTAATCACTCTTTATGTCGGCGCCGGATAGGTGGTGTCTGGCAGGAGATTGAACAGGTTTCATCTGTACCTGGTTACATTATGCAGTTTTCTCCTACGGTGGCAGCAGGCAGGAATGGTAACTGGCACGTTGTCTGGTACGGACAAAGTGAACAACAGTTCCATTATCAAATTTTTCATCGGCAGGGTACACCATCGGGTTGGTCAGAGGTGTTCACTGTCAGTCGCGGGGTAAGTTACCCTCAGTACTCTCCTGCGGTGGTGGTCGGGGATGGGGAGCAGTGTTATCTGGTCTGGCAGGGTACCGCGCCGAATTCGCCACAGGTCAATCAGTTGCAGTTTGCGCACCGTGATGCAAATGGCAACTGGAGTGTCCCTCAGTTGTTGAGTAACTTTACCAGTGGTAATGTTGACCGTCCGGCAATTGTTCTTGACTCCCGATTGGGATTACACATTGCCTTCCAACAGGACAGTGCGGGCAATCGGGATGTTTATTATCTTCATGGCGAAATCCTTTCGCCGGGGATAGGGGAACCGGCAGGTTTTCTGCCGTTGACAGTACTAAACAAAAGATTCAGTTTCGGCAATTGGGCTGGTAAAAAGATTTACAACTCACTGGGCGCGGCTGTCGGTGTGCCCTTCATCACTCCCGGTGTATATCTGATTGAAAATCGGGATAACAGCAGAGTTTATTACCAAAAGGTTATTATTCTTGGTACCAGAAGGTAAACTGAATACAGTTGTTATTTATATTTAACAGCGGTTCGGGTCCTTTTCGCATCCGGTTGGTTAACTTCGGCGCCGGCGGAGTCGAAGTCGGGCAGTAAGCAACCGGTCACTGGTAAAGAGTTTGCCCGCGATGAAGATGGTAATCAGGGCAAAGATGGTGAGATAGAGCAGTCCAAACAAAATCAGCGGGTAGTTACCGAATATCAGCGACTGGGGAACCAGAAATGGATAGGAAAACGGAATAGCAAGCAATAGAATCTTCAGCGGCAGGGAAAGGGCATTAATATCAAAAAGGATGGTGAAGAAATAGGGAATCAGGCAGAGCATCATCAGCGGGGTGATATTCGTCTGGGCACTTTTGGCATCTTCAGAAAATACCGCGAGCAGGGTGGCAACTGCTAGTGCCGCGAGAATGGCAAGAAAGATGGTGATACCGATGAGTATAAGCCCTTCCGGGGTTAAACTCAGTCCAAGTTGATCAGCAATTGATGTGTCTAAAGTTAGTTGGGTGCTACCTTCGGAAAAGGCGGTGCCGTAATAAGCCATCCCTCCCATAAAGATGGCAGAGATGACCAGCGCGGCAACCGCAGCACCGAGCATCTTACCCAGGACGATCTGCGCCCGGTTGATTGGCGCAGTTAATAGTGTCTCGAGGGTCTTGTTCTCTTTTTCCTGACCTATGGATGCGGCGATCATCTGACTGGCATAAATTATGACCATCAGAAGAATAATTGGGATGAGAAAGGTCTGAGAGATGACCAGCCCCTGGATTAAGCCTGGGGTTCCCGGGGCGATCTTTCCCTTTAAGAGGACAAACTCACGGGTGCGGATTGGTTGTTGAATATTTTCCGGATTATGTTCGGACAAAAGTTCGCGCAATTTTTGACTGGAAAAATCATTATTGATTTCCCGGAACACGGATTTGATTTTGACCCCGCGGGCACTTTGGGTAAATGAAAATCCTCTGACAATTGAATAAACCTCAATATTAACTGATTCCAGTCGGGACAGGCGTTCGTTCAGGCTTTCGGGCAACACGAGCAGTGTGGAAAACCCCTGTTTCTGCGCCCGGATTAATGCTTGTTCCTTCGGTTCACTCGTGCGGGTGATTAAGAGACCGCTCTTTTCCAGCCGGCTGATGATGGTATCTACGATCGCCGAAGCCTCATTTACCACCGTCAGTGCGGGCTGAGGTGCGGCCGCCCTTTTCCTTTCGCCCCGGATCGCCCGACCGATGAAGATAAAGATGACGATAATTGCTAGAAACGGTAATAGCATCCGGACGGTAAGCAGTTCCCTTATTTCCTTAAAGATGATGGTGCCAAGAATCCGCATTACCCTGCCTTTAAGAAGACCTCTTCTAAGTTTTGCGCCTGATAATTGGATTTTAGTTCCGCGGGTGAACCGGTGGCAATGATTTTACCGGAACGGATGATGGCAACCCGGCCAGAAAGGAACTCCACCTCTAACATATTATGCGAGGAGAGTAAAACGGTTGTGCCCTGTTGGGCAAACTGCCTAATCTGCTGGCGGATTTGGTGCGCATTCTCCACATCAAGACCTGAGGTCGGCTCATCCAGAATCGCCAGTTTTGGGGTGGTCATCAATGCCCGGGCAAGCAGTAGTTTGCGGGTCATTCCCTTGGAATAGGTGCTTACTTTGTCATAAATTCTTTTTCCCAGATCTGCCAGTCCGATTCCGATTTCCACCAGTTTATCCCGTTCCACCGTGTTGGTTGTGTAAAAAGTTGCCATAAATCTGAGATAGTCAATTCCGGAAAGGTTGCGGTAGGCACCAGCTTCTTCAGGCAGATAACTGATCACCCGCCGCACCGCACCTGCCTGCTTTACAACATCCATTCCGAACACGGTAACCGAACCGGCTGAAGGCTTTAACAGGGTGGCAACGATCCGTAAGGTGGTGGTTTTACCTGAACCGTTCGGTCCAATTAGTCCAAAGATTTCGCCGGGTCGGATGGCAAAAGAGATACTGTCAACCGCGGTCAGATTGCCGTAGGTTCGGGTTAGATTATTGACAACTACCGCATCAGACATTGTTTTTCTACATCCCCAGGCCGGCCTTGACGAACATTATGCCCCAACTCAAGGTGATGAGCCCCATAATTGTGGAGGTGACCTGTAATGCGGTTTCGCCGGTAAAACGGGTGATACGGGGTGCCTGGAGAAAGATTACCAGGGTGATAAACAGAACGAGCATCACTGCAATCGCGGTAAGAAGACGGCCATAGTCGTGGACCGAAATGATGATCGCGGTGATTGAGGCAGGACCGGTTAAAAGTGGGGTGGCGATGAGTGAGGCGATTGCCTTCGCGGACCGCTTGTTGCCCATAACCATTTCTGAATCGGACTGACCCAGTGCCATTTTGATGCCCAGGATGCCGAGGATAATACCCCCGGCGATCTTGAAGTCGTTTATATTGGTATTAAAAAGTTTCAGAATTCCTTCGCCAAAGATCAGGCAGACGAGTGAGATGGCAATTGCAACGGTAACCGCAAGGATTGCGGTGCGGCGCTTTTCTTGCGGGCTCATTCCCGCGGTGGCGCCAAAAAACACCACAAAACTCAACAGCGGGTCAAAGATGACAAAAAAGAGAATAAAAAGTTGGAGCAGTGTATAAAACATCTGACCTTTAGTTGAGCATAACTCGCTCAAAAGACAAATCAAGTCCTTGAACTGCGGTGAATTTCTATTTATACTAATTAATAAATTGTAGATGAAGAAAAAGATTTCAGCGCGAAGGTTGTCGTCTAAAAAATATCCTGAGGGCAAAGATGCGGCGTCGGTTAAGGACGCAGTTGCGGTTGCTTCAACTCAGTTTTTAGATATCGGGTATAAAAGAACCTGTCATTGTCCCCCAACTCATATTAACTGTTTGACACCAAAGGAATGGGTGAAAGGACAGGTGGCAATTTGGGATTTTTATTATGAAAAGCGGGACATCAGAGATAAAGATATTCATCCCGCGGTTTTCCCTATTGGCTTACCCCAAAAATGTATTGAACTTTTTACCCATAAGGGCGAATTAGTTCTTGATCCATTCGTAGGTATTGGCACCACGCTTATTGCCGCGTGCGATTTAGAAAGAAATGCTGTTGGCTTTGACTTAAATCCCCGATATATCGATTTTACCAACCAAAGGTTGGCTCAGTTAGATTCGTCGCTTTTTACGCATGATACCAAACAAATTGCCGTCTGCGATGACGCGATTAATATCCCTAAATACATCAAGAAGGAAACAGTTTCGTTGTGCGTTACATCTCCGCCTTATGCCAATATGTTAAATCATCTTAGATTAAATAAAAGCATCCGTGGCGACTTAAGAGAGAATAAGCATTATATGAAAAATCAGCAATATTCTAATCATCCATGCGACTTAGGTACGATGAGTTTGGAAGAGTATGTAATAGCATTGGCTGAAATATATAAAGGCATATTGCCGCTTTTAAAACGACGGGCACATTGTGTAATAAATGTAAATGATTTATGGGAAAATAACCGCAGATATCCGACCCATTCTTATATTATCGAGGCTTTGGAAAAAGTTGGTTATGAATTAAGAAATATTATTATTTGGGATAAACGAAATTTAGTAAACAAAGTTGGTATTTTCGGTTGGCCAAGTAATTATATAACTTTAAGCACAACCTTTGAATACATACTTGATTTTTGGCGGCCGTGATTAAAAGAATTAAAAATAAATGGTTGGTTACGAAGCATTAGTTAAAAGGTTAAGAAAGATAAAAGATATGGGTTATATTAAAACCCATCGTGCTGGTAATACTGGGGTTGGAAAGACACTGGAAGATCTTTTGGGGATTACAGAAAATAACATACCTGGAACAAATGCAGGAATGATAGAACTAAAATCGGCGCGAAAAAATGCCACAAGTATGATAACGCTGTTTACCAAATCTCCACTACCTAAGAGGGCAAATTCGGTTTTGTTGGCAAGATTTGGGTATGCATCGGCACGTGGCAACAATAGAAAAGAGTTACATACGACAGTATCGGCCAGAGAATTTAATACCATAAAAGGCAAACTTGGTTTTAAGATAGATATTTCTGCTGATAGATTAAATCTTATTGTATCATCAAGAGAGATTGTTGGCTATTGGGATAAAGAGACATTAAAGAAGTGTTTTGAAAGAAAACTGCCGAAGTTATTATTATGTAAAAGCAGAAGCAAGGGGCGTTGGGGCTAATGAGGAGTTTTGGTTCAATGAGGCGTGGTTATTGAGAGGCTTTGATTTTGATAACTTTGTCCAGTTGGTAGGGCAGGATGTAATTCTTGTGGATATTAGAATTGATCAATATCCAGATGGTCGGCCCCATGACCATGGGACTGGCTTTAGAGTTCATCCTGACAAATTGGATTTATGTTTTAGTTATAGAGAGAGAATAATGTAAAAAACAATTTAAAACTTGAATAAAGGAGTTGAATGTCCACAGTCGAAGAGAAAATCGCCCGCCTCTTCCGGATGGCTGAGAAAGCACGAAGGCGCCATTGTAACCCGTTAAGCGTCTATACCCGTTTTTCAATGATCCCGCTAATTACGATTGCTGTCTGGTCACGGGTCTGGTTTGGGGGGTGGTCACTTTTGCCGATCGGGTTGGTTCTTTTATGGATATGGCTTAACCCCAGAGTCTTCCCTGAACCAAAAAGCACCAATAATTGGGCATCAAAGGTGGTTTTAGGTGAGTGGGTCTGGATGAACCGGAGAAAAGTACCGGTGCCAGCGCATCACCGATTGCTACCCAGTATTCTGTCTCTGGTTACGTTAGCGGGCTTTATTCTGTTTATCTGGGGTTTGGTAAAACTTGACATTTACCTTACAGCACTGGGCGGGATGCTGACTATCATCAGCAAATTATGGTTTGCGGACCGGATGGTCTGGCTGTATGAAGATATGAAAAACGCTACTGAGGAGTACAGAAACTGGCTGTATTGACAGCCTGCTGACACCCGCACGGTCGGGTGGGATAAATTGATAAGTTTTTACTGGTAAAGATTAATTAACTACTGTGTTAATTCACCACCGTTTTGAACTGCCCATAGATCTGGCTGCGGCGCGCAGGATTCAGGAGCGGTTGAGAAGGCGGGTGATTCTTGATGATGAGTTTTTGGATATCCGGGAGATTAAAACGGTTGCGGGTTGCGATGTTGCCTATGATCGGTATGGGAAAAGAGTTTTTGCCGCGGTGGTGGTTATGGAGGCAGGTAGTTTTACGGTTGTGGAAAAGGTAACTTTTAGTGGCAGGGCAAGCTTTCCTTATATTCCCGGTTTTCTTTCGTTTCGTGAGGGTCCGGTACTGCTTGCGGCGATAAAAAGGCTGAAGACCGAGCCGGATGTTTTTCTGTTTGATGGGCAAGGTATCGCCCATCCAAGAAGGATGGGGATTGCATGCCATCTCGGAGTCATTCTTGATAAACCTTCAATTGGTTGTGCCAAGACCCATCTTTACGGTTCTTATGATGAGCCGGCAGGTGGCAGGGGTGCCAGTAGTTTTATTCAGGATGAGCGGGGAAGAAGGTTGGGCCTGGTTTTGCGGACCAGGACCGGTGTAAAACCGGTTTTTGTCTCACCCGGGCATCGCTGTGGGGTAAAGATGGCGGGTGAGGTGGTGATGTTCTGGGCGAGAAAATATCGCCTTCCCGAACCCTTGCGCCTTGCCCATATCCTTGCCCAATCCGCAGTTAACCATCTTTGAAATTCTTGCAACAGTCAGGGGATTTGAGTAGTCTATTTTAATGTAGGGGTATCCTCGTAATTGTTTTAGGGTTAGATTAAAAAGGAGTTTATGATGAGTGAGTTAAAAGATGATATCAGACAGGTGCACGAAGAGATTGAACGGGAAAGTTTGTTTGTCCAGACGTTGACAGGAGAGATCGGCAAGGTGATCGTCGGTCAAAAATATCTGATTGAGCGACTGCTCATCGGACTATTGGCAAACGGGCATATTCTGATTGAGGGTGTGCCCGGTCTTGCCAAAACCTACGCGGTGAAAAGCCTTGCCAGTGCGATCCGGGCGAGGTTTCAGCGGATTCAGTTTACTCCGGACCTTTTGCCCGCGGATATCATTGGCACCCAGATTTACAATCAGCGGACCGGTGAGTTTACCGCTCGGAAGGGACCGATCTTTGCCAATCTGATTCTTGCCGACGAGATCAACCGCACACCACCGAAGACCCAGAGCGCACTGCTCGAGGCGATGCAGGAGCGTCAGGTTACGATCGGCGAGGAGACCTATAAACTGGAGGAGCCGTTTTTGGTGCTGGCGACCCAGAACCCGATTGAGCAGGAGGGAACCTATCCTTTGCCTGAAGCCCAGACCGACCGGTTTCTATTGAAACTGAAGATCACCTACCCATCAAAAGAGGAGGAGAGGCAGATTGTGGAACGGATGACCAAGGGTGCAGAGCCGAAGTGTCAGCCGGTAGTGGATATCGAGACGATCCTGCGGGCGCGGCGGTTGTGTGAGAAAATCTATGTTGATGACAAGTTGAAGGATTATATAGTCAACCTGGTCTTTGCCACTCGGTTTCCGAAGGAACACAATCTGCCGGATCTGGTGCCGTTGATCAGGTATGGTGCATCACCCCGGGCGTCAATTTATCTCTTGACCACCGCCCGGGCCCTGGCATTTCTGAAGCGTCGGGGTTTTGTGATTCCGGAGGATATCAAGGA
Source organism: uncultured bacterium (assembly GCA_964590395.1). Classification (GTDB taxonomy): domain Bacteria; phylum Hydrothermota; class Tepidihabitantia; order Tepidihabitantales; family Tepidihabitantaceae; genus JAOABP01. Next base: position 98,610 of record CAZPVT010000005.1, read on the forward strand.
GCTGGCTTACGATGTGTTAAGACACAGGATCATTTTGAGTTATGAGGCAGAGGCAGAGGAGTTGACAACTGACGATATCATCCGCCGGGTGCTGGAAGGGGTGGAGGTGCCATAAGGGATGCGGGTGGAGCTGAGTAAAATCCGGCAGGTGGAGTTGCGGACCAAACGGCTGGTCAATACCATATTTGCCGGTGATTACCGTTCCAGTTTCAAGGGTCGGGGTGTTGAGTTTGCGGATGTGCGGGAGTATCTGCCCGGTGATGATGTGCGGACGATTGACTGGCGCCTGACCGCCCGGTTCGGTAAGCCGTTTGTTAAACTTTTTACCGAGGAGCGGGAACTCCTGGTGATGCTTTTAGTCGATGCCTCGGGTTCTAATCGGTTTGGGACCAAAGGGCTGTTGAAATTAGAGCAGGCGGTACTGGTCGGAGCGACATTAGCCTTTTCCGCAATAAAGAATAATGATAAGGTCGGATTGGTGTTTTTTACCGACCGAATTGAGCGGTTTGTGCCACCGGCAAAGGGCAGGTTTCATGTTTTGCGGCTGGTGCGGGATATTATTTATTTTCAACCCGAGCATAAAGGCACCGAGCCGGTGATCGCGCTGGAGTTTGTGATGCATATTTTGAAACGCCGGGCGATCCTTTTTCTGATTTCGGACCTTTTAGGTCCGGGTTTTGCACCGGAACGGGTGGCAAAACCGGTCGGAGTGGTCAGCCGTCGGCACGACTTGATCGTCGTCGGAATCAATGATCAGGCTGAGGAAAAATTGCCCGCATTAGGATTGCTGACCTTAGAGGATGCAGAGACCGGCAGACAGGTTTTGATGAACACCACAAGCCGGAGGGTCCAGCAGTTGTTTCAGACACAAAGGGTGCGCCGGCGTGAGGAGTTAAATCAACTTTTTCAGCGATTCGGCATTGACTTTATTCCGATTCTGACGGGTGAGGATTTTACCTCAAAACTGCACCGGTTTTTTGAGGAGCGGGCAAAACGGTATCGGTAAGGTAAAATGGCGTTAAGGATTGTCCGATTAGTTTTTGTGCTTTTGGCTATCGGTTTGGGACAGGGCGATTCTGTAACCGGTGATACCATCTCTCCCCGTTACCGGGTCGCAAAGGACGGTCCGGTAAAGGTGGATGTGAGGTGGCTCCGTAAGCCTGCGGTGCTGACGATCGGAGATCAGGTGCGGTTGCAGATTAAGGTATACCATCCGAAAGGGATTTCAGTTTCCCAGCCTTTTAATGAGCGGATAGAGGATTTTGCGGTTGTCAATCAGAAGCACCATATTGAATATCGGGGTGATACCGCGGTTGAGGTGTATGATCTGACTTTAGCGGTATTTCTGGTGGGTGAGGTGAAACTGGCACCGTTTCTTGTTGCCTATCAGGAGGGAGGAGAGATGTGGGTTGCAGTTTCGGACTCCATCGGGTTATCGGTGAAGAGTCTGATCAGCGAAAAGATGAGCGATATCAATGACCTCAAACCCCAGGTAAACTTTCCTAATCTGCTACCGTTTTGGATACTACTCGGAGTGGTCGTGGCTGGTGTCGGTGGGTTTCTGTTCTATCGTTTACTCCGGCGGTATCGGCGCGGGGCAGTTTTTACCCAGCCAGAACTACCGCCCTGGGAGGAGGCGTTGCAGGCGCTTACCCTAATTCCGGTGGCGGACTGGCTAAATCAGGGCAGGGTCAAGCGGCTTTATTATACGGTTTCCGAGATTGTCAAGCGGTATCTGACCCGGCGGTTTGGTTTTCCCGCGATCGACCAGACCACAACCGAGATCGTCCGAGAATTGAAGGTAAGAAAAATTCCGGAGATGGAGCGATTCAGTGCCTTTTTCTATGATGCGGATCTGGTTAAATATGCGAAGGTTGTGCCTGTTCAGCCCCAAATGGTCATTGAGCGGGCACAGGAACTGGTAAACATTACCAGACCACAGGAGCCGGTTTCGGAGGAGGTGGTTAAATGATTCACTTTGCCTCTCCGGGGTATTTTGTCCTGCTGGTGCTGTTGCCGGTGCTGTGGTGGTTGGTGATGAGGCGACCAAGGCATGCCCTGTTTTATAGCGATAGCAGTTTTTTGCCCCGGCCTGGCAGGTTTGAACAGGTGATCAGTCGGGTACCGCTGTTTTGCTACTCTTTAGCACTGGTTTTCGGCATTGTGGGGCTTGCCCGACCCCAGAAGGGCCGGCAGTTTGAAGAGCAGGAGACACAGGGAATAGATATTATGCTCTGTTTAGATGTTTCGGGCTCGATGCAGGCACTGGATTTCGCACCGAGTGATCGGTTGACCGTTGCCAAGGAAAAGGCAAAGGAGTTTATCGCCAGGCGGCGTGGGGACCGGATCGGGCTGGTGATATTTGCCAGTACCAGTTTGACACAGTGTCCGCTTACCCTTGACCGTAACATTTTGAGCCAGATTCTTGACCGGGTACAATACGGAATCCTTGAGGATGGCACCGCAATCGGAATGGGGCTGGCAAGTGCGGTGGCGAGGCTTAAGGATTCGAAGGCAAAAGAGAAGGTGGTGATACTTTTGACCGATGGTATAAATAATGCCGGTGATATTGACCCTTTGACTGCGGCTCAGACTGCTGCCAGTTTAGAAGTTAAGGTATATACCATCGGGGTGGGTAGTAAGGGTCCGGTGCCGTTTCCGGTTGATGACCCGTTGTTTGGTAAGCGGATCGTTCAGATGGAGATGGATCTGGATAGCGAGTCCCTGCAGAGGATTGCGGAGATCACCGGTGGAAAGTTCTTTCTGGCAACCGACCCGCAGGGGCTACAGCGGGTTTATGAGGAGATTGATAAACTGGAGCCATCACGGTTTAAGAGTTGGCGCTGGACATTGTATCAGGAGTTGGCACACCGGCCGATGTTGTGGGCGGTATGGAGCATATTTGTGGGTGCAATCAGTTCGCTGTTGATTTATCGTCGGCTATATGATTAACTGGGCATTACCGAAAAACCTATATTACCTTTTTACCCTACCCGGGTTGCTGGTGCTGTTGTTGATTTTCAGTATTGTTCGGCGCCGGACCCTGCAACGGGTGATTGAGCCGTTTCTTTTACCGTATCTTCAGCCGCCGCGGTTCAGGCTATTTAGTTTTCTGAAGGTGGTCTTTACTTTTCTTGCTCTGGCGTTGTTTGTCATTGCCCTTGCCCGACCAAGGTGGGGCGAAAGGCTGCAGATGTTTAAAGGCAGAGGGGTGACACTGGTAATTGTGGTGGATGCCTCCAAATCAATGCTGGCTGAGGATGTCAAGCCGAATCGGTTAGCCAGGGCAAAGGCAGAACTTGCCAGTTTGATTGATGAACTCAGCGGTAACGCGGTGGGAATTGTAAGTTTTGCCGGTGATGCCTATGTCCTCTGCCCTTTGACCACGGACTTAGAGGCGGCAAAACTGTTTCTGGATATTATCAGTCCGGAGTTGATGCCGGTGCCGGGGTCCGACTTTGGCCGGGCAATCCAGGTTGCCAGCACCCTTTTTAATCCGGGTTCGGCAACAAGGGCGCTGGTTCTGGTAACCGATGGTGAGGACCTGGGGGTAAATACCGAGGTGGCGGTAATGGAGGCAAAAGAAGCGGGGATCAGAATCTATCCAGTGGCAATCAGTACTCCGGAGGGTGCGCCAATTCCTGAACCCGGGGCAAGCGGTGTGGTTTACAAGAAGGACAAAAGCGGTAATGTGGTTATATCAAGGATGGATGAGCGTAAACTGATTTTGATCGCCCAGGCAACCGGTGGTAGATTTTTCCGGCTGGAGGGTTTTTCACCAGTCCGGCTGGCTGAAGAATTACAAAAGTTGGAGAAGGAGGTTTTAGCAGGAGGCGAGTTTTCCGGGTATGTGGAGCGGTATCAGGGTTTTTTGCTTGCGGGTGTTATCCTGCTTTTTTTATCCCTTTTTCTTCCGGAGCGTAAGATGGCATTAAGGATACCAAGATTGAGGTTGCAGGGATGGGTGATTTTGCTGGTTTTACTTTTTGGTCTTAACACCGCATGGGCAGATGTGGGTGGTTTGATGCGAGCCGGGAACAGCCTTTATCATCGCCAACGTTATGAGGAGGCGCTTTCGTTTTATCAGCGGGCAGAGGTGCTGGAGCCGGATAATCTGGCAATTCATTACAATCTGGGCAATACCCTATACCGGCTGGGGCGATTTCCAGAGGCGGTTAATGAACTTTCACTTGCCATGATAGCGAAAAAGCCTGCAATGCGTGCCCGGGCGTTTTACAATCTGGGTAATAGTTTTTTCCGGATGAACCGGCTGGATGAGGCGATCAATGCGTATAAGATGGCACTTTTAGCCAATCCCAAGGACCAGCAGGCAAAGGAGAATTTAGAGTTCTGTTTGAGAATGAAACAGCAACAGAGTCAAAAGGATAGCACACAACAGCAGTCCGGAGGGAAGCAGGACCGGAAATCAGAACCGTCACCAGAACCCAAGCCATCAGGTGGTGGTATGGATAAAGAGCAGGCAGAAAGGATTTTGCAGGCGATCGAGAATAAGGAAAAGCAGACCCAGCGCGAGGTAAGAAAGCCTAAGGCAAGGCGTCAGGTGGATAAGGACTGGTGAGAGTATGGTAAGGTTGATTCTGATGCTGTTGTTTTTCTGGATTAGTTTTCTGTCTGGTAAGGAGCTTGAGTTTTCTGCCCGGGTTGACCGGACTACGGTTGCTCTGGGTGAGCCATTCCGGTTAACCGTAACAGTTGAAGGTTCAAATATCAGCCGGGTGCCCAGGCCCCAACTGCCGGCACTGGATGATTTTGAAAATCTCGGTTCAAGTCAATCCCAGTCAACCAATATCTCTATCATCAATGGACGGGTTCAGCAGCGCACCGCGATCAATTTTGTTTACACCCTGGTGCCGAAGCGATTGGGCGAGTTAAAGATTGGTAGTTGCCGGCTGGTTTATAACAACAACGAATACACCACCGAGCCGATCACCATCAATGTGGTTAAAGGTGCAAGCCGAAGTCAGAGTCAACCCCAGCCCAGGACCCGGATGCCGTTTGACATATTTGAAGAGCCAGAGCCACTGGGAAAGGATGACCTGATGCTTGTTTCCAGTGTGGATAAGCGGACGGTTTATCAGGGAGAGCAGATTACCGCGACCTGGCGATTTTATACTAATCAGCAGGTGGGCAGTTTGAGTTTGAAGGATCCACCCTCTTTAACCGGTTTCTGGTCTGACGATATCTATCAGCCCCGACAACTGGAGTACGAGCCGACAACAGTTAACGGAAAAAGATACTATGCTGCGATAATTAAGAGGACCGCGCTTTTTCCCACCCAGAGCGGTCAGTTGAGAATCGGGGCGATGAAGGTGCAGGGTGAGGTGGTGGTACCGGGTTTTTTATTTGCCAGTTCAGAGCCGTTTGAGGTCTTATCTGAGCCAGTTACTGTTACGGTTAAACCGTTGCCCGAGGAGGGTAAGCCGGTATCTTTCACCGGTGGTGTTGGTTCTTTTCAGGTGAGTGCCAGTTTGAGCAGTACAAGTTCGACAGGTGGTGAGCCGGTTACTCTGAGTATCGCAATCACCGGTACCGGTAATCTGGGTTTGATTGGACCGGCAAATCTACCGGCAATTTCCGGGTTAAAGATACTCGCTCCGGAGACCAAGGATAACTTCAGTTATACCGGTGGAAAACTTTCCGGAACCAGAGTTTTTAACTATCCGCTTTTGCCCACCACTGATGGCAGGTACCGGATTCCAGAGATTGAGTTCGGATTTTTTGACCCGCAGACCGGCAGTTATTATACCCGACGGACCCAGGCGCTGGAACTGGTTGTTACCGGGGTGCCGTCGAGGGGTGGAGCGGTGGAGACAGGACAGCCGGGCTTGAGGGTGCTGGGCAGTGATATCAGACATATCAAGCCCGATTTGGGCAAAACGACGGTTGTGCCGGTCGGATTACTGGAGGTGGTTTTTTATCCGACGGGGTTCTTTATTCTTGGTGCCGGCCTGCTTTTGGGCTACCGGCGCCAGCGGTTAAAAAGGGAGCCCGGTTATGCACGGCGGGCAAGAGCGTTTGGCAGGGTGCGAAAGGAGCTTAGAATGGCAGAGCAGATGCTTAAGAGCAACCGTTTAGCCGATTTCTATCTGATTTTGCGTCAGGCACTGCTCAACTACGCAGGTGATCGTTACAACATCCCAACCGGTGCACTGACCGGTGAGGAGTTAAAACAGCGGTTACAGGAATATGGGGTTGGTGCCACGGTTATTGAGAGTTTGATTAACGCCATCAATCAGTGTGAAATTGCCCGGTTTTCCCCGGGTGCGGTGGAGTGTGCTCCACAACAGCTCCTGAGTCAGACAAAAGAGGTGATCAGCCGGCTATGAGCTGTCTGATTTTAATTTTACTCTGGAGCGGGGAGGTGTTAGACCATTTTCAGATGGGCAACAGTTTTTACGAGCAGGGTGATTATCAATCTGCAATTGTCCATTACGACTCCGCAGTTTTTATCCTGCCTACCGCTGCGGTCTATTACAACCGTGGTAACGCCTACTTTAAACTGGGCAGGATTGGGTTGGCAATTGCAGACTATCTGCGTGCCCGGGCGATTGCACCCAACGATGCGGACATTAAACACAACCTTGAGTTTGCCCGGCAGTTCCGAGTAGATAAAAATCCAAATCCAGAGGGTTTTTTTGCCCGTTTTTTGCGCCAGCTGGCAACAGTGTCTAATTACCAGTTAAGCCGGTTCTTAAGTGCACTTCTCTTTCTACTTTTTGGGCTGGTATTTGCCTTTTACCTTATCACCCGGCAAACTCTGCCGCTTGTTTTTTCAATCCTGCTTCTTGTGCTCTTTGGCTATTTTTTGATTTCGGTTTTTTACTGGCGGGGTGTTACAGGTGAAAATGTGGCGGTGGTTGTTGTGCCGGAGGCGGTTTTGCGTTCCGGCCCAGGAGAGGAGTATAAGGAGATCGTTGCGGTGCATGATGGCCTTGAGGTCAGAATAATTGAGCGAAGGCAGGAGTGGGCCCTGATTCAGATTCCGGGCGGATTGGGTGGCTGGGTGGAGAAGGGGAAAATTGAGCCGGTTTTTGTTAAACCATTACTATAAGGGGGAAATTTGCGATTAATTAAGGCTGTCTTTTTTGCCGGCCTGCTATTATTTACTGCCTGTCAGCAGGAGAAATATCCGATTGAGCCGATAGACGATATAACCCCACCAGCCGACTGGTTTTTACTCGGAATTTTGCCCAATCCAGCCCAAAACCAGACTTTTGATTCGGCTTATGCCGAAGTTGCCTCTTACACCCAGCTGGTACCGGTATGGGGAAAACCATCACCATTTTACTTGATGCCCGAGGAGTTAAAAGGCGAATGGGGAAAAACATTTGTGCGGGATTTAATCCGTGGAAATGGAATGGCACCGCTTATTCACTTGAGTTTCATCGGTCCGGGAATGACCCTGATTTCGCCACCGGAAATAACAGGACCCAGCCTTGCCAATCAGCGCTGGCGTGCTGCCTACCGAGATGCGGCGATAGAAATTGTCAAAACCATCAGACCCCGCTACATCTCTTTGGGTAACGAGGTCAACCGTTGGTTTGAGAAATATGGCAACGATGGTGAAAATGGCTTTTTAAACTGGGTCAGCCTTTATGAAGAGATTTACGACACCATTAAAAAGATTTCTCCCAATACTAAGGTCTTCTGCACCTTTAGCCGGGAGATCGTTGATGAACACCGGGTCGCCGATTTGAACTGTATCACCCTGTTTGATAGCACAAAACTTGACCTGCTTGGTATCACCAGTTATCCATTCGCGGTGTTCGGGGTGAACTCACCTGATGATATTCCTGTGAACTACTACTCTGCGCTGGCAGCGCCATTGCCGGGAAAACCGCTTGGCTTCACGGAAATCTGCTGGTGGTCAAATCCGGCATTTGGTGGCGAGACTGCCGAATCTCTATTTGTCAGCGAAATTCCCCGGCTGCTTTCTGGACTTAAAGTTGAATTTATCATTTGGCCCTGGCTTTGTGACCTGGATACCGGCGATTTCACCGGTTTAAAAAGAGTTGATGGCACCGCGAAACCAGCGTTGAGTGCGTGGCAGAGCCTTTATCGTTAATTACAAGGAGTAGACATTCCTTTGCGGGTTTTTAAAGTCCGCGGTCTAATTTAACTTTTAAGTTAAATTTTTCGGACGGGATTTTTGCGATTATGTGTTTGAAATTTAAAGAGTTACCTTAATTTTAAGCGATTTTTAGACCCTATCCCCGGAACCGTATCCCCGACGATTGTGAGGCAGGCTCTGCCAGTGGTTGTTGTTACTCCGTTGATTCTCGTATCGGTCAGGATGCGGTTGATGTTTTTTATAATGGCACCGGTTTTGCTTTTGTGATGGGTCGGTTTTAGCCTATGGAGCGGGATAAGCAGGATACGTAGTGAAATCATAACCGGTATTACCGCTGATGGGTTTGTCTTGATAGTTTTCCGGTGCCTGCGGATGTGGACAGGGATAACTGCGGTTGACATCGTCGTTGAGCCGGTTAGGATATAGGAAGATGGGGTGATATGACAACGGGTAATGAGAACACCGCGGCACAGCAGTTGGTCTCTTTTGTCCTGCCGATAATGGTTTTTTATTTTGTTACCGGGCTGTTGTTAACCGTGTTTTACCATCTGAGTCTTTATTTTATTGATGGCGAGTATCGGAATCCGGATGAGTTGCTTTTGGATTTAATGATGACCGCGGTGCGGGTGCCGCTTTATTTTTTTGCCTGGCCTGTGGTTTTGTTTTTTGATCGGTCCGCACTTCATAACATCCGGCTTTTCTGGCGCTGGCTTGAGCCAGAGAACCGGGAAAAGGATGGTGAGTTGAAGGAGGCGCTGGCACAGGCCAGGTTGTATCAGGCGGTGCGCAAGGCTTTTCATCAGAAGGCAGGCTGGGCAAAACGGCGGCAGGAGGAGTTAAAAACCGGTGCGGAAAGGTTACGGCGGTTGCGCCGGCTGTCCGGGAATGATGCGGAGCTGGACAAAATCTGGCTTCTGGTCGGGATCGGCAGGGGCAGTGACGGCACCGAGCATCTGGTTGTCCATCATCCGGATGCGGTTTTGCCTGAGGAGTTTGATGAACTGGTGAGAAATGAGGCGCGGATTAAGCGGGAGTGGCGCTGTTTGAGGTGTGGAACGGCTGTTGAGCCGGTGAAGATCAGTTTGCCGGAGCCGTTTTATCTGGAGGTGATGGATGATGATAAGCAGTTGATTGCGGGCTGGGCTTATCAGGGTAATTTCCGCCAGGAGTTTGCACCCTGCTCGAACTGTCAGGCGGTGTTACCGACGCACGAGGAGAGTTTAACAGTTTTTGGCCGGGCAAGTAAGGTGGTGGCAGCGGTGCGTCAGGGTTTAAGTTTTTTACCTGAAGAGCGGGAGCCGATTTTGAGCCGGATAATGTATGTGCGTGCCCGCGGTCCGGTTATGTGGGTGGTAGGTTTGCTCGGGCTGATTGCGGTGCTGCTGGTGTTGGGGGTCTGTATATGGGCGGTATGGTTTTTCGTGTGGTATTTCCGGATGTTCGGGCCGATCTAAAGTTGATTTTTTTGACAGGTCGGGCAGGGTGATGATAAAATTTTAGATTATGAGGTCCGGTAAGCCGAAGATCTGCGTTGTGGGGTCGTTTATGGCTGATCTGGTTTTCAGGGTGAAGCGGTTGCCCAGACCCGGTGAGTCAATGCCCGGTGATGAGTTTGGACTTTTTTTAGGCGGTAAGGGGTTTAATCAGGCGATTGCCTGTCACCGGTTGGGTGCTGAGGTGACAATGGTGGGCAGGCTGGGAAAGGACTATTTTGGGGAGCTGTTTTTAAAGAAAATGGCTGAGGAGGGGATGAGTGCTGGGTTTGTCCGGCAGGATGAAGAGGTAGGGACTGGTGTTGCCTGCCCAATTGTTGATGAGTCCGGTCAGAACGCAATTATCGGAATTGCCCGGGCAAATCTGCGGATTGACATTGAACAGGTGGAGGCGGCGCGGGAGGAGTTGGAGTCAGCAGATGTGCTGATGCTGCAGTTTGAGATTCCGTATCCGGTGTCGTTTCGGGCAGGAGCGATTGCGAAGAAGGCAGGAGCACTGGTGATGCTTGATCCAGCACCGATTCACTTGAGTGAACCGGTAGTTGATTCACCGGTTGATTTTATCGTGCCGAATGAGATTGAGGCGTCAGAGCTGGCACAGGGGCGGACAGTTACCGAATGGGCAGAGGCGGAGCTGGCAAGGGGACGAAAGGGGATAGTTGTTTCGATCGGTGCTGATGGAGCGCTGGTTTTTGATCAAGATGGAAGGCGGTATTTTCCTGCATTTAAGGTGAGGGTGGTTGATTCCACCGGTGCAGGTGATGCGTTCCGGGCAGGGCTGGCAGTGAGTCTGACAGAGGGTAAAAGTTTAGATCAGGCGGTGCGTTTTGCCAATGCCTGCGGTGCGCTTGCCTGCACAGTTTTAGGAGCTGAGCCGTCGATGCCCAGAAGGGAGGCGGTGGAGGAGTTTTTACTTAAACAGGAGGCAAAATGATCTTTATTGACAGTGCAGTAATTGACGAGGTGCAGGAGGCGGTAAAGTTAGGTTTTGTTCGGGGTTGCACAACCAATCCCGCACTGATGGCAAAGGTTAAGGCGGAGCCTAAAGCGATAATAAAGGAGATTTGCCGGCTCGTGTCTGGCCCGGTTTTTTATCAGTTGACCGCTTCTACCCTCGCGGAGAAGGAACGTGAGGCAAGGGAGTTTTTTGCCATTGCCCAGGATAAGATCGTTTTGAAAATTCCGATGACCACCGAGAATATGCTACTTGTGAACCGGCTGGGGCCAGAGATTCGCTGTGCGGCGACTGCAGTCTTCAGTGGTTATCAGACGTTATTGGCAATTGAGGCGGGCTGTAGTTATGTGATTCCATATGTGAACCGGGCGACCAGATTGATGGGGGATGGCATTAAACTGGTACAGCAGATGCTGGAGGTGATTCGGGCAAGTGGCAAGCCGATAGAGATTGTGGCAGCGAGTATCAAAACACCTGAGGAGGCAGAGGCGGCTTATATCGCCAGTGCACACCATCTGACTCTGCCGTTAAGTGTAATTAAAGCACTTGGTAATCACCAGTTTTCAGATCAGGCGATTGCCGAGTTTGAAAGGTATCGTTAAATCATTTAAGGAGGAGATATGACCGTAAAGGAGGCGATTGAGCAACGCCGGGCATACCGTTCGCTTGAGCCGGTGGAGATCAGCGATGCGGTCGTAGAGGATCTTGCCCGGTGCGCTCAACTTGCACCAACCTGCTTCAATAATCAGCCGGCACGTTTTGTTTTTGTGCGTGATCCCGGGGTACTCACAGAGTTAAAAACAGCATTCAGTCCGGGTAATGAGTGGTGCTATGCCGGTTCAATGGTAATTGCGGTTTCTACTAAAAGGGATATGGATTGCATAATTAAAGATCGGGAGTATTTTCTTTTTGATACCGGATTACAAACTGCACTACTCATTCTCCGGGTTACAGAACTGGGTTTAGTTGCTCACCCAATTGCCGGGTATAATCAGGAGCGGGTGCGTAAGGTGTTGAATATCCCTCAGGATTTTCAGGTTATTACTCTGGTGATCGTGGGTAAACATTCCCAAAGTATCAGCCCGGTGCTTTCAGAGAAGCAGGTTGAGGCAGAAAGGATACGGCCCGCAAGACTTCCGCTGGATAAGGTGATGTTTTATGACCGTTACAAACCGGCTCCATCAGAGGGGTGAACCATGAGGCTTTTGCGATTGATACATATTATTACCGGGGTTATTCTGGCACCGTTTATACTGATTACCGCGCTGACCGGTGCCGTCATATTGATTTTTAACCGTTTCTGGGAGTTGTTGAGTCTGCATTCCTGGTTCCGGTATGGTGGAATAGTGGTTGGGGTAGGGCTGTTTATACTGGCATTAACCGGATTTTCAATTTTTACCAGAGTATTTTTACAGCAGAAAAGAAGAAAAAAGAGTTAGAACTGATCACGGCACTTTAGGGATAATCTCTTAAACATCAATATCTTACAGAAATTCAAGATTTAGTTTAGTCTTTTTGTTTATTTAAGTTATATTTTTTCAAACTCTTAATGACTTATCGGTTCTTTATTTTTTTTCTCTAATTTAGAGGCGGAAATCAGTATATATATATTAAATATGAGTTAGGTTGGTTTATTTTAAAAATAGGAGGTTTAATTATGGATGATATAATTGCTGAGTATCTTGAAGTCCAGCATATGCTCTTCAATGCGATGAAGATGGAAAAATCAGTTCCATCTTATCGACAATTGGTTTCAGATGAAGAAGAGCTTGAGGAGGATGAGAGGGTTGAAAAGGAGCAAACTGGGTGCCGTGAGATTAAGCGAGAAAAGAAACAGACAAAGGAGATTGAGGAACTCAAGGCACGGTTAAACCAGATAGTCGCTACTGCCAATAGTAAGGGGATAGTTATTCCGCTGGAAAAGATCTGTGCCGATTATCAATTAAATGAGGATGAAAAGACAATTCTTCTGACACTGTTTTTCAGTTATTTCGGCTCTTTCCGGCGGAGTGGTTTTGAACTGATGCGGGTGATTGCTACGGATTTGAAGGAGTGTGTTGTCAAAATGAGGCTGTTGATGCCGGATGCTAATCTGATGCGTAATCGGCTGATTGTCCTTAGAGAAGGATGGCTTTTCCGGGAGAGTGGCAAAAATCTGCTCAAGTCAGAGTATACAATTCCTGATGAGTTATTTTTGTACATTTGCAGTCTGGAAAAGGAGTATAAAGGGGAAAATGAGTCGGGGAGACTGGATAGAATTGATAACTTTATACGCGGTTCGCTGTTATATCTCAAAGAGCCGGAGGTCAGTTTTGAGCAACTGGTCCTGGCGCAGGAGATAAGGGAGAGGATTGAGCTCGCCCTCTGGCAGTTCCAGTATCGGGAGCAGGTTTTCCGTGAATATGGAATGGAGGGTAAGTTTCCATACGGTACCGCCACGATACTGCTTTTTTATGGCGCACCCGGGACCGGTAAAACCGCTACTGCCGAGGCGATTGCCCGACAACTGGGTAAGAAGATAGGTATTGTCAGATATAATGAACTTTACGATCGGTATGTTGGAGAGTCGGAGAAGAACATCAGGAGGATTTTTGAGCAAGCGGCGGCAGCAGACTGTGTGCTTTTGTTTGATGAGGCGGATGCCTGTTTTGGGAGCCGGATGGATGAGCGTGATGCTACGGATCGGATGCATAATCTGATGACCAATATCTTGATGCAGGAGATGGAACGTTATAAGGGTTTGATGATTCTGACCACTAACCGCAATTATGTTCTGGATCAGGCGTTTGAACGGCGGATTTTGTTACGTCTGGAGTTTCCAATGCCCGGACCGGCAGAACGGGAGAAAATCTGGCGGTTATTTCTTCAGGACTGTCCTAAATTAAGCCCGGATGTCTCGTTTGTAGAACTGGCTACCAGATTTCCATTTTCGGGGGGGAAAATTAAGAATTCGGTGCTTAAGGCGTTATGGCGGGCGGGAAGGGAAAACCGCGATTTGCGTATGGAGGATCTAACCGAGGCGGCAAGGGAGGAGTTGGGTAATGATCGGCGGTATTCAGTCGGTTTTTAGTTTTTGACAGGTGGGTTTAATGTGGTATATTTAGTTATTGCTACTTCACTGGTTTCCTAAGGTTATCCTTTTACTTGTTGGCCTGGTGGTTACCTTTTTCGGTTATCGACTGTTTAAGTTTACACTGGTGGTAGCAGGATTCGCACTGGGTGTTTATCTGGGGATCTTTTTAAGCGGGAAACTGAATATCACCGGCTGGATCATCCCGGTGCTAACTATTTTATTAGGTATAATCGGGGCGGTTTTGACTGTGCTTCTTTTTAAAATTAGTGTTTTTCTCTTAGGAGCGATTACCGGGGGTTTGCTTTCCACTATCTTTGCTCCACCGCAGGGCTGGAATTTTCTGCTTTTTCTTCTTATTGGCGGGGTTCTGGGCGGTATTTTGGCATTACTGATTCAGCGGCCATTTATCTCTCTGCTGACTGCGTTTCTTGGTGCCTGGTGGGTGGTGGTCGGTGTTTTTAGCCTTTTCGGGATAACTCAGTTGGATGTCGGTTCGGGCTGGAGGATGCCTTTGGTGATAATTTCTTGGTTGGGATTGGGAGGAACAGGATTTCTGACACAGATTTTGAAAACGAGCAAGAAGAGAGCGTAAAATGGATAGGGTTGTAGGTAATTTACAGGTTGAAGAGATGGGGAGGGTGGTGAAGGTGGATGGTGATATTGCCGAGGTCGAGGTGGTGCCGGCGGGAGGGTGCAGTCATTGCGGAGCAAAAAATCTCTGTAACTGGACCGGTCAGCAGACGCGCCGGATCTTTGCTATCAACCGGATAAAAGCGGCAATCGGTGATAATGTAACAATTGTCCGTGACATACGGCAGAGCACATATTCGGCGTTGCTGGTTTTCGGTGTGCCGGTTGGGATGACGGTAATTGGTATATTGAGCGGTTCGTTATTTTTGAAAAGTGATCGCTGGGCAACGGCTCTTGCAGGCTTGGGGATATTATCTGGTGTTGCCATAGTTAAACTGATAGATAAAAAACGGGCAGAAAGCAAGGCTGGTCTGCCGGTAATTGTCCGGTTAAGCAGTCAGAAAGGAGTAGACAATGTTGCGAATAATCTTAATGATAATTATTTTAATAACAGCGGTGATAGGTAAGGAGCAAAAAATGGTCCGGTTCCCAAATCCAGAACATAGTTCGGTTAACTTCTGGAAGGATGTGCGGTTTGTGCCTGATCCTGGTGATTCTACCGGTAAGAAGGGGACCTGGTACGGATGGTTTCGTCAGGATAATATTGATTTAACTAAAATGGAGCAGGGTTTGATTCGGGCAAGGGTGGAGGGAAGATGGCAGGAGTTTCCGATTGTAGAGTTACCACCAGGGTTTCTTAAATGGAACTTTGAACGTCGGCTTGCCCAATTGGCAAAAATCCGGGAGATGATCAAAAATCAGGGCGGAGAGATGCCAGAAATTGCTGGGCCGCATAACGGGATTGTGGCGAGCCACGGGCTAAAAAGGCATGATGCCTATTTTACGATTAACAATGCGGTTAAAGGGATGGGCTGGCTGCCGAAGAGTGAGAAACTTAACGAGGTGATGGAGCTTTTTAAAAGAACTTGGAATGATCCGCCGGAAAAGAAACTGCTGGTGCTGGAGAGTCTTTATCAGCGGGGAGCGGAGTTTTTTGATCTCACCAAGCAGACTTCTCTTGAACTTTACTCCCGGCCGAACTTTGAGACTCATACCTTTCTCAATCAGATGAACGACCCCGGCGTAGCGATCGTCTTTTTAGATCTACCCAAGTCTTACGAGTTGCGTGCTATTGCCCAGATGCTCCATCCGCAGGATCCGAATCTGACCGATTATGAAAAGCAGGTAGTGGAGTATGTTAACTTAGTGCATGACTACTTTCACGGTGAGTCGCCTTATCAATCAATCGCAGTTATTTACCATATTGTTCAGGTGTTCGATAATTCACCGGGCAGATGGCGGGGGCAGCGAGTTATGCCCCCAAAGGAAAATAGCCAACAATGAGGTGTTGACAATTCGTTAAGAAACAATAATATCCTAAATACCAATGCCGGAGACGAAAAGCCTGCAGGTTGCGGTTCCGGGTTTACCAGTTTCCGACGAGGAGATGGTAAAGAGGGTCCAGCAGGGGAACAGCGAGGCGTTTGAGGAGTTGGTGCGCCGTTACGAAAGGAAGGTTTATAATATCACCTATCGGATTTTAGGCAACGAGGAGGATGCAACCGAGGCACTGCAGGATACATTTCTTCGTGCCTACCGATTCTTACCTAAGTTTGGATTCAAGTCCAGTTTCTATACCTGGCTTTATCGTATAGCAACCAATGTCAGTCTTACCAAACTGCGCCGACGGAAGAGAATGGAGATGGTTTCTCTGGATGCACCCCTGCCTGACTCCGAGGATTTAAGGTTTGATGTTCCGGACACCGGTCAAACTCCGGAGGAGGTTTTTGCTCAGAAACGGCTGAGAGAGAAACTGGATCAGGCGGTAAGAGAGTTGCCCGAGGAGTATCGGGCGGTTGTCATCCTGCGCGACTTAGAGGGTTTAAGTAATGAGGAGGTTGGCAGGATACTAAAACTTTCGGTACCTGCGGTAAAATCTCGGCTGCACCGTGCCCGACTGGCATTGCGGGAAAAACTTTCGGGGTATATTTGAGAAAGGAACAGATATGAGAAAAAGAGGTGGCCACAGGAGGTCAACCGGTGTGCAAAACGGTTCCGGCTCCTGCGACTGTGTGGAATTGCAGGAGTGGGCACTGCTGTTTGTGGAGGGGGAACTACCGGATGAGTCAAGATGTCAACTGCTGGTGCACATTCAGACCTGTACCGCCTGTGCCCGGCTGGTCCGTACTTTGAAAAAGACCGTGCATCTCTGTCGTCTTGAACCGGGCACAGTTGTGCCGGAAAAAACCCATCGACAGCTCTGGCAAACTATCCGTCAACTGACCACGGCGAGGAAAAGCCGGCGGTAGTAAATTGGGCTAGTGCTATGCGGGCGGTTGTGGCTATTTCCGGGGGTATTGATTCATCGGTTGCGGCTGCGCTCTTGAAATCACAGGGATACGAAGTGATCGGTGTCCATCTTTTGCTTTACAGTAACGGAACCGCCTGCTGTGGCGCGGTTGACGGTGGTATGGCAAAAAGAGCAGGGGCAAAACTGGGTATTCCATTCTATACGATCAATCTGACCACCGAGTTTGAAAGACTGGTGGTGGAAAACTTCTGTATGGAGTATGCGCAGGGCCGAACTCCCAATCCCTGTATCCGGTGTAATGAGCAGATTAAGTTTGAGATTCTACGCGCCAAAGCCCAGCAATTAGCTGCCCAGTATATTGCCACCGGTCATTACGCCCGAATCAAAAGGGATGCTGAGGGTCGCTATCACCTGTTGCGGGGAGTTGATTCGGCAAAGGACCAGTCCTATTTCCTCTACATGCTGAATCAGCAACAGATTGCTACTCTGCTTTTTCCGGTGGGTGAGTATACCAAACAGCAGGTGCGGAGGATTGCCGGTGATTTTGATCTACCCACTGCTTCGGTAGCGGAAAGCCAGGAGATCTGTTTTATCCCGGACAACCGCTATGTCCGTTTTATTAAAAACCGTCATCCCGAACTTTTTGTGCCCGGTCCGATTTATGATACTACGGGCAAATTGCTTGGGAACCATTCCGGTATCATTAATTTTACTGTTGGTCAACGCAAGGGGTTGCGAATTGCGCTGGGGAAAAGACGGTATGTGGTGAGAATTAATGCTCAACAGAATGCAGTCTATATTGGTGGTGAGGATGAGGTTTATCAGACCCAGGTTTGGGCAAAAGATTGCCGTTGGGTGCAGGGTGAGCCACCCGCAGGTAAAACCCGGGTTTGGGCAAAGGTTCGTTATCAGGGGCCGGGAGGGTTTGCGGAGATCTCACGGGTTTCCGATGAGGTGGTTTATGTGAAGTTTGCCCAACCCCAGTGGTCACCTACTCCGGGGCAAGCGGTGGTATTCTGGAGGGATGAGGAGGTTATTGGAGGCGGGATAATTGAGCGGAGTGAAAAGTAAAAATTAAGGAGGTGAAATGACTCTTTTGTTATGTTTATTAGGCGCGGTAACTGTTTCGTCCAAGATAGACACTGTGGTTGTTTACCGAGATCAGGTTGTTGTCCGACGTAGTGCGACAGTAAATCTGACCGGTAATCAGCAACTGATTTTTTCCGGCCTACCCGGGGCGCTTGTTGACAATTCGGTGCGAGTACGGGCAGAGGGTTTGAAACTTGGTGAGGTGCAGATAAAAAGGGGTTATTTGGCTGAACCGACCCCAGAGGTCAAACGGCTGGAGCAAAGGGTGAGGATGCTTGAGGACAGTAGCCGGATGCTGGAGGATGAGGCAGTGGTGCTTAAAGCCAAGGAGGAGTTTTTAAATTCAATAAAACTCGGCGCACCGGAGGTCATCGCCAAGGAACTACAGCAGGGTAAGGTTGCGCCAGAATCCTGGCGCGGTGCGCTTTCATTCATTGGCGAAGAGTTGAGTCGAGTAAAAGCAAGGCAATTGGGGTTGAAAAGAGCGCAGGAGGAGCTAAAGAAACGTTTAGATGCGGCAAGACAGGAACTGGAGGAAATGAGGGCATTGGTGGAAAACCGTAAGGAATTGATGGTAGCGGTTGAAGGAGAGCCGGGTTTACATCAGATTTCATTTTCCTATGCAATACCTGGGGGGGCGGATTGGCAGCCGTATTACGAACTGCGTGCCGAGCCAGGGAGAAGGATGGTTAATCTCGCTTATTTTGCCCGGGTCAGTCAGCGGACCGGTGAGGACTGGGAGGATGTTAAGTTGATACTTTCTACTGGTGAGCCGACACCAGCGATAGCACCACCCGAGCCATTTCCCTGGTATCTTGATATAATTGAGGAGACATTTCGGGTAAAAAGATTGCCGACACCCGGAGCGATGGCTGAAACGCAGGTGGTATTAGAGGGGTTGTCAGAAGATGCGGTTACACCAGTTGAAACCGGGATTTCACTACTGTATGTGATTCCAGGGAAAATTAGTTTAAAATCAGGGGAGGGTGCGAAAAAACTGCCTTTGGTCCAGGTTTCATTACCTACCGAGTTTGAGTTTTATACATTACCCCGTTCCAGAGAAAATGCCTTTCTGACCGGCAGGATGGTTAACACCAGTCAGTTTCTCTTTATTGGTGGTGAGGCAAATACCTATGTTGGTGAGGAGTTCACGGGTACAACCGCACTGGCAAGTATTGCGCCGCAGGATTCACTGGTGATTGGGTTTGGTATTGATGAGAGGGTGAAGGTAAAGAGGGAGCTGGTGAAGACTTTTAAGTCAACGAGCGGTCTTTTGGGCAAAACCGAGCGGATCAATTTTGTTTATCGTACAACGGTAGAAAACTACCACCCCCAGAAGGTCAAAATTAAAATAATTGAGCAGGTGCCGGTATCGCGCCAGAAAGAGATTAAGGTAACGGTTACCATGATTGAGCCGAGATATCAGGAGTATAATGAGAACGATGGTACTTATACCTATCTGGTAGATTTGAGAAACGGGGAGAAATTGGAAGTCAATCTGGAGTTTAATGTTGAATATCCCAAAGGGAAGAAAATAAGCGGGTTGTATTAAACGGAAAATCTGAAATTTAATTCCGTATGATTACGGTGATCGGTGCGGGGTTGTCGGGTTGCGAAGCCGCATTGCAGTGTGCCCGTGCCGGGCTACGGGTAAGAGTTTATGAGATGCGGCCGGGAAAGATGACCCCGGCACACCGGACCGATAATGTCGCGGAACTGGTCTGTTCTAATTCGTTGAAATCCGAAGAATTGACCAATGCCCACGGCTTATTGAAAGCGGAGTTAAAAATTTTTGGTTCAGTTTTGCTGGGTTGTGCTGAGAAGGCACGTATTCCCGGGGGCAAGGCGTTAGTAGTTGACCGGGTGATATTTTCTCAAATGGTTGAACAGAAGTTGCAGGAGTTCGGTGTGGAGCTCGTGCGCGAGGAGATAACCGAAATACCGGCAGGGATGGTAATAATCGCTACCGGTCCATTGACATCAGATGGTTTGGTTCAGCAACTAATAACTCTGGTGGGAGCACGCCGACTATTCTTCTATGATGCGATTGCACCGATCGTTGATGCTGAGTCTTTGAATATGGAGCGAATCTTTACCGGCTCCCGGTACGGTAAGGGTGATGACTATTTGAACTGTCCACTCACCGAGAATGAATATAACCTTCTGGTAAGTGAACTTGCCAGTGCCGAGGTTTATCCCGGGCACAGTTTTGAACAGATTCCTTTCTTTGAAGGCTGTCTGCCGGTGGAGGAACTTGCGCGCCGAGAAAGGCTTGCTTTAGCGTTTGGTCCACTGAAACCGGTGGGACTTGTGGATCCGCATACTGGCAGGATGCCATTTGCGGTGGTCCAGTTGCGTCGGGAAAATAGTGCCGGGACGATGTTCAATATGGTTGGTTTTCAGACCCGGCTCAAATGGGCAGAGCAGGAAAGGATATTCCGTTTGATACCGGGGTTGGAGCGGGTAGAATTCCTTCGTTACGGTAGTATTCATCGGAATACTTTCCTTTATAGCCCGGAGATCCTTTTACCAACACTGCAGACAAAGATTCGTCCGGATCTGTTTATTGCCGGTCAGCTGTGCGGGGTGGAGGGGTATGTGGAGGCGATCGCGACCGGCATGATCGCTGGCATCAACGCTAGCCGTTTTCAACTGGGCAAACCGCCGGTTATTCCTTCTGAACAGACAATTTTAGGGGCGCTTCTTAAATATATCACTACCCCAAGGGCTGACTTTCAGCCGATGAACGCTAACTTTGGTCTTATCACACCTCCGAAAAACCGTTTGCGTGGAATTAAAAAACGGTTTGTGCTTGCCCACAGCGCAATAGCGGAGGCGGAGAGGTTTCTTCAGAAAATAATCGGTTAAGGCTTATCTTTTCTTAAAATTCAACCTATTAGACCCGATAATCGTTACCGTATTGGAGTTATAGTTGGCGATATAGACCTTGTTATCACTGGTGTTGGTGCATATAGCAGAGGGATTTTCGCCAACAGGGATCGTTTTTTCAACATAGTTACTCGCGCCGTCGATCATAGTAACGTTTCCGTTGTCATAGTTGGCAGCATAGACCTTGTTCACCCATCCTGCCCAGACAACACTGCGGGGATGGATGCCGGTATTGATATAGGTATAGACGGTATAATTGTTAACATCAATAACCGTTAGGTCATTGGTAGCAGAATTGGCACAGTACAGACGGCTATCCGTCGGGTTTACTGCCAAGGCATAGGGTTCGTTACCAACCGTAATTGTGGTGATGACGTTCTGATTGGCACCGTTGATGATTGTGATCCGTCCCGCGGTGCCGCTGGCACGGTTTGCGACAGCAACATTATGACGGTTGTCAACGATCAGTGTACAGGGCTGGAGATAGGCATTGACGGTACCGATTACATTATTGGTTGCGCCATCAATTACCGTTACATTATTACGGGCGAAGTTAGCGCAGTAGATTTTATTGTACTCCGGGCTATAGACCAAGGCGACAGGGTTAGTGTCGACAGGAACAGTAGTTATGACTTGATTGTTGTTGCCATCGATAACTGTTACTGAAGCGGAACGGTAGTTACTTACATAAACCCGATTGTTGTTGGAGTTAAAGCAGACTGCCCTTGGATTTGTTCCGACCGGAACGGTAGCGACTACCTCATTGCTTGCTCCGTCAATTATCGTAACCGAGTTACTGCCATAATTAGTGACATAAACCTTGCCGTTGTTGGTGTTGAGACACAGATTATACGGGAATCGACCAACGCGGATAGTGGTGATAACCTGGTTGGATGTACCATCAATAACCGTAACACTGGAGTCGTTGTAATTGGCAACGAATATTTTGTTGTGGATGCTGTCCCAGAGCAGTGCTCGTGGTTTTGCTCCTACAGTGACGGTTGCGATTACAGTATCAGGCGGACCGCTGGATTGCGCGACAGTAAATAACTCGCTAAGCCCTTGGGTCATATGTTCACCACACCAAGCCCTGATTGCGATCCTTGCCTGATTGGTCGGTGGTGACGGAACTGCCCAGGCAAACTGTCCGGGCTGGGTTGTCATACCTTGACGTTGCCAGTCAACACCACCGTTGGTGGAGTAATAAATTACCGTTGATTCCATTCCGGCAAAGGTGCCACCGGTCCAGGTTATCTGCTGAATTGAACCGACGAGCCAGCGGCTCTCCGCGGTGGGTGAGGTTACGGTAATTGGTGAAGGCGGTAACGAGTCGTAGATTACATAGCGCGCACTGATTCCAGCAGTAGATAGGGTGTCAAGATAGGCGCGGACCTGAACGCGCGCCATTTCGGTAGCCGGACTTGGTACACGCCAGTTGTAACTCTGGGGTTGGGTTGCTCTGCCATGCCGTAGCCAGTTGTTCCCGTCATCGGTAGAGTAAAAGACGACAACCGAGTCCGGGGTCCTTGGACCACCGGTCCAAGTGATTGTCTGAACAGAACCTTCACGCCAGCGCGTCTGGGCATTGGGCTGGGTAATGGTGATCGGCGGTAGTCCTTCAATAATTTTGAATGTCGCACTGAGCCCGGTTGTCGAGGAGTCAAGACAGAATGCGGTAACCCTTATCCTTGCCTGATTGGTCGGTGGTGATGGAACTGTCCAGCGGAACCTATCACCCGGACGGGTGATTTTACCGATTTTCTGCCAGGTTGTGCCGTTGTTGGTTGAGTAATAAAGAACCGAGGAGTCCATTCCTAATAGTGTTCCACCGGTCCAGGTAATCTCATAGTTAGAGCCGATTAACCATTCTGAGGTGGAGTCAGGAGATGTTATTGTGATCGGTGAAGGTTTATTCTGGTCATAGATTTCGTAAGCAGTGGAAGTGCCAGTAGCGGTATCGCCGGATAAAAACATCCGCACCTCAATGCGGGCGGTTGGTGTAGCGGGTTCCGGGACATTCCAGGTGTAACTGCCGGATTGGATGGCAATTCCATGCCTGAGCCAGTTAGCACCACTGTCGGTTGAATAGTAGATTACAACCGAGTCAGCGGCAAGCGATTGCTGGGTTTTGCCGAGTGAACTTGATAATAGTTGATACTCGCTCCTTTTTTTAATAAATCTCTGGTCAACTCCACCTGTCCAGAGGATTGTTTGTTGGGAGTTTACCCGCCAGCGGGTTGTGTCGTTTGGTTCGAGAACTCTGATTGCCGGACAAGTTTTAAACTGCCAGAGTGGTCCGGCTGTGGTTGTACCGTGTTGGTCCCGGGCGACTACCTGCCAGTAATAGGTTGAGTCATATTCTAATCTGGCTGTTGTATAACTGGTTTGATTATGTCCAGAAATTAATAATGGTGGTGGCGAGGTTGTGCCTAAATAGATATCATAATAAACAGTGTCATTAGTGTCAGGGTCACCACCTGTCCAAGATAAGGTCAGACGGATAAATAACCCGGATGCACCGGACTCGGGCGTAGGATTAGACGGGGTAAAGGGTGGGTTATTTGCTTGGGCGATGGTCGTGAACGACCAGATCGGACTGGCTGCGGTTTCGCCGCAGCGGTCTTGAGCAACAATTCGCCAGTAGTATCGGGCAAGGAGATTAAGGTTTCTGGGGCGGTAAAATGTGTCGACTATGCCCGAATCCCGGACCGGTGGAGGCGAGCTGGTGCCGAGGTAGATGTAGTATTTCAGACTGTCCAGGCTGTCCGGATCCGAGCAGGTCCAACGCAAAACCACACTGGTGTCAATACTCACGGCGGAACTATCCGGGAAAACTAGGCGAGGACGGTTGGGTGGATGGTTATTAGCCGGGTCAAACGGGTTATTCCACTTCCGACACAGTATGAACAAAAGTCCAGCTGTAATAATTATAAAAATGATGGATAACGGTTTTTTCATTTTTTACCTGATGATAAAATAAAGTCCAATGCCTACTGTTCCAATACCGAAACCGATGTTACGGATCATATCCCAGCGTTGAGTCTGACTGCGGAACTTTGAGGCATCTTGGGAAGTGGTTGCCTGCTTGTACTGCTGATAACTGTTTTCTGCGATGAGCGCGGAAATAGCACTGATGGTAAATGATGATAAGCCGATTATTAGCATTGGCAGTGGTCTTTTGGGAACACGGGAAAGGGTTTCGCTCACATAGGTGGTTTCGTTGGGAGAGATTTGGATGTAATTTGTCCAGTCGCGATAATTTTTTTTACTAATTACTAAGGAATAACGGTTGGGTGGTAATTCAATAAACAGTGGAGTGGTACCGATTTGTTGTTCGTTGGCATAGGCAAGTGCGCCGTCAGGTTCGGTTAGCACACTGAGAAATCCACTGGCAGGCGCCAATTTTAAATTGAGTTCCACTGGATTTGGATCCTGGAGATTGACCGTTTTGCTAACCTCGTGGTAACCGGATAGCCGAGCGCTAACCGAGTACTGGCCAAATTTTAGGCGCGAAATAGTCAGCCCTTTTTCTGTGGTTTTGCCTTTAAATGTGCCATTGAGGTAGATGTCGGCGCCGACTGGTTCAGATGTTACAATTATTGATGAATGGCGCTCGGTAATGGTAAAATTGCCATAATAGGTTTGATAGCCGGCGAGTTTGACTTCAAGTTCGTGACGGCCCGGACTGAGATCGGTTAATTCGAGCGGTGTTTTGCCGACTTCCAGATTGTTGACGAGCACAGTTGCGCCCGCGGGTGTTGAGGTAATGGCAACCGAGTTGCCAAAAACATTGACATCCGCCCGTAAACGAGGTAATGTTGTCGGTTTGACAGCCGGTGCCGGTAACTTTGCCCCGCAATTCTTACAGAACTTGGCGTCGTCCCGGTTGGCCGCCCCACAATTGGGACAGGTTTTTTCTGCCCAAGCAACCGAAAGCATTACCAAAATGAGGAGCAAAATTTTTAGCGCTGATTTTAGGTATCCCAGGTTATGCATAACTATCTCCCTTATTCAACGAACCGAAACCCGCAGACGGTACAGAATTGTGCCCCGATTTCCCTTCTTGTGCCACATTGGGGGCAGGTGGCTCTGCCGGCAGCAATTTTTATCCTTATCGGCGTCCGGGTTTTGATTTTGGTACCTGGTTTCGGTTCCGAATTAATGGCATTACCGATGGCAATTTCGTCATTATACTCATTGATAAAAATTATGCTATCTAGTCCTTGTTCCCGCAAGATTTTAGTCACCTCCAACTTCGGTAGATTGGTAATTGATGGCACCACGACCATACCCGTGCTTAACCTTACCTGCACCTTGGCACCCTTTTTTATCCTTTGGCCGGGTTTCGGGTTCTGTTCCACCACCTTACCCATTGTCGCGGTATCATCCTTGTCTGGACCAAGTCCATAAACAAAACCTGCTCGTTCTAAAGTTTGTTGAGCCTCAGTATAGTAAAGTCCGACGACATTGGGAGTGGGCTTTTTATTAAAACTTATCAACACAAACGTCACCGCCGCACCTAAAACACTCAAGATCACCGCTGTCAGCCAGATGCCGGTTTTTTTCCCCGTTTTCGCAGCAACTGCCACAGGTACTGCTGGAGTTTGGACGGGTGCAGTTTGAGCCCGGGTCGGTGCTGGCTTTGGTGGTGGCGGTTTGACCGGTGGTTGTTTAGGTGGTTCTTTTATCGGCTTCGGCTGAGCAGGGACCTGAACTGAAGATGGAGGGGGCGTGGGTTGTTTAGGCGGAGACTCTTTGGGTGTCGGTTTTGGTAACAGTTCGGTAAGTGCGGAACGGAACTCGCGGGCGTTCTGAAAGCGCTGAGCAGGGTCTTTAGCCAGCGCCCGCATAATGATCTGTTCCAGTTCCTTGGGGATGTCGGGCTTGAAGGTGCTGGGCTTGGGCGGTGGCTGGCTGATGTGCGCCTGAATCAATTCGGCGCCGATTTCCGCATCAAATGGTGGACGGCCAGCAACTGCTTCGTAAAGGACAACACCGAGCGAATAGAGGTCAGCCCGGGCGTCGATATCCCGACGTTGCGCCCTTTCCGGCGCGATATAGCGCGCGGTGCTGATTTTCGAGATACCGTAGTCAGCGAGGCGCCATACCTTATCTTCCACCTGGATGATTTTTTTAGGTTTGATGTCGCCATGGAGTTTTCCTTGGTTGTGTGCCTGGTGCAGGTCATCAAGCACTGAAGAGAATATGTTGATCAGTTCGGGCAGGGGTAGGACCCGGCGCTCACTCAGCAGATCCGCAAGCGTTAATTCCCGCGCCATACCATTTTAGAATACAGAATTTAATAACAGATGTCAACTATTTTGCGCGGATTATGGAAAATCGTAGAGTAAACGGAGTCGGCTTGTTAGAGGTTTTTCTATTTTGTCGTAACAAGAAGGAAATCCGAAGGGGGATGGATTTAATGTAGGTCTTCCGGTCGGGACACGCCGGTGGTTTTCAGGAGGTTACGGGCAATTGGTGCGTAAGGTGAGCCAGGAAATGTCCAGAGTAACTGTTTAAGGAGCTGGACCGCTCGGTTGTGGTCTTTGAGGTATTTTTGATAGATTTCTGCCTGGTTGAGTAGGGCTTTGGGTGCCAGTTCGGTACCGGGAAAACTTTGGAGGATGCTTTCCAGGGTGCTAACCGCCTCCCGATACTTGCCAGTTTCAACGAGCGCCTGGCTTAAAAGCAGTAATACGTTCTGGGTGAGGATGGTGTCTGAGGTGGAAATTTGCCGGCAGTTTTTTATACAGTTTTCATAGTCACCCGCATCATAGGCAATTAATGCGGGGATAAGTTTTTTTGCCTCTTTGCTGTTAATTGTCAATAGGCTGAGTGCGAGCGCCTCATTGAGCAGTGGGCTATCCGGAAATTGCATGGTCAATTGTTCAACTGCCGAATAGACCGAGTCAAACTTTTCCTGATAAAAGAGGAGTTTTGCCCTTAAGTAGAGGACACGGTCGTCAGGCCGATTGATGCGTGAGATAACAGAGTAAGCGCTGTCAATTTTTTGTAGTCCGAGCAGGGCAAGGGCAAGTCCGGTCAATGCTGGGATGTTGTTGGGGCGATGGCGGAGAAACCGCTGGTAGGCAGTGACTGCTCGGGCGAAGTCGCGTAATTTTAGCCGGGCAAGTTCTGCCAGTTCGAAACTACCGGCTGGGGTCGTGTCAGTCTCCAGTAGTTTTAAAGCCTCGGTAACCTGGTCAAGTTGCCGTAATATCCGGGCGATATCGCTCGTGAGTTTCAGGTGTTGATAGATGGCTAATGCCGCTTTTAGTGCGTTCCGTTCCTCACAGTTTCGGGCAAAGAGGTAGAGTTCCTGCTGGGAGTAGTGATTTTTGAGCAGTGCGACCGCGGTTAATTCCTCGCCCGCACCGAGATATAGTTCAGCCTGGGCGCGGGCACGCAATCGGCTGTCCTTTATCCGGTTCAGGCTGTTAATGATTTTACTCGCATCAGCCATCTTGCCATAGTTGTTAAGCCGGTCAAAAAACAGTTCGGCACGCCGGCTGTTATGGTTGATAATTTCGCTAATAACCTCTGCGGCAGCGCTGAATTTTTTACTATGTTCGTAGAGTTCTATCAGCTGTTCTGCGTAGTCCACCCGGAAAGGTGGGGTGTTTAGGGTGGGTCTGAGATAGCGGATGGCAAGGTCGTATTCGCCCCAACGCTTGAGGAGTTCAGTCAGTTCCAGTAACCGGTCCGGGTAGTGGCGAGCAAACTCGTTTGTCCGGGTAGCCGCTTCCGCGCGGCGCTTTAGTCCGAAGAGGGCTTCGATGAAGCCCAGTTCCAGGCTCACCGCATTGGCTGGGGTCTTTTTCAATCGGTTGAGTGCCGTATAGAGGGTGTCGTACCGTTCGATCTGCCGACAGATCCGAATTAGTCCGGCAATTGCCGATAGGTCCTGCGGATTTTTTTCAACCGCCTGTTGGTAAATTTTAAGTGCAGGTTCATACTGGCCTGCCTGTTCCAGAAGTTGTGCCCGATAGAGGTCCTGGGCAAAGATGGTAATTGCCAACGTCCAGATAGTGATAATTACCGTTGTTTTATGTCCCATACTTCATTTATTCAACAGAAGTTCAAAATACGCCCGGATCAGTTTTTCATACTCAACCGGATAGCGCTGTTGCTGGAGGGCACGCAGGAGTTCGGACCGCAGTAGACGGTTTCTTTCCCCTTGGTCCTCGGGCAACTCGGGCGGATTTTCCAGACGGTAGGGACGTGCGGTTTCTGCCTGGCGTTCCTCTTTAAATCCCTGCTGACGGAGGCTGCGCTGGGCGTCAAGCAGGCGGGCGACGATGTCTTCCTGACGTTCAATCAGTTTGCGGTCAATTTGCAGTTCTGCCAGGCCTCTTTCCACCTGTCTCATCTCTTCCAGCATTCGGTCTAATGCACCGGTCAGACCGGGTCTTTCTCCACCCATCTGTTGCAGGAGTTGTTCCAGTTGCTGACGGAGTGCCTGCTGTTGAGAAAGTAGTCTGGATAACTGCGCCAGTTGCTGAGAGGTAAGACCGGTACTGGGAATTGGAATCGGCAAACTGGCAGTGCCGGCATTGATGCTCATCTGCTCGGATGCCATTTTCGCCAGTTGGTCAAGCAGGTTTTGCAACCCACCAGATAAACCACCTCCCTCCATTTTTGCTGCGGCACCGATTAACATTCCTGCGGCACGGTTCAGGCGCTGTCGTGCCTGGCGCATATTCTCTTTTGTACCACTGCCACTGCCCTCCATTGCCATTTTTGCGGCACTGCTCATCAGGTTGAGCGCATTGCCCAGTTCCTGATGGAGTGGCGGCGGGATTGCCAGTGTTCTGGTGCTCAGACTGGCGAGACTCTCCGCTGCCATTTTGGTTGCTTCACCCAGCGCGGACTGTTCGTTGGCAATCTCCACCAGCCGGTCGCTGGTGGTCATTTTTTCCTCCAGTTTTTCCTGGTACTGAGAGATGGTCAAGAGTTGATCAGCATTGGCAAGCAACTGTTTCATTACTTCCCGCGCGCGGTTTTTCTTTAACTGCTCACTCAGACATCGCAACCGATCGGCAAGTTGTCTAATGGATCCGGCGAGTTCTCGGGAGGGCAGTTGCGCGGACAATTTATCACCCGAGTTAAACAGTTGTTTTAAGGCGTCAGCCTGTTTCGGCAATTCCCGGATAGCCATCTCCTGGTTCAGTGCGGCGAGCGATTCGGTAAGTGCGGGTTCGGTGCATTGACGGGCAAGTTGCTCGATACCGTTCAAAAGACTGTCGAGATTGGTTTTTATCTCCTCCTGCTGTTGGATAAGTTGGGATTCATTTGCGGTTGGAATGTTGCCGGTTAGCTCATTTTGTTTTTGCGCCAGTTTTTCTGCCTGTCGTGCGAGTGCTTCCAGTTGGATCTCATCCATTATCCGTTTCAGGAGTTCTAAAGCGCGGTCAATGTCCGCCTTCAGGGCAGACTGCTGTTCCTGCAGACGTTCAAGTAGCGCTTTTAATTCATCGGGTCGGGCGGTCAGTTTACTACCCAGTTCGTTTAGTGCCTTCTGAAGTTCCTGCGGTAAAAGCCGAGAAAGCAGTTCCTGTAACTGGGACAGACGTTCCAGTGTTTCCTGATCCCAACTCATCCCTTGGAGCAGTTCCGCAGTGGTCTGGGCGACTTCGTTCTGCAGACGGTCAATCTGGTTGAGCAGGTTTATCTGTTCATTCACGATCTGTTCCAGTTTTTTGCGTTCCTC
Source organism: uncultured bacterium (assembly GCA_964590395.1). Classification (GTDB taxonomy): domain Bacteria; phylum Hydrothermota; class Tepidihabitantia; order Tepidihabitantales; family Tepidihabitantaceae; genus JAOABP01. The sequence continues at coordinate 127,852 of CAZPVT010000005.1, forward strand.
CCAGCTGAGTTCCCGCTGTTTTTTTAACTCCTCACTGATGCGCGCCAGCGCACTTCCGAGTTCTGCCTGTTCATTCTGGAGCGGTGCCAGTTGCTCCTGGGTGGTGGTGGTCTGGTTTACCGCCTGAGCGTAAATCTGTTCCATACTGGGAAACCGCACCGTATAGATTTCACTGCGGGTACTTTTCGGACCGCTGATCGCATCATTGTCAACCACCCGCACAAAATACCGGACGGCTTCACCGGGCAGAAGGTTTGTTTTGCTCAGATCCCAGAGATAGAAGGTGGTGTCCTCCCGGTGGTTGTTGACCGTCTTCAGCCGGCGAGAGTTATTGATGCTGTCCTTGCCGTAATGGAGCCAGATCTCGGTGATGCCAAAGTCGTCAATAGAGTTAATGCCCAGCGGAACCTGCATATTCATCGGCAGGTTGACATCACGGCCGGGTAGAAACACTTTGACCAGTGGTGATTCATCCGGTATTGCCCGGATGTTGAATCGGTAAACCGTCTGCTGTCTATTTGGGAGCGTGGCGAGTTCAATTCTTGCCTCTCCATCCTGCCGGATGGTAAAACCGCCGCTGAGTTCTCCGGGTTGATCTCTGCTGAGCGCTAATGGCAGGGTCTCTGCTGGCAGAATGAGAAAACCATTTTCCGCTGTGCCGGTAACTTGGGCGGTGAGATTTACCTTTGTTCCTTTCAGAAGTGCCAGATCACCGCCACTTTGACGGATGGGCTTCATTCCGGTATAAGCGGGTGGTGTGCAGTTAAAGGCAATGCTTTTAAGAGCCAGGGGCGCGATGATATTTACCCTATACCAGTCGGTTTTTTTGTTTAAAAGTCGGAACCGATAATAAAATGTTTCACCGGTGGTTAATGTAAAGATGCAGGAGTCAGCGGAAAGCCGGAGAGGGATTTTTTTTATCCGTGGTGAATTGGGGATGGCTGTTGTTTGCAACTGGATAGATTTGAATACGCCTGCAGGCTGGACTGAACAGACCAGTTTAGCAGTTTCGCCCGCAAGCAGGGTGGTATCACCAGGGACAACCTTTAGATAGATAGGCAGGTGGTCAGGTTTAAAAGCGTTCAGTAGACCAAATTTTACCCTTTCGCCTCCCTGGTTAAGCGTCAGGACAAGCAATACCAGCGCCAGAAGGCTAAAAACACCGGAAATCAGCAGGCGTCTGAAGGGCAGGATAAGTTTGAGCGGTAGCGGTCTTATCATTTCCTGCACCTGTTGAATTGCGGCATCGCGCAACTCCAGTGAGTAACCACGGCGATCAGGCTGGTAGTTTATCAGGTCCAGAGCAGAGACAACCTTTCCTTTTAACCCTGGGAAGGTGTGTTCAATTCTGTAACCGATATTTTTTAAGCCGGTTCTTTTTAGCCATAAGAATGATAAAATACCCAGCGGGATTAGTGAGAAGAGGAGTATCCAGCCGGAAAGGAAAAGACCAATGGCGAGCAGGGTTAATAAGATGTTGATACCGATAAAAATAAGTAAAAGCGAGAGTGTATTGATGAGGATTGCCCGGTAACGGAGTTGCCGGATCTGCCTAACAAACTGCTCGTTAATTAACTCCCGCACAGTAAAATACTATCTGTTTAATAGCCACAAGGCAAATTTGTGCCAGTAGGAAAAGATTAGGCTGGTCCGAAAGAAAAAAGCGGCGCGGTCATTGCGCGGTCCTCCTCCTTTTGTCATTACGAGGAGCGTTAGCGACGAAGCAATCTATAAGCGGATAAATTGGCATCACACGCAAAGAGATTGCTTCGGGTTTTGCCCTCGCAATGAGCGGGAGGGCGAGAGTCATTGCGTTCTACCGTAGGCAGGTGGCAATCTACAACTTTGGATTAACCCGTGTTTTTAACTTAAGGGTTAAATTAGATTAACTGTTTGAATTGTCTTATTTTATATTATGGACGATATTTGAAAACCTGCCCAGGGGGCAGTATCGGGGAGGGTATCTGTAATGGTCTTGAACCGGGTTATGTGGCGGGTATCTTTCAGGGTTATAACGGTGGTAAAAGGTTTGGTTTTGTAGCCGGTTCTTGCCTGGCTCGGTGTTCTGGTACTTTCTACAGTTTTAATTATGACTTTCTCAATTCTGGGTATGATGGTTCTGTTCAAAGTTATGGTGAGGCTGTATCTGGTGGTAATAGGGTTGGTTCTGTTCTGGGTGGGTGGTGTGCTTTTCGGACGCAGGGTTTGCGTGATACGAGTGGAGCAGAGTGGGTGGAGGTTGCCGGCTGTAACTTAGTGGTGTGAAGTGTGTTGGATGTTTTAACTTTATTCTCCGGTTGAAAAGTTTTTCTAACTGGCTAATATTAAACGGTGCAAACTGTTGAGCATCAGTTAACCGTGGAGCGGCGGGTGACCCTGGTGGGAATGCTCATCAATATTCTGCTGGCGGTTGCCAAGTTGGTGGCAGGTGTTTTAGGCAGGTCATCCGCAATTATCGCTGACGGGTTGCACAGTTTTTCAGATCTGGCAAGTGATATTCCGGTGCTGTGGTGTGTGCGGGCTTCAAAGTCACTGCCGGATGAGGACCATCATTATGGCCATTACCGATATGAGGTGCTGATTGCACTTTTCGTCGGTGCGTTGCTGGTTTTTGTTGCGCTGTTTATTGCGGGGCAGGCGATTTTTACCATCAGTCAACAGCATGGTGGTGTGCGTAACTGGCTGCCGTTTTATATGGCGCTTGTTTCCATCGGGTTAAAGGAGATGCTCTTTTGGTGGACCAGGGCGGTGGGCAGGAGGTTTCAGAATCGGGCGCTTCTTGCCAATGCCTGGCATCACCGTTCTGATGCCTTTTCCTCAGTTGCGGTGGCGGCTGGTATTGGTGGTGCTTTGCTTGGTGGCGAACGCTGGGCGTTTCTTGACCCTCTGACCGCGGTGCTGTTGTCCGCATTTCTGGTTTATGTTGGAGTCCGGATTGTGCGCGACGCTTTGCATAAACTTGCGGATCGGGCGCCTGAGACGGATGCGTTACTCCGGCTGAAAAAAGCGATTCTGGCGATTCCCGGGGTGAGGGGTTTTCATTCGCTTCGTGCCCGGCATTCTGGAGCGGGTAATCGGATTGAGATGGATGTCCATATTCAAGTTAGCCCGGATATTTCAGTTAAGGAGGGGCATAATATTGCCACCAGGGTTGAGGAGGAGATCCGGCGAGTAAATTCTGATGTCAATGGAATTGTTGTGCATATTGAGCCGGATTCCGAGGAGAGATCGGTGTAAGTTAGTCGTTGTTGACCGTCAAAAGTTTGGGCATAAACTTTTTTATTATGGAGCAGACGCCTTTTTTAACCCTGTGTCAGCAGCGGAGGTCGGTGCGTCGGTTCAGCAGCCGGCCGGTGGAAAGGGAGAAGTTGCTTTTGTGTCTGGAGGCGGCAAGGTTGGCACCTTCTGCAGACAACGGTCAGCCCTGGCGGTTTGTCGTTTTCGATGAGCCGGCAAAGAAACAGGCGCTGTGTGCTGCGGTTTTTCAGGGGGTGTTTATGGCATCCCGGCACTTTGCCCAGGCACCGGTGATCGTTGCGCTGTTGATCAAGGAGAGTTTTCTGATCAATAAACTGGCAGGAGGTGCGGTTGGAAATCAGTTTCAGTTGATTGATGCCGGGATCGCGGGTGAGCATTTTGTGCTTGCCTGTGCTGAGCAGGAACTTGGGACCTGCTGGATCGGCTGGTTTGACGCCCGCGCACTTTTGCGTCATCTGGGTTTGAAACGGGGCTATCGGGCGGTGGCGCTTTTTGCGGTCGGTTACCCGGCAGAGGAGAGGCAGAACCGTATTCCCAAACGCAAGCCGCTGGAGGAGATTGTTTTCTGGAATCGTGCTCCGGAATGAGTAATAAAAAGGAGGTTTGATGAGGGCGAAAAAGAGGGTTTTGGTTCTGGAGGGTAGTCCACGGATTGGTAATACTGCGATAGTTACTGACTGGGTGCTAAAAGGTCTGGGCAGAAGGGATGTTCTGGTCAAGCGGGTCCGGGTGAGTGAGTTGAATATTGCGGGTTGCCGGGAGTGTTTCGGGTGTAGCACAGAAAAGCAGGAGGCGGGTTGTGAGCAGGAGGATGATATGCTGGAACTGTACGACCTGCTTGTGGACAGTGAGCTGACCATCTGGACCAGCCCGATTTTCTGCTGGGGTGTTACAAGTCAGTTGAAGGCGGTGGTTGATCGCTGTTTTGCCCTGCTGAATGGGGAGAATTTGTTGAAGGGGACGAAATGGGCGGTGGTTCTTACCGCGGGTGGTGATCATTATGATGGAGCGGATCTGGCGGTGGCGATGTTTAAACGGCTGGCAGAGTTTGGTAAGGTTGAGTATCTGGGGCAGTTGGTGGTTGCCAACTGTCCAGAGCCGCGCATCTTGAAGCGGAACGAGCAGCGCGCCGAGGAGGCAAGAGAGTTCGGTAGAGAGTTACGCCGGCAGATTCTCAGCTGATCCGTGTTTTTGTTCCGATTAGCAGTAGTTTTACTTTTGCTGGCAGGTGGTGTTAATGCGGGTATTGTCTGCGGGTTTGTGCGTGATGCCGGTGATGGTGAACCGCTTGCCTATGCCAATGTGGAGTTGAAGGGTACCGGATTAGGTACCACCACCGGTCAGAAAGGTTATTTCTGTCTGCGGGATGTGCCTGCCGGCTCTTACGAACTGGAGGTTTCCTATATCGGGTATCAGCCCTATCGGCAGGGGATTTCTGTTGCGGATGCCGGGGTTGTAAATGTAAATGTGGAGTTGCGGACCGAGCCGGTGAGGATTGATGAGGTAAAGGTTACCGCGGAGCGGGCAAGGTTTGAGCGGGAGGTGCAGATTTCCACCCAGCGGATTGACACCCGGCAGTTGGTACTGGTACCGAAACTGGGTGGTGAGGTTGATATCCTGCGCAGTGTTGCAATGATGCCCGGGGTCATTACCGTTTCCGATTTTTCCAATAAACTTTATATTCGTGGTGGTTCGCCGGACCAGAATCTGATTCTTCTGGATGGAATTACCGTTTACAATCCTGCCCATCTGTTCGGGATCTTTTCACCTTTTATTGCAGAGGCGGTGAGTGATGTTACGCTTTACGCCGGTGGTTTTCCCGCTCAATACGGGTCCAGGTTGAGTTCGGTGCTGGAGGTAAATACCCGGCAGGGCAATACTAAGCGGTACACCGGTGAAGGTTCGGTTTCCATTATTGCGGCGAAAGGAATTGTTGAGGGTCCGATTCCGCGCGGTTCGTTTCTGTTTGCAGGCAGACGGACCTACCTGCCGGATGTGATATTAAAACTTTTCGGTGTTGCTGGTCTGAACTACTATTTTTATGACCTGATGGGTAAGGTAAATTACGGGATAAATGATAATCAGCAGTTGAGTTTTGCCCTGCTCGGTTCTGAGGATGTGTTGAGTTTCTGGGATCCGGGTAATCCGGATGCGTTTAAGACCCGGCTTTCCTGGGGAAACCGTGGGGTATCTTTAAGGTTGAACAGTGTTTTTAATCCGGTTCTGTATGGTGAGGTGATCACTGCCTGGAGCAACTTTTTTTCCGGGTTCAAGGTGCGTTTTTCCGAGGTTGAGGATTTAACGATGAAGGGGGAGCTGAATAACTGGAGTCTGAGGGCGAATTTTACCTGGTATCCGCTTGACCGTCATACGGTCGGATTCGGCCTGGATGGACAGATAAACCGGATGGGTTTAAGGGTGGATTTTGATACCACCCGTTTTAATGCCCGGGAGAGTCTTTTCCCGGTGGCGATCTATGTTGACGATAAATATGAGGTGATTAAAAAGAAACTCTTTGTTAGACCCGGGATTCGTTTTGCCTATTACTCCAAAGGTAACCGGCTGGAGCCAGAGCCCAGATTAGGGCTAAAGTACCTGCCCGAGAGAAATATGGCGCTTAATCTTTCTTTGGGCAGATTTACCCAGCCTTTGGTCACGCTGAACTCTACAGAGGCGATATTTTCAATTTATGATGTCTGGGTACCGGTGCCTGAAAATAGAAGGTTGCCCAGCGCCTGGCATTATATTCTGGGTGTTGAGAGGTGGTTAAGGGAGGATTTTACGGTTCAGGTTGAGGGGTATTACAAGGATTATTCCCACCTGCTTGAGACCAGATACGGTGATTTTTTCACCCCGCCAGACTCACTGCTTGATGCCGATGGTTACTCCTTAGGTACGGAACTACTGGTGCGGAAGAATTCGGGCAGGATTAATGGCTGGCTTGCCTATTCTTATATGTGGACAGTCCGTCAGATTGAAACCGAGGTTTATCATCCTCATTACGACCGCCGGCACAATTTGAATCTGGTTTTGAACTTTCCGTCGCTGATATTAAATTTTGATCTTTCCTTGCATCTGACAGTTGGTTCTGGATTACCTTATTCTGGAGCGATAGGTTATTATCAACGAGTGATCGAACGGCCGGGAGGTAAATCTGAGGCGATTTGGTGGGTGATCGGTAGCGAACGGGACGGGTTAAGGTATCCGGTATATCATCGTGTGGATTTGGGTCTGTCCCGTACCGGCAGGATCGGCAGGATGGAGGTAGGGCTGTTTTTGGATATCATCAATCTCTATAATGCCCGTAATGTCCTTTTGTATTACTGGGATGTTAATCCGGAGGGCATACCGGAACGACACCAGATCAATATGATTCCGATTCTACCCACGTTGGGAATAAGAGCGAGGTTCTGATGCGTGGTAGATTTCTGGTGCTTATGCTTTTCTTCGCTCTGCTTGCCTGTGAGTCGCCACCACCAGCCCGATTTTCGCCTCAACTGGTTGTGCACTGTCTGCTAAGAGCAGGAGAGGCAGTGGTTTTTGCCCGCGTTAACCGTACTTATGATCTGAAGGAAAGGTTTAATCCGGTGTTTCCTGATGCCCGGGTGAGAATTTTTTGCCACGAGGATTATCTTTTGCGTTACGGTGCAGGAGACACCTATTATACTGACCAACCGGTTCCGGTTAACACCGGAGACACCTGGCAGATTCAGGTGGTAAAATCCGGGTTTGATACGGTTTGGGGACGGACAGTGGTGCCCGCTGGTTTTGATATTGGGTTTCCCCGAAATGGTGATACAGTTTCGATTGCGGACTCAATAGTGTGGAGTCGGAGTAGAAACGCGTGTGGCTATTATCTGTCTTTCCGTCAGATAATAGAAGGAGACACCTCTTATCTTGACGCCCTGATACCCAATGACTCGTTCGGCATTAACTATGACCCACTTTTTGTCCGGATTCCAAGGATGCTGTTTCTTACCTTGGTTGCGCCGCCGCCGGATTCGCCACCGAGACCTTGCACCCTCTGGGTCTGGGCGCTTGATACTAACTACTATCACTGGGTGCGCGGTGGTTTCGGATTGGGGGATTCGTCAAGAGTTACCGGTGGACTGGGAGTTTTGGGTTCGGCAGTTGAGCGGTGGCGGGTGGTTTTTGTGCGGGGTGATACCACCGTGAATCTCAGGCGGTAGTCTGATTGACTTGCTGGACAGGGTTAATTAAAATGGAACTATGATGTCGGTGGTGTTAACCGAAAATGCACTTGAGGTGTTGCGTCGACGATATCTGCGTCGGGATGAGGAAGGGAAAATAATTGAAACTCCAGAGCAGATGTTTGAGCGGGTGGCAAAGGCGATAGCCCAGGTGGAAGTAAATTACGGGGCAAAACAAGGGGAGGTCGACGCACTGACTGAGGAATTCTACCAGCTGCTTGCCAACCTGCGGTTTCTCCCTAACTCACCAACACTGATGAATGCGGGAACAGAACTTGGACAGTTGAGCGCCTGTTTCGTTTTGCCGGTCGGCGATTCAATGGAGGAGATCTTTGATGCGGTTAAAAATGCGGCGCTAATTCATAAATCGGGTGGCGGAACCGGCTTCAGTTTCTCTCGGTTAAGACCGAAGGGAGATGTGGTTGGTTCAACAAAGGGTATCAGTTCTGGACCGATCTCATTTATGGAGGTGTTTGATGCGGCTACCGAAGCGGTGAAGCAAGGTGGAAGGCGCCGCGGTGCCAATATGGGGTTGTTGCGCGTTGATCATCCCGATATTCTGGAGTTTATCACCTGCAAGGATGATGTTAACCGTTTCACCAATTTTAACATTTCCGTGGGTGTAACCGAGGAGTTTATCAGGTCCGCACTTAACGATGGGGATTATGGGTTGATAAATCCGCGTAACAATCAGGAGGTAAGAAGGCTGAAGGCAAGAACGGTACTGAATATGATCGTGCATCAGGCATGGGAAAACGGTGAACCGGGTTTAGTTTTTCTCGACCGAGTAAATGCTGACAATCCAACACCCGCACTGGGAAATATTGAGGCGACAAACCCCTGTGGTGAGCAACCGCTCCTGCCGTATGAATCCTGTAATCTCGGTTCAATAAATCTAGCACGGATGTTAGGGGAAAAGGGAATTGACTGGGAGCTTTTGCACACGACGGTCAGGCAGGCGGTGCATTTTCTTGATAATGTTATCGATGCTAATCATTATCCGCTCCCGGTGATTAAAGAACAGACCAATGGTAACCGTAAAATTGGGCTGGGAGTGATGGGTTGGGCAGATCTTCTGGTTCAGTTGAAAATCCCCTATAACTCCTCTGAGGCGTTAGAGTTGGCTCAGAGGGTAATTGGTTTTATTGCTGAGGAGGGCAAGCGAGCATCGAGCAAACTGGCAGAAGAGCGCGGGGTATTCCCTAATTTTAGGCAGAGCGTATACTATCCCCATTTGCCGTTGCGCAACGCCACAATTACCACTATCGCTCCAACCGGTAGTATAAGCATCATCGCCGGGTGTAGTAGTGGAATTGAGCCTTATTTTGCCCTGGCTTACGAACGGAATGTGCTGAATGGGACAAAATTAAAGGAGGTTAATCCCTATCTGAGAGAGGAGTTGATAAGGCGGGGGCTGTGGTGCGATTCATTGGTTGATGAATTAATTAACCGGGGGAAAATCGGTGAGCTACCGGGTATCCCTGAGGATTTAAAACGGCTGTTCCTTACCGCTTTGGAGTTAACGCCAGAGGAGCACGTGAGAATACAGGCGGCATTTCAGCGTTCCACCCACAACGCGGTGAGTAAAACCGTGAATTTGCCGAATACCGCGACCGAAGATGACGTATGGCAGGTATTTACTTTAGCTTATGAACTGGGGTGTAAGGGGGTAACCGTATACCGAGACGGTTCAAGAAGCGGGCAGGTGCTGGCAGTAAAGAGAAAAGAAAGCACGGTTAACCCTAAAGTAAGGCCATTGACACTATCCGGAGTAACCAGGAAAATGACCACCGGCTGTGGTAATCTGTATGTTACCATCAATCGAGATGAAGCACAGAGGATTTTTGAAGTGTTTACCAATATTGGCAAAGCCGGGGTTTGTGCTCAGGTACAGGCACAAGCGATCGGCAGGCTGGTTTCGCTGGCGCTGCGTGCCGGGGTTATGCCGGAGCAGATCGTCAGGCAGTTGAAGGGGCTGAACTGTCAGTCTCCAGCTTGGACGAAGAATGAGAGGATCAGCAGTTGTGCGGATGCGATTGCCAAGGCGCTGGAACAGGAGCTGGGGATAGTTATCGAAAATAAGGAGGGTTTGGAAGGAGCCTGTCCTGATTGTGGAGGGAGGGTGGAGTTTCAGGAGGGGTGCTTAGTCTGTGTTGCCTGCGGATTTAGTAAGTGTCCTTAAATTTAATTTTAAGGACTGCCGTTAGTTACTGATTAATACCCGGGGATGACACGATCGGGTAAGTTCTTGACTTGCTTAAAATTGTGGTTATGCTGAAGATATATGCCGAAAACATACACGGCAATTGAAAGTTGGATAGTCACCAATTTGCAGTTAACGCCGTCAAATAGTATTGAGCAGACCTATGAAAGGCTGGAGCGACAGGGAGATAACCTACCGTTGCTTAATGCCCCGCAGGATTTAACTAATCCGGCGCATTTTATCGAGGAGGCGGTAATCTGGGATTTTGCTTTACATCTGGCGGGGTGTGAGAAGGTGCTGGATGTTGGTTGTGGTGATGGCTGGCCCAGCCTGCGGCTTGCTAACCATTTTCCCATCTTGGTGGCGGTTGACGCTTCAGCCCGCCGTGTTGCTACTGCACAAGCCAATGCCCGGCGTTTAGGATTAAAGAATGTGAGTATTAAACAGATGTCAGCGCTGGAAATGGATTTTCCCGATAGTTCGTTTGATGGTGTGGTCGCAGCGAGTGTTATTGAGCAGACAACCAATCCTTATCAGGCACTACGAGAGATTTTCCGGGTGCTTAAACCAGGGGGAAAATTGCGGCTGTTTTTTGAACCGGGCGATAACAGCACCAAGGGAGTTAGCGAGCGGGTTTTTATTTCGGAGACCGAGGATTCCCCCGGGTATCATTATGTCTTGAAACACAGTCGCCCTCCGTGGGAACGTAACTATCTGGTCAAATTTCCCCCAACTCCAGAGGTTAAAGATGCTTTCCGGCGGTTGCACAGTCTGATCGAAAGGCTGGGCTCAAATCCGAGACAGGCGCCAGAAATTGGCCTGAATTTTTTAACAGAAAACCAGACTCAAATCCTGGGGGTAAGCTGGTATGAAATAGAACTTTTTACCAGTGAGACGATGAAGGAGACTTTGGAAGAGGTTGGTTTTGAGGAAGTGGATGTCATTTATTCGGCTGGCACTTTTGCGCGCCGGTTTTTCCCTTTGATACAGGAGCAAGGGCTTTCCAGTATTCAACTGGCGGCTTGCTGTCGTGCTCTGGCAGAAATTAGTAAGGACATTTCAGCACCACATATTTCCGGCGAACCGATTGTTGCAGTAAGACCAAAATGATATAATAAGGAGGGGGTTATGGGTAGTTATCTGGATAAAAGACGGAGGTGGACGGTACTCGGTAAAATGGTCTTATTTCTGGCAGTGGTTCTTAGCTACTGTCAGCGCCCACCCGAAGGCAAGCGAATCGGTAGTAGTTATCAGGAACTGTCAAAGGCAGAGGTTTGGAAAGTGCCATCCCGTAGTCAGGCACAAATTATCGGTTTGCGACCCGGGGATTTAATAATCGCCTATAATGACGAGGTCATTAAAAATTTTGGGGATTATCTTGCCGCAGAAAAGCATCTGGTGGGAACCCGGGAAGCAGTGAAGTTAACCGTTTTGCGCGATGAGCAGGAGATAAATCTTGAGACAAAACCGGTACCGCTCAGCTTCATTCCCAGGACGAAAATGTACAGTGCCAGTCTTGCTAAAGCCTTGGATGATATCCTGCAACATTTCGGACAGCAAGGCTTTTATGACTGGCTGGCAGCGATGACTGGCGAGTCTTTTGCATTGACACTGCTGGACCAGGACTGTCAATCGTGGGGTGGAGATGGATTGGCGGATAACTATCTTACCAATGTTGGCAAATTCACCGGGTTGTCTTTTCGGACGATCTATCAGAGTTCAGCAGGAGATACGGAGGAGCAATATAGGGCACGTGCGGCATTGGCACAGGGATTAGCAGAGAACAAATTTGTCCTCGTTTACGGTGGTTGGGAAAAGGTTTCAGGTAATGGTTGGGGGATTGTGGTGCGTTTTGATTCCAAAGATTCGGTTTTTTATGGCTATGCGATTGAGGATGGAGAGGAGCAGGCGTTGAAGAGGGGGCTTGTCCGTGCCTATGAGGTTAAATTTCGAGGCAAGGTTAATATTGAGTTGCCTATATTGGTAACCACAGTATTGGAACAGGCGCTGGAGATGGGCCTGGCGGCCAGTGATTCTGGTTGGCACTCCGGGCTGGAGGCTTACGATGTCATTCTGAAACAACTAGAGCGGTTCCCACTCTGTCCAGAAGGAGTTGATGTCAGTAATCTGTGCTTTTACAATATGGTCTGGCGTCTGATCAGCAAGAAAGAAAGTGCCAATCGGTTCCTTTATGAGATGAGAGAAGTTCTACCAGAGGGAGCAGAAATGTTTGAAGAGGTTATCGGCCGAAATCGGGCGATTATTGGCCGACTGGAAGGGGTTGCGGCTGCTGGGGTAAGTTTCAATTCTTTAGATGAGCAAAGAAAGGTCGCCAAGGTTATTTACGAAATCCAGCAGATTGAAAACGATATTCTTGGGATTTATGAAGAGATAATCGGCGAGTTGTAATTTGTAGGCAAAAGGACTTACCAGGTTTTCCCGGTCGAATCAAAAGTCCATTTCTGTTTTGAAATTTTTAAATAGAGTTCAATTCCCCGGCGCCGGCCAATCATTTTTAAGCCGAACGAAGAGCGGGGTTTGATGTCAATCGCGGTGCGGGCAAAGGAGCCGAATATCCGAATCTGCCCGAATTCCAAGTAATAAGGAACGGTTTTAGGTATCCGCTTACTGATATCGGTGTTTCCCGGTAGCCAGACCACCGGTCGGTTGCAGGAAATGGAGGTTGTTTCTCGGTTGATCATCGGTAGCAGTGCATACAAGGTCTCGGACAGGTCGAGTTTGTTAATCCTGAGTAGTTTTCTGGTTGTGGGTGAGAGAATATGTTCCAGCGCGACATCGGCGAGTTCGAACATTGAAAGTGTATCCCGGCTGCCGTACTGAAATGTTTGATCAAGGATATTGGAGAGCCAGACCAGTTGCCAGCCCGAGTCGGTAAAAAGCCAGTTCCCATAAATGTACTCGTAATCCTGTTTTCCTTGAAAGGTAACGTAGGTCGAAATATGTCCACCGCGTCCGCGGATCTCGATTAACCGGGTATTAATCTGGGCGATACGTCGATTTTTCACCCAAGCCTTCAGCGCGGAGTCGAAACGGAAAAACTCAATTTCCTGCCGGAAAGCCGGGACAAACAGTTCATAAATTGTCCGGCTGTCGTTGTTTAAGATTGCCGAACTGACCTTTTGTGCCTTATGGTTGAGTTGGTATTCGGTTTTAGGTTCGGCTGCGAGGATAATGGTATGGATAAGTAGGGGGGGGAAAATAAACTTCACAAACGGGCCCGACCAGATTTGAACTGGCGATCTTCGCCGTGACAGGGCGACGTGTTAACCATGCTACACTACGGGCCCTGATTAAATACTATAATTCTGGTGGCGGATGTCAAATCAGGACGTAATGGATGGGCGACAGTTGCCGCGACTTTTGACGGCATTCCATAGCCTGAGATAAGTTGTGGGGAAAATAAGAGGGTTATTCTATTTGTTTTCTGGTTAATATCCAGGGAGTTGTGCTATTATGTTGACCATATATTAAATTTAAAATTTATACAAGTGAAAGGAGGTACTTTATGATTCGTTTGATAATGTTTTTTGCTTCTCTTGTTGCTGTTATCTTCGCCTAGGAGGTTATATGGTCGAGGCAGTAGGATTTCGGTCCGATGAGGCGTTAATCGGCATTACCAGTAAGGGGGGGATGATAATTGGCGTAGGGGGTTATGTTGATTCAGTTAATTACGATGCCGAGGGACTGATTGTAGTTTTTAATCAATCGGGTGAAACGCTGAACATCGGGACAATAGATCTGGGCGGTGATGAGCTGTTGATTGATGTCTGCCTGGACAATGAGTTGAACTGCTACATTGCCGGTAATGGCTCACCAGTTGGATTTAACCGTTGGCGACCTAAGGATTTTATCCGCAACCCATCATTTCAGGCACCCTACTGTATTATCGCCAACTTTGATTCGCTGGGTAATATGAAATGGGGAATAGTTGAATCGCCCTATGTTGCTACAGGAGTTGCTGTTGACACTCGGGGCGACTGTTATTCTACCGGGGGCTATGGCGAAGGTTTTTATGATTTCTGCGTTGTGAAGATTCGGCCATCCGGTGATACCGCATGGACCAGAATTTTCGATTATAGTTTGATGGATATACTATATCGGCCGGCTAATGACCGTGCGGGCAATCTGATTGCCCCGGGTTTTACATTTGACTTTTCGACGATGCGCGGAGTTGTTATGAAGGTATAGCCTGCGGGTGAAACGGGGTGGGCGAGGGTTGATAACTCAATGCCTTTGTGGCGTTTGTCAGTGCGGATGTGGACGAAATGGAGAGAATCTTTGTTACCGGTTTTTACCGGGGACACAGTTAACATTGATTTACCGGTGATCGGGCTGGACAGTTTTGGAAACGAGCTCTGGGGTCAGAGTTATGATTTCTCCTATGACGACGAGGGTTGGGTATTGTCAGCGCTCAGGACGGCTACATCTATGTTACCGGCTATAATAGTGATGGGATGCGGCGTTCTTAAAACTTCTGGCTGATGACGGTAGTTTGGTCTGGGCTGAGCGGTATGACTTTGGTGGCTACGAGTACTTTCAGGATGTAATGGTGGGTGAGGATGGTAATCCAATCGCTGGCGGTTTTACTGACTACTCAAGCGCTACCCCTTATGACCTGCTTCTCACCAAATTTGTCCCCAGCATAGGGATTACCCAGTTAGAAAAATTTCGGGGATATGGGAAGAGAATTGTTGGATTCAAAACGGGGAACTTTGTTTAATGCTTACCTCAGGGGAAACTACGATTTAGAGATATTTGATCTTTCGGGAAGGGGTGTAGCGAGATTTTACCGGCAGTTTTTAGTCAGGGGCAGAATCGATTACATCTCGGTAAGGTTGCCAGTAGTATTTATATTGTCCCGCTAACCGAGCCGAGTGGCAGAATAAACACTCAAAAGGCAGTGATGGTAAAGTGATTATTGGCGACCGGAAGTAACATAGGGAGTTCTAGCCAATATTAGCGATAATTTATACATTTGACTTTTGGAAAAGTTGGGATAAATTAATGAAGGCAGTTCTCTATTTGGGAGGGCTAGCCTAATCTGGTAAGGCAGCAGACTTGAAATCTGCCGATCCGGCGACGGGTCTTGCGGGTTCGAATCCTGCGCCCTCCGTTTTAAAAACCGGTTTTGGATTGATTTTTTGTATTATAGATGTTTTTGTTTATAAAATAAAAAGGAGAGGTGGCCGAGAGGCTGAAGGCAACCGCTTGCTAAGCGGTTATACCCCTAACCGGGTATCAAGGGTTCGAATCCCTTCCTCTCCGCTGGTAATTAATTCTGGCTATTAACCGCCAATGGGCGATAAAACCGTCCGTGTGAGGATTGCCCCTTCCCCAACCGGTGCTTTGCATCTGGGTTTAGCAAGGACCGCTCTTTATAATTACCTGTTTGCACGGAGAAATAAAGGTATTTTTATTCTGCGGATTGATGATACCGATGAAAATCGCAATCAGCCTGAAATGCTGAAACCAATTCTTGCTGGTCTGCGTTGGTTAGGGCTTAACTGGGATGAGGGGCCGCTGGTCGGCGGTCCTTATGAGCCATATTTTCAGTCTCAACGCAAGGAGATATATCAGGCAGCAGTTAGCAAACTTTTGGAAGTCGGTGCTGCTTATAAGGACTACGCTACACCGGAAGAGGTGTCGGCGGAGCGGGAGCAGGCAAGGAGAGAAGGAAAAACTTTTCGTTACAGCCGGCGGTGGTGCGCAGAAACCACAGCCGATTGTGCCCGATTCGAAGCCCAGGGCAGAAAACCGGTGATCCGCTTGAAGATGCCGATGGAGGGTAAGATCGTTATTAACGATTTAATTAGAGGTAGGGTTGAATTTGATCTGAGTTTGGAGCAGGATCATGTAATTCAACGTCAGGATGGGAGTTTTCTTTATCATTTAACCAGCGCGGTCGACGACGGGGAGATGGGTATTACACACATCATCCGGGCTGAAGAGCACCTTTCCAACACACCGCGCCAGATATTTATACTCCAAAACTTGGGGTATAGTTTACCGGAATTTGCTCATCTTCCCTATGTTGCAGAACCAGGGAGTAAAAATAAACTGAGTAAACGGAAATTAAAAGAGTACATAAAGAAAAAGGATTTTGCCGAACTCTTGGCAAGGGGGGGAAAGATCGCCCGCCGGCTTAACTGGCAGTTGTCTCCGGAGATTTTTAATCCGGTGGTAATCGATTTCTATCAGCGGACCGGTTTTTTGCCTGAGGCGTTGATTAACTATCTGGCGCTGCTTGGCTGGTCTTATGACGACCGTACCGAATTTTTTTCGCTGGCAGAACTTACTCAGGTATTTTCGCTGGATAAGGTGGTTCGTTCACCGGCAAGTTTTGACCCGCAAAAACTTATTGCCTTTCAGGTGCATTATTTGATGGAATTACCGGTAGAAAAGCGAACAGAACTGGTGCTCCCTTATCTACTTCAGGCCGGAGTTATTACCTCGCCGGTGGAACTTTCGGTAAAAGAAATGGTCAAAAAAATAGCCCAAGCGGCCGGTGATCGAATCAAAATTGCCGGTGATATACTCGATTATAAGTATTTCTTTGTTCCGGATGAGCAACTAAACTATGATGAGAAGGCGGTCAAGCGCTGGCTTGCTGATAGTCGGCAAAAGCAGATTCTCAGTGCGGTACGGGAGACCCTTGCTCAAATCGACTCTTTTGAGGTGGACAGGTTGCATACCGAGCTGGAGTTATTCATTAAACAGCAGGGCGTCAAAGGTATGGAGTTGAGCCAGATTTTGCGTGTGGCGGTTACAGGTCGTGATTATGGATTTGGTATCAATGAGGTGTTGGCGATATTAGGTAAGAACAGAGTAATTAACCGGATTGACCGGATTCTGTCCAAAGCGGTTCTCCCATTTTGACATCAGAGGAGCAGTTTGATATGATAAATAATTTCTATGAGTTGGGATAACGAGAAAAAGTCGGGTCCTGATTTCATCAGGCGCATAATTAACGAGGACTTGGCGTCGGGTAGATTTCAGCCACCGATTGTTACCCGTTTTCCACCCGAACCTAATGGCTATCTCCACATTGGTCATGCCAAGTCGATCTGTCTGAACTTCGGGATTGCTCAGGAGTATGGTGGCAGGTGTCATCTGCGTTTCGATGACACCAATCCAGAAAAGGAAGAGGAGGAATTTGTCCGGTCAATAATTGAGGATGTCCGATGGCTAGGATTCGACTGGAGGGATTATTTGTATTACGCTTCGGATTACTATGAGCAGTTGTATCAGTGGGCGGTAGAGTTGATTAAAAACGGTAAGGCTTATGTGTGTGATCTTTCTCCAGAACAGGTGCGAGAGTATCGGGGAACATTGACCGAGCCGGGTCGAGAAAGTCCGTATCGGAATCGCTCGGTGGAGGAAAATCTGAAGTTGTTTGATCAGATGCGCAGAGGTGAATTCCCTGATGGTGCCAAAACCCTGCGTGCCAAGATTGATATGGCGTCCCCTAATCTGAATATGCGCGATCCGGTGATGTACCGAATTATGCGTGTTCCCCATCACCGCACAGGCGACAAATGGTGCATCTATCCGACATACGACTGGGCACACGGTCAGTCCGATGCCATTGAAGGTGTCACCCATTCAATCTGCACGCTGGAGTTTGAAGACCACCGGCCGCTCTATGACTGGTTTATTGAACAACTTGGAATTCACCACCCACGTCAAGTGGAGTTTGCGCGGTTGAATCTGACCTACACCGTACTAAGCAAGCGTCGGTTGATGGAGTTGGTACAAGGGGGTTATGTTTCAGGTTGGGATGATCCACGCATGCCGACGATCGCTGGATTACGGCGGCGTGGGTATACCCCGGAGTCAATAAGAAACTTCTGTGAGATAATCGGAGTCGCCAAAGCAGAGACAGTTGTTTCGATCGACCTTTTGGAGCACTGTGTGCGAGAAGATCTGAACCGACGGGCAGAACGTCGGATGGCGGTATTGAAGCCATTAAAGGTGGTGATTGAAAACTACCCCGAAGGGCAGGTTGAGGAGCTGGTGGCACTCAACAATCCCGAAGATTCCAATGCCGGCACCCGACTTGTACCTTTTTCCCGGGAGATTTACATTGAACAAGATGATTTCCGTGAGGAGCCACCGCCCAAATACTACCGTTTAGCTCCGGGAAGAGAAGTACGGTTGCGTTATGCCTATTTCGTCAAATGTGTCGGGGTGACTAAAGATGAGCAGGGGCGTATTAAGGAACTCCGCTGTACCTATGATCCCCAGACTCGCGGCGGTAACGCGCCGGATAAAGGGAGAGCTAAGGCAACCATTCACTGGGTATCTGTGCCCCACGCTGTTAATGCCGAAGTTCGGCTTTACG
The DNA here is from genome assembly GCA_964590395.1 of uncultured bacterium. Taxonomy (GTDB): domain Bacteria; phylum Hydrothermota; class Tepidihabitantia; order Tepidihabitantales; family Tepidihabitantaceae; genus JAOABP01. The sequence goes on from CAZPVT010000005.1 coordinate 145,886, forward strand.
ATCGGTTATTTACTATGCCGGACCCGGATGAAGTGCTACCGGGGAAGGACTGGAGGGCAAATATTAACCCCGATTCACTGGTGGTATTAGCGGAGTGTAAATTAGAACCGAGTTTTAATGATGTCAAGCCCGGTGAGATATTTCAGTTTGAACGGCTGGGCTATTTCTGCGCGGATTTGAAAGACTGTCAGCCAGGCCGGCTGGTTTTCAATCGTACCGTTACGCTCAAGGATACCTGGGTGAAGATCGAACAGAAAATGAAAGAAACACGAAAGGAGGAAAGGTGAGTTTTCTTTGGCAACTGGAAAAAGGAAAAGGCGTGCAATTTTTAGCCGGAGTCGCGGCTAAGGTAGCAAAACAAGGCGATGGTAAATGGAAATACCGTGTCCAAATAACGGGTAAACCTGACAAGTATGTCCTTTTAGGACTGCAATTCGGTAGCCACATCCTTGCCCGTTTTCCCAAAAATGAATCGAGGGGGTATGAACTGGCAACGACACTTGAGCGGATGGTGAACCTAATCGTCAACGAGGGGATCTGGCCTAATTCGGACCTGATTCGCTATGCGGATGCATCCGAGGTAATGAAATTGAGTGGTCCCGCAGACGAAATTGGCGGTGAGATGCTCGAAGCCGGGCTTATCATCGCCCCCGGTAGTGAGGCACCAACCTTGATTTTTGCGGAGCCATTTAAGGTCCCTGATGAAGCACTGATGTATTCGGTAATTGCGGTATGGCAAACGCTGATTGGTGTTCTGGATAACACTGGTGTGGAGAAGTTTGATCGGGCACTGCGTTATTTTAATTCTTATTTAGATGAAGGGCTCAACTGTTCGGATTCGATGATTGCTGCCAATCTTGCCAACCGCGCATACCGTGCGGCTCTTGAGTAGTTACTCCTTCAACTCTACCGGTTTGTTTTTTCGTTCTGATCTTAGTTCAAATATGGTGTAAAGCACCGGGATGAGTACCAGTGGTAGAAATGTTGAAACCAACATACCGCCAACAATTGCTCGGCCTAAAGGTGACCACAGTTCTGCGCCCTCACCGATCTGAAACGCCAAGGGTAGCATACCGAAAATTGTCGTCAACGAGGTCATCAGGATCGGTCGCAGTCGAACTCGTCCCGCTTCTTTAACTGCTGCCAGCAGTGCTAATCCTTGTTTACGCCGTAACTGGTTAGTGTAGTCAATGTAAACAATGCCGTTGTTGACCACAATTCCGACCAGTATTAGAACACCCAGCAGTGAGATAACAGAGATAGTGGTGCGGGTTATAAATAGTGTCCACAGTACCCCAATTATCGCGAAGGGCATCGTGAACATTATGATGAAAGGGTCGCGTAACGATTCAAACTGGGAAGCCATTACGACAAACACGAGTGTCACCGCGATCAAAAGTACTAGGGCAAAATCGCGGAAGGTGGTGGTCATCTCCTGATATGAACCGGAGAGTTGAATATTAAAGCCAGCTGGCACCGGTATTGTCTTTATCGCCCGGGTAATTTTCTGGGCAAGTTGGCCAGCAGAGATGCCCTCGGTCCTACCGGTAATTTTGACCACGCGCTGATTGTTCTTGCGTTCCAACTCTATCGGTCCTGTACCGGTGCTTACCGTAACCAGATTTTTCAATGGTACCGGACCGGTTGGACTGTTGATACTCATACCAAGAATGTCAATCAGTTCGTTCCGCTGTTCTTCTGGCAACCGGAGGAGAATATCATATTCCCTACCCATTAACCGGAAGGTGCTGACCGTATTGCCTTGAATCTGGGTGCGCAGGGCAGAGCCAATCTGATAGGGCGTTAAGCCGTAAATGGCCGCCTTCTGACGGTCGATTATCAGTTGCAGTTCTGGTTTCCCAGGTTCTCTACCGGATTTTAGATCCACTAACCCTGGTATTGTCTCTATTATTGCGATCACCTGTCGAGTTAACGAGTCTGCAGTTGCCAGATCGTATCCGGTGATATTCAATTCGATGCCGGTGCTAACACCAGCCATCGCGGTGAAACTCCGTTCGGTCACTCGCACTCTTAAACCGGGGATTTTTGCTGCGAAGGCACGGATCGTCCTGTCAATCTCGGCTACGGAATGCCGGCGCTCTCGTTTTGGTTTCAGAATCATGTTGACTGAGCCGGTATGACTGCCAGTTACCCCGCCGAAGATTGCCTGAAATCCCGTCCCAGAACCTAGCTGAACAGTTACCCCTTGAATGTCATTGCGCCAATTTTGCAGGATGTAGTTTTCCAATTTGCTTACCGCCCAATCAGTAGTTTTTAAATCGGTGCCGACCGGCATCTCAACAGAGAAGGTATGAAACTGGCTCTCCTGGGAAGGGAAGAACTCCCTACCAATAAACGGTGTGAGCCCGATACTGAGTAACAGGAGGATCACCGCTCCGAATACAACCAGTCGGCGATGGCTGAGTGCCCAGCCAACAAGCCTTTCATACCTATCTTCCAGACGACGATAAAACCGTTCACTCCACCCCCTAATACCCTTTTCTGTTCCTCCCTTCGGTGGCGGTAGATATCTGCTGGTAAGAGTAGGAATTAAGGTCAGGGCGATAACCAGCGAAGCACCGAGCGCTCCGACCACTGCCCATACCAGTTCCCGAAAAAATACCTGCATCAATCCTCGGACTAAGAGCAGGGGCAGAAAGACCACTACCGTTGTCAAGGTCGAGGCGGTAATTGCCATTCCTACTTCACTTGTGCCAATGCTGGCAGCACGAACTCGTTCCTCGTTTCTCTCCCGGTAGCGGAAGATCGCTTCAAAGACTACGATACCATTGTCTACGACCATTCCTACCGCTATTGCCAGTCCAGCCATAGAGAGGATGTTAATTGAAAATTCCAGCAGGAACATAAAGAAAAGCGCAAAGAATACTGAAAGGGGTATTGCAAAGGCAACAAACGCGGTGGCGCGAATGCGACGGAGAAAAAGGAATAGTACCATAACCGCGAGAATACTACCTAAAAGCAAGTTGATAAATACATTGTTTATTGAACGGGCAATCTCTCGGGAACTGTCGTAGAAGATAGTTGCGCTGATACCGGTTGGTAATGTTCTCTTCAATTCTTCAAACGTCTGACGCGCCGCCGCCGCAACCCGCACAGTATTAGCGTCGGGACGACGTTGAACGACAACGAAAAGGCAGTTTTCGCCATTATAACGCGTCACCGTGAGTTGCTCTTCAGCACCCCAGGTGACTCCAGCCACATCTTTTAACAAGATCGGACTCATTCCCTTCATTCCGACCGGAGTATTTTTTACCGCTTCCGGACTGTGATATTCGCCGATCAAACGAATCAGATATTCTTTGCCATTACCGACCACCGTTCCTGCCGGATAGTTCAAATTCTGTGCCTTCAGTGTCTGATTTAGCAGGTCGATGGAGATGCCCGCCGCGGTCAGTTTCTGAATATCGACTTTCACCTGTAACTGCCGTTTAGTTCCGCCGGCGACTATTGCCGAAGCAACTCCTGGTACCCTTTGGAGTGCATCTGCGAGGTCATCAGCGGCGTCTCGCAGGGTCAAAGGGTCAACATCACCATATAACCCGATTTGGAGAATCGGCATCATCGAGGCGTCAAGTTTCAAGACAAAGGGGCGCGTGGCTGCATCCGGTAGTTGGGCAATCGCCATATCCAGCCGGTCCCGAACATCAGCCGCCACGGCATCAAGGTTGGTGCCCCAGGCGAACTGGAGCTGAATGATTGAGATGTTTTCGAGTGAGCGTGAGGTGATCTCTTTGAGATTGGAGATCGTTCCCACCCGTTGTTCCAGAGTTTTGGTGACTTCTGCTTCAACCTCTAATGGTCCAGCACCGGGATAGGTAGTAACAATTATCACTGAAGGCAGAGTAACTTGGGGAAATATATCTACTGGCATTCGTGAGATGCTGACCGCGCCAAAGAGAACCAGTACCAGCGATACCAGGATGGTGGTAATGGGGCGGCGAATTGATATGTCGGTGATTTTCACTTTTCCTCCGCCTCAGCCACGGCTACCTGCTGACCATCTTTGGTCAACTCCTTGCCGAGCGTAGCAACCAGTTCACTAGGCTGCAATCCGCTGATGACTTCCACCCATTCATCGCCGTGCAAACCGATAGTAATCCAGCGGAAACGGGCAATACCTTTTTCGACCACGACGACCTTGTTTTCGTCAGTAGTAAATAGGGCGCTAACCGGTATACTCAGAACATTCCGTTTTTCCTCAACCGTTATCCGTGCCATTCCTGCCATTCCAGGAACCAGTTTACTTCTGGGGTTGGGTATGGTGATTTCTACGGTTGCGGAGCGGGATTGAGGATCAAGCATCGGTGAGACCTGAGTCACGGTGCCGATGAAACTGGTTTCGGGAAATGCGGAAAAGGAGACTGTTGCCTTGGCGCCACGCCGGATATAAGGGAGATCTGCATCGCTAACCGCGGCTTTCATTTTGATTCGCTCCGAAAACCGGGCGATCGCAGCAAAAGGTATTGTCGGGGAAACCACTTGACCAACCTCAACATAAACTTTTCCCACAACCCCGGCGATCGGCGAACACACTGGTCCGGGTTTATAGTCGATTCCGGGGATGTCATTGACCACATAGGCAATCGGTTCGTCAACGCCGATAAAACTGCCCTCTGGTTTGACGATCTCGGTAACGCGGCCGGTAATCTTGGATGTTACGATAACCTGTTGTTCTCCCTGTAAAATACCCAGTAGTTGTATTGACCGGGTTACGGTTCTTATCTCACAGGGGATGACCTGAACCGCGGGAAGGGACGCAGTTTTTTCCTTTTTTCCTCCGCCACAGCCGTAAAGGAGTGCGGTAATAATAACAAAAAGTAATCCGGTATTTTTTCTGCTCATTATCTATCCTCCTTAAATCTTACCGATTGCTCGTAGCAACCGGGCACGGGCGATGGTATAGCCTGCCAACGCTCTTAAATGAGCCACTCGGCTCTGGGTAAGTTGTAATTGGATGTCTAAGAATTCCAGGTTGCTCAATAGACCGTTATTGTAACGCTGTTCTGCGAGTTGAAATGCTTCTTGTGCCACCGCGACATTTTCCTTTTGAAAGGCAATATTTTGTTGTTCTTGATGCAGATTAGCCAGGGCGGCTTGCACCTCAAGTTTTATCCCCTCTTCTACCATTTTTACCGCCAGTGCCGCCTGTCGGTAGCGAGATTGTGCCTGCTTGAGTTTGTGGTAATTGGCAAGTCCGGTGAAAATCGGCATACTCACCCCAATGGTCGCATTCCAATCTTTACCCCAGCGGTCATTGAAGCCGACCGGTTTCTTATAGTCGTAATTGAACTGAGTAAATATCGTCGGCAGATTAGCCGTCCGCGCAATTTGCACCCCAAGATTAGCAATTCTTAATGTCTGGCGTAACTGATTAAGTTCGGGTCGGTTGCTCAAAGCCGAGTCGAATACCGAGCTAAGATCGATATCCAGCGATTCCACATTAAACTCACTCCTCAACACCAGTACCGTCTTTTCCGAAACGCCAATTAGGTTATATAATGCTGCATAGGCAAGAGTTATACCATTTTCTACCTGTATTACCTGATTTGCCATACTAGTCAGACTGAGTTTTGCACGCATTACATCCAAGCGACTGGCAAGTCCAGACTCATAAAGCCTCTCTACCTGCTGGACATGGCGCTTAAGTTGTTCGTAAGATTCTTTAATTAGTTCCTTAGTTTTTTCGGTGAGCAGTGTCTGATAAAATGCCTCAATCGTTTGGACTTTGGTTTGCTGGCGTGCCACTTCGTACGCCGCCTTTTGTGCGGCAAGCGTCAACCCCGCAATCCGGTAGGCGTTAATCAATTTGCCCCAGGTAAAAACCGTCTGTTGGACCGAGGTGCGCAAAATATAATTATCCTGGGAACCAAGGGGCATCGTTAGGGTATCAGCTCCAACTGGCATTGGCACCGAATCGGTAAATCCGATGAGCTGCCCGGTCTGTGGATCGTAAACCCGCAAAGGCAGTTGCCGATAAACCGGGGTAACCAACTGAAATTCATTAAGCGTTCCCAGCCGGGTATAACTACCTGAGGCGGAGATCTGGGGAAAAAAACTCCCCAATGCTACCGCCTTGCCAGCCGCTGCCTCCAGTACCCTTTCCTGGTTCTGCTGCAGCTGATAGTTATTCTTCAACGCCAGTTCTATCGCCAGATTTTCATCCAGCACCAGTGTATCTGCCCATAGCGCGGGTGCACTCAGCGCACTGATGGCAAATAGTATCAATGTAAATCCGAATTGGCTCATTTGCCTCCTTTTGTTTTAACCGCAATACCATAAAAAAATAGATCCAGTGCCCGTGCCGGCGTGCCTTTGATTTTCAACTCCTTAGACATCAGCAGTAACCCGGCGCGGAAGGCGTTAAGGAAGGAAAGCGCCGCCAGCCTTGGCTCCACCGGTCTAAATTCGCCAGTGCGGACCCCTTCCTCAATTATCTCCGCTAGGGCGTCAACCATACTCTTGACTTCAGGCAGGACCTGCCGATGAAATCGCTGGGCGATATTGCACCGTTCCTTTTTCATTTCCGGAAAGACCAGGTCAATTGCCGCAGGATGCTGGAGCAACTTTTCGGTCCAGAGATTAAAGATCAGGCTGATTTTCTCTTTAGCGGCAAGCGACTTACTTGCGACCTCTTTTAGATAAGCAGTCGCCTGACCGATGAGCCACTGGATAATGCCGACATAAAGGTCAGGTTTATCTTTGAAGTAGAGGTAGACTGTGCCCTTAGCAACACCGGCTGCCCGGGCAACATCATCAACCTTCATCTCGTAATAGCCTTTACTACAGACGACACCGAATGCCGCTTGCAGTAGGGCTTCGCGCTTGGTAAGTGATTTTCCTTTCATAAAACTGACCAGTCAGTCATTATACCTAACATCTAATCTTATGTCAATCTTTTCTTTTAGACCTCAGTATTCGGGGGGCAGATTTAGCAATTGGTCGTAGGAGAAGACCGGACCGTCTTTGCAGACATATTTCGGTCCGATGTTACAATGGCCACATTTGCCGATACCGCACTTCATTCGGTTTTCCAGGGATAGAAATACCCGGTCCGGGCTAAAACCCAGTTCGGCTAACACCGGATGGGTATACTTAATCATTATCGGAGGTCCACACACCAGTGCCACCGCATTCTCCGCCTTCGGTGCTACCGATTTCAGGACGTTAGGTACCAGTCCCTCCCTTTTAGGCCAATCAGCACCGTTTAATCGATCGACGCACAGAATTAAATCCAGGTCCGGATTTTGCTCCCAGGCGCGCAATTCCTCTTTGTAAAGCAGTTCTCCTGGGGAACGGGCGCCGTAGATGGCGGTGATCTTGCCGAAGTTTAGTCGATTTTTTGGTGGAAGTAGATGGGCGATCGTGGCGCGCAGAGTGGTGAAGGAAAAGCCACCGGAAACGATCACCACATCCTTCCCAATCATTAACTCAAAAGGATAAGAGTTTCCCCAGGGGCCGCGCATGCCGATAATTTTTCCTTCGGTCATTTCGTGCAATGCGGTAGTGAACACTCCAACCCGTTTTACGGTGAATTTAACCAGCGGTTCGTGCGGGGCAGAGGCAATGCCGAACGGTGCTTCGCCGGTGCCGGCAATTGATAGAAAGGCAAACTGGCCTGGTATGAACTGAAACTGTTGCCGGTCAGATTCGTTAACAAAAGCCAGATCAAATGTTTTTAGGTCCCGAGCATCGTTTTCGATCGTTACCTTTTCGATCCGCATCGACAGGGGCAGATAAGGGTTAGACATCATCATTTTCCCATCCCATCAATGATCCGTAGCAGTTTCGCTACTGTTTGGCGGATGTCAATTCCGGCGGGACAGGCGCTGATGCATCTGCCGCAACCGACGCAGGAGATTAAGCCTACCTGCTCGGTGGTGTAGTAAAATTTATCCATCATCCGGTTACGATAGCGGGAACTCGAGTCAAAACGGGGGTTGTGTCCTGAGGCATGCCGGGAATAGAGTGTAAACTGGCACGAATCCCAAACCCGGTAGCGGGCAGATTTACCCCGCATCGTTTCGTCGGTGACATCAAAGCAATGGCAGGTTGGACAGAGAAAGGTGCAGGCGCCGCAGTTGACACAGGAGAGACTCAGAACCTCCCAGACCTCATGCTTGAACAGTTGAGGCAATTTTCCCTGCAACTTCTTGACATCAAATCGTTCGTTTATTTCGCTTTCCACCTTTGACTTCAACGCCGCCCTCTTTCTTAAAACCGTCTCATCCGCCGGGGAGAGGTCCGCGAGGAGTTTCTCCCCTTTTTCGGTAACCGCTTCGGCAAGAAACACCCCCTCCACTTCAGTTAGAAGTAAATCCAGGCCTTCAGTATCGTGAGGGCTGTTACCCAGCGCAAAACAAAAACAGGTAGGGGCGGTGCGATTGCAAGCCATACCGATCAGGGTGGTTTTTTCAACTCTTCTCTGGACATAAGGGTCGCTTTTTCCATCCTGGACAAAAAACCGTTCAAGCACCTTAAGGGCACGGGCATCACAGGGGCGAATGCCAAAGAGTATCTGTTCTTGGATGGGTGCCGGTACAATCGGGTTGCCATTTTTGTCAAAGCGCATAAGCAGTTCGCAACGGGGAAAGATAAAGCCCTTTGCCGGCTCACGGCTATTGACCGCTTCAAGGTAGACCTCATCTACGGAACTGATTTTTGCCCAGTTGGCAGTGCCTTTTTCTCGTACCGGGGCATAGACATCAACATGGGATATTAACCGGTCGAGCAATTGGGTAAGTTCGTTTCGGGTAACGATACAGGCTTTCATTTAATAAACTCCTGGGAGTCTTCGGGTAAAAAACGGGTAAGGGCGGGGGGACTGTTGATATCAACACCGGGCGAGGTGTCAAACCGTTCGCGGACGATCTTAGTGATCCGACGGTTAAAGCGCATCAGATCAATCCCCATCGGGCAGGCACGGTGACAGGCACCGCATTCCACACACCTGCCCGCCATATGTAGGAGACGGATGATGTGAAAGACCATATTGTCGGAAATGTTATGGGTTTTGCCGAGAAGTTGGGGTGTTGAGGCATCAACAAAACAGACTGGACAGTAGCAGTTCGGGCAGGCCTGACGGCAGGCATAACAGCGAATACAGCGGGCAACATCCGCACTTAAAACCTGCCACCTTTGGTCTGGTGTCAACCGGTCAAAATCATCATCTGCCTTTAGCACCTGTGGGCCCGGTGTTGTTTTTTCTACCGGTGCATCGACCATTTCATCGTAAATTACCGGATTCGGATACTGACAGGCCTTGCAGGTAACCGACTTTTCTCCGTTGTGCACCACGCCTTCACAGCCTACACCGAGGATATAGAGGTTTTCCCGGACAATTTGCTTTTCCTGGAGGAGAACAACGATGGAACGGGAATCACAGCCCTTAGCGATTACCGCCACCCTGCCAATATTCTTTACCTTCAGAAGATAATTAGCGATGTTAGGAGAACAGGTGGAGTCAAAGATCAGCTCTGCTGTCTGGTCTGGTGTGGTGGCGAAAAATGGCTGGGCAACGTTATCTTGGGCACCAGCACGATAACCTAATACTAATTTCACCACACCTTGGCTCAAAAGTTCGTTTGCCCGTTTGCGTAGTAGTTCGGTTCGACTCATTGCGGTATTTCCTTAATCAGTTTTTTATTTGGCCCGAGTTGCCGGACCTTCTCAGTTACTTCCTTAACCAGTTGGGCAAAACGTTCTCCTTCGGATGCAGAAACCCAGGCAAATGTTACCCTACCTGGTTCAATACCGCAGAAGGCCAAGAGGTCGTTTAAGACAGCAAACCGGCGCCGGGCAACAAAATTGCCGGTGAGATAATGGCAGTCACCAGGATGGCACCCGGAAACTAAAACGCCGTCCGCCCCCTGCTGTAAAGCCTGTAAAATAAAAAAAGGGTCAACCCTGCCCGAGCAGGGAACTCGGATTACCCGGATTGATGGAGGATAGTGGATGCGAGAGATTCCTGCGAGGTCAGCTCCGGCATAAGAACACCAGTTACACAGAAAGGCGACGATTTTGGGTTGAAAATCGCTGTTATCCGCCATTTGAATAGTTATTATAACCTTAATTGATTCCTGTGTCCAGTTTGGCGGTAATTGATGGTTAAAAAATAAACCCATGCCGATAATCACTGTTCCGCAGAGGGCAAAATTAATGCGCAAAGTGCTTTTGGGGTTAAATTATTTCAGGATAATGGAGTTAGTACTGAGAACGGTTCTTTTTAAGGTAGTGTTAGTATGGCGGTTTTTCAATGGTAATTGGAATTGGAGAGGAGGGACGGGTTAAAAACAAATTGTATGACAGTAGAGATTGATTACTGGCTTTCCTTTTTTATTGACAGGAGTTTTTTGTATTTTAAAATTGAGTAAAAGCCGGGATAGCTCAGTTGGTAGAGCACAGGACTGAAAATCCTGGTGTCCACAGTTCGATTCTGTGTCCCGGCATCGTAGTTCTTAAAATACGGAGGATTTTTGGCAAAGCGTAGCATTTCGGTTTTAAGACAGGCGAGAAAGAATGAGCGCCGCCGGGAGCGTAACCGGTTAAGGCGGTTGGCAATGAAAAAGGCGATAAAGGCGGTGCGCAACGCCCAAACAAAGGAGGAGGCGTTAAAGGCATTCGTTACTGCCCAGTCGGTGATTGACCGTTCGGTAAAGTATAGAATTATTCACCGCAATACCGCCAGCCGACTCAAATCCCGTCTGATGAAGGCAATCGCTTATCTATAAAAAACCGGCAAAACCCGCGGGGTGTACACCGCGCTGATCGCCAATGAAGGTTCTTTATATCACCACTGCCTATCCCCGCTCAGAAAAAGATATCATCACGCCCTGGTTAGTTGAAACCGTTCAGCTTCTGCAGGGCAAAGCCATTGACATCACGGTGTTTACTTCTGCCTATCAGGGGCTGGGCGACCAGACGGTGATGGGAACAAGGGTCAAACGGTTTCGATATTTTTTTGCCCGCTGGGAGAAATTAACCCATGATGAAACCGCAATCGATCGGGTGCAGAAGGGATTTTTAAACAAAATTCTGGCGTTCTGTTATCTGCTTTTGGGCACGATGGCAGTCTGGCGGTTATGCAGGAAAGAGCATTTTGACATAATCCATGTTCACTGGCCATTGCCCCACTTCCTGTTTGGTTATGTGGCAGGGCGGGTCTGTGCCGCGCCGATTGTAATCAGTTTTCACGGTGCGGAGTTGATGGCGGTGCGCAAGAAATTTCGGCTCCTGCGGCCGTTTCTGCGCTGGGCGATTGCCCGCGCAGACCGGGTAACTGCCAATTCCACCCACACGGTTCGGGCAATTCAAGAGATTTTTAATCGGTCCGTGGATATTGTTCCGTTTGGGGCAGCGGTTTCTACAAAGGGGGGGCAGGTACGGGTGGAAATGGCTGCAGAGAAATCTATTCTTTTTGTTGGCAGGCTGGTTGAGCGGAAAGGGGTAAGGTATCTGATTGAGGCAGCCGCGCAGATCGCTTCCCGGTATAACATTCGGGTTGATATTGTGGGTGATGGTCCGGAGTTGCCGAAACTGATGCGGTTGACCGCTGAGAAGGGGCTTGGCGCGGTGGTCAGATTCCACGGCCGGGTTTCAGCTGAGGAACTGCCCCGGTTCTATGAGAACTGTGATATATTTGTTCTGCCCGCGGTTATCGACAGTAAGGGTGATACCGAAGGGTTAGGAGTGGTGTTGATTGAGGCGATGACCTATAAGAAACCGGTGATAGCATCAGCAGTTGGTGGGATTACCGATCTGGTGATAGATGGTCAGACTGGACTTGCAGTTCCTCCCGGTGATGGAGATGCACTTGTCCGGGCGATCGTTCAATTAATTGAAAAGCCAGAACTGGCGCAGCGGCTCAGCCAGCAGGGTTATGAGCATATCTTAGCCAATTACTCCTGGGGGGTAATAATTGACCGGCTTATAACTCTATATCAGGAAGTTTATTCCAGCCATTCAGAATAATGACCGAGCAGACGGTTAGTCCGAGAAAGAAACTGAGCTGGCTCCGTTATACCGTGGGCACGGTCGTCGTTGTTGTTTCATTTTATTTTCTGCTCAGCCGGCTCTGGCGAGACTGGCACCAGATTCCGTTTTTCCAACTGCGTTTTACTCCCCATTGGCTGGTGCTGTCCTATCTGGTGCTGTTATTGTTTCATCTTCCACTCGGGGCTTACGGCTGGAAGTTGATCCTTTGGGGATTGGGCGAAAGGATAAGTTTTTCGCGGGCGCTGGGGATTATCACCGTTACCCAATTGGGTAAGTACGTACCGGGAAAAATCTGGTTTACTGTGGGACGGATGTCGTTTGCTCAACAGGACGGGGTTGCCGAAGCGAAAAGTCTGGTGAGCGTAATTATCGAGACCGGATTACTCCTATTGTCAGCGATCTTTCTTTTTGCGGTTGCGGTATTTCTCCTGCCTCGGGCAATAGTGCCCAAAGGTCTGTATTATTTATTCCTATTAGCACCTTTTACCCTGTTTGTCATCTATCCACCCGTCCTTAACCGGATTTTAAAACCAACTTTGCGGTTTTTTAAACAGCCCGAGTTTACACTCAACCTTTCTTATTCTCGTCTGCTGGGAATTTTTTCATTATACATTACTGACTGGCTGGTTCAGAGTATCGGTTGTTTTTTGCTGATCAACTCTTTTTATCCCTTGGGCATTGCCCGGCTGCCGATGCTCGTCGGTGGTTATTCCATCTCTTGGATTTTGGGGTTCATCGTGCTAATCGCGCCGGCTGGTTTGGGCATCCGGGAAGGGATATATACCTATATTTTAAAACTGGTAATGCCGGAGTCAGTTGCTATTATATCAGCGTTGCTCACAAGAATCTGGATGAGCAGCGCGGAACTGGTAATGGCACTTTTCTGCCTGCCGCTTTTGCGGCGGAGTAAACCTGAGATTATCAGGAGGTAATTATGGCAAAGAAGCGAGCAGCACCCCGGGCAAAAACGCCGGCAGTAAAAAGACCGGAGCAGGTGATACCAGAGGAGAAACTGCACCGTTATGCGGTAGCCGGTTTTTTTGTTCTGCCCCTGATTTTTTGGGGTAGGTTACTGTTTGGGCCTGTGATGACGTATGGGACCGATTTTCTCGGTGCTGGGGGGTATGCGGCGCGTCAATTTATGGCTGAGTACATCCGCAACCATTTAACCATTGCGCTATGGCAGCCCCAGATACTGTGTGGTCAACCGACGGTAGCGGCATTTTTTGGCGATCTTTTTTATCCAACGATATTTTTACGTCTCTTTTTGCCCGTTCATATCGTTTGGGCGTGGACATTCTATATTCATACGGTACTGGCCGGGCTCGGTACCTATCTTTTTATCAGGGAACTGAAAGTTTCGACACTTGCAGGCGTTGTGGCTGGTGTTGCCTATATGTTTTCCGGTTCGCTGATGACCCTTGCCTTTGCCGGCCACGATGGCCGGTTAATCGGTTCCGCTTTGATGCCCTGGACGGTTTTTCTTTTGATCCGGGGGTTAAATCGGCGACAACTGTTCTGGTTTGTGCTTACAGGTTTAGTGCTCGGTCTACAACTTCTGTCCGGACATATCCAGAAGGTATATTATACCGTCTTGATACTGGTCGCCTGGTTTATCTTTAACTGGGTTCGGATGCTCAGGCAGGAGAAGGAGATAAAATCATCAGCAGTTAAATTGATAGGTTACTTTGGGCTTAGCGGACTCTTTGCGATTGGTATCGCGGCAATTCAGTATCTACCGATTTACGCCAATCTGCCTTACAGTGCCCGGGGCGCAGAGCGGGGTTATGAGTTTGCTACCTCCTGGTCGATGCCGATCGCTGAGATATTTGATCTATTAACGCCGAAGTTCTCTGGTGGACTGGAGAACTACTGGAGTAAGAATCCGTTCAAACTGCACAGCGAGTATTTAGGGATTCTGCCTCTGCTTTTTGCCTTCATTGCCTTAATCCGATGCCACAAGACCCCCATCGTTAGATTTTTCTCTTTCACGGTGCTTTTTGCTGTATTAATGGCCTGGGGTGGAAACACACCTTTTTATCGTCTGCCTTATTACCTGCTGCCCGGAATCAGCAAGTTTCGCGGTCCAGGGATGATATTCTTTGTTGCCGGTTTTGCGCTTGCGGTACTGGCAGGCTATGGGGTTAATTACTGTTTTGACCGTTCAAACACCGATGGGTTGAAGAAAACATTGCGGGCGCTACTTTACGCCGGGGCCGGGCTTTTTCTGTTACTACTGTTCTTTCTTGTTGCCCGTGATGCAGCGAGCTCGATTTTTAATCCGGGCACGCGTCTTGTCCAGTTTGAAGCCAACTATCCCTCATTGACCTCAGGAATGGTATTTGCGGTATTCCTCTGGCTGATTGGCATCGGCATCGTCTATCTACCGCGTGCCGGTGTTAGTCCACAACTTGTGGTGGTGACAACCGTGCTGATAATGACGCTTGATGTTGGTTTAGCATTGAAACTCTGGGACAATCAGCGTGGTTATATCCGTTCGGTTCCGCCACCGCAGGAGTATTTTGCTCCGGATGAAGTGGTGCGTTTTTTAAGGCCGGATAGTTCCTTTTATCGGGTTCTACCCTTAAATTATGAACGCTCGGATCAGGGAATATTGTGGTTACACGGTATCTATTCTACCGGTGGGCAGATACCGAATCCTTTGCAGAGTTATCAGGATTTCATCGGTGCGGGGAAAAGCGTGCTCTTTCAGGCAAACAATCTGCTAAATTCCAATTTTATGAATTTACTGAATGTGAAATATGTTATTACCTACAACCTGCCAAGCGACATCTCCCGGTTTGACCCCCAGAGCCAGCAGGTGATCAATCAGTTACGACTCTACTTCAGTCAGCCCCAGTTTGAGCAGGTATTTGCCGGAACTTACTACGCGGTGTATTACAACCGGCAGTTTCTACCTCGTGCCTTTATTGTCCATAATTACGAGGTCGTTAGAGATAAGGATGAACTTTTGTCCCGATTGATGCAACCGGATTTTGATCCCAGCCAGACCGCACTACTTTACACTAAACCAGAGTTTGAACCCGGTATGCTGGTGGATACGGTTGCCCGGTGTTCGATTGTATATTATGATGCCAATCGGATTAAACTGTCTGCCCGGCTGTTAGCACCCGGACTGTTGATTCTTAGTGAGAACTATCATCCGGACTGGCAGGTTAAGATCAATGGCAAAAGTGCGCAGCTGTTACCCGCATTTCACACCCTGCGGGCAGTTGTTCTGGAGGTGGGCGAACATCAGGTGGAGTTTACTTATTATCCTAAATACTACCGGCTGGGTATGCTTTTGACCCTGCTTACCGCATTGGCGATCCCCCTTTTGTCATTGCGAGGCACAAAGTACCATGGCAATCTCACAGCGTAAAACCCGGGCTACCCGCAAAGGGATTGCTTCCTGCCTGCGGCAGTTCGCAATGACGAAGGAAGGAATGTCATTGCGAGGACGCTCCATCCCCCTTGTTATTGCAAGGAGCGATAGTGATGAAGCAATCTCACGTAAAGGGATTCCTTCGCCCTTCGGGCTCGGAATGACGAAAAAGGATAGGCTCGGAATGAAGAAAAAAGAATAGACTTGGAATGACAAAGAAACGACGGGTGCGAAATGACAGAAAGGGGGAGACTGTCATTGATAGGAGTGATAGCGACGAAGCAATCTATAAGCGGATAAGACAGGATACACGCAAAAGTAATTGCGCCGATTTCCGGGATACTGTTTGACAGCCGAGCCGATTTTGTTAAAATTCCTAAAAGAAAATATGAAAATTGGGTTCAGGAAGAGCAAATAAAAGGAGGCAAGCTGTGCAGGTAATAATTAAAAGGTACCGACTGTTAGGAGTCGGCCTATTACTGGCAGTGGTGATGTTCACCGGCTGCGGTCGAATGCCGCCACAAGAAATCTGGCAGCCGAATGCGCAAGATTCCACCGCGCTCGATTCTATCGTTCTTGCCAACAAGGATTTGCTTACCGTGAATTTCGCTGAGACGGAGATGCAGTATCTCGAATGGGTGGTTCCGGATACAATTCTCAAAAAGGCAATCAAGGATAATCCCTTCAAACAGCGCTATATCTGCGACTCAATGCAACGTATTTTTAATGACTCACTACGCAAATGGCATCACCGGTTTATTGCCACGGTTGACACCGGAGTAGGGGATACAACCGCAACAATTTTTGTCACAGAGACGATACCGGGCAGATTAATAATGCACGCCAGAAGGTATACAAGATATCTGCGCGATTCAATTATCATCACGCCATCCGATACCATCCGGTTACACTTCTACGATACCCTCTGGACCGACACCTCCCTGATTGTTGAGAAGCCAATTAACGCAATTGCTTATGACGGGTGTGTTTTACGCAAGGAACAGGGGGCCTGGCGGTTCTGGAAATTGGCTGGTGGCCAGCGGTTTTATGCACCAACCTTTGAGGATGCACCGTATTTAGTTAACGTCTATCTCACCAATGGAACCCGAAGCGATACTTTTGCCTGGCGTCCTGACACCCTACATTTTGGCACCCAGCGGTTTTACGAATATCCGGACAGTCTATTAACATATCCAGAGAACGACAGTTTGTGGATTACTTCTTTTTACAATCCCACCGGAACCGACTTTTTTAATTTCTTTATCTTCCAGGGGGTGCGGTACCGAGTCATCGCCACTAACCGAATAAGATTGACTCAATCAGGTGTGCATCGGCTTTATGTGGAACAGGTGCCGTATGCGGTGTTTTATGATTCGGGCGGCGAGTTAACAGCTACTGTCTGGGGAATTCCTATTTATATTAAAGGAGGCGGACAATGAGAAGGTGTGCATTTTTTATTATCGCTTTGCTTTTAATCGCGGGGAGCGCATTTGCGGGCGTTGTCGGTCGGATTAAAGGCAAGGTGATCGATAAGAAGACCAGAGAGCCCTTAGTTGGTGCCAATGTGATTGTGGTCGGCACCGAACTGGGTGCAGCGACCGATGCGAACGGTGAATATGAGATTAACAATGTCCCGCCGGGCAGGTATAAACTTACCGCTTCCTACATCAGTTATAACGAGATGAGCGTTACTGATGTGCTGGTAGTTCAGGACCAGGTGGCGATTATTGACTTTCAGTTAAGCCCGACAGTGATTGAGGTTGGTCCGGTTGAGGTGAAGGCAGAACGGCCATTGGTGAACCGGGGAACGGTGACGGTGGAGCGGGTGATCACTGATGAGGAGTTCAAGCGGTTGCCGGTTGTGCAACTGTCTGAACTGGTCGGTTTGCAGGCGGGCGTTACGCAAACCACGGGTCGGGGCTGGACCCACATCCGTGGCGGTAGATACGATGATGTCGCCTATCTGGTGGACGGTGTCGCGGCGCAGGATGCAGTGGTAGGAACGCTGTGGTCAAGCCCGAAGCCCACGAGTGATGCGCTGGCATCGGTGGTGGTGGTGACCGGTGGTTTTGATGCGGAGTATGGCTCAGCGATGTCCGGTATTATCAAGGCAGTGACCAAAGAGGGTGGTTCACGAACCAGCGGGAAGATCGGGTATCTGACTGATGAGGTTTTCCCGAAACCGGACCTGAATTTCGGTTATAACCGGGTTACCTTTTCGCTGGGCGGACCCACATTCTATAACCGCCTGCGTTATTTTATCTCCACCGAATACTTCAAGACCGATGATGACCGAAACTGCCTGTATAAGGTTAATTCGCCCAGAGGTGAGTATGCGGCAGAAGGTAAATTGACACTTCAGTTTCCGAAGGAGTTTTTCCTGACCCGGGAGGGTTTGAAGTTAACCGTCGACGGCTATCACTCCAATTACCAGTGGCAGGCATGGGCGAACAGTTACAAGTTTTATCAAAAGGCACTTTATGCCAATAGGGTACGTAGTTATAAAGGTAATGTGACGCTGAACCATATGCTTTCGCCGACCACGGTTTATGAGGCGAAGTTGGGCGTTTTCTCCACCTCGTTAATCAGGACGGTGCGGAATTTTGATGCTGAGGCAGCAGATACCACCGGATTCTGGGGTTTTCTGCGCAAGAACGGAATCTGGGACCGATATTTCTTCCGGGCTGAGGACTGGGTGTTTAACAATCCGGAAGGGCTATCGAAGAAAGAGGCGGTTTTGCAGTTGTGGCGTTCTTACTGGCTATCCCCGAGCGGGGACACCGTTTATGCCCATAAGGCGCAGAAGAAGAATTTTATGACCGCGTATGCTTTGATCGATAATCCCTATGGTGTGGCTGGTCTGTTTGTTACCGAAGGTGATAACCGGACCTGGCATTACCGGCAAACCGATCATATGCTTTTCAAGTTTGATCTGACCAAGACCATCTCCAAGGTACACGAGATCAAGACTGGTGTTGATATCACTCAGTATTCGGTTTCAATGTATGACAACTCCCTACCATGGGACCAGAATCCGTTCTGGGATGCGTTTAATTATAAACCGCTGGTGGCTGCTGCTTATATCCAGGACCGGGCAGATTTTGAGGACCTGGTGGTGCGTGCTGGTGTTCGGTTTGATTATCTTGATGCAAAGGCAAAGGTGCGGGTTTTTCCTGAGTCGCTCGGTTCAACACCAGAAATTGCCGACAGTTTTATACCGGTGCCGCCAAAGTACCGTCTTTCACCTCGACTGGGTATCTCTTATCCGATTACTGAGCGGATTAAGTTCCGCTTTTCTTATGGCCATTTCTTCAAAAATCCGGTTTTTGCCAATCTGTATGAGTACGGTGAGCGACCAGCAGCCGAATTGCGGGGGCGGGGTAATGTCATTGTGGGTAATCCGGATATGAGCGCGGAAAAGACCATCGCCTATGAGTTAGGGTTTGATGCCCAGTTAAGTGATGTATTTGCCTTTGACCTGACTGCATTTTACAAGGATGTGTTTGACCTTTCCGGTGTGCGTGTAGTTTCCGCACTGCCTCAGCCCTACACGATGTATTACAATGTCGAGTATGCCCGTATTCAGGGTTTTGAAGCAACGATGACCAAGGCGCTTGCCAATTACTGGAATACCCAATTGGGTTACACCTTCCAGGTCGCGAAAGGCACCGCCTCCACTGCGACTGACCAGTATCAGCGGGAAAAACCACTGCAGATTGATTTCTATCTGGATCAAGATCAGCGCCATTCACTGCACGGCAGTTTAGGATTTTACTTTCCGTCGGACTTTGGATTTACTCCACTGCGCGACTTCAATGCCTCCGCGGTTGCCAATTATGGCTCTGGTATGCCCTACACACCGACCGACATTAGAGGTAACCGAACCGGTGCGGAAAATTCGGCAAGAATGCCTTCAAGTTTCACGATGGATATGCGGTTTGGCAAGGACATCAGACTGGGTGGTCTTAACCTAGTGCTTTCCTGCGATATTACCAACCTTCTGAATGCCCGGGTGGCAACCAATGTTTATGCTACGACCGGTAAGCCGGATAATGATGGGCGGGTATTCACACCACAGGAGTTTGTGCCTGGTATCAGGTTCGGGGATCTGTATTACCATCCGGCACGGGATTTCAATCATGATGGTTATCTGACGCGGATGGAGATGTATCAGTCCTATATTCGGGCGCGCGAGGATTATGTGAAGGCACCGACCTATTACGGTTCGTCAAGGAAAGTTCGTTTTGGCATCAGCCTGTCTTTCTAAGGGGGAGGATAAGGTGAATAGAGCGCTTAAAATTTCTTTAGTTATCATTATTCTACTGGCGGTCTTTGCGCCAGTGTTTGCCAAAACCGCCACGCCCGTTTCCCGGGGAAAGCGGATTTATGATATGAAGTGGCTGAATATCAACCGCTGGAAATGTCCGTTTTACAACGATGGCAGATACGGGATTGATGTTACGGTTGGCACTGGTCAGGCAGGAGGCAGCTGGCCCCAGCCTTTGCATAACTGCTATATCTTTGGTGCGGGGATGTGGTTTGGCTCGTTGAAGCCGCGTGAGGATGGTAAGACCGATACTCTGGTCTCTTTCGGATACAACCCGAATTCCGGTGGCACCGAGATGACGCCGACGACAGTTGCCCGCGCACCAGAAGGTGCGGGAAGTTCGGATGACCGGATTTTTGTTTATCCTAATGACTGGCCACCAAGCCCCAGGGACCGCTGGACTACCGGAAATTCTAAGATCGACAGCATGCTGATTCCTTATGAGGCTTTCTCTTTACAGGATATGTGGTGTGTCTATTCGGATGCGGCACCGGAAAATCATATCGCACCAGGCAAACCGCAGAATATTGATGTTTACCAGGTGATTTACGCCTGGAACTATCCATCGAATCAGGATATCTTCTTTATCATCTATAATGTGCGCAATTCTGGGGACGATACCCTGAAGCGATGCTTTATCGGCGCGGTGAATGATCCGGATATCGGCAATGCCCCAGATGATATGGTCGGGTTTATTCTCAAAGACTACATTCCGGGTGCCGATACAGTGGAAAATGTTGGGTATGCGGGTGATGTTGATAATCAGGAAACCCCAGGAAGCACCTGGGAGTCAGGAACACCGGGCGTTTTCGCATATAAGTTTCTGGACAGTCCGAAACGGGATTCAATCACTGCGAGCGGTGATACAGTGAAGGTGCCATTGGGGATGACCGCATTTAAAAAGTTCACAATTGACATTGACCCGGTTACTGACCCGGCTCAGTATCTGACGATGGCTGGTTATGATTATCGAACTGGTGTTTATTCGGCTTATGATTCGGTTGATGTAACTGCTGCGGATAAACGTTTTATTATGTGCTCAGGACCATTTGATCTTGCCCCGGGGCAGGTTGAGCGGTTGGTAGTAGCAGCAATCGGTGCACCATTTGGTGGGCCAAATCAACCATGGGCAGACCGGCCAAAGGACTCGTTAGTTCATCTGGCGCGGGTCGCCAATGCCGCGCAATTTATCTATAACCAGGGATGGCTCCTACCAGGACCACCGGTTGCACCGAATATAATACTTTTGCCAGGAGATAAACAGGTGCGGCTCGTCTGGGATGACCTGCCGCAAAGGACGCCAGACCGTTACTGGGAAAAGGTAGCGAGTCAGCCTGGTCCAGGATATGACCCGATGTATCGTGGTTATGACTTTCAGGGGTATGTTATCTATAAATCACGCGACGGTGCCAACTGGAAGATCATCGGTCAGTGTGATCTGGCTGACACTCTGCCCAAGTCAGGAACCGACACCCTCTGGCCATACAAAGTGGAGATATCCGAGAACAAACGGGATACAACTTACCTCTGGCCACTGGGTAGAGATGAGACCCAGCCGGACAGTCTCTGGGTCAGGATGAATAATCGCGGGGTATACTATACACTGCTCGATAAAGATGTGATCAACGGTTTCACCTATTACTACTGTGTGACCGCGTACGACTGGAACTATATCACTAAAACGAAGGACAGTCTCGGTAATCCGGTCACCTGGGATACTTTGATTCTGCGTTCGGGTATTGTTGCTAACTTCTTAACAACACCGAGATGGGAGCCGGTGAATTACATCTGGCCTGAGGTACGGGTTGTGCGGGTGGCGGGTGATTCGTTAAACAGTGCGTTAATCTGTTCCACAACGGTGACGGTACCTTTTAATGTTACGGGTGATGTTTATGAGATCAGGTTTTTAGGACCCGAGTGGAGTGGTTCTTTTGAAAAACCGATCTACTCCTACTATGCGGTGAACACCACTAAAAATGAGTCACTGGTGATTGATACTACCTCCTTTACCTACGAGATCGCATCACCGGCAAAGAAGTTGAGTTTTGATCTACCGATAATTAACGGCATCGCGACCAAGATGGTGCTGGGTATGAAGATTCCGGATGTACCGTTTACCGCGGTAAGCGTGGAACAGGGTAATTATCCGGCTGATTCCTTAAAGATTGGCGTGGCACCGCGTCAGGCTTACTGGGCATTCCGGGGTTCGGATTACCGGATTGAGTGGCAGAACCGGAATGGCTATCTCACGGCCAGGGTTTACGATGTTACTAACGGCGGAATTGAAGTGCCATTCTCCAAGTTTACCAGTGCAGGAACTGGGCCACAGAATGCGAATGGCTGGTGCTTTGTGGACAGAGGTTTGCGCTCGCCCACCGATACCTTAAAAGGCACAATCGCTCACATTTACATCTGCGGCGGTTATTTAGGTTTCAAACAGTCCGGGGACAGTTTGCAGAGCTTAATCAACTCAATTCAGGACGGCAATGTCTGGTTGCTCACCGGTTACCGGTCAGGTGGTGCGGCACCATCCTATAATATCCTGAGACTGGTGCCGACCGTGGGATATGCGGATACCAGTACCAAGCAGAAGTTGCAGGTTAAGGTGGTGCCTAATCCTTACATCGTGTTTAACCCGTGGGAAAAGACAACTGAGGAGCGGAAGGTCAAGTTCACCCATCTGCCGAATCGTTGCAAGATCCGGATCTTCACTACTTCTGGAGACCTGGTTAAGGTAATTGAGCATAACGATTCCAAGCGACAGCCAATGGATCTGGGTGGCACTGCGGACTGGGATCTGGTTAACGATTATCAACAGTTGATCGCGTCCGGAGTTTATATCTTCCATGTGGAATCACCGGTTGGTGAGTTCACTGGGAAGTTGATGGTCATCCATTAAAGGAGGCAAGAATGAAAATAGCGTTGAAAATCTTATTGCTCGGTTTGGTGGTTTGTTCCTTTTCCTATGGTGCGTTCAGCAAGGTGGCGACAACCGGGGCGAATTTTCTGAAAATCGGCGTGGGCAGGGCGTCAGGAATGGGCGATGCGTTTACCGCGCTGGCTGATGATGCCTCGGCTGCCTATTTTAACCCGGCAGGTCTGGCGAATGTCAATCGGCAGGCACAGGTCAATCATGCGAAATGGTTTGCGGATATCAACCACGACTTCATGGTGGTTGTGTTACCGGTAACCAATTTCGGCACGGTCGCATTTACTGCTACTGCGCTGACGATGGGTGACATTGAGGTAACAACGGTTGATGACCCGAAGACGCCGGCGCGCGAGGATGAGGGAACCGGGCTGAAGATCGGTGCTAATGATCTGGCATTCGGTATCAGTTACGCCCGGATTATCACGGACAAGTTGTCATTCGGGCTTTCGGTCAAGGCGGTTCAACAGACCATCTGGGATATGGGGGCTTCTGCAGTGGGTTTTGATATGGGGCTTTTCTACAACACCGGGTTCAAGTCGCTAAGGCTGGGCGCTGCTGTCACCAACTACGGAACTCAACTGGCTTTTTCCGGGCCGCATCTGGATTACAACTTTAACTGGTCCGATTCCGGACCGAAGCAACTGCAGGGCTCTTACAAAACCACACCCTCACCACTACCGACCGCATTCCGTTTCGGGGTGGCGATGGATTTGGTGAACACCGGCGCCAATCGGCTTACCACCGCAGTTGACATTGTGCATCCTTCAGACATCAATGAGACGGTCAATATCGGCCTGGAATACGGTTTAGCCAATATGTTCTTTTTGCGCGGGGGCTATATCCTGAATGTTGACCAGAACTACCACCAGAAACTCGGCGATCTCACCGGACTCTGTGCCGGACTGGGCATAAAAGGCAAACCGACTCCTGTGCTGGAGATAGGGCTTGATTATGCGTTCCGGTATTATCAATACTTGAAACCCACACACCGGTTGATGTTGACCGTTGGCTTTTAAGGACAAGGGGTTCGCTCTTAGAGCGGTTAAACTGACAGGGGGATGGTTAACCATCCCCCTGTTGCTATTATCTGCCAGGGCTATAGGTGCTAAATGGACTGTGGGTATTTACATCGGCGCGGATAACGGAATGAGCGAACAGGCTTATGTTGACATTGCGGAGATGATGAAAGTTGGCTCAAGTAGCGAGGTCAATATCGTGGTGCAGGTTGATAATGCCAGCCGGGACACCAATCCGAACTGCCGGCGTTATTTAATCCTTAAAGATCAGCGGGAACTGCTTGCAGACCTTGGTGAACTGGATATGGCAGACACCGCGGTGCTTGCGGATTTCATTGCGTTTCTGGGTAGAAATTTTCCTGCCCGTAACTACTTTCTTATCATCTGGGACCACGGCAACGGCTGGCGTGCAGGTTATGGTCCACAGCGGGCGGTGGTGATTGATGAGTCCCATAGTCATATGATGGGGGTGGCAGGTGGCGAGTTAAACCGGGCACTGGCAAACGGAGTTAAACGGCTGGGCAAGAAACTGAAGATTTTAGGTTTTGATGCCTGTTTGATGGGGTGCATTGAGGTGGCAACTGAGGTGATGGACTACTGTGAATACCTCCTTGCCTCGGAGGCGATGGTGGAGTGGAATGGGTTACCCTATGATGCCATATTCAGAAGGTTAACCACCCAGCCTGACATACCGGTTGAACAGTTACTTTCCGGTATCTGTGAGGACTATGTTAACGCATATCCGGACCGGGCGGTCTGTCTTTCGGCGATCAGCACCGCACAACTGAAACAGGTGATAAAAACCCTCTCTGTTGTGCTTAAAGACAGTATTGGTTCAGATGATAGACGTGTTCAAACTGCCCGTCTTGGTGTGCAGACATTTCCGCAGGATCTGGTTAGCCAGCCCAAAGTCAACGATGAGATGATCGATCTTATTCATTTCTGGCAGCTGGTAGGGGGTAATGGCACCGAGAAACTCTGTCAGGCTCTTGAAGGGTTGGTTGTGGCAAATGCGGTGGGGGGGGCGGATTTTAACAATGCGCAGGGTCTTGCGGTCTGGTTTCCTTTTCGGTACCTTGGTTTCAAATCCAAGGCAAAGGAGTATCAGCAACTGGTTTTCTCAGACAGTGTGCCCTGGCTTAGTTTCTTAAACAACTATTTCGGTTTAGACGATGCCAAACCTGAAACACCCCGGATTATCAAACACCAGACCGGAAACCGGGGAGATGTCCGGCTCTGGTGGCACCGGGTTAAGGACTGGTCACCGGTTACCTACCATCTTTATCAGGCGACCGCGCCCGCATCGATTTTACAGGACCACTGCGACAGTTTTGCCTCTTGGCAGTCACAGGGCTGGGCCGTTTCAACCCGGTATAGCCGTTCACCCGGGAGTTCGTTTTTCTCGGGTTCAGCGAGCAACTTAACTCACCTCCTGACACTAAAATCCGGAGTATCACTGCCTGCAGGTGGTTTGCTTGCCTTTTATGCCTATTACTCAACCCAGGAGACCGAAGACTCCTTGGGTAACATTACCCGTGATGCCTGCTATATTGAAACCTCAACTGATCGCCAAAACTGGCAGATACTGGACTCAATTTACGGTTCTGGTGAATCCTGGCAGGAGTTTTCCTATCTTCTGGTTCCAGCCGAGAATGTTTATATCCGGTTCAGATACACCACCGACCAGACCATAAACCGGCTCGGTGTTTTTATTGACGACATCCGGATTGAACGGTTTTTGACCCTGCGCAAGGCGCTGGTTACCACCGACACCACATCCTACCTCTTCAACCTTGCCCGGGAGACCACCGGTTATTACTTTTTCCTTATGGCGCAGGATGCATCTGGCAACTACTCCAATCTCAGCTCCTATTACCCGGTAAAGATCAAAACCCTTGCCGAACCCTACACCCGACCCGCGCCATTTTCCGGGCAATGTCAACTTATCCTGGACTTTCCGGCAGGTGAAACTCCGGATGTCTACATCTACACATTGAGCGGCGCCCTGGTCAAAAAATTCTCAAAGGTCACTAACCGGATGATTGACTGGGACGGCAAAAACGAATATGGTAGAGACCTGGCTGATGGGGTCTATTTAGTTTTAGTCCGGGGTAAAAACTTCAAAAAAATCGGCAAAATCGCCCGGGTGGGGGTAAAAGGATAAAGGCCTCTAATTCCTCGGGAAGTCTGCTGAATAATCACAATCAACTACTTAGTTGTGTAACTAATATATAACTATGCTTCTGCCGCACATAAAAATTGAATTACATCGGCTAGATATTCAACTTTATTTTTCCCGGGCGGTAATAACCTGTTTTCAAATATATAAATATATTTGTCAAGCAAGTAATTTACAATTGTAGTGAGTTCAACTTCTCCGCACTCCGAATTTATTACGGAATCGTACATTAGTCTTAAACTTTTATCTTCTTTCAATAAGCCTAAAAAACTTATGGTGAAATTCTTTTTATATTTAAGTAACATACTCCTTTCGTCAATAGTTATTAGTTGAGATAACCAAATATCATCGTATTTCAATAAAAGCAAATCGGATACTGAAAAACTTTTCCTAAAAAGCTTTAATGTAATATCGTTACCGTATAACGCTCCTACTCTTACTATTAATTTAGAATAAGACAAACCGATCTCCATTTGTAAGTTCTCGGTGTCTTTACTAATTATTTTCATTGTTGGACTTTGTTCTATTATATTTTGTAGGTATTCAAAGCCTTCCCGGCTTGAAGAGTAAAATCCGTTGGTTTTATCGCCTTGAATTGTCGCGGGATTGTCACCTGTATCAAACAAAACACCGATATATATTTCAAAGTTTTTAATTCCAAACTTCTCAAGTAATTCTGTTAGAGAAAATTCCTCATGGTTTCTTCTGAATAATTTTATATTGGAGTTAAAATACTCTACGAAAATTCCAAATTTTTCCGATGTCCAGATTTCTCGTCTGCCAGCAGCCCCGCCGGTATCTACTCTATTTTTAAGTTCAACTAATACAATCGTTTTTTCGTCTTGTATAATACTTCCTACATCAGTGGTTACATCCTTGTTACCTAACCAATCCCATTCAATCGTCCTTAAGATTTTCTTTTCTGTGGAGGACAACCCTTGCTGAGTAAAAATACCCTTCTTCTTGTGGATAGATGGGTATGTTAACCAAAATGGAAGTTTGCTAAGTTCTATATCCAGAGAACAATTTTCAAAGGAGGAGGCTATTTTCTTTTCAATATACCTTCCACGACCACCCTGACTGTGATGATAATAAGATGTAACACCTAGTAAAGCTTCGTAATATTCTTTGATTTCAGGTGGAGCACTTAATAGTCCATCGTAAACTTTGGCTACCGGATCAAAATCCTTTGCATTAATATTCATACAAAGCTCTTTGAAATTTATTAATATGTTTTTATAAGGTTCATAAAGTAATATTTGTCCAAGATCTAATTTCCCTTTTTCTTTTATACACAGAAGGTTTTTCTTTTTAATAATCACATTATTTCACTTTCTCGCAAATTATTATACTTTCTCCTCTGATTGCTCTATTCCGAGCACCTAATAGGGGATTAAATATCAATCTTTCAAATTTAAATCCCACTTCTTCACAAAACCTTTTAGTTGTCAAGGTAGTGGGAATTTTTTTCCCATTTACGGTACTGTCTCCAATTATAATAGCCAGCTTGCCGCCAGGCTTTAATGCCCAGAAGATATTTTTTATTAATTCTTTCAAGTCTTCATAATACATCGCTACTTTTGGAGGCAGTCCTTTATAAGATATTTCTGATTTCCCATTTTTCATACCCAGATATCTTGACTCGATTTTTTTCATATCTATGCCCAAATAGTCATAAGCAATTTTGTCTTTCCCAACATAATCTATAGAAAAATAGTAAGGCGGACTTGTAATGCAGGCGTCAAATTTCCCATCGAACTCCCTCATTTTCTTGAGTTCAAGGACATCGCCTTCAATGATTTTGGCAGGTTTAAAGTTAAGGCGATATTTTTCTTTTATTTCTATCGTTTTTTTTGAACATTGTTTTATATAGTTTAATTTTTCAATAAAGAGCCCCAATTTTCCTTTTCTATTATACCTTGAAGTTCTCATAAAGGCATCGACTGTATCAAAATATACTGCGAGCATTAATTTTTGAATTAATGGATCGGGGCATCCCCAGTTTTTATTTTCTATGGCTTGTAAGATATCTTGGAGTTCTTGTTGAGTAAAATTCAACTTTTGTTCATCGATAAAAAGCAAATCGTTTTTTAATTCTGATAGAACAATTCCCATCGGGGTAACATCTATGCCAGTACTTTTGATTCCCATAAGGGAGGCTTCGTGTGTAGTCGTTCCTGAGCCGTTAAAGGGGTCTAAAAGGAGAGAATCGCTGTTTAATTTAAAGGTATTAATTAAAGTCCTAACTACTCGTGGATAGAATTTGCCTTTATATGGATATAGATTATGAAACGCATAGGCATTCGTGTCACCAAATTTATCAACAAAATCTGTGTAAAGAGTTTTTTCCCCTTTTACTATTTCTAGGTGCGCTACTCTTAACCTTATAAATTCTTCATCGCCCTTAAATCTAACCGTTCGGTTTATTGGGTCAATTTTATATTCTTCAGTTAACCCACGCAGTTCTAAATCCAAAAGTTCCAGATCTGCAAGGGTTTGCATCCAGAAGCCAAATATTGTGTCACCTTTTTGGGCGACATAGTTTGCAAATTCTTGGGAGTAAGCCTCGATTATCTCTTGATAAGACGGAAATTCGTAGGTACCAAACATCGTCATTTGTTTTCCCTGTTTTAATGCTCGAACGTCTTTACTCATTTATAAACTTTCCCCGATTGAGCATATATAGATTAATTTGAGATAAACAGTTGATTCGACGAGAGAGTAAGATCAATAACATTATCTAAAATTTATAGTTGCACCCCTCCAAGTCAACTTTTTACCGGCGAGTGTTGCGGTTCCGGCACTGCCAGGCGCCGGTATCGGGGATAGGTTTTTTGAAACAGACCAGAGGGCAATTTGGGCATATGAACTGGCAATGATATTTTCCACATCATTAGTCCCGCTTAGTCCTTTTTTCTCTCTGCTCTTTTATACCATTAATTATCCAGATGGTTAGAGCGATAATTATGCAAATAATTACGAAAGCCACAACCAGATAGTAAACTGTAAGTGTTATTAATGGCAGTGTCGCTTAAACTAATATTGCCACCGGCAGAAGAATAAGTATCGCTAATACTTTAGCAACCAAACGAACTTGATGCTTGTTTCGAAACTTCCATAGTCCAATGGCAGTAAAAATACTAATGATAGCAATACTTAATAGGCTAATTAACATCCAGGCCTTTATACCTTCGCCATATATAAGCGAGATAAACAGGAGATATAGTGGTATTATTGTCTCCAGTATTAAAAGCCTAATTATATTACGAATTGATGCCAGCTCTTTCTTAATATTATATACCGCCTTTTATGCTATTTCCGATAACGTCTTGCGGATAAAAGAATTTGCCGAAGGTAATGTTGGGCGAAGCCTCTTATCCGCTGTTAGGCGGAGGAGCACTCTCTTTCCCAGCTTTCCTGTATCGGGCGATAAATTTCTTCTATTCTTTCCTTCGTTAGCAAATTTTCTTTTATTATAACCTCATATACATGAACCTGAAAATCGCTCCACCTAATCGGATGAGCAATTTGGCGTCTTGGTGTAAGCTCTTTTAACTCATAGTCTTTTAGTTCCAACCCTTTGGATAAAAATGCTTTTAAGTCCTCTGTGTCAAAATGAATTTCGTTATCAGCAATTAAATACCTTGTATTTAGAACCGAAAAGTAGGGATAAATATTTGTAACACTTTTCCTATTTCCACCCTTGCCACATCCTTCTCGCACTTTCACCATATAAGCGACATTTATTCCGTGTCTAAGAAGAACCTCTTGAAAGAAGTTTATATTTTCAAATAGAAAATAAATCACAGGTTTTTCAATCTTTCCCAACTTGTTTGAGGTTATCTCAATGTCTAATAAATAAATTTCCGGAGTTTTTGGAGCCTCTTCTTTATCAACAACAGATTCCTCATTAACTTCATATTTTACTAAAGAAGCGTCGATACATAAAGGATAAATCTTTTTCGCTACTACATTTGTTTTGCCGTCGTTAAACACTTCGCCTTTCTTCAGTTTTACCATTTTTTTATTATAATCTGTATGTATAAAAAGATCCGGGGCAGGAATTCCATAGTCTGTTACAATATTGATATTACCCCTGATACCCCTGATATTATTTTCATCTATCTCGGACAATTCCAAAATGTCGCGATAGTCATTACCAGCACTTGGATACCATAAGATTTCTGGATTATCGCCGACTGTGCTAAATAAATCGTTGAGTCGTTTTTGTGACGCTTGATTTCTCGCTTTTAATAGTTGTTTAATAGATCTTACTTCCTTATAGCCTTTCTTCGGATCTTTTCTTGTTGACATATTACCTCCTTGTTTTAGAGCGATTTTTTATCTTTTGTGTGCGGTCAAGGTCCAATAAGGACATCGATAAAATTCATAACAATAACAATAAATCTGTCGAGGTCAAGTTTTTTCTTGCAGTTTGTTTTCATCCGGCAGTGTTAGGTGCCGGTAGCGGGGATAGGTCTTTTCAAATAGTTGGAGAATAGTCCGGGCAAGTTCTGGGTAGGGGACAGGTAAGGGACGGTTTTAAATTCCAAGGATTATCTGCAGGGGTTCTGTTTTACGCTTTCTTTTTTAAACCTGTGAGAGTTAAATTCTTTTGTTTAAAGGTGTCCAAGAGGTCACCTCGACAGGTTATCTATATCTATTTTCCCCTCATATTTGCCGGCAAGGATTCAAAAGAAATTTCGTCAATGATGTTTGAGGATAAGTTCGGACATAATTAAGTTAACATTAAAAACTTTAATGGGACCTTTATAATAGAGTCATTTATTAATTCCAGTCTGCCACTTCCCAGGACTAATCCATATTTACTTTTGACTTTTCTCATCGTATTTTCAACTTGCCTGATTTCCTCTTTATTAAAACCAAGTTCAATGACGACATTGCTCCTGTTCTTCAGGGTTAAAACAAAATCTGCGCCGCACTCGGCAATATCATAAGACAGACTGTAAGCCAACGCTTTCTTTAAATCATTCTCAAAAATTAAGGTAAAATAATCTTCCAGTTTTTTGCCTTCGATGCCCGGGGGGAAACTGTTGTCTAAAATGGCACCGCGAAGAGACGGGGTTATAAAGAGATACTTTGGAGTTTTTCTGGTGGTGCCATAAGTTCTACCGTAAGCCTTTACCTTAATTAAAACACCACTCATAACTAAAACATCCAGCAGGGCTGATAATGTTCTGATATTATCAATTTTTAAGGTCTTTAATAGTTTTTCATAACTGATCAGATCAGAGTTAGCCAGCAGGTAAAGCAGGTCGTTGATTTTGCTGATCGTTTCGGTCTTAAACCTTTTCAGGGTTAAAATGTCTTTCGTAATTATTCCGTTGATCACATACTTTATCCGTTCTGCGATTTCAACCTGGTTTTGCAAGCCAACCACAAATGGAAATCCGCCGTTTTTGAAGAATTCATCTTCGCAACCGGGTGATAAACTCAAAAAAAATCTTTTCACTGCTGATTCTTTATCTTTAAGTTCGTTAAAAACCTCTTTGGCATTCCGGGAGTTGAAAATGATTTCCTTCAGTTCTTCTGATAGATTTTCAACAGGATAAATATTATGTTTTAAGATTAGATATTCGCTGAATTTCATCGGGAAAAGTTCTTTTACTGTTGCTCTTCTCATTAAATCTGCGCCTATTTTTATGTTAATTGCTGAAGAACCGGTGGCGATGACCAGTAAATTTTTATGCCCCTTGGTATGGTCAAACAACACTTTTAAAAACAGATTCCATTTTTCATCAAAGTGGACCTCATCAAGTAAAAGGATGATCTTTTTATCTAAAGTTACAAAATTGAAATTGTTTACCTTCTCGAAAAATTGAAAGAATTCACTTAAACCGATCTGTTCAAAATGAAACTTGCTGATATCAAAATAAAAACGATAATCAAGTTTGTTTAAATTTTTTAGTAACTCTGCATCCTCAGGATTATCGGGATTTAAAAACTTTTCGAGTTTATAAATCTGCATCAACAGAGTTGTTTTACCCACCCCTCTGATGCCGGGTAATAGAATAATTTTTTCAAACTCGTTTATTTTATCAGTGAGAAACTCGTTTATTTTCTTTTTGAAAAAGGAGAAAATGTGTCTTGTTGGCTTGAGATTTTTATTGTCATCGTAAAGATACCCTTCGTTTAATTGGGGAAGGATTTTAAGCCAGTTCTTATAAAAATTTTCCAATTTTTCCTCGTTCATCAGTCGGTATTCCATTACAAACTAAACACGCATTCAGATTGTATCACAATACAAACTGAATGTCAAATAAAGACCCTCTTGTCACCTCTGGTGGTGTAAATAGCAACTGGTTAAAAACAGATAACCCTGGATGAGTATTTTGGATAACCATCGTCGCCCGATTTGTCAAAATGCGCCAAATACATAATTTCACCACCAGA
Source organism: uncultured bacterium (assembly GCA_964590395.1). Lineage (GTDB taxonomy): Bacteria > Hydrothermota > Tepidihabitantia > Tepidihabitantales > Tepidihabitantaceae > JAOABP01. The sequence continues at coordinate 178,151 of CAZPVT010000005.1, forward strand.
TTAAAGGTTTTATTATTTTATAATTCACCTCCTTTAAATTGACCTTTTCGATATCTTTTGCTTTGCTATCTTCGCATTGCTTAAGTTTAAGGCATTTAAAGAAACCACCTCCACCATCAATTATGGCACCGACAAATAGAGCATCTAACACGTTATAAAAATTTTCTTCTTATAATTATGATAATAAGTCCCCCTTAAATTCAATCTTTTATCGGCAGGTTTTTTATTGGGTTTCGTGCTGTTCGAAGTATTCAAAGGCGTCGATCAGGTCAAGGTAGATGCCGTCAAAGCCAGCAGTAAGGATTTTTTTGACATAGGAGTTGTCGTTGCCGTAGATGATCTTTTGCCATTGCGGGTCCCAGTATTTTACTCGATAGTTGCCGGGCCAGTCCGGGTTTTGTTCAAGGAGCCAGTCGGGCGGGTTTTGTTGCCATTCAGGACGCCAGTAGTAGCGGTAGTCCTCGGCTTCGCCGATACTGAGGTAGGACAGGATTAGCCGTCTGCCACCGTTTGCCTTGGTTTTTAAGCGGGCAATTTCGTCCGCGGTTAAAGGGAGTGTGTCATAAAACAGATCGATGATCAGGAGGTCGTAGTTGGTTGCGCTGAGAGCGTTCAGGAAGGCGGTTTTGTCCCTGAAGGCACCGTGGTTAATCAGACAGAGGAAGTTCTGTGCCTGTTTTAGGGTGGTGATGTCGCTGGCGTTGACCCGGTGGGGTTCGGGGGGATAAGCGGGTATGTTGTCCAGTTCCCGGTGGTCAGCCACAAAGGAGATGTAGCCGTGGCGGGTGTTCTGAAGATTGGAGTTGTCAACAAAGGTGCGGGTTGAGCAGTAGTCAATGACCAGCACCTCAATGCCGCAACTTTCCGCAAGGTTTAGAAATGGGATAATCCGGTTGCGGACTGATTCCGGCGTTGGGATGTTGTCTCCATCGTATCCGTAGAATAGGTCCTCTCTGCCCAGTCCGTGAATCGCTTTAATGTAGGCAATTGCCGGTGTGCCGGTATCCGTTCCATCGATTGTGAGCAGTTCCTGGCCATTCTGGGGGATGATGAGGAAATCGGGGTTTATTTTTTGGGTGTAGGCGCTGATTTTCTGGACAAACTGGCGCATATCTTCGCGGCAGTCCCTTTGGTTTGGTTGGAGATGCTGACACCCTGGGGACATTAAGGCGGTTAATGTCAGCGGGATCGTAATTAGAAGGAGGTTTATTTTCATAACCAGTTTTGTAACTTAATACTCCTCCAAGTCAAGCTTTGTTCTCGGGCTGTGCTTTGTCCGGCACTGCCATATGCCGGTATCGGGGATAGGTTTTTTCAAAGAGTTGGAGGATGGTGCGGGCAAGTTCCGGATAGGGGGCAGTTGAAAGGAGGCGGTTTAACTCCGGTTTTTGTTTTTCCGGGTCAGATTCAAGTTGTAAGGCGGTATTGGTTAGTTGATGGAGAAGTTCAATTGCCCAGAGTCTTATCTGTGGGTCAAGGTTTTCGGTTTTTAGTTCCCGGTTGATCTCTCCGAAGATCACCGCGGCGGTGCCGGCAATCCGTTTTTTCTTTTCAGTTTCTGCCCGGTGTTTTTCCAGTATCAGCCTTTTTTCTGCCCGGATAGGTGCGGGTAAGGGGCGGTTTTTTAGTTCCGAGATTATCCAGAGGAGGTCCTGGTCCGGGTTGAGGAGTCCCTGTTTTTCAATCTCTGCGTAAAGGTTTTTGATCTCCTGTTCAATTGTCTCGATGCCGGCTGAAGGCAGGTTGAGTTCTTTTATTCGGTCGCGCTGTTTTAGGAGGAGTCGGGTGCGGCGGTTCTGGTCGTCGCGGGTGGAGAGGTAGGTTTGGAAGATTTTTCTGCCGTAGTGGCAGAGTTGGGTGAGTTTTTCCTGGTCAATCTGTTCTGCCTCAGGTGCGGTGATTATCCGGTAAAGGGTGTCTTCAAGGATGGTGCGGAGGATGCGGTTCTGGAGGAGTTGTTTTATGCGGCCAGGTCGCCGGTTTAAACTCTTTTTGGGCAGGGTTTCGGTTGGTTGTGTAAGATCCGGAGGAGTTTCGGTTTTCGGGGTGATGGTGGCAGAGCGGTTTAAGAGCTCAATTATTTCGTTGAAGGTGGCATTGCACGCGGTGAGGTAGTTGGTAATGGTGATGATTGATGGGTTTTTGATTTTACCGGTTTCAAGGCGGTGAAGCAAAACATAGTATCCCGGTGCCTCGGGCGTAATTTTTTGTGCCAGTTGTTTTAATGTGAGGTTTGCCTTTTTTCTTATCTGGCGCAGGTGCACACCCAGTGTGCGGAGAAATGTATGGTTAACCGGTTTTTCTGACATCAATAAAATTTAACCTATAGGTTAAAAAATGCAAGTCGGGTAGTATCAGGATAAGTTTTTGAAATTTAAGTTGTTATAATATTTTTTTCGGTTTTTTAGACCCCATCCCCGAGACCGTATCCCCAATGGTTTTTAAGTTGGCTGTGCCGGTGGTTTTGGGTTGGGTGGGATTGAGGGTTTTGGGTTTGTTATGGTACAGGGTAGTTGGCGGGGTTTTGGGTCCTGTCGTGGTTGTGGTGTGGGTTTGGGTAGTCCGGGTGGTTCTGGGTTTGTTTTCAGGATGGGTGGTTATTCTGGTTGTGGAGGTGCTGGGCTGGGGTGTGGTGTCAGGGGTTTTTTACGGCAGGATTTTGCCCGGGTTTAGGATGTTGTCCGGGTCAAGCGCGTTTTTGAGTTTTTTCATCAGGTTGATCTCTGCCGGGGTTAAGCCTTTTTTGAGGAGGTGCCGTTTTAGAGCGCCGATGCCGTGTTCAGCGGAGATCTGGCCTCCAGCCCGCACAACAAAGTCGATTAACCGGTCAATTGCTATGGCGATCCGTTTTTGCCATTCGGTGCGGTTTTCATCTGTGCGGCAGAAGTCGGTGTGGATGTTGCCATCACCGATATGGCCAAAGGGGATGATGAGGAGGTTGAGTTGTTTGCCGAGTTGGTTGATGAATTCGACCGTGGCAGGGAGCTGGCTGAGCGGGACAACGATGTCTTCAGCGATTACCTCCGGGTAGATCTTTTTTAGGGTTTTGGCAATTGAGCGGCGGAAGGTCCAGAGCCGGGTCTGCGTTGCTTCATCTTCAGCAATGAGCGGTTCCCGGGCACCCAGTTTGATCGCCATCTCACCGAGTTGAAACGCATCTTCCAGGACCGCGTTGCGGTCGTTACCTTCAAGTTCCACCAGGAGCTGAATTACCGCATCTGGAAAGGGTAGGGTTTCACCGGTAGTTTGGGCGCAGATGGTGGCACCTTTTTGTTCTATAAATTCAATTACCGCGGGCAGGAGCCGTTTGTTCTGGACAAGTTGGAGGACCAGTTCCACGCCGTGGTTGAGGCTGGAAAAAGGGATCAGGAGGTCGATCTGGTGCCGGGGTCTGGGCACAAGGCGGAGGGTGATTTCGGTGATTATCGCGAGGGTGCCTTCTGAGCCGATGATGAGTTTGTTCAGGTTGTAACCGGTGGCGTTTTTGCGGAGTTTGCCACCGTAGTTGATAGCTGTGCCGTCAGGTAGTACCGCCTGAATGCCGGTTACATAGTCGCCGGTTACACCGTATTTTAATGCGCGGGCACCGCCCGCATTGGTGGCAACATTGCCCCCGATTGAGCAGTCATCAAGCGAAGCCGGGTCAACCGGATAATAGAGGTTGTGTTCCAGGCAGGTTTTTTGTAGTCTGCCGGTGTTGACACCAGGCTGGGTTTTGACCATCAGGTTTTTAGGGTCAATTTCAATTATTTTGTCCATCATTTCTAATGAGAGGAGGATGCCACCGTAAATCGGGATTGAGCCGCCGGTAACACCGGTACCTAAGCCGCGCGGGGTAACCGGAATCTGTTCGGTGCGGGCAAGGGTGATGATTTTTGCCACCTCTTCGGTGTTTATCGGTTTGACCACCACCTCGGGTAGAGCCGGCGTATGCGGACCCTCATCCCGGCTGTAGTTCTGAAGGTTTTCCTCTTCGGTCAGAATCCGTGCCGGGGTGCAGATCTCCTGTAATTTGGAGATAATCGCCGGAGTAAGTTTTCTCGGTTTTAGGCTGTCAGGGATGGCGGTGGTTATTTGAGTAGTTCCCCAATTTTGCTGGTTATTATCGGTTCGGGCAGTGCGCCGATTACCCGGTCAAACTCTTTGCCATTTTTGAAGAAAATCAGGGTCGGGATGCTCATTATGCCAAATTTGCCCGCGACAGTTGGGCATTCATCAACATTGACCTTGCCGACCTTCAGTTGTCCGGAATACTTTTCTGCGAGGCGGTCAATTACCGGAGCGAGCATCCGGCAGGGTCCACACCAGGGCGCCCAGAAGTCAACCATGACCGGAATGGTGGAGTTGGTTACTTCCTGGTCAAAGTTGGCATCAGTGATCTGTAACACATTAGTATTTTCTGACATTAAGTACTCCTTTTTATGGTTTTGTATTTTTTTGACCATTACCGGTTGCCTGACGATTCTGGATCACAATGTCTCCCTTGGTGGTGGTAATGGTGATTGCCGAGGCACCGGAGCCAATTCTTGCCCGGATGCGCTCTCGGGTCTGTTCTTCGTAATGGACATTATAGCCGGTAATGACCACAGTGCCGTTGGTGGCGGCGGCGTTGATGTACGCGGAGAGATCCGGTGGCAGGCGCAGGATTATTTTGGCACTGGTGGTGGTTAAGGTGGCGCTGGCGGTAGGTGGGAGTTCAGCAAGGTCACAGTCAATTGCACCGCTGGTGGTGGTGATCGTGATGGCACCAGAGTGCACCTGAACCGTAACCGGGCTGTTGCGGGTCGCAATGCTTGCGGTGCCGGCAGTGCCGATAAGGGTCACCGGGCTGTTGCTGGTGGTAACCGAAATGCTACCGGTGATACCGCTGACCGTAACTTTGTTGTTGGAGGTGGCAATCGTGGTGCGGGTGCTGGCAGGTAAATAGGCATCAATTATGGCACCCTGTGGCACACCGCTGGGCGGAAAATTAACCCGTAGGTCCCAGAGATTGTTATTAACCATATCGGTAACGGTGATTTTTTCCAGCCGTTTTTGGGCGTCATCTTTGTTTTTGCCGTAGGCATAACAGGTGATTTTTACCGTGGCAAGGGTGTCGGTTGTGGCGGTGATGGTAACCGCACCGTTTTTCGTCTCAAGGTTTGCCTGAGAAAACTGGTCAGCGGTTCGGGTGTGGGTGGTGGTGTTTTCTGCTTTGTAGGTGTAAAGGCAGGCAGATAAGAGTAGGATAACGGCTATGATATAAAGCGCGGTAATTCGGTTCATTCGGTATGAGTCTCCGGTGCTGGGATGAGGGTAATCCCTAATGAGAACCAGGGCCCCTGAATTTTACTGTCCGGAGTATTGGTTATCCGGGCACCGTTGGCGAGTCGCCAGTCAAGATGGAGCGGTGAATAGAGATAGCCGCTGCGCAGGGATAAGCCATAACTGCCGGTAGTAGTCGGAATAAGCAGGTTTACTTCGAATGCTGCCATTCCGGTAAGTTTTATTCCCGGCGAGATGACGGCAATTTTGCCTGGTGCGGTCAGCAGGCTGTCCAGATTGAGATCACCGGTTTTCTGGCGCAGGTGAAAACTGGGCTGGACACCGCCGATGCCGATGAGTGGTACAATAGTGAGGAATTTGAAGATCGGCAGTTTGATGCCGAATTCGCCGAGGATGCCCCAAGTTTCGGTGTGGAGATGGAGTTTTTCGTTCTCCACATTGTCCCAGGTGCGGAAGTATAATGGTCCGAGCAGGATATTATTACTTACACAGGAGCGCAGTTCAATTCCCCAACCGTAAAGGCGGTTTTTTGCCTGAGGCAACCCTTGGGCGATAAAACGGTGGTTAAAGCCACTAAGGTCCGGTTGATAGGCACAGGAGAAGGGTATGAGCCAGCCTTCTGGTTCTTGGGGATAAGCGATACCGGTAATTAAGAATATCAGGGTTAATGTTACAATCGGACGCACCGCATTAGTATATCTTTATGAAGGCACAATGTCAATCAAGTAGCTAATTGGAGCGCAGGCGTGAAATTTTGTTCTTTTTATGGCGCGGTTTGTTTGTTGGTTGTTGACCGGTTGATTTTCTTTATTTAAAATTCAGTCTATGAAGGTTTACAATACGCTTTCCCGGCAAAAGGAGGATTTTGTGCCGATTGAGCCGGGCAGAGTGAGGATGTATAACTGCGGTCCGACCGTTTACTGGTTTGCCCATATCGGTAATTTTCGGGCTTATGTTTTTGCGGATACTTTGCGCCGGGTTTTTGAGTATTTAGGTTATGAGGTAAAGCAGGTGATGAATATCACCGATGTGGGACATCTGACCACGGATGATGATTTGGGGGAGGATAAATTGGAGGCTGGAGCGAGAAGAGAGGGCAGAAGTCCGGAGGAGATCGCCCATTTTTATGAAGAGGCATTTTTTGCCGATGCTCGGAAGTTGAATATCCAAAGACCCCATATCGTCTGCCGCGCAACCGAACACATCGCGGAGATGGTCGCGCTGATCCAGCGGATTGAGCAAAACGGTTTTACTTATCAAACCAGTGTGGGGTTGATATTGGATACCGGCAAGTATCCGGATTACTGGCGGCTGGGGAGGTTGAATCTGAGCGAGCAGAAGGCGGGCGCAAGGGTGGAGATAGATCCGGAGCGAAAAAGTCCGTCTGATTTTGCCCTCTGGATTACCAATCAGCCCAAACATCTGATGCAGTGGGATTCACCGTGGGGTCGAGGTTTTCCCGGTTGGCATATTGAGTGTTCAGCGATGTCAATGAGGTATCTGGGTGAGGAGTTTGATATTCACACCGGTGGTATCGACCACATTCCTATTCATCATACCAATGAACGGGCGCAGAATTTTGCCGCCACCGGTAAGGAGGTGGTGCATTACTGGATGCACAACGCATTTTTGCAACTTGGTGAGTCAAGGATGGGGAAGTCTGAGGGTAATATTCTCACCGTTACCGAACTGGAGCGGCTGGGTTATGAGCCGCTGGCGTTTAGGTATCTGTGCCATACTGCGCATTACCGGATGCCGTTGAATTTCACAATTGAGGCTTTGGATTCAGCCCAGAACGGGCTAAAAGGTTTGCGGGAGATGGGAATTAATGCGGTTAACTGGAGAAGGGGAGAGGGTGATGATGAGTATCTGAGGAAGGTGGAGGCGGATTTTCACTCGGCAATTGCTGATGACCTCAATATGCCCCAGGCGCTGGCAGCGGTATGGAATCTGGTGCGGGAGGGAAACAAAAGACAGGACCGACGGGCGTGGGAGCTGCTGCTGGATTTCGATCGGGTGCTGGGCTTGAATTTGAAGGCAGCGGTTGATGCGGTGGGAGAGGTCCCGATTGAGGTTAAAAAACTGGTAGAGGAACGGGAGTTGGCGCGCCGGGCAAAGGATTGGCAAAGGGCAGACCGGTTGCGAGAGGAGATTGGGAAATTAGGCTACATTATTGAAGACACCAAGGACGGATGGCGATTAAAACATATTTGACTTGAGGTGGTTTTTTGTTAGATTTATTGTGTTAGGGGCCCTTAGCTCAAGTGGTAGAGCACTGTGCTGATAACGCAGGGGTCAGTGGTTCGAGTCCACTAGGGCCCATTTTATCTTTATGAGTAAAAAGACACTGATTATCATTGTCGTTTTAACCACGCTGGGAACTTTGATCAGTACTGGATTGACGATTGGACTGTTGATTGCCGGGCTGGGTGATGAGTCGCCGGCGGGTACTAAGGCACTCGGTTATGTAACAATTGAGGGAGTGCTCCGCGACAGCCGGGAGACGGTACGGCAGTTACGGATACTGGCAAAGAAGCCGCAGATAAAAGGGATTTTAATTCGGGTGGAAAGTCCGGGTGGGGGGGTGACCGCAGCGCATGAGATTTACTCGGAGATAAAACGGATTCGTGAGAAGGGGAAAACGGTGGTGGTTTCAATGGGGACAGTTGCCGCTTCCGGTGGGTATTACATTGCCACGGGCGCGGATGCGATCGTTGCCAATCCCGGGACATTGACCGGTTCAATCGGGGTGATTATGGAGTTGCCGGTAGTGCGCGGATTCTTGGATAAAATCGGTATGAAGGTTGAGGTGATTAAGTCCCGGGAGGCAAAGGATGTCGGTTCGCCTTTTCGGGAGATGAGCGAGCAAGATCGGAAAATTTTGCAGGGCGTGGTCAGCGATGTGTATGAGCAGTTTGTTGACATCGTTGCGCGGGAACGAAAAATTCCATTGGACAGTCTGATGAGGATCGCAGATGGCCGGATAATGACTGGCAGACAGGCAAGACAGTTCGGACTGGTGGATACACTGGGAACGCTGGAAGATGCCAAGCAGATTTTGGCGGAGCGGTGTGGAATTAAGGGCGAACCAAAATGGGTTAAATCCCAACCGAGGCTGAATTATCTATTGCGGCAATTTTTTGAGGAGATGACCGGCTGGCTACCGGCAAGGGGAGAAACACCCGTGGTTTATTACCGCTGGTTTTAGTTTAACCACCGGAACCACCGGGGCCACCGATCAGCGGCTTGGGCCTGGTGGCGGTGCGGAGCAAGCGCCGGGTTTTAGTCAATAACCGGTGGGCAAGGCGCAGGTTTTTCCCCATAGTTTTGATATCCGTGGTTTGTTTGTTTTTTTCGATCAGGTCGCGTGCCTGATTTAATTGCGCCTCCGCTTCGGTAATTAACTGGCTACTTCCCGGCGGTAAGGGAACAGCCCGTGCCTGGGCTAATCTGGCAAATAGTTCGTTGATGTTCTGTTCCGTCCTTTGGGTCTGATATTGCAGGTCTTTAAACGTAATGATTTTACGCTGGGTTCTTTTGCCACCGAGTAGGAGAAATAGGGTGCCCACGACTACCAGGATGGCGGTAATTGTCCAAATGATCACTCTTATCTTCACTGCGACTCCTTCGGTTTTTCGGGCAGGGGGTCATCGCGACACCCCTGCCCGGTTACAAGTTATTACCTTTTCTTCTTTGCTAACCGCTTGAGTTTTTTCACCTCTTTGATGTAGTCTTGGATCTCTTCGCGCTTTTTGGTGAGTTCTTCGGGTGTAGTTAGCGTTTGAAACTCCTGTAATGCGGTTTGCGCTTTGGCGATCAATTCTTGCGCTGCCGGCTGATCCTCGGGTGCGATGTCAGGGATGTCATCGTTTAGATTCTCAATCGTTTTAGTGAGACGTTTGACTTCCTTGGGAATGTCTTCAACTTCTACAACTCTTTTACCTATTCGGGCTTCCTGGGCACGTGTCCTAAGGACCCACACCGCCACGACGATGACGATGATGCCGAGAATCACATATAGTATGATTCGGCTGGTCGGGATTTTTGCCATTTCTCCTCCTTTTTATTTGTTTGCCTTGGTTTTGCTATTCGCAGAAGGTGCTGGTACCCTTCCGCAACAGTACTTGTGTTTTTTACCTGAACCACAGGGGCAGGGATCGTTCCGCCCCACCTTGGGCGTCTGCCGGCGAAGTGTCCTGCCAGTGGATGACGCTGTTTGAGAAGTCGCTTCGCCAGCGGTTTCCGGTTTGAATGCCCGAACTGACATCCGGCTCGGTTGACCGAGTCGGTCTTCACCGCTCTTCGGATCAACCCGGAAGAGAACTCTTAAGGCGTTCTGATAAAACTCCTGCATTGTTTCACTGAATAGCCGAAAGGACTCCTGTTTATACTCAACAAGTGGGTCTTTTTGACCATAAGCCTGCAGTCCAATCCCTTCGCGCAGAATGTCCAGTTGATGCAGATGGTCACGCCACGCCTCATCCAGGGTTGCAAGAAACACCCGACGACACCATTCAGTAAATAACTCAACGCCGATCTCCTGTGCCAAGTCTGTGTAGCGCTGCTTGCCACTATTTAAAAGATACTCTTTTAACTGCTGTTGGTCAAGATATTCGTTGCTTTGTTGAATCGTCGAGATGTCGGTTAAAAATGTTTTTAGCATTGCCTCGCGGAGTCTGTCCCAGTTCCACCCTTGAGATTTGCGTTCAGGAGCAAAATGCTGGATCAGCAGGTCAACATAGGCCTCCAGGATGTCATTGAAGACCCCGGTCAGGTCTCGTTCTTTGAGAATGGTGTCCCGGAGAGTGTAAATTACCTCGCGCTGACGGTTCATCACATCATCATATTCCAAGAGGTGGCGGCGGATTTCCGCGTTGCGAATTTCCACCCGTTTCTGGGCATTGGCGATAACCTTAGTTACCAGACGATTCTCCACAGGTTCGTCTTCCTTGGGTGCCCAGCGGTCGATGATCGCTGCCATCCGGTCGCTGCCAAAAAGACGAAGGAGATCATCTTCAAAAGACAGGAAGAAGCGTGATGAACCAGGGTCTCCCTGACGACCTGATCTGCCGCGTAATTGGTCGTCAATCCGGCGTGCCTCATGCCGTTCTGTGCCAATTACATAAAGACCGCACGGCACCTCTTCATAACAGCGATCGGGTTTTTCCTCCCAGTAGGGACATTTGCCGTCGTGGGAGATCAGATAACATCTTTCACCTTTTACAACACCTTTGCCAAGTTTTATGTCGGTGCCCCTTCCTGCCATATTGGTTGCGATGGTTACCGCACCGGGTTCACCAGCATGAGCAATTATCTGGCTCTCTGCTTCGTGATTTTTGGCATTGAGAATGGAGTAGCGGATGCCAGTTGGCCGTAATAAGCGATCCAGTTCTTCCGAAGCTTGAACCGAGGTGGTGCCGACAAGGATTGGTCGGTCCAGTTTGTGCCATTTGAGGATCTCTTTGACTATCGCCTGATACTTTGCCTTCTTTGTTCGAAATACGACATCCGGATGGTCAATCCTTCTAACTGGTGCATTGGTGGGGATTTCAATTGCCTCCAGTTTATAGACATTGTAGAGTTCGGCGGCAATGCTCATTGCGGTACCGGACATACCAGCAAGTTTTTTATACATCCGGAAATAGTTTTGCAGGGTAATAGTGCCGAAGGTCTGGGTTTCTTCGCGTACCTGCACTTGTTCCTTTGCTTCTAGGGCCTCGTGTAAGCCGTCAGAGAACCTTCTGCCCGGCATCAGTCTGCCGGTGAACTCGTCAACGATCACCACCTGACCATCTGGTGTAAGCACATAATCAACATCTTTTTCAAAAAGGGCATAGGCTTTTAAAAGCGCCGCGATATTAGCCAGACGCTCACTCTTTTCCGCATATTTACGGTAGGTTTCTTCTTTCCGTTTTGCCTTTTCCTGTGGTGAGAGGGTGGGGTCGATATCCCATTTGGAAAGTTCGGTGCTTAAATCCGGTAAAACGAACATATCCGGGTCGTGGGGTGAGAGGGCGGCACGTCCCTTGTCGGTCAATTCAACCGAATGGTCCCGTTCATCAATGACAAAGAAGAGTCCCGCATCGACCTCGGGGAGTTTTTTGTCGCGACGGATGATGCCGTCAGTCTGGTCAATCGTTCTTTTGACACCTTCTTCCTGCTGGACGCGCAGCAAGCGCCGGTTTTTTGGGGAGCCGCGCAAAGCCTGGAGAAATTTTACTCCGGCTTCAAAGTTTTTGCCTAAGCGCCACAGGCGTTCCCCTTCGTCGACGATGCGGTCAACTAAACGGTCCTGTTCACGAAAGAGACGGTTGACCATCGGCACCAGTTCTTGAAGTTGTTTTTGTTTGGAGAAGCCAACCGGGCCAGAGATGATTAATGGTGTGCGGGCTTCATCAACCAGTATTATATCGACTTCGTCAATGATTGCGTAATGATGACCGCGTTGGACTTTGTCTTTGTAGGCAAGCACCATGTTGTCGCGCAGATAGTCAAAGCCGAATTCGTTGTTTGTGCCGTAGGTGATATCACAGACATACTGGGGCCGGCGTTCATCCGGGGTCATTCCGGTCTGAATATAACCAACGGTTAATCCCAGCGATTCATAAATCGGTCCCATCCATTCCCGATCCCGCCGGGCGAGGTAGTCGTTAACGGTTACCAGGTGACAGCCTTTCTTTTCCAGCGCATTGAGATATAGCGGCATTGTTGCCACCAGGGTTTTACCCTCACCGGTTTTCATCTCTGCTACCTTACCTTCGTGGAGCACAATGCCGCCGATCAGTTGGACATCAAACGGTACCATATCCCAGGTAATCTCTTGGTTGGTTACGGTCCACTTTTTGCCGAACAGCCGGCGACAGGCTTCTTTTACCAGTGCAAATGCCTCGGGTAAAATCGCTTCCAGTGATTCTCCGTCATCTATTCGTTTGACGAACTCCTCGGTTTTTTTGGGGAGATCTTCATCACTGAGCGAGTGAAAATCTTCGTAGATGGCGTTGATTTCTGCTACCTTTTGCCGAAGACGTTTGACCTCTCTTTCACTTTTGGTCGGGATAAATTTTTTCAGTAGCGATACCATTTAGCAAAAATTTTAAGGTTAAAATGATGATTTGTAAAGATTTGACATCAGCTGAGTTTACGTAGGGCGCGTTCCATCGCCTGCTTCACTTCGTTAAATCCTTCACGGCTGAGCGCGGTTTTTAGTGCTGGTATTGCTGATGGATCACCGATGTCGGCAAGTGCCTTGGCAGCGGCTTTGCGCACATCCTGGCTGGCATCAGAAAGGGCAATACAGAGGTCCTGGACCGCTACCGGGGAGCGGATTTTGCCGAGGGTTTTTACTGCTTCTAATCTAATTTCAACTCGTTGGTCGCGCAGGCGGGGCAAAAGACATTCTACTGCCTGACTGCCGGCTTCTGCCAGAGCACCCCACTCTTGTCGGGCACAAAAAAACAGTAGCCTCAGCTTTGGTTCGGTCGGAATTACCCTTTGGGCAACCAGTGCTTCGGCTGCCGCTTTGCGAACTGCGGCATCCTCATCGGCTAATGCCTGAATCAGAGCGGGGGTATTTTGAGATGAGGTAGTAAAATTCAATCCCAGGGCAAAAGCGGCAAATTCGCGCGCATTGGGGTTGGTTTCACTTATAAGCATATGAGCAAGTTTTTCGTCGGCGTTAGGGTATGTTTTAGGGGTGATGGCGCGGGCAGCGGCATTACGAACCTCGAGATCGCCGTCGCGTAGCGCAAAAAGCAGTCTTTCCAGCGCTATATTTCTGGTGGTAGGCGTGGTATTTTCTGGTAGCCGGGCAAGTGCAGAAGCGGCACGCACCCTGACTTCCATTTCTAAATCGTCAAGTGCAAGGAGAAGCAGTTTGACCGCACTTTCCGGATTAAAGGTTAGCAATTTTCCCGCGGTTGCCCCGATGACGGCAATTTTTAGTTCCGTAGGTTCATCAGGATGAGAAAAAATCTCACCGTACCTTGCCAGTGCCCGTTCCGGATTTATTACCGCAAGTCGTTCCAGTGCCAGTGCCTGAAGGTATGTCAGCCCCTCTTCTGCCAGCCGGCGTTCAATCAGTTCATTCAACTCCATTGGGTCCTCTGTGCTTAATATCAGTTTTTCTAATTCTTTTTCCGCTTGGTGCTTATCGTTTTCTGTCGCGGTGAATTTTGTCTGGGTTAGATAGAAATTAAGCACTTGTTCGGTTGTCCGGGGTTGGAAATTCCGCTGTTTAAGTACCTGCAAGGCAATCATCCTTTCTTGTGGCTGGGCGGAAAGCAGACGACCAAGTAGCTCATGTTCCAGTGTTGGTGATTTACTATTTGCCAGTGCCGTCAGGGTATATTGATACAGTTCATATAAAAAAAGGCAGTTTTTAAAATGAACGTGGAATTCTTTATCAATCTCCTTGATTTCCTCATTCATCGTTTGCTTAATCTGCTCAATTTCAACGGGATTTCCGCCGCGCCGTCGCACTTCGGCAATGCTTTTTTCATAGCCACTAACCACTCTTGCCAGTAGTGTTAACCGAACCCGGCTGACCACCTTTTCCACCAAACCAAGCTCAGTTTCAGCATTTTCCCATTTGAAATCCGATTCATTTGTTGGGAACTTAGCCTTTAAGGGTGGAGAGGGTAAGCCACTGAGAATACGAAACAGAAATTCAATATCGTCTTCGGTTCCAGACTCTGCCTTGGCAGTTAAGACCTGTTTTAACTTAACTAACTCTTGGTTTAGACGATGGGAAAAGTCGCGCAGTTTTTCTGCTACTTCCGGACGGTTGAGATCCACAGTTTCGAAAAGCCGCCAATGGGATAATAATTCTAAGAGCTTATCTTCTGGTTTTGTTCTTTTCAGCAGCCATCTCATTTTTGATTAGGTTATCACTGATAAAGAAAAAATCAAGACGAGTAGGTGCTAAAATTTAAGTAATGGCTGTTTTCGGTATTATTAAGGAGAAACAGTGCCAATGTTGACCTAAGTGATATTGAAGTTAATATTTTTATACTAAAAGCCAAAAAGGAGGTAGCAGTGGTTAAGGTAGTGGTAGTGTTAATGATGTTGTTAGTGAGTTTGGGGTTCGGGCTGATCAGTCCGGATCTTCAGGCTCGTTTGGCGACGGCAGCGATGGATGCTCGTCTGCCGGTGCAGATTGTGTTGAAGCGGCAGTTTGATGTTGAGGAGTTGAATGCGCTGGTTAGCGGTTTACCGCGGCGGGAGCGACGGGTGCTGGTGGCGCGGACGTTGCAGGATTTTGCTCAGCGGGAGCAGGCAGGTCTACTTGAGTATTTAAAGGAGAAGGAGCGGGTAGGGTTAGTGGCGGACATTAGGACAATGTGGATTGTGAATGCGGTTTACTGTGAGGCGACGCCGGCGGTGATTCGGGAGGTAGCGCAGCGGGCAGAGGTACACTATGTTGAGTATGATTTAGTGCACTGTCCGGATTTATTGGTGAAGCCGAGGGAGGTAGGGTCGGGTGGTTATGAGGTCACCTGGGGTGTGCAGAAGATAAGGGCGCCGGAAGTTTGGACCCAGGGTTACACTGGTCAGGGTGTGGTGTGCGGGCACATTGATACGGGTTGTGATTACACCCATCCGGATCTGGCGGATCATATGTGGGAGGATCCGAACTATCCTCGCCATGGTTGGAATTTTGAGAACAACAACAATGATCCGATGGATGTGCAGGGTCATGGGACGCATACGGCTGGGACGGTGGCGAGTGATGGGACGAGTGGGAGTCAGTGTGGTGTGGCGCCAGATGCGCGGATAATGGTGTGCCGGGTGAGGACGGTAGCGGATTCGGTGGCGGAGAGTCAGTGCTGGCAGGCGATGCAGTTTGTGGTTTCGCCGCCTCTGTCTCCGGAGAATGGCGCGGATCTGTACACAATGTCTTTGGGGTGGCAGATCTCCTGGAATCCGCGTCAGGCGACCTGGCGACAGGTGGCGGACAATGTGAATGCGGCAGGGGTGATTCAGATCATCGCAGCGGGCAATGAGCGGTATCTCAATCCACCCAACTCCTTACGTTGTCCGGGTAATGTGCCGCCGCCTTGGTGGAATCCGCAGAACAGTGGGCAGGGTGCGCTTTCCGGGGTGATTTCAATCGGAGCGACCGACTCACTGGATGCGATTGCGAGTTTTTCCAGTCGCGGTCCGGTTACCTGGCAGAATGTGGCGCCGTATAATGACTATCCGTATCCGCCGGGTTTGACCAAGCCGGATGTGAGTGCACCGGGAGTGGCGGTGAAGTCCTGTCGGGTTGGTGGTGGTTATGTGGAGATGGATGGAACTTCGATGGCGACACCACACACCGCGGGTGTGGCCTGTCTGATGCTTTCGAAGAATCCGAATCTCAGTCCGATGGTGGTGGACTCAATTCTTGAGGTCACCGCGGTGGATTTGGGCACTCCGGGCAAGGATAACGACTTTGGTGCAGGTAGAATTGATGCGCTGGTAGCGGTGAACCATATAACCGGTTCTGGCGGTCCGATGCTATTTCTGCGTAATATGGTGGTGCATGATTCACCACCCGGCGGCAACAACAACGGTCGGGTAGACCCTGGTGAACAGGCGCGGCTCAGGATTACCTTGCGCAACTCTGGTGGTGCGGCTTGCAACAACACGGTCGGGGTGTTTCGTGCCTTTGACAGCCGGTTAACGGTTACCGACTCACTGGGTAGTTGGGGCAACATTCCGGCTGGTGAGGAACGAACCAATACCACAGATCCAATTGGGGTGATGGCGCAGGGAACAATACCGCCAGGCTCCAACATCGCTTGTACCCTGTTTGTCTCGGGCGATAGTGCCGATTATCAGACGAAAATAGCGATTGCGCTACGTGTCGGTGAGCCACCACCTCAGCCGGGAACGGTTATCTGGGGACCAAAGGTTTGTCCGGGTATGCCAAGCGACTGGGGTCTGTATGGCGTTGCATATAACCGTCAGGATAATCTAATTTACTGTGTTTATTTCTTTGGCACAGCA
The DNA here is from genome assembly GCA_964590395.1 of uncultured bacterium. Classification (GTDB taxonomy): domain Bacteria; phylum Hydrothermota; class Tepidihabitantia; order Tepidihabitantales; family Tepidihabitantaceae; genus JAOABP01. The sequence goes on from CAZPVT010000005.1 coordinate 194,405, forward strand.
CTTTATAAATACACCTCGGACAGTTCCCTGCAATCACAGGGTACGGTACCAATTCCTGAGGATTCCTGTACCGATATCTACTATTGTTCGTATGATAATACATTCTGGCTGATTGCTAATCCACCGAAGCGCGTCTACAAGATTACACCTACCGGCTCAGTGATTCGGTACTTCACCGTTCCGCAGGCAGAGTATCCCTGTGGTGTGGCAGAGGATGAGGAGCGGCATCTGGTGTATGTGAGCGATCGACGCAGTACTACCAATCAGCAGCGGATTTTTGTCTATGATACGATAGGGAATATTCTGGATACCATTATTCATCCGGTTGCCGGGTACTATGGTACGAGATGCCTATCAATGGATCACCGTTCGCCGAGCAATACACCATCAATTCTGAATATGTACACCTGGTTTGACGCAAGCGGCACAGCCTTGGATTCCTGTGCGATGTTGGAAATCGACCGGGTTAATGGTACGCTCCGCAATCGCTTCCGCTTTACCAATACCGAGTGGAATATGAGGGGTATTGAATACGACCCTCGAGATGGCTCATACTGGGTAACGATAATGCAGTACAGCTCAGGTTCCAATAATATGATTCTGAAGGTGGTCGGGTTTAATATGGGTGCGGTAGGCTTGGCTGAGGATTATAGAAGTTTACCTGAGCAGTTGGGTTGGCTAAAGACGTCTGCCAAACCAAATCCCGCTACGGGTCGCACGGTTCTTTCAGTTTCAGTTCCGCAACCGGGAAATGTCGATCTGCAAATTTTTGACAATGCTGGTCGGCTGGTGAGAGATTTAGTTCGAACGAAATTTGTAACCACCCAGGCGGAATTTGTTTGGGACGGGCGGGACGATTATGGCAATGAGGTGGCGCGTGGTGTTTATTTCTATCGGGTAAAATCGGCAAACTGCGAGCAGTTAGGCAAAGTGGTTCTGACACGTTGAGGCATCAACGCCTTTCTACGGGGCAGGGCAGATTCACCCTGCCCCGAATTATTTAATGGATAAACTTGACCTGGATATTTGGGTAAATAATATATTCTAAAATTTGCCGACATAGCTCAGCCGGTAGAGCAGAGGTTTTGTAAACCTCAGGTCGGGGGTTCGATTCCCTCTGTCGGCTGAAGATAGTAGAAATTACGGACGGGTTCCCGAGTGGTTAAAGGGGGCAGACTGTAAATCTGCTGGCGGATGCCTACGGAGGTTCGAATCCTTCCCCGTCCATATGTTTTCCTAGTGTGCGGGCGTGGTGTAGTGGTAGCACAACAGCCTTCCAAGCTGTTTGCGTGGGTTCGACTCCCATCGCCCGCTAATGGATTGATAAAGTTAAATATCTAGGTAAAGAAATTATTGACAGGTGATATTTTATTGGTATAATTACAAAGTTATAGTCGCCCATGTAGCTCAGTCGGCAGAGCACTTCCTTGGTAAGGAAGAGGTCGCCGGTTCAATTCCGGCCGTGGGCTGAGTTTAAGTTAGAGGTTACCTCTAAAGGTAATGGTTGTGTTAATAAATTTGTATTATAAGGAGGTATAGTTTATGGCTAAAGCAAAGTTTGAACGCAAAAAGCCGCATGTGAACGTCGGAACAATTGGCCATGTAGACCATGGGAAAACGACCTTAACTGCTGCAATCACTAAGGTGTTATCAACAAAAGGATTGGCAACTTATGTTACTTATGACCAAGTGGCAAAGGCAAGTGAAGCCCATGGCCGCCGCGATGAAACAAAAATCCTGACGATCGCCGTTTCCCATGTAGAGTATGAAAGCGAAAAGAGACACTATGCTCATATTGACTGCCCCGGACACGCTGACTACATCAAGAACATGATTACTGGTGCAGCACAGATGGACGGTGCGATCTTGGTAGTTTCTGCTGCCGACGGTCCTATGCCACAAACAACTGAGCATGTGTTGTTGGCTCGGCAGGTTAACGTTCCAGCAATGGTAGTTTATCTAAACAAAGTTGACTTGGTGGACGACCCTGACTTAATTGAACTTGTTTCCGAAGAAATCAGAGATATCTTGAATAAGTACGGGTTTCCCGGCGATAAAACACCGATTATCAGAGGCAGTTCCTTGAAAGCGCTCCAAGAGGAATCCGGGTCAAATGTTGATTCCATTTGGGAGTTAATAAAGGCGCTAGATGAGTTTATTCCTGAACCGGTGCGAGATATTGATAAGCCATTCCTAATGCCTATTGAGGATATCTTTTCAATTACGGGAAGAGGTACCGTAGTAACCGGGCGCGTTGAGCGTGGTATCTTTAAACCCGGTAGCGAAGTTGAAATCGTTGGTTTTGGAAAACATGATAAGGTGGTGGTGACAAGTATTGAAATGTTTCGCAAGGTTTTGGACGATGCGCGTGCTGGAGATAATGTGGGTTTGCTTTTGCGCGGAGTAGGTAAAGACGAAGTTGAGCGAGGGATGGTTATTGCCGCACCGGGTTCAATTAAGCCTTATAAGAAGTTCAAAGCCGAGGTTTATGTCCTTACCAAGGAAGAAGGAGGCAGGCATACACCTTTCTTCCCTGGTTATCGCCCGCAATTTTATATCCGGACCACTGATGTTACTGGAACAGTGCAGTTACCGCAAGGAGTGGAGATGGTGATGCCCGGTGATCATATTACGATGGAGATTGAACTGATCACACCGGTGGCGCTGGAACAGAATTCAAAGTTTGCTATTCGTGAGGGCGGTAGAACTGTCGGTGCCGGTACGGTTGTTGAGATAATCGAGTAGCAAAAAGCGATGCGTATTTTTATTACTTTAGCCTGCTCCGAATGTAAAAGCAGAAATTATCATACGAACAAGAACAAAAAGAAAACGCAGAGGATGGAATTGAAAAAATTCTGTCCCAGTTGTAAGAAACATACTGTTCACAAGGAGGTTAAATAGGCCAGTAGCTCTAATGGTAGAGCGGCGGACTCCAAATCCGTAGGTTGGGGGTTCAAGTCCCTCCTGGCCTGCATAAAAGATGGGGACAATTAAAAAAATAAAAGAGTATATAAAAGATGTGATTAGTGAGATGAAAAAGGTGTCTTGGGTGAAACCCAAAGAATTATGGACGACAACACTGGTGGTTATTGTTTTTTCGGCAATTCTTGCTGGGTTCATTGGATTATGGGATTTTGTTTTTTCGCGACTTCTGGCGCTGATCATCCGTTAAGTGTCCGGAGTAGAATAATGAAATTTTTTGTTGTTCATACTTATACGGGAAGGGAAAAACGAATAAAGGAGTTGATCGAGAAGGCAATTAAAGCACAAGGTATGCAGTTTCTTTTCGGAAAGATCATTTTGCCCGCAGAAAAGGTGGCAAGGGTAAGAAAATCAAAAATTGTTACCGAGGAAAAGCGGTTGTATCCTGGCTATTTGGTAGTGGAAATGGAACCGGTTGAAGAAGCGCTGAAATTGGTTACCTCGATACCGGGGGTTACTCATATTCTGGGAACGAGGCAGCGGCCACTGGCACTTTCAGAAGATGAGGTGGAAGCGATTTGTGAGCAGATTGAACAGAGCCGGGACAAAATTGAACCGGAAGCTCCTTTTGAAAAAGGTGAGACAGTTAAGGTAACAAAAGGACCATTTGCCGGGTTTACTGGTACGGTTGAGGAAATTATTCCCGAACGGCGTCGGGTGAAGGTAATGGTTACTATATTCGGCAGACCAACACCCATTGACCTTGATTTTCTCGAGGTACAGCCTATTTAGATTAGAAAGGAGTTTACAGGATGGCCAAAAAGATTGTGGCGATAGTTAAATTGCAGGTTCCAGCAGGACAAGCAACTGCAGCACCGCCAATTGGACCGGCTTTAGGGCAGCACGGTGTTAACATCGCTGAGTTTATTAAGGCGGTTAATGAGGCGACAAGAAAAGAACCTCCGGGGATGTTAATTCCGGTAGTAGTTACAATTTATTCGGACCGTAAGTTTACTTTTATTACCAAGAGCCCACCGGCATCAGTTTTGTTAAAACAGGCAGCAGGTTTGGCAAAAGGTTCGCCGGAGCCAAATCGGTCAAAAGTTGGAGTGGTCAGTCGTAAGGCGCTTCGGGAGATAGCGGAAAAAAAGATGAAGGACCTAAATGCCAGTACAGTGGAAGCAGCGATGAAGATAGTTGAAGGAACAGCCCATTCCATGGGGCTGACGGTGGAGGATTAATGAAACGGAGTAAGCGGTATCGAAAAACAAGAGAGATGGTTGATCGTTTACAGGCGTACTCGTTAGCCGAAGCGGTAAGGTTGGTTAAGGAAAATGCCAATGTAAAGTTTGATGAAACCGTCGAGGTGGCGGTACGACTGGGTATCGATCCAAAGAAACAGGAACAGACGGTTGCGGGGACAGTGAGTTTGCCTCATGGCACCGGGCGAAAGGTAAGGATATTGGCTTTTGTCAAGGGGGACAAGGCAGAAGAGGCTAAGGCTGCCGGTGCCGATTATGTCGGATTTGATGATTTAGTGGAGAAGGTCGGGTCCGGATGGACCGATTTTGATGTTGCGGTAGCGACGCCAGATACGATGCCGGCGGTAGGTAGATTAGGAAAAATTTTAGGGCCTAAGGGGCTTATGCCCTCGCCAAAGACCCAAACTGTTTCTTTTGATATTGGCGCAACAATTCGAGAGTTGAAGTCGGGACGAATTAGTTACCGCAGCGATAAAACCGGAAATGTTCATGCTGCGGTTGGTAAGGTATCGTTTCGTCCTGAACAGTTAATGGAAAATATTCAAATGTTCATCCGGGAGTTGATCAGGAATAAACCTACTACAGCCAAGGGACAGTTTATCCGTAAAGTGGTAATTTCTTCTACTATGGGGATAGGAATAAAGGTTGATACCAGGGAGTTTACTGAAATGACTAAACGGGAGGTGTGATTTGCAGAAAAGCAAAAAGGCGAGGTTTATTGAGGAGTTGCAGGATAGAATTAGGCATTCGACCGCGATGTTTTTTATTGATTTCGCTGGTATAACCGGTAATGAATTCAGTATTCTGCGACGCGAGGGAAGGGCAAGAAATTTAAGGGTAAAAGTGGTGAAGAATCGATTGGCAAAGCGGGCATTAGCCGCATGTGGAGTGCCAGATGCGGTTGCGCAGTTTTTAGTCGGGTCAACGGCGATAATTTTTTCCGCTGCGGATCCGACCGCCCCGGCGCAGTTACTTAAGGGAGTAAAAGAACGACAGGGAAATCTGAAGTTTAAGGGTGCGTATCTGGAGCAGAGGATTTTTGCCGCGTCAGATTTCGATTTTCTGACCAGCCTACCAACGAAGGAGGAATTGAGAAAAGAGTTACTGGGAGTTTTAGCAGGTCATATATACGGTTTAGTGATGGTTTTAGGCGGGCCTCTGGAACAGTTGATTGGGATTTTAGGAGAACTGGAGAAAAAGAAAGTAAACCAAGCAGAAGCAATGGGGGGGAAATGTTCCGAGGCATAAGATTGCTGCTTCTCATAAGCAAAGTAGGAAAATAGTTTAACTTAAGGAGGCAAAATGTCTGAGGACAAAGTCCAACAGTTGATGGCAATGATTGAAAGTTTGAGCGTAACCGAGTTGGCATCACTGATAAAACAACTTAAAGAAAGATTCGGTATAACAGGCCAGGCATTGGTAGCAAGTCCAGCAGCTCCAGTGGCGGGAAGTGGTGCCGCAGGTACGGAAGCAAAGACGGAGGAAAAAACCGAGTGGACGGTTACGTTGGTTGCTGTTGGAGATAAGAAAATCCAGGTTTTAAAAGAACTGCGGGCGTTGACTCAGTTGGGGTTAAAGGAGGCCAAAGATATAATTGAGAAGACCCCCAGTGTCATAAAGGAAAACGCAAGCCGAGAGGAGGCAGAACGGCTTAAGGCAAAACTGGAAGAGGTGGGTGCCAAAGTGGAGATCAAGTAAGATTTCGGAATTTAATTCCTGATGGTAATCCGAGTTAATGGGTATTAATTTAGAGGGGTTTGATGAACGAGACAATTAAAGATTATGCCAAGAGGCGAACGGTTTTAGAAATCCCTAATCTGCTTTTCCTGCAACGAGAGTCTTTCGCTGATTTCACCCAGTATGGCGTGCCGCCGGAAGCGCGAAGAAATCAGGGATTGGAAGCAGTGTTCCGTGAGATGTTTCCCATAGTAGATGAGCACAAAAATTTTCGTCTGGAATATGTGAATTATGTGTTTGGCGAACCGCGATATCAGCCGGATGAGGCAATTGCCCGAGGGACAACTTATGCGTTGCCCCTGAAGGTACGGTTGCGGCTGGTAAAACTTGACTGGAAGCGAAGCAAGAACCCTTTTGAGACAGGGAACGAAGATGTACGGGAAGCTTTGGAGCAGGAGGTTTATTTTTGTGATTTGCCATGGATGACGGTTAACGGGTCGTTCATTATTAATGGGGTGGAGCGGGTGGTCGTCAGTCAGTTGCATCGTTCCCCGGGGGTTTATTTTTCTCGGAATGGAGAAGAGGTCTCAGCACTGTTAGTACCTTTGCGTGGAGCGTGGTTTGAACTGGTGGTTGACAAAAATCGGGTTTTACTGGTTGTTTTGGATAGAAAGCGGCGGATATCAGCAGGAACTTTTTTGCGAGCGCTGGGTTATACCCATTCGGCACTGATAAAGGAACTTTATCAAGTAGAACAGCGAAAGTTTAGGGTGGGCGATGTACTGGCAGATGATATCAAAATTGAAGAAGACAGAATCAGTGGCGGAGAGGAGCGAAAAACGGAGATTATTCTTGCCAAGGCAGGCGAGCGATTGAGCGAGGCTTTAATCGATTTCCTTAACAGTAAGGGCATTGAGTCCGGAGAGGTTATTAGTGATGGACAGGTGGGGGTGGATGCCGTAGTTAATACGCTGTCCAGCGATAAGTCGTCTTCAAAAGAGGATGCGATTAAACGGATATATATGCGGTTGCGAGGGATTGTACCACATTCGATTGATGTTGCAGAAAATTTGATTTCTGGAATGCTTTTTGACGCCCGGCGGTTTGATTTAGGAAAGGTGGGGAGGTTTAAGCTAAACCAGCGCCTCTGGTTGAGAACGTTCGAAGACCACTCGGCACTAAAGCATAGTGATATTTTCGCGATCATCGAGCGGTTGTTACGGTTAGTAGACGAGGCGCAGTTTGCTGTGCTAAGGGTTAAGTGTAAAGGAAAGCAGGCTGTCGATGGCGTATTAAAGACGGTTGCTGGTGAGAATTTAGAACCGGATAGTTATTATTTTTATGAACGACGGGGTGAATTGCAGTTATGGTATAAGGAGGAAACCAGAGGACGGCGGGCGGCGGAAATGATGGAAAAAGAAGGAGCCCGGATGGATTTAGAGTTGATGAGGTATCAGTATGACGATGTTGACCATCTGGGCAGTAGACGAGTAAGGAGGGTGGGGGAACTTCTGGAAAATCAGTTTCGTATCGCCTTAATGCAATTAGCCCAAAATGTTAGGGAGCGAGCGGGATTTGTCGACGATGCCCAGTTGATTCCCCAAGAGTTGGTTAATACCAAGGTGGTGGCTAATGCAGCAATGCAGTTTTTTACTCAGAATCAATTGTGCCAGTTTATGGAACAGACCAATCCTCTTGCGGAACTAACTCATAAGCGCAGAGTTTCGACACTTGGGCCCGGAGGTTTGACCAAGGAAACAGCGGGTTTTGAGGTTCGGGATGTCCATTATTCTCACTACGGAAGGCTTTGCCCGATTGAAACACCAGAGGGGCCTAATATCGGGTTAATCGCAACTGTGGCAACATATTCCCGAATCGACCATTACGGTTTTATCAGCACACCATATTGGGAGGTGAGGGATGGCAAGGTTATTATAGGAAAGGGCAAAGAGGTGTATTTAACGCCCGATGAAGAGGATCGATTTACGATTGCCCAGGCAACAAGTGAATTGTTGCCAGATGGTAGTTTTGCCAAGCGGGAGGTTGTATGCCGGCGGAAAGGGGATGTAGTTACTGTTTCGACTGATGAGGTTGATTTTATGGATATTTCTCCCAAACAGCTTTTTGCTCCGTCGACGGTGATGATTCCGTTTTTAGAACATGATGACGCTGACCGGGCACTGATGGGAGCCAATATGCAGCGGCAGGCGGTTCCGTTACTGATTCCGCAAAAGCCATTGGTGGCAACTGGAGTTGAAGGGAAGTTTGCGGTAGAATCTGGAGCGGTTGTTTTGGCGGAAGAAGATGGGGTTGTTACCAAAGTAGATGCCCGCAGAGTGGTGGTTCGCACCGAAAAAGGTTTGATCGAGCACCGGCTGATGAAGTATCGGAAGTCTAATCAGTACACCTGTTTGACGCAGCGACCGGTGGTGCGGGTAGGTGATACGGTAAAAAAAGGTGATTTACTCGCCGATGGTCCGGCTACTGACAAAGGACAACTGGCGCTGGGAAGAAATGTGTTAGTGGCTTTTGTTCCTTGGCGTGGGTATAATTATGAAGACGCGATTATTGTCTCGGAAGATCTATTTAAAGAGGATGCCTTTACATCTATTCAAATTTTAGAGTTTGAGATTCAGGCACGGGAGACGCGGTTAGGTCCGGAGCAAATTACTCGAGATATACCTGGCGCCACCGAGGATGAATTGAGAAACCTTGATGAGTTAGGAATTGTGCGTTTAGGAGCCGAAGTAGGACCGAGAGATATTCTTGTCGGCAGAATTACTCCGAAAGGAGAAACGGAGTATACCCCAGAAGAACGACTGTTACGAGCAATTTTTGGCGAAAAAGCGGCAAATGTTAAAGACAGTTCACTGCGAGTTGAGCCCGGAGTCTACGGAACGGTCATTGACCGAAAGATTTTGTCCCGGAAGTTAAATGATCAGATTTCACGGTATTTAGAAAAAGAGCGTGTAGCGGAAGCCCAAAGACGATACGAGCTGAAGAAAGAGTTCTTACAGCAGCGGAGGGACGAGAAGTTGAAAGCGGTGCTCAGGGGACATAAGGCGGCGGCCAATGCGCGAACGACAAAGGGTAAGGTTGTGCACAAAGCCGGGCTGGTGATGGATGAAGAATTTCTTAATTCGGAGGCTTTTAGTAGCGTAGCCAATTTTGAGCAACTGGTCTCTAACCCAAGATTGCAGGAAAGAATAAAGGAGATTATGCAGGAGTATGAATCAGCGTTGGTCCAGGCACAAGAAGGGAGAAAGGCGGGAGAAGAACGAGCAATCAGAGGAGACGAGCTACCCCACGGTGTGCTGCAATGGGTGAGGATTTTTATCGCTCAGAAACGAAGATTGTCAGTAGGAGACAAATTGGCAGGCAGACACGGAAATAAGGGGGTTGTGTCTAAAATTCTACCTACTGAGGACATGCCTTTCATTGCTGTTGCTCCGAACGGTGAGGCGAGTAACACCATTAAGGAGATGCGCGGTCTCCAGGTCGATATGGTTTTGAACCCTCTTGGTGTGCCATCGCGAATGAATTTAGGTCAGGTGCTGGAGGCACATCTCGGCTGGGCAGCAAGGGTTTTGGGTTACCAAGCGGTGTGTCCGGTTTTTGAGAGTGCCTCACCGGAAGAAATTAAGGAAGAACTGCGCCGTGCCGGTCTACCTTCTGACGGAAAGGTGGTGTTATATGATGGCCGGACCGGTGAGCCATTTAAGGGCAAGGTTACTTTAGGAATAATGTATATGATGAAGTTAACTCATATGGTCGATGATAAAATCCATGCCCGTTCTACCGGTAAGTATTCGTTGATTACTCAACAGCCACTGGGTGGTAAGGCACAGTTTGGCGGGCAGCGGTTTGGTGAAATGGAGGTGTGGGCACTTGAGGCTTACGGTGCAGCACACGCTTTGCAGGAGATGCTGACGATTAAATCGGACGATGTTGAGGGGCGAAGCGCACTTTATGAGGCACTGGTGAGAGGAAAGAATCCGCCGCGGCCGAAGGCGCCAGCGTCATTCGCGGTGTTAGTTAAAGAACTGCAGGGACTGGGATTGGAGTTGATATCCGAGAGGGAAAAACGGAGAGCGGATGAGGTTGGTAATTAGGGCTCTAAATTTCTTGGTAATTTTTGAAAATGTGAGGAGATCGATGAATGAGCAGTGAAAGGGATTTTGTCTATGATTTTGACTCACTCCGCTTGAGAATTGCTTCACCAGAGACAATTCGGAGTTGGTCAAGTGGCGAGGTTATAAAGCCAGAGACAATTAATTATCGGACCCAGAAGCCGGAGAAGGATGGTTTGTTCTGTGAACGGATTTTTGGTCCAGTCAAAGATCACGAGTGTAATTGCGGTAAGTACAAGAAGGTGAGATATAAGGGTATTGTCTGCGACCGGTGCGGGGTTGAAGTTACCAGTGCGGCTGTGCGCCGGCAGCGGATGGGGCATATTGAATTGGCGGTTCCCGTAGCCCACACACTTTTTTATCAGGTACCGCCGTCAAAGATTGGATTGATGCTGGATATGACTGTCAATGAGGTAGAGACCGTGCTGAATTATGAGGCCTATGTGGTTTGGGAATCTGCCGGCTCACCATATAAACGGCTGGATTTGATTGGAGAGGAGGCGTATCAAGAGGTCCAAAGTCGGTTTCCCGGTTTTGAAGCGGCGACCGGCGCTGGGGCATTAAAGCAATTGTTAGCCAGTATTGAACTGGATGACCTGGCAGCAGATCTTCGGGCGAGGATTAAACACGAAAGTTCACGCCGATTTAGTTTGCTTCGAAGGTTGAGGGTGGTTGAGGCATTCCGGAGTTCCGGAGCAAAGCCGGAGTGGATGATTTTAGATGTGCTGCCGGTGATACCACCGGATTTACGACCGCTGGTTCCTTTGGAAGGAGGACGGTACGCGACCTCAGATTTGAATGACCTTTACAAACGGGTGATCGTCCGCAATAATCGTCTTAAGCATTTGATGTCCATCCGGACACCGGAGATAATTTTGAAGAATGAAAAGCGTATGCTGCAGGATGCGGTTGATGCACTTTTTTTAAATGAATCAAGGCCAAGACCTGTGAAGGGGAAGGGTAATCGGCCGTTGAAGTCATTGTGTGAGGCGCTAAGGGGAAAGCAGGGAAGATTCAGGAGGAATCTGTTAGGAAAACGGGTTGATTATTCCGGCAGGTCGGCGATTGTCGTTGATCCGACCTTGAAGTTATATCAGTGCAGTCTCCCCAAGGAAATGGCACTGGAATTGTTCGGGCCGATGATTCTGCGCCGTCTGGAGGAGCGGAAATTGGCAGACAGCGAACGGGGTGCCAAAAGTATGTATCGTCAAGAGGCGCCGGAGGTGTGGGAGGTATTGGAGGAGGTAACGAGGGAGCATCCGGTTTTGTTGAATCGCGCTCCTACGTTGCACCGGGTTTCTATTGAGGCATTTTATCCGGTGCTTTCTGAGCACCGGGCGATCGGTATTCATCCGCTGGTCTGTCCCCCGTTTAACGCGGACTTTGACGGAGATACGATGTCGGTTCACATCCCAGTGACCCCGGAGGGAATTCTAGAGGCGGAAGTTCTGATGCTTGCACCGCATAACATTCTGTCGCCAGCCCACGGTAAACCGCTAATGGTGCCTTCGCAGGATATCGTGGCGGGAATATATTATATTTCCAAGACCAAACCGGGTGAAGTGAAACCGGTGGCGTATTTTGATGACTTTCATGCTGTGCGTTCGGCTTTTGATCTGCGGGAATTAGATGTGCACGACTGGGTTGGTTTTAAATATCAGGGGGAGAAGATCCTGACAACAGTGGGTAGGGTAATTTTAAACGAGGTCTTGCCAGATAGCCTTCGGTTTGTGAACGAGGTGGTTCCTAAGGATAAACTGGTTGGGTTGATTGACCGGTGTGCCCGTAGTTTGGGGTTGGATGTAACCGTGAAATTACTTGACGATTTGAAAGACTTGGGATTTGAAATGGCAACTTTATCCGGGTTATCCATTGGAATGGATGATATCATTGTTCCCGAGGAAAAGGGGCAGATTTTGGAGCGTAGCGAGGAGGAGGTGCGCCGCGTACAGAAGGCTTATGATCGGGGACTGATGACCGAGTCCGAGAAGTATAATAAGATTGTTAACACATGGACGCTTGCCACCGCGGAGGTAGAGGAGGCACTGATGGAGCGCATACGGGCGGATCAAAATGGTTTCAATCCCGTTTTTATGTTGATTGACTCCGGTGCCCGCGGTTCCCGTACTCAGGCCGCGCAGTTGGGCGGAATGAGGGGGTTAATGGCAAAGCCGCAGCGGCGGACAGTTGGCGAGGAGGTAATTGAGACTCCGATCAAAAGTTCCTTCCGCGAGGGGCTTTCGGTCTGGGAGTATTTTATTTCCACCCACGGCGCACGGAAGGGACTTACCGATACCGCGCTGAAAACCGCTGAAGCAGGTTATCTTACCCGGCGTTTGGTAGATGTAGCTCAGGATGTAGTAATTACCATCGAGGATTGTAAAACTATCGTGGGCCAGGAGATAACGGCATTACGCGAGGGGGGGGATATCATTGAGCCGCTGAGTGAACGGATTGTGGGACGGTTTGCCCTTGATGATATTGTTAATCCGGTAACCAATGAGGTAATCGTGCATGCGGGGGAGGAAATTGCCGATGATGCGGCGGAGGAGATTGAGAGTTGTGGTATTGAAATGGTCAAGGTGCGATCGGTTTTGACCTGCGAAGCAAGAAACGGTTTGTGCGTGAAGTGTTACGGGAGAAATATGGCAACAGGTCGGGTGGTGGAGATCGGGGAGGCGGTCGGCATAATAGCGGCACAATCAATCGGTGAGCCGGGGACGCAGTTGACGCTGAAAACTTTTCATGTTGGTGGTGTGGCGGCACGCGTGGCAGAACAGACGAAGGCAACGGCGAGGTTTGCGGGAAAGATCAAGTTTGAAAGTCTAAATGTCTGTCAGCGAAGCGATGGTGAACTGACGACGCTTTCCCAGGGGAAAATACTGCTTACCGCACCAGAGCGGGCAATGCCTTTTACCGTACCTGCTGGAGCGTTGATCCGGGTGAACGACGGTCAGGAAGTTAAAGAAGGCGATGTCTTGTTTGAATGGGAGCCTTATTCAATTTCCCTGCTGGCTCAGAGACAAGGGGTTGTTAGGTTCAAGGATATCGAGGTAGGAAGGACTTTACGGGAGGATATTGATGAACAAACCGAGCGGATGCAGCGGATAATCGTCGAGGACCGAGCACGGAAGTTGCATCCGATGCTGGAAATTGTCAATGAAAAGGGAAGGGTTATTGAAACCCATTCTTTACCAGTTGGGGCATATTTAATGGTGGAGGATGATGATAAGGTTATGCCTGGGGATGTGTTGGCAAGGCTTTTACGGGAGATGGCGAGAACCCGGGATATCACCGGTGGTCTGCCGAAGGTAGCCGAACTATTTGAGGCGAAGCGAGTAAAGTCACCTGCGGTTATTTCCGAAATCGATGGTACGGTAGAAGTGGGGGAACCCAAGGAAGGGAAAAGAGTGGTGAAGGTGATATCCGAAGGAGAGGCGGTGAAGGAATATGAGATCCCGTACGGTAAGTATCTCCTGGTCCAGACAGGAAATCGGGTTAAGGCCGGAGATAAGTTGTGTGAAGGGTCGGTTGATCCCCATGATGTCCTGAAGGTTAAAGGGTGGTTAGCGGTTCAGGAGTTTTTGACAAACCAGATTCAGGCAGTTTATCGGCTGCAAAAGGTTAAGATCAACGATAAGCACATTTCAATCATTGTCCGCCAGATGTTAAGAAAGGTTCGGATTGAGGATTCGGGTGATTCCAGCTTTATTGAAGGGGAGGTCGTGGAACGGCGACGGGTGCTGGATGAGAATGAGCGGTTGCTGGCAGAGGGATTGAGACCTGCCAGTTATCAGCCAATCTTACTTGGTATTACTCGGGCGGCGTTATTGACAGAGAGTTTTCTATCTGCGGCATCTTTCCAGGAGACGACCAGAGTGTTGTCTGAGGCGGCAATTCAGGGCCGTGAGGATAAGTTGCGGGGTTTGAAGGAGAATGTGATCGTCGGCAGGCTAATTCCAGCCGGGACAGGCTTTCGTGATTTTTCGCGGATTAGACTCTTAAGCGATACCGAAAATGAAAAGGAACAGGAGGCAGCTTAATGGAGGATAGGATTGTTCAATATTAAGGAGATGTAATGGTTGTCAAAGCCAAAGTCTGTGTTAAAATATTAAGGAGTAGTTATGCCTACAATTAATCAGTTGGTACGAAAACGGCGTAAAAAGGTGCGGGTGAGCTCGAAAAGCCCAGCCTTGATGGGTAATCCGCAGAAACGCGGGGTGTGTACCCGAGTCTATACCACTACCCCTAAGAAACCGAATTCTGCGCTGCGTAAGGTTTGCAAGGTACGATTGGCCTCGGGTTATGAGGTAACCGCCTATATCCCTGGAGAGGGGCATAATTTACAGGAGCATTCAATCGTCTTAGTGCGAGGTGGCCGGGTTAAGGATTTGCCAGGGGTGCGGTATCATGTGGTGCGGGGCGTTTATGACTGTAGTGGGGTGGAGAACAGAAGGCAGGCGAGAAGTCAGTACGGCGTCAAACGACCGAAGCAGTCAGCAGGATGAGTGCAAGGAGCGAATATGGCAAGGAGAGGTAAATTCCGAGTTCACAAAGTAGCACCGGACCCGCGGTATAATTCAGTTTTGGTAGCGAAGTTCATCAATAAATTGATGTGGGCGGGCAAAAAGACGGTTGCCCAGCGGATTTTCTATGAGGCACTGAAGTTGGCTGGAAAAAGAGGCGGCGAGGATGGTTATACTATTTTCCAAAAAGCAATTAATAATGTTAAACCGGTTTTAGAGGTTCGACCCAGACGAGTTGGCGGCGCAACCTATCAGATTCCGATGGAGGTGCCGCCGGCACGCCGGGATACGCTGGCGATTAAGTGGCTGATCGATGCAGCACGGGACCGGAGTGAATATACGATGGTTGAGCGAATGGCAAATGAGTTGGTTGACGCCAGCAAGAAACAGGGTGGTGCGTTTAAAAAGAAAGAGGATACGCACAAGATGGCGGAGGCTAACCGGGCGTTCGCCCATTATCGCTGGTAAATCAATTACCATCCGGTGTAATCAGTCAGCAGTGGTTTTCAGGTCAATGATATTTAGTTGGATTTGTTTTTTACCATTGAAATTGTCGGAAGCGATGGTATAACAGATGTCAAGGTTACCTGGTTTTCCGATGGGCAGGTTGAGGATTTGGTTACTCCGTTGCCAAGCGATGGCGGAGAGAATTGCAGCACCCCCGCGCACTTTGAATTTCAGGTGTTCCTGTGTCCGTCCGACTCGACGCGGGTAACCGACTACCTCCAGTCCAGTTGAAGCAAAGACCGGTTCCGGGTTATCTGGGCCAAATGGTTCTAAGCGGGTAAGGTAGTCAATTATTTCCGGAGTGAGCTCCTCCAGTCCGACAACCGCTTCGATATGGAGACTGGGTTTGAAGATTTCCTCAGGTAAAGTGGCGGCAAAGTTTTTGATTGCCTGTTCAAATCGGATGATTTCTGTTGGTAAAATCTGTAAGCCAGCGGCATACCGATGCCCGCCGAAGTTGATTAGGTGTTGTTTTGTTATGCTCAACGCCTCGTATAGGTTAAAGCCAGTGACCGAGCGTGCTGAGCCCTTACCTATATTTTCTTTCAGCGATATCAATACACAAGGACGCCAGAATTCTTCCACCAGACGGGCGGCGACAATGCCGATTATCCCTTCATTCCAGCCCTGTTCAGCGAGGATGATTACCCGTTCTTTATCTTTCTCGTCGCGTTCAATTAATCGGCGGGCACTGCTTAAAATGTTATCTTCTATCTGTTGACGGGAACGATTGAGTTGCTCCAGTTCTTCGGCAAGTAGCTGGGCGCGGTTTTGATCTTCGGTTAGTAGCAGTTCTAGGGCAATCCGGGCATGGCCAACACGACCCGCAGCATTGAGGCGCGGGGCAATAATAAAGGCGATGTTCCGAGCGGAAAGCAGGGATGGTTTTAAACGGCTGACCGAGAAGAGTTCCTTTAATCCGGGGCGTTTAGTTCTGCCAAGAGCGTTTAGTCCGAGCCGGGCGATAATACGATTTTCACCGATAAGCGGTACCACATCAGCAATTGTCGCCAGCCCAACTAAATCCAACAGGGAAATTAATTCCTCTTTTGTTCGATTGAATGTGGCAAGTAACTGCCAGGCGAGTTTGAATGCGACTCCAGCACCAGCTAGCTCCCGAAACGGGTAGTTAGAATCGGTTCGTTTAGGATTAATGAAGGCGAGTGCGGGCGGTGGTATGTGACCTGGTTCGTGATGGTCTGTAACAATAATGTCAATACCGGCATTTTGAGCGGTAGTCAGGGTCTCGATGTCATTGGAACCACAGTCATTGGTGATCAGCAGGCGGATGCCGTGCTTAAATGCAAACTCAATTCCCTTGGGCGAAACACCGTAGCCTTCGGTGTGGCGGTGAGGTAGATAATAATAAACTTTAGCGCCGAGAGATTTTAGTACCGAGATAAGAATAGCAGTGCCACAGACACCATCGACATCATAATCACCGTAGACCAGCATCGGTTCTCTGTTTTTGATGGCAGAGATGATGCGTTCGGTTGCTAAGTTGATGTCGGGCAGATGTTCCGGGCGGTGCAGTTGAGCTGGTACAGGGTTTAGAAATTCGTAACACATCTGTGGCGTGGTGCAACCACGGTGGGAAAGCAGGGAGGCAAGCAGAACCGGTAATCCAGCAGTTTTTGCCAGTTGATGGATTTTCTCGGAGGGTGGTGCGGGCAGGTGCCAGTGATTGTCCGGTAATATTGGCGCCACTGTTTGTTTATAGCAATGGCAAAGGATAAGTCAAGAATTTAAGACATGGCTCTTTCCATTGTCAGTGAAGGCAGACACAGTACTGCCGGGGAGCGGTGGTTTATTTTTCAGCACCAGTGCGATGAGAAAGGGCAGTAGATATATAGTAAGACCCTGAAAATGACACAATGTTAACACGGTATTTTTTGCTTTGAGGTAAATTTATAAATATCAATATGTTTAAAATTTGTAGCCGGCTATTTTCTGCCCCCTCCCCAGTATCCAGGACGGTGGCAGTAATTCTGTTGGCAGGCATTTTGTAGTGGGTTGCTTTTAGGGCGGTGGTCGTGGTCTGTGGTTTGTTTGAATGGAGGCTGTTGATTTGGGTAACCTCCGGTGTTGCGCGATTGCTGGTAGTTGTAGTTTGGTTTTGGGTTATAACGGGGGTAAAGATGATGCTTTCTGATGCTATGTTAGTAACGGTGAAAACGTTGGTCAGTAGGAGGCCGGTCATCCTCCTTTTCGCCGCAGTGGTTTTAGCGCCGGCGCTGTATCGCGGTAAGGGCGGTGCGTGCACCGTCGTGATTTGGATCAAGTTTCAGTGCAAGGTTGAGATATTGTTCAGCGGTGGCAAGGTCGTTCAGGCTGATATATACCAAGCCGATGAGATAATCGATTTCGGGATTAGTGGGATCAAGTTGCCGGGCGAGTTGATAGTAGTTCAGGGCGAAAGAGAAGTCGCGCCGGGCGATGGCGATCCGGGCAGCGGCAAGATAGGTGAGGGCACGGACTGATGGTAGGTCTGGAGCGGTAGCGAGGAATTTTTTAAACTCCTGTTCTGCTTCTGCGGTGTGGCGCATTCCTGCGTAGGTTTCAATCAGACTATAGCGGGCAGAGTAGTTGTGTGGGTCGAATTGTAGCGCAGTCTGGAAGGCGGTTATTGCCGGTAGGGCTTTTTTATTCTCTATGTAGAGGTTGCCAAGTTGGGTCCAGGCTTGAGCAGTGTAGGTGCGCCGATTTACTGGAATCAGGTTGATGGCAAGGTAAATTAGGAGTGTAGCGGTCAGGAGCAGGGCGAGATTTTTTAACCGTCGCTGGGAGAAGAGACGGTAGAGTTGTTCAATGGAGTAGCCGGCGAAGATGAGGAGAAATGGTAGAACCGGTGCTCGGAGTCGGGAAAGGACATAGAATAGGAGTGAGGAGGAGAGATAGCCGGCGATGAATATATAAAGCGGAAACAACCTGGTACGGTTTTGCCAGGAGAGAATTATCCCGATAAGCGCTAGGGCAAGGCTGATGCCGAAGTTAATAAAGGCAATTTTTAATGGCAGGGAGAACGGCAGGATGATTTCAAGGTAGTAGTTGTTGGGAATTTCATAATTGGCAAAAAAAAGTAGTAGTTTGCGCGCGAGAAGCTTTAAGTACTGAAATGGATGTTTAAATATGAAATTTATGCCCTGTTTCAGCCAGTAAAAAGATGCCTGGGACCAAGTGAGTTCTTCGCCGTTAATAAATTTTGCCACCCTTTTTAGTCGTTCGTGGGAGAAGCCGAAGCCGGGGTCAAGTTCTTTTGAGGGTTGCCAGGTGCCGTCTGCCGAGGGATTGTTGCCGAAATAGAAGTTGATGCCAGCGTGGGCAGTAAATATGACTGGATCGCGGGCGACAAGATAGTTGCGCATCGGAATAACAGCAATGACCAGCGCGGTTGTTAAAATGAAGTTACTGAGTGGTAGCCAATTTCCCCTCCGAAGTTTTAGTTGCCAGAGGATCAGGAGGGGTAAAAGAATAAGCATTTCCGGGCGGCAGATAACCAGCAGTCCGTAGGAGATGCCAGCCAAGATGTATTGCCACCACTGTCCGGTAGAAAAGAGTAAAAGGTAGACGGTCAACAGGTTTAAGAAGATGGTCAGTTCTACATAAAGCAGGGTGAAGGAGTAAAATACTAAAACGCCGGTGAAAGCAAAGAGGCCACCGGCAATAAGTGCAACTGTTCGGTTAAAAAGTTTATAAGTAATTTTCATCAATAAGACACAGGAGAGGGTAGCAAGTAGGGCTTGAAATATCTGGACGGGCAGGATGTTAGTTCCGAAGAGGGTATAAAAAAGCGCCAAAAGGTAGGGATAAAGCGGTATCAGGAAGAAGACATCTGAACCCAAAAAGTTGCCCTGGATTATCTCCAGTGCCCAGCGGTGGTAAGCCCAGGCGTCAACGATCTGGGGGGAGATTGTAGATAAAGGATGATATTGCATACTCTGGATAAACCAGATTCTGATACAAAGGGTCAAGAGAACGGGCAGGTAAGTAAAGAGCCGGTTTTTGAAACTGTTCGTTTGCCGGGAAGGGATTTTTCTTTTTACCATCAGGGAGCGAAGGGCAGTTGAACCAAAAGCAACAATGTGGCAATAATCAGGGTTACGAAGGTAACGAGAGCGCCCTTCCCAATCCACTGACGGAAGGTAATTGATTGGCCGGAGGTTTTTTCATAAGCACCAATTGCCACCAGATTAGCGCTCGAGCCGATCATCGTCAGATTGCCTCCATAACACCCACCGATTAAGAGACTCCACCAGAGAATAGAACTGTGAGGTAGGCCAATCTGAACAAGCGTTTTGACGATGGGTACCAGGGCAGCAACGATGGGCATATTGTCAACAAAACCGGAGGCGATACCGGAGAACCAGAGTAAAAGTATTAGGCTGGAACCGGTCAAGCCGGCTGGTCCAAGCCAGTGGGTGAATGGCAGTTGGTTTGCCACCTGAAGTAGAAGATAACCCAGTTTGGTAGTAACGCCGGCATGTTCCAGACAGGCAGCGTTGGCGAAGAGGAACATAAAGAAGAGAATTGTCCACCAGTCAATACCCCTTTCAATTAACTGTTTGCCCCGTTCCTGTTCGCTGAAGATAACGAAGGCAAGGGCGACAACCGGTGCGGTAATGAGCATTGTGCCTTCAGTTAAACCTAGCCACTGCTCGAGTCGGGCATGGAGGACAATGGTGAGAATTACTGCGACAAAAACCGCTGCGCCTAACCGTAGTTCACCTCGTTTGATTTCACCTGTTGGCGAAATAGACGAGATGGATTGAATATGCAACTGCTTTCGAAAGAGCAGGAGGCATAGAACTATGGCGATGACGCCAGCAATAACCGAAATCGGTGTTGCCCAGCGTAAAAAATCTTCAAAAGTCAGATTACCGGCGAAGGCGATGTAGACGCCAATCGGGTTACCGACCAGAGTTAAGGCACTGCCGACATTGGTGGCAAAAACCAGCGCCAGCAAATAAGGGAGCGGAGAGGCTTTAGCGCGGCGGGCAACTTCGGTTGCCAGACCGAAGGTAACAAGTATTCCAGACACCTCGCCGGCAAATCCTGATAGGAAAATTGAGAAAAGCATTAAGACGACCAGCAGTAATCCCGGGGAGTTGCCAGTGCGTCGGGCAACAGCGGTAACAATCACCCGGAATAGGCCAATATTCTCTAGCCATTTGATCAGCGCCATCATTGCCATAATAAAAATCACGGTCGGGACTGACATATACTCAACCGCCAGTTCGATATCCATTACATTTGAAAACAGTAAAATGGCAATGCTGACAGCCGCTAGGGCAACGCGGTAGCGCCAAAAAAAAATTGTGCCCAGAATCATTCCTAAGAAGATCGCGGTGGTGAATGCCTGATGGGTGAGATAGGGTTCGTGGTTGAATCTAATGTAGCCTAACTTTTCGTAGATGCCGGTGGCGGGCAGTTGGAGCGCAGGGAAAATTAATCTACCCAGCAAATAGGTGGTAAAGACGGCAAGTAAAAGCAGTATAAGTGAGCTATAACTGCGGAGAAAGTTAGGGGATGTTTCGTGGACAAGGTGGTGATAGAGAACGGTGGTGTTACTGGCAGAGAGCAATTGCTGCCGACGATGGGGCTGATGAAGCAAACGTGCAATTTCAGCGAGGAGGAAGAGATAGTCGGACCGTTGTTGCTCACTGGCGACAATCAGGCAAACCAGTTTTACCGGTTCACCGTCGACCGCTCGCCAGTCAACGCCTTTACGTATCCGTACAAATACCACCAGAGGCGTGGTGAGCGGAGTGGCAAGCAGTGCATGGGGTAGGGCGATACCATTGCCGACACCCGTAGTACCGGCTTTTTCCCGTTTATTGAGAAGGATAATTAGTTCGGTTGAATCGATACCATAATTCCGTAGTTTTTCGGCAACCAGAGTAAAGAGCGCGTCTTGTGATTCAATCTCATTGATATCCCAAACCAGTTCCTGACGAAGGTATTGAGAAAGTTTTGTCATTTAACCGTTGGGCATTAAAAGCAGGGGACAGGGCAGGTTAGGCAATAGTTCTTCCGGTAACTGATAGTCATGGTCGGCAAGTATACTTATGGGCAAAATAACCAGATCGCAGTGGGTGGTACTGGCAAGAAATTGGATATTGTCAATGGTGCTGAGCTGGGCAACTACCGAAGCCTTGACGCCTGCCTGTTTGAATTCCTCTTCCAGTCGATAGATATTTTGCCAGCAGCGCCGTTCATAATTCTCAATGCGTACTACTTGACGGGTTGTGCCTTCCGTCCGGGATGGTGGGCAATTAGCAACCGGGTTGATCGCGGTGATTAATACCGTGCTCTGTTGCTTTTGAACAAGTGTCAATACCTGATGTTTCTCTTCCTGTTTTTCGCTGATAATATAAAGAATTCGTTCAAACATAATACTCCTTTTTTATGGGGCAAGTTTGATCTGAAAAAATAGAGCAAACGTGGCAAGCGTGAGGGCAACGACGGTTACGGCAATTCCTAATGGAAGCCATTCCCGAAATCTAATGTGCCGTCCGCTTGCCCGTTCAAATGCACCCACCGCTACTAAATTGGCAGTCGAGCCGATGACCGTCAGGTTGCCGCCGAAACACCCACCTAAAAGCAAAGCCCACCAGAGGATGGAAGAGTGGGGTATGCCGATGCGAATTAAATCCTTTACGACTGGCGCGAGGGCGGCAACGATCGGTAGATTATCTACAAAGCCGGAAAGAATTCCAGATAACCAGAGAAAAATTAAGGTGGCAGGCACGGTAATGGTCCCGGTGTTACCGGCAGTGCTGGCTGCCAGACGATGTAAGAGATACCCCAGTTTGGTTGTGACTCCGGTATACTCCAGACACGCAGCGTTGGCGAAAAGAAACATAAAGAAGAGCAGTGTCCACCAGTCAATACCCCTCTCCACCAGCACCCGCCCTTTTTCCTGTTCGTAAAAAACAATAAAACCGGTTACTGCCAGTGCGCTTGCTACCAGCGCGGTGCCATCTGCTAAGTTAAACAAGACTTCAATACGACGGTGTAGAGCAATGAGGGCGACAGTGACAATAAAGGTAATAATACCGGTGCGGAGTTTTGCCCGGTCAATAGTTCCGGTTGCCTCACCCAATTCCCGGGTATCAAGAGCATAACGGATACCCCAAAAATGCCGTCGATAAAAGAGCAAACATAGGCCTGCAACAACTATTGCGGTAAAAATTGAAATTGGTGTTGCCCAACGCAGGAAGTCTTCAAATGACAATCCGCCGGCGAAGGCGATGTAAACACCAATCGGGTTGCCAATCAAAGTTATAGCACTGCCAACATTAGTAGCAAAAACCAGTGACAAGAGGAAAGGTACGAGGGGTGCTTTTGTACGGCGGGAGACCTCAAGGGCAAGACCGAAAGTGACGAGGATGGCGGATACCTCGTCGGCAAAACCACCCAGTATAACCGAAAAACCCATCAGCAGTAAAAGCAGTAGCCACGGGATGCCTTTAACCTTATCTACTGCTCTGACGACCACAAAACGAAAAACCCCGATGTTCTGTAGCCAACGAACGATAACCATCATCGCCATAATGAAAAGTATGGTAGGAATCGACATAAATTTGACGGTATGTTCTAAATCCATAACACCCGTGATCAGGAGAATTCCCAGTGCCACAGCAGCAATCGCCACCCGGAAGCGCCAGAAGAGGAGTGTCCCCAGAACCATCGCTAAAAACAGTGTGATGGTGAGTTGCTGGCGGAAGAGCCATGGTTGTTCATTGAAGTGGAGGTAGCCAAGTTCATGATAGACGCTACCCACGGGGAGGCGAATCATTGGTAAAACCAGTCGAGCAATTCCAGCTATCAATGCCACCAATGCGAAGAAAAAGAACAGGCGACGGTTACGGCGTAAAAATCCCAGATGAGGTGGGCGGGCAATGAGCGTTGATACGGTAGCAGCACTGGTGGCTTTGATTGCCGCGTTGCGTAGTTGCGGGGTATTTAAAGCCCGGGCAATCTCGGCAAGCATGTTGAGGTAGAGATTGTGATCTTTTTCTGAGGCAAAAAGAAAGATCAAAAGACGCACTGGTTCATTGTCAACCGAGTTCCAGTTAATCGGTTGTTTTAGTCGGACGACGATGGCGAATGGCTGCTGAACATTATTACTAATCACATGGGGTATTGCGATGCCATAACCGATACCGGTTGAACCAAGTTGTTCCCGTTCGGTTAGCTCTTTTACTAACGCCTCTTCGTTGGCCACCATACTGGCAGCGGCCAGATGGTGGGCGACACGGCGAAAGATTTCAGCCGCAGTTACATTTTCAGCAATGTCCAGTGCTAATTTATGCTGGACAAATTTTCCCAGGTTAATCATTTTCGCAATTCAGTTGGATCTTAGGCATATTCGAGGAGTGTCAAATTACTGATTATATCGTATCCACGCAAAAGTTGTGCCTTCCGGTAACAAAACATGATCATTGCAGCTCACTAAACCGGGGTTTAGCAAAAACCACCTGTCCTACGTCGGTATTGATCGCACCTTGGACCACTGCCTCTAGTTCCTGGCCCACGGCGTTGCCGGCGTTTTCTACCACCACCTTTATACCACCTTCAAGATAGCCAATTCCCTCGTTACGTTCTTTGCCTTTTTTGGTAACTTTCACCTTGATGACGGTACCGGGTAGATAGGAGGGACGAAACAGTTCAAAAAGTTCTGTTGTGGTAACGACTACTAAGCCGTTGGCTGAGGTTTTTAGTTCAGGCTTGATGGTAATGATGGTTGCGCGGTGTTTGCGTGCGATGTTTAATAAGTCCTGGTTAGTTAGAATATCTGGGATGATTTTTAGCTCGAGTCCGTTGATCTTATTTAGTTGCTCAATATGTTCCTTTGCGCGCTGAATGGCATAGTCAGTTTCTTCACCTCTGCTTTCCGGTTGCGGAAGCAGTAGTTTTCCCTGTAAGATGCCGAGTTGGAGAAACTTGATGATGCGCGGATCCGACAGGGTATCCAAATCGATGATAAAGGTTTTGGGTTTTTTCCAAAAGAACATAAAATCCTCCTCGTAATAATAATGATCATTTTTTGAGTTTAAGAAACGCAAGCGCCGCATTGACCGAGTCTACCGGTACGGCAGTTAATCCACTGATCTTCGGCTGACTGCTGAGAACGGGTAACAGTGCTTTTCTGAACCCCAGACGACGTGCTTCATTGAGCCTTGCGGCGATGCGCGCTACTGATCTAATTTCTCCCGCCAGACCAACTTCGCCGATGAGGACGATGTCCTTGGGTAACGGTACATTAACTAGTGCTGAAGATAATGTACAGATAACGCCCAGGTCAACTGCCGGTTCAGTCAGTTTTAATCCTCCGGCGACATTGAGAAAGATATCCCGGTTGCCTACGCGGATACCCGCCCGGCGTTCCAAAATACCTAGAAGCAATGTCAAACGTCGCAGGTCAAAACCAGTAGTGACACGCTGGGGGAGAGGGAAAGGTGTTGGAGCAGCAAGCGCCTGAACTTCCACCAGTAGTGGTCGGGTTCCCTCGAGCGTTACCACTACTGCAGATCCGGAGACATCGGGCCGGCGCTCAGCGAGAAAAAGCTCAGAAGGATTTGGGACCTCCACCAACCCGGTGTCAGTCATTTCAAAAACACCGATTTCGTTCGTCGGTCCGTAGCGATTTTTCACCGTGCGGACAATGCGATAGTTCTGGGTGGATTCGCCTTCAAAATACAGCACGGTGTCGACCATATGCTCTAAGGTCTTTGGACCGGCAATTGCACCAAATTTTGTTACATGACCGATAATGAAGACCGATAGGTGATGAGCTTTTGCTATTTTCAGTAATTCTCCGGTGCATTCACGTACTTGGGCAATACTACCCGGCGCACTAGTCAGTTCCGGATTGATTAATGTCTGAATGGAGTCAATTACCAGGAGTCCGGGTTTAGTTTGGTTTACTCCCGCAATAATTTCATCAAGGTCAACAGAGCACAATAGATAAAATTCTTCTGCTATGTCTTCCAGTCTTTGGGCACGCAAGCGGACTTGCTCACCTGATTCTTCACCGGTAACATATAACACAGGGATTTTTCTCCGGGCAATCCTGATGCAAACTTGCATCAGGAGGGTAGATTTGCCGATGCCTGGTTCCCCGCCCAGAAGTAAAAGCGAACCGGGAACAATACCTCCGCCTAACACTCGGTCAAGTTCGTTGATACCGGTGCTAAGCCGGGTAACTGTTTGGAGTGAGATTTCGTTCAGCCGATAGATTTGGGTGGTTACGGTAATGGTTCGTTTCGCTTTGGTTTGTTTTTTCTCGGGAGTTTTTTCTTCCACCAAGGTATTCCATTCTCCACAATTCGGACATTTTCCAAGCCAACGCGGAGTCATATAACCGCAGTTTTGACAAACGAAATGAGTGGTTCTCATTTAGATATCGAAGTCTTCTGTGCCGGTTGATTCCGGTTCGTAGGCGAAACGGGTTTCGGTGTTTTCAAAGCGCATATATTCATAGAGAAAAACCAAATGAATTGTATCGGTAGGTCCATTGCGTTGTTTGGCGATGTTAAGTTCGGCATCCCGCTTTATGTTTTCATCCAACGTTGCCCATTCTTTTGTTCGATAGGCTGCATCCCGGTACAAAAGCAGTACAACATCAGCATCCTGTTCAAGTGCCCCTGATTCGCGCAGATCAGCAAGTTGCGGTCTTTTATTTTGGCGATGGTCAGGCGCACGGGACAGTTGAGATACAGCGATTACCGGGATATTCAGTTCTTTTGCCATCGCTTTAAGTGCCTGTGATATTTCTGTGATCTCCTGCTGACGGTTATATTCTCGGCGCCGGCTATAATGAGGTTTCATCAATTGGAGGTAGTCAATGATAATCAGTCCCAAATTAGGGTATTCAGTTTTCAGTCGACGAGCCCTTGCCCGTACCTCTAGTGCATTCAATGAGCTCGAGTCATCGATGAACAGCTGCGCTTCGGAAAGTCGTCCTACTGCGGTGACTATCCGGGTGTATTCCTGATTATTGAGTTGCCCACGGCGCAATTGATTGAGAGTAACACGCGACTCCGAACAGATCAAACGCTGAATCAAACTGGTGGTGGACATTTCTAAACTAAAAATGGCGATCGGAATCGTTTTTTTTATCCGGGTTGTAGTATTTGCCGCAATATTCAGGGCAAAAGCGGTCTTGCCCATTCCAGGACGGCCCGCGATGATGATAAAATCACCAGGTTGAAATCCACTGGTAAGCGCGTCCAGGTCCCGATAACCGGTTTCTACACCGGTAATGTACTGTTTCTGCCCGCGCATTTTTTCAATACGGTCCATTTCGGGCAGTAGCTGATCCCGCACCAGCAGGAATTGCCGGCGTCCGCCAGTCTGTCGCAACTGGAAGATTTTACTTTCCGCCTGTTCCAACAGTTCTTCCGGTGACCGGCCTTCATCATAAGCCTCCTGCACAATTTCAGTTGCAGTCTGAATCAATTGTCGCTGAACAGCTTTTTCTAAGACTAACCGGGCATGTTCTTCACAGTTGGCTGATGTTATCACCGTGTCCAGGAGGCTGGCAACAAATGGCTGTCCGCCGATAGAATCCAATTCTTTCATCTGCCGGAGCTGATTAGTGACCGTGATGATGTCATAGGGTTCCTTGCGGTCAAACAGCGCCAGGATTGCCTCATAGACCCGGCGATGGGCAAGCGAATAAAAGTGTTCCGGTCGAAGAAAGTGCATCGCTTTCGGCAGCGCTTCTGGGTCTAAGAGAATAGCGCCCAGTACCGCGGCTTCTGCTTCCAGTGCCTGCGGTGGTTTTTTATCAAACCGTCCCGGTTCCGCTGCCATCGTTATTCAATCTTTGATTTCGTTCCCAGAACAATTGGGCGACAACTTTTACCAATACCAGCGCAAAATCCGACTTACTCATTTCGGCCATGGTCAGTATTTTACCGGAAGAAAAAATCAGTGTCGGATTGATTCTATCAGAACCAGCGGTAGCGGTTGGGTTGGCAACGATCAAATCAAGATATTTTTCCCGCAGTTTAACTTTTGCCCTTGCCAGTGAGTCGTCATGGGAAAAGCCGATTAATAATGGGCGATGCGTTTGGCGACTAGCAAGGGTCAAAATATCATTAGTCTTTTTCAATTGTAGGGTTAGATTCAGTTGATGCAGTTTCTTTCGAGCGGACTGGACGGGTTGATAATCAGCAACTGCTGCGCACATTATCAAAATTTTTGCCGATGGTAGATGTTTAATCACCGCATCGCTCATTTCCTCAGCGGTACGCACTCGCACGGTATCCGATGGAAGTGGGACCGATACTGCCCCAGCGATTAAAGTTGTTGTAGCCCCAACTGCTCGGAGTATCCGGGTGATTTCTATGCCCAGGAGTCCACTGGCACGATTGGTTATTATGCGCACCGGATCAATTGGTTCTTCGGTTCGGCCAGTGGTAACGAGAACCGGTACATCCTTTAGACTGGGAATTTCATCCAGACTCACTCGGCAGGCAGTAAGGATGTCTTCCACAGGTGCCATTCTGCCGACGCCGACTTGGCCACAAGCAAGTTCCCCAGGAGCCGGCATTACCATTCGATAGCCCAAAGTGGTCAGTTTATTTACATTCGCCTGAACAACTTGGTTTAACCACATATACTGGTTCATTGCGGGAGCAAAAATTACTCGACCGGCGCACACCTTTTCTGGAGGAACTGCCAAAAGAAGCGTTGAGAGCAGGTCATCGGCAATACCGTTTGCTAACTTTCCGATGATATTTGCGGTGGCGGGTGCTACAACAATCAGATCCGATTTCCCGGCGAGATCAACATGCTCTACCTTTTGGCTAAAGGTCCTGGATTTAGGGAAAAGACTTACTGCGACCTCCCTGCCGGTAAGAGCGCGGAACGAATCGACCCCAACCAATTTGATTGCAGAGCGGGTCAGAACCGAGGTAACCTGCCAATTCTGTTTGTGAAATAGGCGCACCAACTCCAGTGCTTTATATGCAGCAATACTGCCACAGACACCGAGCAAAACTTCTAATTGTTTTTTTGTTGTCACCTGGCGCCGCTCCCGTGAACTGATGGAATCGAGAATTAAAACCGTCGGCTACTTGGGGTAGTTTTCCCCACCCGGGCTGATTTTTTACTTCCGGGTTCAGGGGTTGGCTCGGTCTCTTTTCTTTTTCCTTCCATAGATGACTTCGGCTGAGAAGCAGCGAGGATTTCCTCTTCGGTCAGTGGGACGAACTTCAACTCTTCCCGCAACAAACGGCGCAAGGCGTACTCATAAGGGGTACCTGGTAGTTGAATTTCGTCCCGACTGATTGCGTCGATTAAACGACGTGCCTCAAGTGCTGCGACATTCAAAGCCAAGTACTTGTTAGGTAAAACACGCCACAACTGTTCAACAGATACATATTTCATTTTACCTCCTTAATAAATTTTAATACCTCGACAGGTTCGCAATCGTTCGGCGTGGATAATACCGAGGACAGCGCGAACCGCCTTACTTAACTTATCATTTATTATATAATAGTCAAACTCAATAATGCTGGCTAACTCAGAAGTGAGCGCTTCCTGTCGTTGCCGCAACTCTTCTCGGCTTTCGGTCCCCCTTTTTGCTAATCGGTGTTTAAGTTCTTGAAGACTGGGGGGGGCAATGAATATGCCCACCATGTCCGGCAGGAAGTTTCTACAGGAACGCATACCTTGGATGTCTAGGTCGGCGATCACATCTCTTCCTTTGGCGAATGCTCTTTCAATAGGTTCTTTCGGTGTACCATAAAAATGACCGTACACTTGGGCATATTCTAATAGTTGATTGTTATGCACCATCTGTTGGAATTCTTCGTCGGTGACGAAGATATAACTCCTGCCCGGCTGCTCACTTCTTCTGGGGGGGCGTGTAGTTACGGAAACCGAATAAAGAATTCTTTTATCCCGGCGAACTACCTCCCGACAGATTGTCGTTTTCCCCGCACCAGATGGCGAAGAAACGACGATGAGAAACGGTTTGTGTTTCCTATTCCACATTTCGTACCTGTTCCTTCAGTTTTTCAATTTCGCCCTTAATTTCGATTGCCCGACGGGAAATGATCACATCTCGCGCCTTGGCGGCTAAAGTGTCAGTTTCTCGTAACATCTCCTGGGCGATAAAGTCCAGTTTTTTTCCAGAAGCGACGCCGCTGCACAATGCCCGCAAAAACATACTGCAATGACTCCGTAGACGCACACACTCTTCGTGGATATCAAGACGCTCAGCAATAAAACCAACTTCTTCAATGATCCGCTTCGGGTTCGCCTGAATATTCATACGCTTTAACTGTTCGATTAAACTCTCTCGGCGTTCTGCCAATCGTTTGGGAATACGTTCCTCAACTAACTTCAGCGCCCGCCTAATTTTACTTACCCGCCGGCGTAGATCCTTTACCAAGTTTCTCCCTTCGGACTCTTTCATTCGGTTCAATTCCTTCAGCGCCTTAACGATAACCCTTTTGCTCGTCTGCCAAACTCGGATCCCATTAGCATTCTTCTTTCTGGTAGTGATAACTCCGGGTAGACCCAGTAGAGTGTTGATGTCCACTTCCCCGGCTATCGCATATTTTTTCTTCAACTCTCGGCTCAAAAGTAGGTAGCTCACCACCGCATTTCGGTCAACCTCAATGCAGGCGTCGGCACCGGTTTCGTCTAATGTTACCTGTAACTGTACATACCCGCGGCGCACCCAGCGGCGTACTATGTTATGTATCTCCCGTTCATAGCCACTTAACACCGGCGGCAACTTTGAAATTAACTCAAAATATTTATGATTAACCGACCGGATGTCAACTGCTACCCGGGTTTCGATTTCGGGGACGACGCCTTCGGCCTGGCCAACACCGGTCATACTACGAATCATATTACTCCTCCATCAAAATCGTTACTGGGCCACGGTTCATCAGTTCTACATCCATATATTCACCAAACCTTCCCGTCTTGACCGTAATACCAAGGTAACGCAACTCCGCTACAAAGTGTTCATATAGCTGTTCAGCTCGTTTCGGTTCACAGGCACTGGAAAACGAAGGTCTGAGTCCTTGATCAGTATCAGCGTAAAGTGTCACCTGCGAGACAACGAGAACCGAACCACCGGTTTCTAATAGCGAATGGTTCATTTTTCCCCTTGCGTCATCCCAGATCCGCAGGCGGGCAATCTTAACTGCCAGTTTTTGGCAGATAACTTCATTATCCTGTTTCCCGACCCCGAGAAAAACTACCAACCCCGGTCCAATTTCGGCAATCGCTTTTTCACCTATCCTTACTTTCGCTTTTGCCACTCTTTGTAAAAGCGCCCGCATCCTACAGTGTTACTTTAACATCCGTACTAAAACACGGGCAAGACGATGGGTATCTTCTGCCTTGGCTGCAGTGATGATGTTGCCATCACGCACAACACTACTAAAGCGATACCGAGCACCGTTTTCACGCAACACCCGGATACAGTAAAAATCGGGGAAAACAGTTGCTGATCTGTTTTGCAGCACACCGGCACGAGCAAGAATAAGCGGCGCCAGTTCCACTGCGGCAATAAGCCGTCCTTTCACAGTAAAGTTTTGGCAGCGGTTAAATAATACAGTGTCCTTCCAGTAGGCGACTAATCCTGGACCATTGATCAGCACCATAGCCGAGAAATCTGCCGGGGTAATATCTTTTAAAAGTGCCTGTGGTTTAACAAGCAAACCATCAATACCTTGAGCGGCAGTGGTGTCGTTGGCAACGACAACAATGGGGATTTCAGCCCGTTCTAATACCTTAATTATTACCTGGTATTCATCTTCACGGAATAAATGGCTTGGAATATAAACCGCAACAGGACGCAGATCTTTATTATCATCAACAGTTGTTATAACTGTAGTACTGCCGGTTGCGGTGAACCAACCTAACAGTGTCAAGATTAAAAGCCTCATCTGCACAGATATAATTTATTTATTTTATTGGAAATGTCAAGAAAAATCAAAACTAAAATTAGATAAGCTTCTATTTAACATACACTTATGAAAAAGCATCGGTCTACTTATTGACTAGGTATTCTTTTAGATTTGTTGGGTTTTTTTGGATCCTGTCTTTTTTGCAGCTAATTGCTGCCAGGCCAAATCCGGCAATTATGGCATTGCGGTAAAAATTCTGTAAATGCAAATTCTCCTTTCCGGGACGGGCAAAGTGGTGAGGAATAAACTGATTATAGCCAGGGATTGTTATTTCATCGTTAGGTGGCGGAAGTAGATAGATGTGGTCGGGTGTTACACTCATTAATTGGGAGAATGTTTTTTGCCAGTTGGTTTTTGGGTCAGTGATTAATTCAAAACCAATCGAGTGAAATCCTGCCTCTTTGAGTATGGCAAAATCGTCAATCGGTACCTGCTCGCCGGTAAACCTTAATGTCATCTGATCAAAACCTGATTCCCTCAGGACCTTTACCTTATGGTTGTCGATTGTGTTTGGTTGGAGCATAAGTGTCTGTTCTTCGGGAATGATAGCAAGCCGGTCATAAAGTGCTTGAAGGATCCGGTACATTTGGTCCAGGGTTAAAAGCGATGGTGCACAGCCAGCAAAAAAAACAGTAGAAAATGTTATTCCCCGGAAGTTCTTGCTACGGATATTAATTTCTTTTACGACCATAGAAACATACATCTCGGCAGTTTCCTGAGTATATTCTTCGGGCTGGATATTGAAACGGTGATCAGGAATTTTACCAAATGGGACGGTAACTGTGATGCCGTTTTTTGTCATTTTAAACTACCGGACCAATTTGCCGATACGGTTGAATCTAATTGCCCATGGGGAGATAATTATCCGGGCGATATTTGGCGCCGCGCGTGAGGAGAAGTAAATGATGAGTGGTTTTCCGCGGATATGGTTTAACGCCAGTGGTCCCCAGAAACGGGAATCCTCTGAGTTATCTCGGTTGTCCCCCATCGCAAAGATGTGTCCAGGGGGTACAACTACCGGACCGAAGTTATCCCGGACATAAGGAGAGAGTTCGGAGCGATAAAAACTGCCGTTTTCCCATAATTGCTGAAATTCTGATTGCACTTGGACAGGAGGAGGAAAAGTATAATAAAATTTGTGTACTGCATAGGGGGCAATTTCCTGTTTACCATTAACGAACAATTCTTTATTACGTACCTCAACTGTATCGCCAGCGACTGCTACGCACCGTTTGATAAAATTGCGGGGTACATACCAGGTAAAAAAGTGTTTCTGACTATCCCAGAATATCGGCAAAAGTGGAAACCACTTAGGAAACAGTCGTTTGTAACGGTTAGGATGAAGCGAATCCACTGATATATCCGGGTCAAGGGGGAATCGGAAGATAACAATGTCTCCCCGTTTTGGTTCAGATATGTTGATAATTGTACGGTTAGTGAAAGGAATCTTGATGCCATAGACAAATTTGTTTACCAGCATAAAGTCACCGATGGCGATAGTGTCCTCCATCGAGCCTGACGGGACTAAAAACGCCTCGACCAGAAAGGAACGGATGAGCAGGACCGCTACGATAACCGGCACCCATTCACGGAGCAAAGGTTTTAAACGGGTACCAACGGATTTAGACATTTAATTAAGTAGTATAGGTTTAATGGCAAACAAGTCAATAACTGACATTATGGTTAGGGCCGAATAAGTAGTGCGATGATAACAGCGATACCCAGCGCCGGGAGCATATTAATACCTTGATCTTTTTGACCTCCATGAGATTTAATCCAAGTCCGATTAGTATCAAACCACCGACAGGCTCAGTTCGTTAGTCACGGCTTCCAAAAGGAATGAACTGAGGAGGCGTGCGAAGATAGTCAAGCCTGCCTGATAAATAAACAAGGGTAATGCTGAGAACATTACGCCAATTCCCAGTGCAGCAGTCAGGGCAACGGCAGCAAAGCCATCGAGGATAGATTTTGCCAGATAAAGAGATGGCGGTTGCCCCAGTCCTTCTTCTATAGAGCCAAGGATAGTCATAGAGCCCATACAGAAGATCAGAAACGCAGTTACTATCCCTTCAGTAAGGCAGGGGTTGCCGATTTTTAATTTTCTTTTCAGGTGTTCTACGGCATCGTTTAGGTGAAATTCAAAGTAGAGTAGTTCACCGATAATTGAACCTGAGACGAACGCAAATATCGTCAGCAGGATTTTCTTTGTAGTCAGTGCCATCGTGAAGCCCCAAAACAGTGTGAAGATGCCGATTGCTTGAAAGGTAATATTCTTCAATCGTTCGGGCAGATGGGGATGAATTGTCAGTCCAATTATACTCCCGATAATCACGGTTATGGTGTTGATTAATGTTCCATACACCAAAGTAATGATAATGATGTTCTGTTTTTGGGTAAATACGGCATTTTTATTACTGCTTATGACATAACCGGGAGGCCAGTTGCCAGGTTATTGGAAGGCGAGGCAAAAGCGGGAGTAAATCAGCTTAACTGGTTACCGGAAGGTATTTCACACGGAGGGAGACTTTGTTAAGATGGAGGGTCAGGATTTAAATATAATCGAGCGGGCGGTACTTACAAAGTAAGAGCAGGCTAGTTCAGTCTGTTTTGTTAAAAGTGCGCCGAAAGGTATACCTTTTTTGCTTGGCATCTGATTATACGCAAGAACCGCTAAAGTACTAAAAAGATTTTATAAGGTGGGTCGGGGAGGAGCCGTATAGGGGACGGTATCCTATGTTGCTTTTAGTGCAGTTTTATCGATGAGAAAAGATTTGATATCAAAAGGTTATGCCACTGACGTAAAACCGACAGCAGGTTTATTTGTTTAACGGTTGCTCGATATGGTTTTAGCCCGGCTCTGGTTAAGAGAGTGGGTAGAGTGGTGGTCAGGTCTGTGGTAGATGTGGCGGTTATGGTGCTGTCACGCATCATAGTCACTACCCCGTGGTCATTGCTATCAGGTACAGATTGTTAATTGTTTTTATGTGTTTGACTTGTCTGGACTTTTTTCTATATTGCTGATGTGCGGGTGAGTGGCGGTAGACGGCTGGTTTATCCGTGTTCTGGTGTTAGGCCAACAAAGGCAATTACCAGACAGGCGATATTCAACGTACTTGGCGAGGCAGTTAAATGCGCAAGGGTTCTCGACCTTTTCGCCGGAGGCGGTGCACTGGGAATCGAAGCGATCTCCCGCGGTGCGGTAGCAGCGGTTTTTGTGGAGAGTAGCGATCGGGTTGTCAAATATCTAAGGGAGAATCTCCGCGGGTTAGATATGGTAGAAGTAGTCCGGGGGAATGTATTTGCGGTGCTACCAAGGCTGAAGGAAAAGGAATTTGATATTGTCTTTGCTGACCCTCCTTACAGTCGCGGATTGGCAGAGCGGACGGTAGTAGCGGTGGCAAGATATAATATTGTGAGAATTACCGGCTGGTTAGTGATTGAACATAGTAAAGATGATACGCCGGTTACTCCGGCTGGCTGGGAGAAGATGAAAGAAAAAGCCTATGGTGAGAGTATGATAACCTTTTTCAGGAGGCAGAAATGAAGCGAGCAGTTTATCCGGGAAGTTTTGACCCGATAACATTGGGGCATTTGGATGTAATTAATCGCGCTACTAGGCTGTTTGATGAGGTGATAGTCGGTGTGGCAAAACGGGAGGAGAAAAATCCGCTTTTTTCTTGGGAGGAGCGGATTGAACTGACAAGGTTAGTAACCGTAGATATACCCAGCGTTAAAGTCAAAGGTTTTGACGGATTACTGGTTAGTTTTGTGCGGACAATGGGTGCTTGTGCGGTCATCCGGGGGTTGCGAGCGGTGATGGATTTTGACTATGAGTTTCAGATGGCATTAACTAACCGAAAACTTACCGGTGAACTGGAGACGGTATTTTTTGTACCCTCAGAAAAATTTTTTTATCTGAGTTCCTCGCTGGTGCGGGAGGTTGCTCGGGCCGGTGGTGAACTTTCCTGTTTTACTCCTGAACCGGTGGTAGCGGCACTTAGACGGAAATTCGGAAGGTAGATGTGGTTTGTTGATGAAGCGGTAATTTCGGTTAAGGCTGGGGACGGTGGTAACGGCTGTATTTCATTCCGGCGGGAGAAGTATGTGCCGAAGGGTGGTCCGGATGGTGGCGATGGTGGCGATGGTGGTTCGGTAATTCTTCGGGGTAGTGGTCATCTGCAGACGCTGGCAGATTATATCTATAAGCGGCGGTACCAAGCAGAACGGGGGCAGCATGGGATGGGCAAAAACCGGCACGGCAAAAAGGGGACGGATGTGATTTTACTAGTACCTCTGGGGACGGATGTGTTTGATGCACTAACTGGAGAGAGGTTAGGCGAGATTCTGCAGGAAGGACAGGAACTGGTGGGGTCGAGGGGGGGGAAAGGTGGCAAGGGTAATGCCCGGTTCGCTACGCCAGTTGAACAGGCACCGCGAAGGGCGGAACTAGGTGAATCAGGGGAAGAACGCACTTTGCGGTTGGTGTTAAGGCTCCTTGCAGATATTGGAATAGTCGGCTTGCCAAATGCGGGTAAGTCAACACTGCTAAAGGTGCTGACCGCTGCTAAGCCGAAGGTGGCAGATTATCCTTTTACTACCCTTTCTCCCAATTTGGGTGTTATCAATGAACAGGATTTCCGGTTTACCGTTGCGGATATGCCTGGAATTATTAAAGGAGCACATGAAGGCAGAGGATTGGGTTTGCGTTTTCTCCGTCATATTGAGCGGACAAAGATGATCGTGTATGTGGTTGATGCCTCGGGCCATGATCCGCAAGAGGATTTTGCGACTCTCCAAAAGGAGTTACAACTTTATGATCCATCGCTACTGCAACGACCTGCGTTGTTGGTGTTAAATAAAATTGACTTGGTTGATGGTGAGTTAGCAAAGATTAATACTGAGATGCCGTCGATACAGGTGTCGGCACTTTACTCGATCAATATTCAGAAGTTGCGGACACTAATCAAAGATATTTTTCCGCGCCATGGTTAAGGATAGCGAACTATTTTTTGATCTTTATGCTATTCCCGGGATGACCGAGTTCCGATTGAAAAACTTGCTAAAAACTTTTCGCACTCCTACCGAAATTTTTGCCGCGGATAGAAAATCGTTAGTGGAAATAAAGGGAGTAGATGAATCACTGGCAGATGCCATTTTAACTTATCGCCGGTCCGAGGAAACTGCCGACAGAATTAAACAAGCACAGCGACTTGGGGTGCGGGCAATAAGTTACCTTGATAAAGATTTTCCAGCAAACCTGCAGGGGGTAGCACATATGCCCCCGGTGCTTTTTATCAGAGGTGAGATAACGGATAGTGATCAATTGGCGGTAGCCGTGGTGGGGACAAGGAGTCCAAGCCATTACGGCGCACAGGTGGCAGAAAGATTGGGGAAAGAACTGGCAGCGGCAGGAGTAACAGTGGTGAGCGGTCTGGCAAGAGGTGTTGATACTTGGGCGCATCAGGGGGCTTTAAGGGCAAAAGGCCGAACGATTGCGGTTTTGGGGTGTGGGATTGATATTTGTTATCCACCAGAAAACCATCGGTTGAGTGAGGAGATCATCAAGAGCGGTGCACTACTGAGCGAGTTTCCCTTAGGAACCGGACCGCTGCCCAACAATTTCCCTAAGCGCAACCGGATAATATCGGCATTAAGCCGGATGGTAGTGGCAGTCGAGGCCGGCGAGAGATCCGGTGTTTTAAACACATGTTCCTGGGCGAAGGAGCAGAAGAGATCTGTTTTTGCGGTTCCCGGAAGAATCGGTGATGAAAAAAGTTTTGGAACAAACCGGTTGATTAAGGAAGGAGCAATAATTATAACCGCATTCGACGATCTGCTTCAGCGTCTCGGGGTAGTGGGTGAAAGTAAGAAAACACAGGTGATAGAGGTAAGTGAGAGTGATAAATTGGTTTTAACGACGATGAGAGAAGAACCGATACACATCGATGAGATCTGTGAATCAACGGGGATACCAATAGCAGATTTGCTGACGAAGCTCTTTCAACTAGAGGTAAAGGGATTGGTTAAACAACTGCCGGGCAAATTTTTTGTTCGCGTCGTTTAGTCTAAGGTGACATCGAGACTTATGTCAGCTGCTGGTGCAGAATGTGTCAATTCTCCGATGGAAATGTAATCAACACCACTACGGGCAATTGGCTGGACATTTTTCAGACTGATGCCACCGGAAGCCTCGAGTTTTGCTCGACCAGCGGTGATCTGTACCGCTCGACGCAATTGGGGCACGGTCATGTTGTCAAGCATAATCCGCTTGGCACCAGCCGTTAGTGCCTCGCGCAACTGGTCAATCGTTTTCACCTCGATCATTACCGGCAGGCGGGTTTCTTTTATTCGGTTGAGCGCCTCCTGAACCGAGCCGGTAAGCATCAAGTGGTTGTCTTTAATCAGCACCATATCGTAAAGTCCCATCCGGTGATTTTTGCCGCCACCGCAGCGGACCGCGTACTTTTCCAGCTGTCTCCAACCCGGGGTGGTTTTTCGGGTATCAAGGATAACGGCTCTGGTGCCTTTGATCCGGGAGGCAAACTTAGCGGTGAGCGTAGCGATACCAGATAGATGGCAAAGGAAGTTGAGTGCAGTACGTTCCGCGGTAAGGATGGAGCGGGCAGGTCCGGCAACCCGGGCTAAAATTGCCCCGCGGCGAAACCGGCTGCTGTCGCGGTAGAATGGTTCAAACTGAATCCGCCGGTCCAGAGTTTTGAATGTCATTCCGCAGATTTTTATTCCCGCCAAGATACCAGTGCCATTAGCAATGATATGGGCAGTCGCTTTCTGTTTTTCGGAAATCAAGAGTTTGGTAGTGACATCGCCGGAACCGATGTCTTCCCTCAGTGCACCTTTGATTAGTTGTTCGACTGATAAACCAATGTTTTTTACCATAATCTTCCACCCCTTTTATGAATTTTTGTGCTCATCTTGTGTCCTTGTCTGTGCTTCTTCTCTACTACGTTGCTCAACAAGTTTACGCTCCACTTCATGCTCCTTTTCCGCCGCTGGTGGTGTCGTGGGAGATTCTGCTGGGGTACTGACTTCAACCGGTTTTTCGGTTTTAGGTGAGAGTAGTTCGTTAATTTTCTGCAGGAGGGCTTCCGGGTTGAACGGCTTGGTGATATACGCATCAGCCCCCATATCCATTCCCCGGCGCATATCTTCAGAAGAGGTGCGGGCGGTAAACATAATCACCGGAATTGAGGCGAGGTCGGCCGATGATTTCAGCATTCGACATACGGTATAACCATCCATTTTTGGAATCATCAAGTCCAAGATGATCAGGTCCGGTTTGAACCGGCGTGTCTGAAAAATGGCATTGTAGCCGTCAGCAACTGTTTCAACCAGATAACCGTGCTGTTCCAGACGCGCCTTAACCAATTCCCGCAGGTTGGCTTCATCTTCCACGATCAAGACTTTCTTCGGTTCGCTCATAACTCCTCTTTCACGGGTAATATGAAACTGAAATTGGCACCTTCCCCAAACTTTGAGTGCGCCCAAACCTTACCATGATGGAGTTCAATGATTGAACGGACAATCGCCAAACCAAGTCCGGTACCCGAACCATATGGTTCGACCCGTTCGAATTTGCCGAATATCCGGTCAAGAAATTCCGCGGGGATCCCGGGTCCTTCGTCAGAGATCGTTACTTTGACATAAGGGGTATTGGTAAGGATACCGGGTTCGGAAAGTATCGGCGCCTCAGGATCAATCATCTCCATTTCCACCCGAATTGTGCCCGACTCCGGAGAGTATTTGATGGCATTGTCAAGCAGATTGGTAAACACTTCAAGCAGGCGGTCCGCGTCACCGACGGCGGGAGGTAATTTGCTCCGGATACGACGCTCAATCTTCAGATTTTTTTTCGTCAGCAGGAGGGAGAGGCTTTCCAGTGAGGTATTGAGCAACTGCGGCAAATCGACCGCCCTTAGATTCAAAACCATCTTTCCTGCTTCAATGGATGAAACTTCAATCAGATTGCTGATCATCCAGTTGAGCCGGTTAATTTCTTCACGGGCGATTTGGA
This sequence comes from uncultured bacterium, assembly GCA_964590395.1. Taxonomy (GTDB): domain Bacteria; phylum Hydrothermota; class Tepidihabitantia; order Tepidihabitantales; family Tepidihabitantaceae; genus JAOABP01. Next base: position 233,405 of record CAZPVT010000005.1, read on the forward strand.
GATAGCGGCGCTGCTTTTCGTCTAGTTTGCTGGCGGCGGTTTCGGCAAGCAGTGAAAATGCCTCTTTAATGGCGGCTAACGGGGTGCGCAGGTCATGGGAGACCATCGCCACAAAATCGGTGCCCAACTGTTTTGCCTGCTTTAGTTCTGAAAGATCGCGCAGATAGCAGAGGAGATGATAGCGGGTTGGTTGTTCAATTGGGATAATTCTGAGTTCGCATTCAATCTCCTGTCCACTGCGATGTTGAATCTTTACATCATATTGAACCGGTGCCAAATAGTGAGCGGGCTCGTTGATGATAGGGGTGACAATTCGGCGGTCGGCAGGGTGGAGCAGACGCTCTAGTCCCATTCTTAATAACTGAGGTGCGGTGTAACCGCTCAACTGTTCTAATCGGCGGTTAACATAGATTAACTGCTTGTTTTCAACTATGCAAATGCCCTCCGCAGCGTTTTCCATTACCTGGCGGCTGATCCATTCCGTAATTCCAGTAGCAACAGTTTGAGTTACTGAACCAATATACCAACTGGAGTTGTTGACAGTCTTGCGCGTCAGAATCACCGCTGCGGGAATCATCCGGCCGTCGTTGGTGATGATCGCGGTGTCGTTTAGCATACGAATAAAGTAATGGGTTGATGGTTTCCGGGTTAAGCGGGGAAGTTCAGCAGGAGGAAACAGGTCGTGCCATTTTCCCCCAATAAGTTTTTCCTCGTTATCATAACCAAGTAAACGCAACAGTGGACGATTGACAAACACGATTTGGTCGCGGTTATTTGCAATCCAGATACCCTCCTGCAGATCGTTCAGGAAATTTAGGTCCTGGAAGAGTTGTTTAATTAGGCTTTTCATTCTTTAGTGGCCTCTTGTTACCGGTCCGGGTACTGCTACCGAATCATAAATAAAAAGTGACAAATGATACACTGACATCACCCGTACAGTAAATTTAATTAATTAAATTTTAATCAGGAAGGGTGATGTTGTCAAATCTGCGTTAAGTACTGGAAAATCGGTTTTAAGAAATCAAAATAGTGTTTGTAAAAAGCAGCTTTTCTTGACTGGATACAAAAATGATGACACACTGTATATGAAAAATGAGATATTTACAGGTATATGTTACTTTTCCGGATAAAAAGACCGCGAATAAACTGATTAGAGTTCTGATAAACGAACGACTTGGCGCTTGTGGGCAGTTAATCGGACCGATAACCAGCACTTATTGGTGGCAAGGAAAGGTCAAAACTGCCGAAGAATGGCTCTGTCTAATCAAGACTAATGCCCGTATTTACCCTCAGGTGGAGAAAGTGATAAAAGCCAATCATCCCTATGAGACTCCAGAGATCATCGCGGTCCCGATTGCTGCTGGTGCGCGTGGTTATATTCGTTGGTTGGAAGAGGAGTTAAGGCCACCGGCTCTTAGCGAGGGGTAATTTGCCAGTTACTAAACTGATTGCCGATCTTTATCATCCGGATCCGATTGTCCGACGTGTCACGGTTAAACAACTGGCTACCATTGACCCGCAGACCGCTGCCGGAACGATAGTTTTCCTGCTTAATGACCCAGATTCTGAGGTACGCCACCAGGTTGTTCAGAGTTTGACCACGATTGGTAAACCTGCGGTTGAGCCGTTGTTGCGCTTTCTTGCCAGCTGGGAAGGATTGCCAGATCCAACTATTGTTGAACTGTTGGGCAATTTGAATGCTAATGAGGGAGTTGAGTTTTTGTTAAAGCAGTTGTCAGCTGAGGATGCAACGGTAAGGGTAGCAATTGCCCGAGTGCTGGGTAAGATCGGGACGGGAGCGGCAGTTAAAGGGTTACTCGAGTTGTTGCGCGACTTTAATCCTGCGGTGCAGATCGTGGCGGCTGAGGCACTGGGCAATATTGGTGATCCGGAGGCGATTAATCCACTACTGGATGAGCTTAACGACGATAATCCGTCAGTGCGTCGGACAGCGGTTGAAGCGCTGGGAAAAATTGGTGACCGTAATACCGCGGCGACTTTGACGAAACTTGTTGCCGAGGATCCTTCACCTGCAGTGCGTCAGGCGGCTCAAACCGCTTTGGAGGAAATTTCGGAGCGTTCGGTGCGGCTTTTAGTCCAATCGCTGACGGCTGATGACCTAATTGAGCGAAATGCGGCATTGAATTATCTTTTAGAAGCGGGAGCAGCGGCGATCCCACCTTTAATCCGATTGCTCCAGCACCCGGTACCGGATATCCGTCGGATTGCCGTTGGAGCACTCGGTATGCTTGGGAATCCTTCTGTGATCGAGGCGATTCACCCGTTAGTTAAAGACCCCAACAGCAGCGTCCGTTTTGCCGCGGTTACTGCTCTGGGTAAGATCCATCACATCCGTGCGGCAGAGATTTTAACCCAAGCGTTAGAGGATGTGGATCCGAATATCGCTGCTGGCGCAACTAATTCTCTGGAGAAGTTGGGGGAAATTGCGGTTGAGCCGGTTTTTGCAATGTTGCGCCATCAGTCTGCAGATGTTCGGGTCCGGGCAATTGATGTGCTGGGTCGACTCAGGCATCAGGGTGCTTGCGAACGGCTCTGTCGAGGTCTTAATGACAGCTCTTCTTGGGTGCGGATCGTTTCGGCACAGGCGCTTGGTGAAATCGGTGAGCCGCAGGCGGTACCGGCTTTAATCCAGGCGCTGGATGATTCGGATAAACTGGTGCGGGCAATGGCTGCCGAGGCGTTGGGAAAGATGCGGGATTACCGTGCCAGTATGAAACTGTTAACAATGGTCAGCGATGGCAGTGAACTGGTACGTGCTAATGTCTTTATTGCTTTGGGCCGGATTGGTAACCCGGCGGCGATACCATTTCTGATTAAGGCGCTGGTAGAGCCGGAAATAACGGTGCGACTGGCAGCGATTGAGGCACTTGCCCAGTTGCGCGCACAGTCAGCGGTGGAAAAACTGCATGCCATTGCCCGTCCCTGGCCGTGGAGTAAGGAGCCAGCTACAATCAAGGAAGCTGCACGCTGGGCGCTGATGATGATCCTAAAATCCGGGTAAGTAGCGAATTGTTAGTCTAATAATGCCCGAGCGTATTCCTCGGGGTTAAATGGTTCGAGATCGTTTAGTCCTTCCCCGGTGCCGATGAATTTAATTGGCAGTTCGAGTTCCATCACCACTGGTACAATCACCCCGCCCTTTGCGGTCCCATCCAATTTGGTAATAATTATCCCGCTCAATTTGAGATGCTGGTTAAAGGTCTTAGCCTGCTGAATTCCATTTTGGCCAACTGTTGCATCCATAATCAGCCAGATTTCGTCCGGTGCACCGGGTTTGACTTTAGTGCAAACCCGTTTGATCTTCTCCACTTCTGCCATCAGGTCTTTACGCGTGTGCAGCCGACCTGCGGTGTCAATAAAGACGATATCGAAGTTTTGTTCCTGTGCTTTGCATAGCGTATCAAAAGCGACGGCTGCTGCATCTTGTCCCTTTTGGGAACGAACGATTTCCACTTTTGCTCTTTCCGCCCAAATGGCTAACTGTTCCGCAGCCGCATCACGGTAGGTATCTCCAGCAGCAACTATTACCCTTTTCCCCAGTGAAGTGTAATAGTGGCACAGTTTGCCGATGGTGGTGGTTTTGCCAGAGCCGTTGACACCAACGACCATAATTACTTCGGGAGGGGTGTCAACGGAAGGTTTCGTTAGCAATCCGCGGCTAAGGATTTTGGCGATTTCCTGACGAAGTACGGTTGTGGGGTTACCCGCAGTGTGTTTGACAGTTTCGATCAACTGTTGAGTAGCGTTGATGCCGACATCAGCAGCAAGCAGGGTGGCGGTTAGGTCTTCGGTATTGACCCGGGGTGCTAAAGTCAGCCGGCTGAAGATGGCTCGAGTTTTAGCCAAGGTTTCGCGCAGTCCCATCGGTTAATTATCGGCCGGTGGTTGCTCAAGATTCTTTGCCCGATAATCGGCAAGGCTGACCGAGATTATTTTTGATATTCCGGGTTGCTCAGCGGTAACACCAAAGATAAGATCAGCACGTTCCACGGTTGTCCGGTTATGGGTGATGATGATTACCTGGGTGTTTTGTGTCAACCGTTTGAGGTAATCGGCAAACCTGCTGACATTGGCATCGTCGAGCGGCGCATCGATCTCGTCGAGGAAACAGAAGGGCGCGGGTTTGACCCGGTAAAAGGCGAAGAGGAGTGAGACCGCTAGGAGTGCTTTCTCACCGTCCGAGAGTTGTTCCAGCCTTTTTGGGTTTTTGCCACGGGGTTTGGCGATGATGGTAATTTCCCCTTCGAGCGGATCGCCATCGTTGCTCAACAGCAGATCTGCCTCTCCTTCAAGAAACAGTTCTTTAAACACCGCTTGAAAATGTTCGCGTACCTCCTGGTAGGTGGCGAGGAAGTGGTCGCGGGCATACTGGTCAATTTCTTTCAGGGACTCAGTTAAGTTCTTTTGCGCCTCCAGAACGTCATCTCGTTGAAACAGCAGTCTTTCTAGGTCTCTTTTTTCCTGTTCGTACTCCTCAAGCGCCAAAGGATTTACCTGTCCTAATACTTGGAGTCGGTTCCGTACCGCCTGCAACTTTTGGAAGTCGTCGGTTGATGGGGGAGGGACGTTGGCGGCAGTGTCGAAAACCGCAGGGCTGGCACCCACCGATTTCGCCTCTTCAATCAGCGCGCGGATTTTTGACTCAATTTCTGCTCGGGCTAACCGCTGCTGGAAAAGGTTTTCTTGGTTCTCCTTATGTAACTGGCGCAATTCCGCCAAGTTTTTTTCCAATGCTGTGCTGGCAGTGACGACATCCTGAAGGTCATAGTGGCCAAAGATAGTTTCTGCAGATTGCAGTTTTACTCGCAGGTCAGTCAGCGTGGTTTGCCGGTTTTGGATAGCGGCGGTTATTTCCTGCCGGCGTTGTTCCAGCTCCTCCAGTGCCTGCGCAATTTCTTTGAGCCGGTGTTGCTTGCCAGTGAGCGTAGATTTAATATGTTCTGACTCAGTCTCCAGCCGCTGAACTTTTGTCCGATGCTCGGTTAATTCGGCGAGAACGGTTGCTGCCTGTTTCAGCTCCAATTTTACCCGTTGCTCGTAATCCGCAGCGAGATTTTCTATCGTCGTGAGTTCGGTTTCCACCCGCTTGATTTCATTTGCAATCCTTGACAGTTGTTGCTGTTTTTCCGTCAGTTCGGTTTCTTGGTGGTCAATGATCTCGTTTAACCTTCGGTTCTCGTTAGCCAACCGTTCTTTTTCTCTTTTTAGTTCTGCCACTAAACTGACCGTGGCAGTAAATTTCCCTTCTTGGGCAAAGTACTGTCGTTCCTGTAACTTCAATTCACTCTCCCACTTTTCGATCTCGGTGATGATTTCGTTGCGGTGGTTTTTGATGGTCGTTTCTTGTTCAGGGAGGGTGGCGAGTTGCTGTTCGATTTCTTGATGGCGTTGTTTTAGTTCGGTGATTTCTGTTTCCCATTGGAATTTCTCTATATCCCTTCCGGCAATGACTAGGCGGGAGTCGCCGAAGTAGGCAAGCCCATCTTGGGTTACAAGCCGTGTCTGGGGGTGTTCGTTAACAATTGACATTAAGGCGGCGCGGTCTTTTACTACTTGGAATGAATGTAAAATTTGCTGAATCAGCACCGGTGTGCTTTTATCAAAAGAGACAAAATCAGCCAAGGAGCCAATTAATCGTTCGTCCCCGATCGGCACTGATTGAGGCGAATGGTCTGTTTCGGTTGGGGAAGGGAGGAGCAAACCGATAGTTTTCTCCGGCAGAGTGGTAAAGAGTGTTTCCCAACTGATTGTGTTGATGTCCGGTGGGGCGAAAAAATCGATGAGTGAATAAAGGACTGCAGCGCATGCCGGTTCCCAGTCGGGGTTGGGTTTAAGCAACTCCCTGATGGTTTTGGTCTTTTTTCTGTCCAAAACGGCTCGGATTTTAGTTAAGTCATCTGCCGTAGTTCTACCACTTAAACGAGTGATTTCTTGATTTATTTCGGCCCTTACTTCCTGTAGTGCCAGCCGTTTTTTACCGACTTCGGTTAACTGCTGATCGATTTTGGCTAACAGTTCTTGCCGGTCCGTTATCGTGGTGCGCAACGTTTCTATCGTTTGTTTTACTCGGTTGTTTTCCTGGGCTAATTTTTTTAAATCAATTTCAGCCTGGTCCAGTTGGTTGGTGATTCGTTTCCGTTCTTCGAGTGTCCGGTGCAGGGTGGCGCGGTTGTTGGCTAAATCTGCTTCCAGTTTGATGATACTGCTTCTCAGTTGCTGTTCTTTTTCCCAAGCCTGGCGCAGTTCATTTCTTTTGTCTTCAGCCTGTTGCTGGGTGGTAACCGTTTCTGATTCTTGGTGGCGTGTTGCGTTCTGGACATTTTCTAGTTCTTTTTGTTTTAATCTTACCGTTTCATTAGTTTCTTCTAATTGAGCGATCGCGTTGGCAAAGAGTTTTTCCAGTTCTGCGATCTCTTTTGTCAGTTGTTGCTTTTCAGCTTGCAATTCGGCTTTTTTCTTCTGTAGAAACTCCAGTTCCTGTTTTTCCATCAAATCCTTGGTTGTCAGTTCGGTAAGCATTTCCCGGTATTGATTCAATTGCTTGAGCGCGCGCTCACGCTCGCCCTGGACTTCAAGTATTTGTGAATGAAGTTTGTTCAACTCCGCTTCCAGTTGGCGGATTTGCAGTACCTTTGCTGCTTCATCTGCCTCCTGTTCCCGAATTACTTTTTCCGTCGCAACCAGCTCCTCCTGCCAGTGGTAATAAGCCGCTTTAAGTTCTACCAGGCGCAACCGGTTCTCTTCCTCTTTGAGGCGTTGATACACGCGTAACCTTGCCGTCTGGCGTTGTAAACTCCTTACCACGCGTTCTCGTTCCGCGATGATATCCTCTAATCGGGTCAAATCCGCCCGCGTCAACTCGAGTTTACGTTGACAGTCTTCCTTTGCTTCCCGGAATTTTGTCAGAGTCGCAGCCTCTTCAAACAACTGACGGATGTTACCAGCAATTATCTCTCTTATCTGGCGGAGGTCAAATATCGAGTAGGTTTTAGTGCCGATGCCGGTAGAGAGAAATAGATCCTGAATATCCCGCAGTCGGCAGGGTTGACGATTGAGATAGTACTCACTTTCTCCGGAACGAAAAAACCGCCTTCGGATTTCTACTTCAGAGCCAAGTTCTGGCCGGTCTCCGGTGGCAAGGACGAGACGCACTTCGGCAAAATTCACTGGTGGAATTTGGGCAGTGCCGGCAAAGATCAGGTCCTCATTTTTGGCACAGCGCAGGACCGAAAAAGACTGTTCGCCCAAAACCCAACGCAAGGCATCAAGGACGTTAGACTTACCACAACCATTGGGCCCGATGATGCAGTTCATTCCTGGTGCAAAATGGAGTGTGGTCTTTTCCTGAAAGGATTTAAATCCCAAGAGCTGTAATTCTTTGATATACACCTATCCTTAATGATATACGCCATTTAAGTAAGAGTCAACATTTTTTATTGCCGCAACAGTTCGGGGTTATGCAGCCGCGGTGTCTTTATTGGACTTTTGTGATTACTCCGCTTCTAACTCTTCGGGTTAGCGCCGGTCTTGTTATTACGGTCAGGGCGTTTCACAGTCTTAACCGCATCTTGGGCATTACTATAGAAATAACCCAAACCAGTGCCCGATTTAGAACTGTCTGATCAATTGCCGTCCAAACCATAACTGCGACGCCCAACCAAATCCTGATTACCATTCCAACAGTGACTCTATTGTCAACCATAATGAGAACCGTCCCGGATACTGTGGAGGGGGAGAGTGCAAAATCCAACAGAAATTAGATTAACACCCGATATTTCAATGAGATAATCAAATTTTTAATATTTCTGCTGGATCAATGGGTTTGCCCATTTTGCGGATCTCAAAATGTAAATGAGGAGCGCTTGCTTGTCCGGTCATTCCGACTTTGCCGATAATCTGTCCTACTTTTATGGTATCTCCTTGGTTAACATTCCATTGGCTGAGGTGGCCGTAATATGTCTCATAGCCGTCACTGTGAGCGATGATTAGAAACCGGCCTAAATGGCGATCAGCCCCGCGAGCGGTAACAATACCATCAGCCGCAGCAAATACTGGGCTGTCCTTTGGTGCCGCAAGGTCAACGGCGATATGCTCCGGGCTGCTGCGTCGAGATACGACATAGTTAACAACTGGTATCAGAACCGGTATTGGATATTTGCCCCAGGGTTGGTTTTTAATCCAGTCCGGGATCGTGAATGAGTCATGGGAAGCATTTTGCCAGTCAATCGGTCTGGGAGTTAAATCCACGCCCAGAATTCGGGCAAGTTTTTCCCTTTCTGCTTCGAGATATTCCAGTCGTTCTTTAAGATAAGTGATTTTTTTGAACTCCTTTTCCAGGGTGCGGTTGCGCTGGGTCAGATAGATTAGGCGTGAGAAGCGGTACGCACCGGAGGCAATGATGCCGAAGGCAGTAAAAACAGCGAGTGCGGATAGACACAGCAGTACGAATAGAAGTCGGGCAATGCCCAGGGAAATGGTGAAACGGAGTGAGTTGGGGGTATAGTTGCCGAAAATAAAAACGGTAATTTCTTTTTTCGCCACTCAGGTTTTTTTTATAAGTTGCAATATACGATCAAGGTCTGCCAAGTTAAAGAACTCAATGGTCAGTTTACCAGGAGATTTACTGGGCGGAACAATGGTGACCTTGGTGCCTAAAAACTCTTGCAAGGATTGTTCGAGCGCGATAAGGTGCACATCTTTTTCTGTCGTGGTTGTGGACTTTTTTGATGTTGCCGGTTTTTTTTCGCTACACAATCGTTCCAAAGTTCGAACCGACAGTCCTTCGGCAATTACCCGTTCGCATAGTTCTACCTGTTCACGCCGACTGGAGAGAGCCAGCAGGGCGCGAGCGTGGCCAGAGGTGATCTGACCCGCAGCAAGGGCTTCGCGCACCCGGAATGGCAAGGAGAGTAGTCTCAATGCGTTGGTGATAGTGGAGCGGTCTTTACCTACCTTTTGGGCAATCTCGTCATGAGTTAAGTTAAATTTTTCGGCAAGAGTTTTATAGGCAAGTGCTTCGTCAATTGGGTTAAGGTCCTGGCGTTGGATGTTCTCAATCAGTGCCATCTCCAGCATTTCCCGGTCGTCAACGGAGCGGACAATAGCCGGGATAGTTTCCAGACCAGCTGCTTTAGCAGCCCGCCAGCGGCGTTCCCCCATTACCAGTTCATAGCCATCGTGGCGCCGGCGCACTACTACCGGTTGGAGAACACCTTTTTCTTTTATTGAGGTAACCAGTTCCTGAAAACGGAGGTCATTTTCTGATTCCTTAGTTAGCCGGGGTTGAAATGGGTTGGGACGAATTTCCGCAACCGGCACCAACCGGGGTTCGGCGGTAAGTATCTCCTGGGTTCTTTCCGGAATAATCGCCCGCAGTCCTTTGCCTAAAGCCTTACGACTCATCTGCTGGTAAACTAACACGATGGCGGTTAATGATTTCCTCAACCATTGCCAGATAAGCCTGGGCGCCTGCTGACTGACCGTCATAGGCAAATATCGGTTTGCCAAAACTGGGTGCTTCTGCGAGACGGACACTGCGGGGGATGATGGTATTAAACACCTGCTCCTTGAAGAATTCCCGGACTTCCTTTTCAACCTGTTGACAGAGATTGAATCGACTGGTGAACATCGTGAGTAGTACCCCCTCAATTTCTAAATGCGGGTTAAGACTGCTGCGAATCAGGTTAATGGTTTCTAAGAGTCGGGACATACCTTCTAGGGCGTAATATTCGGCTTGAACCGGTATGATGACACCACGGGTGGCAACCAGGCTGTTGACGGTAAGGAGTAAAAGTGATGGTGGGCAATCAATGATGATAAAGGAGTAGTTCGGTTCGATGAGGTTGAGTGCGCGGGCAAGGCGGAATTCCCGGTGTTCGGTATCAACCAGTTCAACTTCAGCACCGGCAAGGTTAAGTGTTGCCGGTAAAAGGTCCATCTTTTCATAGCAGTTGCGGATGATGGCGTCATCTACCCGCTGGGCTTCTAATAGCGTTTCATATACTGAGACCGAAAGGTTATTGCGGTCGATACCCAAGCCAACTGTAGCGTGTGCTTGGGGGTCCATATCCACCAGTAGCACCTTGAACTGTCGGAGTGCTAAACCAGCTGCAAGGTTGATCGCGGTGGTGGTCTTTCCGACACCACCTTTCTGATTACAGACCGCGATCCGGTGCGCCATATTCACAAATTTAACCTAAGTAATTTATCTGTCAAACTGGGCAGAATCAGGTTTTTTGCTTTCAGACCGGGGATAAAAGTTGATATTCTGGATAGGGAGAGTTGATAGTTAGCTGGTCAGTTGTTCATAATAGTCAACCCTGCCGACACCAAAGGGAAAACGGGCAACCCGTTGCCCCATTCCGTCCGGTAAGGTGCGGATTAAGTACAGGGAGTCGATGACCCCCAGGGTTTTTCCCATACGGTTTGCCTCAGTGAGTGCCGGATCAAGAGCATTTGGGTCGGCAACACGAAAAAGGATTAGGTGAGATTTGAGTTCTTCTTCGGAGAGGAGCAGAGGTGAGGGTTCCACACCAGTGAGACTGCGGCGCAGAGCGAGAATCGCTTCCTGTCCCCGGGTGATTTCTCCGATAATCGTCTCTCCTGCCCGCTGCCACTTTTCAACCGTTATTGCCAAGGGGTGAAGGTTTCTTCGGGTGTGACTGATAAAGTCAATTACAGACAGGATTTCTCCCAGATCTGCTGGAACCCACGGCAAGACGAGCTGAATATACGGTTCCGGCTGATCGATGTTGGGAGCAAATCTTTCACGCAGTTGCTGAAATTCTGTGGACAGTTCAAGCTTGGGAAAGAGGACGATAGTGAAATATGAGACTTTCATAATTAATTATACTAAATTGTTAACTATTTGCAATATCTAAAGATAGCTTCAGTCAATACGTATCTGGGTTAGCAGGGGTTCATCTAAGGGAGTAGCAGTTATTAGCTGGTCGTCACACCGGACTTTTATTGCTGGTAGGTCTTTACCATCGGAATAGCGGGCGCAGAGGCGGGCAGCAATTGCAATGTCCTTAGGGGAATGGGATTTGATTAGTATGGTAAGCGGACCAGGAATATCAACCGGTTCTAAGATGCTATCCTGTTTTGTGGCAAGGTTGGTGAGAATCCGGTTTTCCATTTCGTTTCTGCCAACCACCACCTTTTTCTCTGAGTGCAGACGAAAATGCCTGCCTACCCTTAGAATCTTCATATCCCAGATCGTTTCCTCGTTGTGATCAAAAGCTTCTTTAAGCCGGCGGGCAAAGTTTTTATCGGTTAAGAGACAACCACCAGCCGGACATGGATACTCTTTGATCCCGAACTTTTCTGCAAGGGCAATCTGGGGCTTTCTTGAGCGTCCCTGAATTGCCAGCAATTTTCCCCGATCTACCAGTCCCTGAATTTCCGGTACTGTCGGTTCGAGCAGCTTTGCTGATAGGGGACGCAAGACCCTGCCGGTCAGGCCCGACTTCTTTTCAATCAATTTCAAAGATTGGAAATGCTGGGACATCGGCCTTTCTCCGAGCACCTCACCGGTAATAATAAATTGCGCGCCGATCTCCTCCATATACTTGCGGGCAAGGCGAAAGGTGTAAATCCGACAGTCAATACAGGGGTTCATAGCACTGCCGTAACCGTGGTTGGGCTTTTTGAGCATCTGAATATAATCCTCGCCCACCGGGACGATTTTTAAGTTTATTCCCAGTTGTTCTGCCGCCTTTCGGGCTTCGTGCCGGCAGCCTTTCTTTGTGCAGGTGCAAAATGGGGTGACAAAATTGATACCGATAACATCAACGTTCTGCTCCAGGATGATTTTACAGGCGAGTATGGAGTCTAAACCACCGGAAATCAATGCTAATGCTTTGGGCATATTATTAAAAATATTACTGGTAATAGCAAAGTCAAAGGCAGTTGTGGTAATTAATGGACCGAAGTTTATGTTCAGAATAACAATGTTGATTTCTGTTAAAGTAGTGAATTGACATTTTAAATACCGGGGTATAATAAGAACAGTTGCAATGGGAGGTGTTTTTATGAAGAATGTTGGAAAACTGATTGTTTCACTGTTCGTGCCATTAGCAATTGGTTTTATTGGGTCAATCTTTACCCGGAGTGCAGTGAATAGCTGGTACAATACTATTGATAAGCCGGTTTTTAATCCTCCCAATTGGCTTTTCGCGCCGGTCTGGACCGCTCTTTTTATTCTGATGGGCAGCGCCTTTTATCTGGTATGGGAAAAGGGTTACACTCCCCAAAGAGTTTCGTCCTATCTGGTCTATTCCGGACAACTGGTACTGAACCTTTTATGGTCGGTTTTCTTTTTCGGGTTAAAAAATCCGCTACTCGGGCTAATTGATATTATTCTGCTCTGGGGACTGATACTGCTGAATATTTTGCTTTTTTACCGAATAAGAGCGGTGGCTGGACTGCTTTTGATACCTTATTTACTTTGGGTGAGTTTTGCGGCAATTTTAAATTTGAGCATCGTGATATTAAATTTGACTTAAAAAAGGAGGTAAAAAATGGAAAACACAACTGAAAGAAGAGGAATGCCCCTTTTAGGGGATGATTTTCCGGAGATGAAGGTTCAGACTACCCGTGGCGTAATGGAACTGCCCAAGGCTTTTGCCGGCAGATGGTTTGTACTTTTCAGCCATCCGGCTGACTTTACTCCGGTCTGCACAACCGAATTTGTGGCATTTCAAAAACGGTACGATCGATTCCGGGCATTGAACTGCGAACTGATCGGATTAAGCGTGGATCAGGTTTTTTCCCATATTAAGTGGGAAGAATGGATCAGAGAGAAATTGGGTGTGGAGATTGAGTTTCCGATAATCGCTGATACCGGTAAGGTTGCCAATATGCTGGGGTTGATCCATCCCGGTAAAGGAACAAATACGGTGCGCGCGGTTTTTGTTGTTGACGACCGGGGAAAAATCAGAATTATTCTCTATTATCCGCAGGAACTGGGCAGGAATATTGACGAAATCCTGCGGGCGGTTGAGGGAATGCAGACTGCGGATAAATACCGGGTAGCGATGCCGGCAAACTGGCCCAACAATGAGCTGGTGAAAGACCATGTGATTGTGCCACCGGCTAGTGATGTAAAAACCGCTAGAGAACGGTTAGAAAAGGCAAAGGCGGGTGAGTTTGAGTGTTTTGACTGGTGGTTCTGTCATAAGAGACTATCTTGATAAGAGAGGGAATAATTATGCTGTCCGATATTCCGAAGAGATTAAAGGATGTGGATAGGGAGACGCTGGATTTAGAGATTCTGCGTGCGGGAATAATTGCGGAACTGGATGCGATAAATCTCTATGAGCAGATGGCAGCGATGACCGAAAATGAGAATATCAGAAGGGTGCTTTTAGACATTGTCCGTGAAGAAAAGGCACATTTCGGCGAATTCGAGGCTTTACTTTTCAAACTGGATAAAGAGCAGGTTAAAGAAACAGAGGCAGGTAAGCGAGAGGTAGGGGAGCTCACTAACGATTAGTTAGCAACCAGACAATCCTCGATAGTTAAGGGTAAAAATTCCGGAGTGGAAGGGAGTATTTTTTTTGTGTATAATCAATAAAGTCGAAAATGATTGAACAAGAGGATAAAAAGGTTTTTTATTCGTTGCTTAACAAGCCAGCGATAGCGGTGCCGATGGTACTGGTCCTGCTTATGGTTTTGGTAGCAGCAGTTGTGGTGGTTGTTAAGAATGCGGGCAAAGTACAGATTGGCCCGGCACCGGTGCCCGTAGGACCGTTACCTAAAGATACGACCTTATTGAAATCACGGCGACATTTACTAAGAAGTATTGAGCGACTGGAACGACGGCTAACTGAATACCGGCAGAAAGTTGCAACGTTCGCTCCGCGCCAGGATTCACTTTTTAATCTGTGTCGGGATAGACTTGCCCGGCTATGGGATGAGTTTGCTTTGGTGGAAGCGGCGGGTAGTTACGTCGAAAGAAAAGAAAGACTTGCGAACACAAGGAAAAAATATGTTCAGGTGCGCGAAATGGTGAGTGATTTTGGGCGTTCAGTTGACTCCACGATATCGGAGTCTTTGGCTGATTCACTGGACAAAGAGTTCGAAAAACTGATCAGGGATTAGGAGATTTTTCGTTGATCATCCCAATTTTTATCCCCAATTAAAATGTCTGGGTGTTTAGATTCTGATTTAGTCTGGCAAATTGAAGTGGTTAAAAAGGGTTTTGACCCGGAAGCCAAAATCATTGAGAACGATGTTCGGGATCTTGAGATTAAGAATATCCGGGGCGCCAGGATTACAAGACTGTGGTTTCTAAGCGGAGATTTTAATGCCAATGAGATTGAACGAATAACCGCGGAGCTGTTATGTGACCCGGTGGTTGAACTTTCCAGGATCATTGCTCTTCCTGACGGGAAACTTAAGCAGGTTAGCGGTTTTGAGGTTTTATATAACCCCGGAGTGATGGACCCCAGTGAAGCGAGCGTCCGACGGGCGTTAGAAGATATGGGATACTGTGATTGTTTGGTCAGAAGCGGCAAAAGATATGAGTTTAGCCGCACCTTATCCGTTGCGGAACAGGCAAGATTGATCAATGGCGTACTACTTAACCCGCTGATTCAGCATCTTGCCCGGTTAGATGAGGTGGTTTTTACTCGTCCCCGACCTTACCGATTTAAAAAGGTTGCGGTCAAAATCAGGGGGGCAGATGATAACACTTTGCTGATGGTTTCCCAGAAGCGTCTTCTGGCACTAACGGTTGAAGAGATGAGGCTCATCCGCCGGTTCTATGAAAGATTGGGCCGGGAGCCAACCGATGTGGAACTGGAGACTTTGGCTCAAACCTGGTCAGAACATTGTCAACATAAAACATTTCGGGGCGAGATTGTTTTTGGTGCCCGCAGGATCAAGAATCTTTTGAAATCGACGATTATGCGGGTAACCGAAGAGCTGGCATTCCCCTGGGTGCTTTCCGCTTTTCATGACAACTCCGGAGTGATAGAGTTCGACGAGAATTACGGTATCAGTTTTAAGGTAGAAACCCACAATCATCCTTCCGCGCTTGAGCCTTATGGAGGTGCCGCGACCGGAATCGGTGGAGTAATCCGGGACTGCCTGGGTACCGGACTTGGCGCTAAACCGATTCTTAATACCGATGTTTTTTGTTTCGGATGTTTAGATACACCACGGGAGGAAATTCCAGCCGGCGTGATGCATCCGCGGCGGATTATGAAAGGGGTGGTAAGTGGGGTGCGGGATTACGGAAATCGTATGGGCATTCCTACTGCTAACGGAACGGTCTATTTCGACGATGGCTACCTTAGTAACCCACTGGTATTTTGCGGGACCGTGGGCGTCATTCCCAGAGATAAATTGCGCAAACGGATACGAGCTGGCCAGTGGATAGTACTTTTAGGAGGAAGAACCGGGAGAGACGGCATTCACGGGGTTACCTTTGCCTCATTAGAGCTGGAACGGAGTTCGGCAGATTTCTCTTCTGGTGCGGTTCAGATTGGCAACCCGATTGAGGAAAAGAAACTGCTGGATTTAATTCTAATTGCCCGGGACCGGGGGGTGATCAGTGCAATTACTGACTGTGGAGGTGGCGGTCTGTCCAGCGCGATCGGTGAGATGACGCAGAGGAAGGGATGTGAGGTTTGGTTAGAGAGGGTGCCGTTGAAGTACCCGGGACTGAGTCCGGCAGAGATATGGGTCTCTGAGGCACAGGAGCGGATGGTGGTATTTGTTGAGCCGGCACAACTGGCAGAATTGCTGGAACTGGCGAAGATGAACGATGTGGAGAGTTCAGTAATCGGCAGGGTAACGGATAGTAAACGGCTGATAGTGAAATGCCGCGACCGGGTAGTAGCGGATCTACCGATGAGTTTTCTGCATCATGGCTGGCGGCGCGTGCGACGGCGCGCGGTCTGGAATCGACCGGATGTGTCAGAGCCGTTTGTGCCGGAATACCAGAGTCTTAATGAGATGGTATTGAAGCTGCTCGCGTCGCCCAATATCGCGAGCAAGGAGTGGGTAACCCGGCAGTATGACCATGAGGTTCAGGCAGGGACGATTGTCAAACCGTTCTGCGGCAGAGATAATGCTGGACCAACTGATGCCTGTGTAATTATACCGGTCCGGGGCAACAAACGGGCAGTGGTTATTGCCTGCGGGATCTGTCCGAGATACGGGATGATCGATCCCTACTGGATGGCAGGGTCAGCAATTGATGAGGCGCTACGCAATTGTGTGGCAGTGGGGGGTGATATTGAGCGGACCGCGATTCTGGATAACTTCTGCTGGGGTAGTCCGGAAAAGCCGGAGCAACTGGGTGCTTTGGTGCGTGCGGCAGAAGGGTGCTATGAGATTGCCCGTGGTTTCCGGGTGCCATTTATCTCGGGCAAGGATTCGCTTTACAACGAGTTTCGAACGGAAACTGGCGATTCAATTTCCATTCCGGGAACTTTACTCATTTCCGCAATCAGCGTGATTCCGGATGGCACAAAAACGGTTTCGCAGGATTTCAAGCAACCCGGCTCTTATATTTACTTGCTCGGTGTTACTAAGCCGGAGCTTGGGGGTAGTGAGTATCTTAGATTACACGGCGGACTTGGCAGGGAGGTGCCCAAGGTGGCGCCCAGAATGGCACGTCAAATAATGAGGCGGTTAGGAATAGCAATCCGGAGCGGTTTATTGCTTGCTTGCCATGACCTTTCTGAAGGTGGGCTGGCAGTGGCACTGGCGGAGATGTGTTTTTCTGGGGGAGTGGGAGCGAAGGTCAGTTTGCGTCGGGTAAAAATTGGGGAACATTTTGAAAGAGATGACTTTCTGCTATTTAGTGAATCAAATAGCCGGTTTCTCTGCGAGGTCGGTCCGGATATGAGAGTCAGGTTTGAAAAGATCTTCGCCAGTTTGCCGTTCAGTTTAATAGGCCGGACAATTGCTGAGCCGGTGATTTTGGTTAAAGGCTTGCTGGGAAAAGAGGTATTGAATCTGCCTTTGGATGAGGCGGAGCGAGCCTGGCGCCAGGGGCTGAGTAAAAGACTTTAGTTTTATTCCAGATCTTCAGTAATGTGGGGGTCGATCGGTGAGCGGGTCATTAACCTGATTAACTCGTCGTTAAACCGCTGGGCAGGATAGTAGCCAAAGACCTTTAATATGTGATTCTTGGCGATGACCTCGTGGACAAGCGCCAGATTCTTTCCCGGAATAACCGGGATGGTCACCAGCGGGATTTTGACGCCGAGGATTTCGGAATGTTGCTCATCGATGCCCGCCCGTTCACATTCCACACCACTTTTCCAGGGAGCAAGCCGGACCTCCACTTCAATTCTTTTTTGAATGCGAATAGCACGGACACCGTAAAGGCTGTAGACATCAACGATGCCGACACCGCGTACTTCAATATGATGGGCAAGAGCAGGTGATTTAGCCGCCGAGTACCCCATCAAAATACCCTGACCACGTCTGAGGATTCTGACCAAGTCATCAGCGACTAACCGGTGACCGCGATCAACTAAATCCAGGGCACATTCACTTTTACCGATACCGGATTCGCCGGTGATCAGGAGTCCCACGCCAAAGACATCGACGAGGTCGCCGTGGATGTAGGTTTCCGGGGCGAGTCGATAATCCAGAAATGCGGTAAGGAGATGAATGAAAGGGGTGGTGTCAAGCGGTGTGCGGAGGATCGGGACCTGGAACCGGTTGGCCTCGGTTATCCAGGATTCGCTGACCGGTAAACTTTTGGCGATTATGATTGCGGTCGGATTTAATTCCAAAAGTCCCCGGACCGCAGCAATCTGTTCCTCCGGGGAAAGGGTATTAAGATAAGAAAGTTCGGTGCTGCCGACAATTTGCACCCGTTCGCGCAAAAACACGCCCGTAAAATGGGCAAGCGCCAATCCCGGGCGGTTAATATCCGAGGTTTCAATGTAATGGGTTTCTAACCCTTCTTGCCCCGCGATCAGTTCCAGTTGCCATTCTGCTCGCTTTTCTTCAAACAGTGTTCCAACCGTTATCTTTTTGGGTAACGGTAAGACCGGTTCGGTGGTCGCGGCCATATTACGCTTTTAGCTTTTTGGCACCGGCGCGTCGGCGTCGGGTGCGAATTTTCTCCTGATGACGCTCCAGTTGAACGATAACTTTATCGATCAGGTCATTGACCGCATCATACATATCTTTGCCTTCACCTTTAGCGGTAATGACGAAATGCCCGGAGTGGATTTTCCCTTCCGCAACATCAAACGCCCGGTCGCGGAAAAGGATTATCTCGCCCTCAAGAAGTTGATGGTCAAAACGGGTTAGTTTTTTTATCTTTTTATCGATGTATTCCCGGAGATGGGGGGTGACATCCAAATGGCGACCTGAGATAGTGAGTTGCATTTTACCTCCTATTTATGCCAATATAATAATCGAAAACCTGCCCCGGTCAAGAAATAAGAGTGAGGGATTACATTTCCCGGCGACCTTCGAGTGCCCGCTGGATAGTTTCTTTATCTGCCAGCTCTAAATCACTGCCTACCGGCAGACCGCGGGCGATGCGGGTAACACGGGTACCAAGCGGTTTAAGTAGAGTATAGATGTAGACTGCGGTTGCTTCGCCTTCCACCGTCGGATTGGTGGCGATGATCACTTCAGTGATCTTTTCCCGGGAGATACGGCTGACCAGTTCCTGCAGGTGCAGGTTTTCCGGATGGATGTCGTTTAACGGCGAAATTACACCGCCGAGCACATGATAGGTACCACGATACTGTCCAGTTTGTTCTACCACTAAGACATCAGCCGGTTCCTCAACAACACAGACAGTCGAACGGTCCCGTTTTTTATCGGTACAAATTGAACAGAGTTCGTTTTCCGTAAAATTGAAACAGACCGGACAGAAATGGATTCTGGTCAGTGCATTAGTAAGTGAAGCAATGAGTATCTGGGTCTGTTGCGGGTTTTTCAAAAGATGAAAAACGATCCGTTGTGCGGATTTCCTGCCAATCCCTGGTAGAGAGGTGAGAATCTGAAGCAAATGGTTAATGGCGTCGTTCACAGTTCTTCAATATCGCCGAAGTGTTGCTGTATTCTTTTTCGAATTTCGTCTGGCTCCGCTTTCTTTTCTGCAACTTTTGCTTCAATTTTACTGCGGGTGCCGGTTAGCTTGCTTAACAGGTTTTCAATCTGACGACGGTTGGTGTTCAGATGATGGATGTTGCCCTTGTGTTCCGGGTCGAAGGCAATCCTCAAATTACTGCCGTCCCAGCTTACCGGTTGAGCAAAGTTGAGGATATTAGCCAGTGATTTGCGTTGCTGAGCAAGATGGGAAAGCAGGTTTCTCCAGATCGCTACCGTTTCTTCATCGGCTGCATAAGTTGGAGGTGAAGTAACCGATGGCAGTTCTCCGGTTTGTGGTTTGTCACTGGAGACTATCGGATCAGTTTCAGTATTAAATTGTGCACCAGCCGACTCTTTGGTTGACTGCGCATTATTGGTTGAGGTGTTGATATCGGGTATTCCAGATTGATTAATTTTGGTTAATAACTGTAGCGAGACGATTTCCAGAAGGATTTTGGGCAATAGCGACTCCCGGGACATTTTCTCATAACTACTCAGGATGTTGAGGATATTGATCAGGTTCTTGAGGTCAAATTTTTTCGCCTGCTCGTTAAGCTCCTTAATCTGTTCTGGTAGAAGTCCGATCTCAACCGCACTGCCGACCTTTGCCAGCAGTAAGTTCCGGAAATGGCTAACCGCACCGGTGTAGAACTCCATCAGGTCATAACCAGCGGCAAATACCTGATCAATGAATTCAACTAGTGGCTTCGCATTACCAGCGGCAATCAGTTCTGCGTACCGGAAGAAAATATCAATCGGTACCAAACCGAGCAGTTCTTCGGCATGCTTAAGTTCAATACCTTCTGGGCGGTAAGTGGCGAGCAGGTCCAGCAATCCTTCCGCATCCCGAATCGCGCCATCCGCGCGGCGGGCGATGGCGACGAGTGCCTTCGGGCTGACTTTGATATTTTCCTTTTCCGCGAGCCATTTCAGCCGGTCGATAATTTCGGCGATCGTTGCTTTACGGAAGTCAAAGCGCTGGCAGCGGGAGAGAATGGTTGCCGGTAGTTCGTGGGGCGCGGTAGTGGCAAAAATAAACTTGGCATGACGCGGTGGTTCTTCTAAGGTTTTGAGCAGGGCGTTAAACGCCTCCTTCGTGAGCATATGGACTTCGTCGATGATATAGACCTTATAGCGAAAACTCGCCGGTGCGTACTTGATATTCTCCCGTAGTTCGCGGACCTGGTCAATACCACGATTGGATGCGCCGTCGATTTCTAAGACGTCAAGACTGCGGGATTCGGCAATTTCCTGACAGGCGGAGCATTGATTACAGGGGTTAATGGTAGGCTTATCCGTTGAGAAACAGTTCAGGCTTTTTGCCAGGACCCGAGCGGTGGTAGTTTTTCCCACTCCGCGCGGTCCAGCAAAAAGATAGGCGTTTGCCAGACGGTTGTTCTCAATCGCCTTAATCAGGGTGTTTTTTACATGGTCCTGAATCAAGATCTCCGCAAAGGTCTGTGGTCGGTATTTCAGGGTCAGAACCTGACGGGCAGGCATATCAGTAAAATCGGATTCCGGCCGTGCCGGGATATTCGCGCAGTTGACGAGAGGGTCGGAAAGGCGCTGACTCCAGCCAGGCACCCCGGTGACTGATGTCCATTCCGTTTACCGTTGCTACCTTCCGGTCCTGGCGGGGTTCACGGCTGCCATCATCACCGGACCCAACCTTCATCGCCAGCGCACATTTCAGACTGGACTCGCGTCGAACTGAACTCATTATCCCTCTCAGCCCCGCATAGGCGGATTTCGGGTCACAGGGGACCGCCAGCCCCCCGCTTAGCACGACCGGAAAACGAACGTAAGACATCAGCGCATCATCAGCGCGGGCTCAATAAATATCGTCTTGGTATCAATTGTATCGGTAATGACACCTGAGGCGAGGAGCCTGGTTGTTAGAATCTGGACACCGGGACGGTTGATTTCGTTCAACCGCTGATACTGGGGCAGCCGACAGAAACCGCAGACATCTTTACAGTAAGGGAGGTATTTGCCCATGGTCAGTTTTGTCCGTTCCTGGTCAGCGTCAATCCGGTCGATCGCCATATCGAGCGCAATTTTCAGACGGGTGCGTTGTGCCCGGGTGGTCTTTTTAAGAAATTCGGGGCTGAAGCCGATGGCAAAAGCCGGAAAAGGACTGGTGATATAGCGGGTAGTGATGGAACTGACAGTGTCCAGTGTGGCTAAATTGAGCTGGCACACCGCGGGTTCAATTAGCCATGCTACATCGATTTCACCGGAGTTCAGTTTGCTGGTAAGGGTTGTTAATGAGCCCTCGCTGAGTTTGACATCAGTTGTTTTTAGTCCAGCGGCACCCAGCAGATAGGAGATATAATCGCGGAGCACGGGCGGATAGCCGATGCGCTTTCCCTTCAGGTCCAGCAGGCTTTTCATTTTGATCTTTTTCGTCCGGGCAAGGGCATCAACCGGTAGTGCCGGACGAAACTCTACTGCCAGAAAGACCTTAAGTGTTTCTCCTCTGGTGCTGAGGTGCTTTAACACCGTGCTCCAGGGAAAGACACCGACATCGGTTTTATTTGCGAACAGGTCAGCGAGCGCCTGCTCCGGGTCAGAATAATAAACCAGTTCCGGGATTATCCGGTTTTTTGTGAACAACGTATCTTCGACTGCCATCAGGAAGGGCAGTGAGGCAACCGAACTATCACAAGCAAATTTCAAAGGCAGCGGTCGATTTTCCTGTAACTGCGGATAAAGGATTGTTGCGACGAGCACCGCACTCAAAATGATGATTATTAAAGTTAGAACTTTGGTCATCTTTTCTCCTCTTTCACTTTAGTTCTTTTTTAATTTTTCGTAGGCCTTGAAGGCGGATTCCGCCTTTCCCTTTTCGCCCAGTTCCCGATAACAGTGGACCAGATTAAGAAAGGCATCCGCATTTCGGGGATTGAGTTGAGTGGTGATCACCAGGTTTTCAACCGCTTTAGCCAGGAGTGCCTTGCCCGCATCTTTTTTCCCCATCTCAATTAAGGAAAGCCCGATGCCAGTTTGACTCACTCCTAACAGCAGATAGATATTTTCCAACTGGACGGGCAATTGATTGCTCAAGAAAATGCCCTCGGTATCATTGCCGGTTATGGGAGTAAATTCTTTTCTTTCGCGCAGGGGGGGGAAATAGAGAAAGGCGAAGCCACCACTTTTATAGCCGAGGCTGAAAAGGGTGCTATCTATCTCCCGGGATAGTGACCCGGTGATTTCCAGATAACCAGCAGGAATTATCTCT
Organism: uncultured bacterium; assembly: GCA_964590395.1. GTDB lineage: Bacteria > Hydrothermota > Tepidihabitantia > Tepidihabitantales > Tepidihabitantaceae > JAOABP01. Next base: position 255,747 of record CAZPVT010000005.1, read on the forward strand.
GCGGAGATCTGAGAAATGAGTAAATTCCGTAAGGATTCGGGCAAACGGCTCACCGGCACGACCGTGTTTTCAATTACCCGGGTAAACGAGAGCATCGCCAGACTGTCTTTTTTACCCTGGTATTGAGCGATGCCGAGATTGAAAAGTGATGTGAAGTCATGCGGGTCATAGGTCAGCGCCTGTGCAAAAAGTTTCTCTGCAAAATCCCGGAAATTGTTGGCGGTATCTCCTTTAGTTTCCGCCGAGGCACGGAGTAGAGCCGAGCCCAGCCGGGCAGAGGTAATATTGATATTATTTGCCGCATAAAACAGCCGGGAGGTAACCTGGGCAATCTGCGGCAGTTGTTTAGACTGGTTAAGTTCTTTTTCAATGTAGCGCTTCAATTCTTCTGGTGGTGCATAACGTTGGAGTTCAAGAAGTCTTACGGCAATGGCTTTTACCTTTGCGGTGTCACTCAGTTTTAAGAGGTTATTTAAGTCTGAATATCCACTGTCATAACGGGCTTGAAAGATCTGCAGTGCCTGTTCATAATAGTAACGGGTGGAGTCCCAGCGGGATTTCCCTACTTCATTCGGTAAGAGGCTATCAGGTTTTTGTAGAAAATAAAGTCCGATCAAAGAATAGGCTTCTGCGCTGTTGGTATTGATGGTAAGCATCTCCCGGGCGGTGTTAAGCATATCATCATACTTACCCAGTGCACTATACGAATTGGCAATGAGCGCATAGGTCTGAGATTTTGATGGCTCAACCAGCAGTGCTGCCCGGGCATAGGTGATTGCTTTTTCGTAATCACCACGGTTGTAATTCTCCCGACTGCCCGTGATCAGTGCGGTCCACACCCAATGGGACTGTTGCTCTTCGTTGCGGATTTCTGGGATGATTGAAGTGTCAGCATTTAGCGCGGTAAGGAAATGGTCAGCCGCAGGAACCAAGCGGTTCAACTGTGCATCACACAGCCCTAACCATAGATGGATATGCGATAGGGTCTTATTGTCTACGGTTTTACCGTACTGCTCCAGTGCCTTTTGAAACTGCTCCCGTGCCCTTTCATACCTGCCGCCCTGATAATGAATTCTACCGCCGCGCATCAGTGCGTCCAGCGGCACACTCTGAGCCCAGGTGAGGGCAAACAGGGCAAAAAAGATCAAAACCGACCGTTGCCGATTAATCATTTATATCCTCCTGAGATAGTTAACCAATTAATAAAACAAACAATAATAACCAATTATCGGCAGGTGTCAA
>CAZPVT010000006.1:0-72719 GCA_964590395.1 uncultured bacterium
AAATTTTCTCAAATTACTCGAGAAGTTCTTTGCCTTCTCCCTGCCCAAAGTCTATAATGCGGAGACCCTGGCAAAGGAACTGGCAAAACGGACCAGGTTTCTGCGCGATGAGGTAGTGCTTGAGCAGATAACAGGCGAAGACCGGGACAAAACGCTTGCCGGATTTTACGAAGCCTTCCAGAAATATTTAATCAGCGACCTTACGCCCGAAGCGTTTGCTGACCTTTATTCCCAAACCCTCACCTATGGGCTCTTTGCTGCTCGCACCCGTTCAACCGACGGTTTTAACCGCAAACTTGCCTATGACAACATCCCGCATACGATTGGCATCTTGCGTGATATATTCAGATTTATCTCGGTCGGTGACCTGCCTGAACCGATGGAATGGATTGTTGATGATATCGCTGAGGTCTTAGCGGTTACCGATGGTCGTAAAATTCTGCACCAGTATTTCAGCGAGGGAAAGGGCAAAGATCCGGTGGTCCATTTTTACGAAACCTTTCTTGCCGAATATGACCCCAAGACCCGGGAAAAAAGAGGGGTTTATTATACACCAGAAGCGGTGGTTTCCTATCTCGTTCGGTCATTGCATAATATTCTAAAAGAGCATTTCAATAAGCCGGACGGGTTTGCCAGTGCCGGTGTCACCGTTCTTGACCCGGCAGCCGGCACCCTTTCCTTTTTAGCCGAGGCAGTCAAAGTGGCGGTAGCGGAATTTGTCTCAAAATATGGCGCTGGCGGCAAGGAAAATTTTATCAAAGAGCACATTCTTAAAAACTTCTATGCCTTTGAACTGATGGTGGCGCCCTATGCGGTTGGTCATCTGCGGATGGCTTTTCTGCTAAATGAACTGGGTTACAAACTCCAAGAAGAAGACCGGTTCAAATTTTACCTGACCAACACGCTGGAAATGGAGGGGCTTGCCGAAACCGAGATACCGGGATTGAGGTCACTTTCTGAGGAATCTCATCAGGCAGGCAGGGTCAAAAAGGAAACCCCGATTCTGGTGATTTTAGGCAACCCACCTTATTCCGGCATCTCGGCAAATATGAAACCGGAAATAGTTAAGTTCCTAAAAGAGGACCAGAATGGCGTGCAGAGTTATTACAAAGTTGATGGTAAACAGTTAGGGGAGAAAAAATTATGGTTACAGGATGACTATGTCAAATTCATCCACTTTGCCCAGTGGAAGATAGCACAGGCAGGCGAAGGGGTATTAGGCTTTATCACCAATCACAGTTACCTTGACAACCCGACCTTTCGGGGAATGCGCCAGTCACTCTTAAACACATTTAACGAAATTTATATTCTTGACCTGCACGGCAACAGTTTGAAAAAGGAGAGGTGTCCTGATGGTTCCAAGGACGAAAATGTGTTTGATATAAAGCAGGGTGTAGCAATTGGCATATTCATCAAGAAACGAAACCGGAAAGGCAGTCAGGTCTATCATTCAGAAATCTGGGGGTTAAGAGAAAAGAAATATGAGATTCTTTTCGGTAATGACATCAATACAATTAAATGGCGAAGAATTATGCCCAACACACCATATTATTTTCTGATTCCAAAAGTTGAAAGGGGGCGAAGTCGCTATGAGAAATATTGGAAAGTTAATGACATTTTTCCTGTCAATGTAACAGGCGTTGTTACCGCAAGGGACCACTTTGTAATTGATTTTAATAAAGATTCCTTAAAAGCACGGATAATGACGTTTAAAAATAAGGAATTAACAGACGAATTCATCAAACAAGGGCTGGAGTTAAAAGAAAACTATATGTGGCGAGTATCAAAAGCAAGGAAGGAACTTATGGCGGTAGAAAACTGGGAAAATTATTTTACCAAAATTCTATATCGACCCTTTGATATTAGGCATATTTATTTTCATGACTCTGTAGTCTGGCGCACGCGCAAAGATGTAATGTGCCATATGATGCAAGAAAACCTGGGGCTCTTGACTTGCAGACAGCAGAGTAAATCAGGCTTTCACCACGCATTGGCTTGCGCAAATATTGCTGAATCTTGTGTTTTATCCAACATAACCCGTGAGATAAATTATCTTTTCCCTCTTTACCTTTACCCGGAACATAACAACTCAGAAAAGCGCTCTTCAGGCAATCTAACAATGGTCTTTGACAAAAAAGTGCTATACCGAGCAAAAAAGCCTAATCTTTCACCGCTCTTGGTAGAACAATTAACCGAAAGTTATAAAAAGACGCCAACGCCAGAGCAGATTTTTTATTATATCTATGCCGTGCTTTATTCCAATACTTATCGCCAAAATTATGCCGAGTTTCTAAAAATGGATTTTCCCAGAATTCCTTTTACCAGCAACTATAAACTGTTTATCAGGATGGCAGAATACGGCAGAAAACTGGTTGGCCTGCATCTGCTCAAAGCAGAGGAACTTGAAGCACCAGTGGCTAAATTTCAGGGCAAGGGTGATAACAGGGTAGAAAAGGTTCGCTATGAGCAGGCCAGGGTGTTTATAAATAAGGAGCAGTTCTTTGAAGGTGTTAAGCAGGAAATCTGGCATTATCAGATTGGCGGTTATCAGGTCTGTGCCAAGTGGCTGAAAGACCGAAAAGGAAGGCGGTTGTCCCTTGAGGATATAAAACATTACTGCCGGATTGTCAGTTCGCTCCAAAGAACCGTGGCAATTCAACGCGCAATTGACGCAATTTATCCAGAAGTAGCAAAAGATTGCATCCCGTTTGTCAAGCAGTAATCCGGCTACAACCGCTTGATTCACCAGGGTCAATCCATTTACAGAGTCAAATCTCCTTGACAATCGGTCTAACTTGGCTATTTTGAATTACAATGGTAAATGCTGGACCGATGGTTTGGGCGTTTTTGATCGGGTTTCTTTGTGGTTCAGTGCCTTTTGGCTATCTCGCCGGTGCTGTCAACCGTATTGACATCCGCCGGTATGGTTCCGGTAACATCGGCTTTACCAATGTCCAGCGTGTTTTAGGTTTAAAATGGTCGATTCCGGTGCTTGTGCTGGATATTGCCAAAGGAGTCCTGCCGGTAATTTTCGCGCGTAGTTTTAATCTGCTCCCGGTAATAGTTGGAACAGGTGCGGTTTTAGGACATATCTTTAGCCCCTGGCTGAAATTTAACGGTGGTAAAGGTGTTGCCACCTTCATCGGCGTCGCAACGGTGCTCTGCCCGCGTTCGTTATTTTGGTCGCTCCTATTGTTTTTGATTATCCTGCTCATCACCGGCTATGTTTCACTCTCCTCTATTTCGCTGGCACTCACCCTACCGTTAATGAATCTGATTTTCTACCGCGATAACCTCCCGCTAATACTATCTACATTTATTATCACAACTGTCATTATCTTACGACATAACGGTAACATCCGCCGTCTACTCTCAAAAACCGAACCAAAGTTCGGATTGTGGCTCAAGTTATTCGGTAAATCAGTATGAAGATCGGTTTTATCGGTGCGGGTCGCTGGGCACTGACACTGGGAATAAAACTTGCGGAGAAGGGGTTAAAGGTTGCCCTTTATGAACCGGATGAACAGAAACTCAATCAACTTCTGAACAACCGGCGCCATCCTGACCTGCCAGAAAAATGTCTGATACCAGAATCCATCCAGTTGAGTTCTGACCAATCTGAAGTTCTCAATGGTGCTGATATTGCTGTATTCGCCACCCCATCATCTGCGCTGGCTGATGCCTGCCGAAATGCGATTGCAGATATTAACCGGTTCTGTAAGATCGTGGTCTCGGTAACCAAGGGCATTGACCCGGAAACTAAAAATCGCCTTTCGGTAGTCTTAAGTAAAGATATAAAAAACATTCCGGTGGTCGTGCTGGCAGGTCCGGGCATCCCCTATGAGGTCGCCATTGGTGACCCAACATCCCTGGTTGCGGTTTCAAACGATGAAACTTCAGCCCAGACCGTTCGTGATATCTTCACATTTGGCAATTTAAGGGTCTACTCCCATACCGATGTTGTCGGCGTTGAGATCGCTGCCGCATTTAAGAATGTAATTGCCATCGCTGCAGGAATTGCTGACGGCATCGGACTCGGGCTCAACACCAAATCCGCACTTTTGACCCGCGGATTAGCAGAGATTACCCGGCTCGGACTCGCACTCAACGCCAACCCCCTGACCTTTGCTGGACTGGCAGGAATGGGTGATCTGATCGTTACCGCATTTTCACCTCACTCCCGCAACCATCAACTCGGCCTGGCAATCGGCAAAGGCAAAGAACCTGCTACCGCACTAAAAGAGTTAACCGGGGTCGCTGAGGGTTATCACACCGCACGCACCGGTTTTGAACTCAGTCGTAAGATGTGGATAGAAATGCCAATTACCGAAGAGATTTATAAAATACTTTATCAAAACGAAAAGCCGGAAAACTCACTTATCCGGCTTTTGAAAAGGCCAACCAAAAAGGAGTTTTACTGATGAAAAAACAGAAGTTCTATTCTGTATCTCAGGTATGTGAACTTTTAAAGATACCACCCCACACCTTGCGCTACTGGGAAAACCAGTTTGAACTGAAGTTTCAGCGCAACTCTGCCCAACGACGGATCATCTCCTCAGAGCAACTGAAAAAACTGGAACTGATCCAGCATCTTTTGCATCGGGAAAAGATGACCATCAAAGGTGCGCGCCGGAAACTGAAGGAGATGGGGCTAAAACCCGAAGAGTTGCCCCAGACCAAAGACAAACGGGAAATTCTGCTCTGGTTAAAAAAAGAACTGATTGGCTTACGGGCGACACTCCAAGCCAGCAAACCTGCTGATTAAAGTTTTTAAGAAAGTCCGCTTATCCTGCCGTCATCTGCGATATCAATCTTTAAGGCATTTGGCTTTTTTGCCAGTCCGGGTAAAAGTTCCATATCACCCGCAACCGGCACCAGATAACCCGCACCGGAGCGGATGTGGATTGCAGATATGGTAATTTTAAACCCACTGCACGCCCCAAGGCATTCCGGATCATCGCTCAGCGACAGGGGCGTCTTGGCAATACAGATCGGCAGTTTATCATAACCCAGCGCATAGATGCGCTTTAACTCCCGCTCTGCCCTTGGCGTATAAACCACCTGATTTGCCCCGTAGATTTTCTTTGCCACCGTCTCAATCTTCTCCTCGACCCGCCAGTTGTAATCGTAAATCGGCCGATTCTTTCCGGGTTTTTCTATTACCTGCTGTAATACCGCCTGTGCCAGTTCCTCACACCCCTTACCGCCATCTGTGTGCGGAGAACAAACCACCGCCTTTGTCCCGAGTTCTTCGCAGGACTTGATGACCAGCCGCAACTCATCCTGAGAATCACCCTCAAACCGGTTGAGTGCCACCACCGGCTCAATCCCATATGTCCGGCAGTTCTCAATGTGCCGGCGCAAATTTTCCAAACCAAACCAGAGATGACGCAGTAATCCCTTACGGGGATCGCTTGCCCCTCCCTGATATTTCAGCGCCCGCAATGTCGCAACCAGCACGCATCCGTCAACTGTAAAATTGCCTACCGGAGCCACCAGATCAACAAACTTCTCAGCACCAAGATCAGAACCGAACCCGGCTTCAATAACTGTCCAGTCGCAGAGACGAAGCGCAGCGTTGGTTGCAATTATACTTGCAGTACCGTGAGCAATATTAGCAAAAGGTCCGGTGTGAATCAGTGCCGGGGTGTTTTCGGTTGTCTGAACTAAATTAGGCTTAACCGCATCCTTCAAAAGCGCTGCCATCGCTCCGGTCGCTCCCAGATCCTGAGCGGTTATCGGCTTGTCATCATAACTCAGGGCAACCAGTATCTTACCCAAGCGCTGTTTCAAGTCTGCCCTGCCGGATGCTAAACCCAAAATTGCCATCGCCTCTGAAGCCGCGGTAATTACGCAACTGTCCTCCCGTGCTGGACCGTTTCCCCTGCCACCCAGCCCTACCACCATTGATCTCAAAACCCGGTCATTCATATCAATCGCCCTGGGAAAGAAAATCTCTCTCTCATCAATACCCAGCGGATTGCCGAAGTGGATGGCATTGTCCAGCATTGCGGAAAGCAAATTGTGCGCCGAAGTAACCGCATGGATATCACCGGTAAAGTGCAGGTTAATATCCTCCATCGGCAGAACCTGGGCATAACCACCACCAGCCGCCCCGCCCTTGATACCAAAAACCGGACCAAGCGATGGCTGACGCAATACCACAATTGACTTTTTTCCCAGCCGGTTTAACGCCATTGACAGCCCAATCGAAACCGTGGTTTTACCCTCGCCAAACTTGGTCGGCGTAATCGCGGTTACCAGAATCAGTTTGCCGGTAGGGAAATCTTTGATCTGCTCCAGTAGGCGCACGGAAAGTTTCGCCTTATAGTTGCCGTTGGGCAGAATCAGGTCCATATCGGTTATTCCTAATTCCTTAGCGATTTCCCAGATCGGCAGCAGTTTTATACTCTGGGCAATGTCAATATCTGAGAGCATTTTCCCCTCCTTATAATTTACTCCCGGGATATAAGCATTATACTCCCCGCCATTGCTGCGGCGATCACTGCGGTAACACTAAAAAAGGTAATTGCCGCGGTTGTAGCATTGCGCTGATATGCTCGTAGCGCCGCGCGACGGGACAGTTCTACGGTTGCCGTATCATCTGCACCAACCGTGACCCAGCGCGTGCCAACCCTCACCGCGTCCCGCTCATAACTTGACAAAAGGGCATAGCGGTCTGCAGGCAAACCCGCAGGAGAAATCAATCGCCAGAACTGCTCCGGTGTCTCATCCCGATAGGCAAGATACACATCTTTAATCCCGAAGAAACTTAGATAATGCCTACCCTGCTGAACCGAGAAAACAGTACCAGGTTTTTCCACCAGCATCCTGCAGCCATCACAATAAATTTCGGTTGGCACCGTATCCGGATAGACCGCAACGAACCCAATCCCAGCGCCCACCTCCTCAACGAACGAACTGTTTTTATTCCGCTCGGTATCTATCTGCCTTCTTATCGTATCCATCGGCATTGTCGCGGGCAACTCAATTCGAAACTGCTCCCTTTCATCAATCAGGTCTGAACCACCCGCGCCTAACGCCCAGCCCCCTGAATTTAGCATCATACCGGATAAGAAAAGTGCCAGCAGACTTTTACACCGCATATATCAACCTGTGATACCCCTCAGTTGCTTAATAAACCTTGCTATCTCATCTTCGGTATTATAGAAATGCGGTGATATCCGGAGCCAGTTCTGACGGACCGCACAGCAGTAACCGCTCTGCTCCATTTTACGCTGAACCTCAACCATATCCCGCTCCGGATGCCGGCAGGTAACGATGCCTGCCCTCTTATTGCGCTCCCTCGGTGTCAACACCTCAAAACCAGCGCCTGAAAGTTCAGAAAGCAACATCCCGGCGAGACTTAAAACCCGCTCCTCAATCTCCTGCAGACCGAAATCCAGCAGTAATTTCAAAGAGGCACGCAAACCATAAATCCCAACATAATTCTTTGTCCCCTCTTCAAACCGACGGGCATTTTTCTTTAACGGTCTTGGGGTAAAACAGTCATTAAAATCAACCCAGTGCGCAGAAAGCCAGCCAAGATTATATGGTTTTAATCTGGGTAAATGTTTTAAGTTAACATAAAGCAGACCTACCCCCTGCGGAGAAAGAAGCCACTTACCACCACCAGCCACCACAAAATCCGCACCAATCTGACTAAAATCCTCATTTATCACACCCAACCCCTGTATCGCATCTAATATAAAAAATATCCTATGCCTCTGACAGAACCTACCAATCTCCTGGACATCAAATCTCGTACCAGAAAGGAAATGGACCCAGTCCAGCGCCACCGCTTTCGTTTTTTTATCTACCAGTCTGAAAACAGTTTCTGGTCCCTGGCTGAGTTCAGTGGCGGTAACAAACCGCTTCTCAATCTCTGGCAAAAGCAGATGGTAAGGATAAGTATTGGCAGGAAATCCGTCCTTCATCATTATCAGATTATCCTCAGGTTCCCATGGTATTGAGCCAATGGCAATTATAATTCCGCTGGTGGTATTTTTCACAAATGCTATCTCATCCGGCTTTCCCCTCATCACTCTCCCGGCAAGGACTCTTGTCTCCTCCACCACCTGTTCTGCTTCAGCATAGGGAACGCACCCGTTTTCTGCTGACTGGCGGAGAAAACCTTGCATCGCCTTCACCGTTGTTGACGGTAGCGGTCCGGTTCCGGCATTATTAAAATATACCAGCCGGTTAACAACCGGAAACATCCGGCGCACCCGTTCAACCGTAATTTTTACCATAAGGCAAAATTTTGCCCGCTTATAATTAAAAGTCAAATCTGTGGTTGACTTTTGCCCTATCAAGGTATAATTAAAATGTGTCCCCAAATCGTAGAGTTGTTAAAATTAAGTAAGTAAGGAGGTAATGTGAACCGTCTTTTTGTTGTCTTGATGCTGATAGCCGGCATTGCACTGGCAGGCAATATCACCCGGACATTTAACTTTTCCCCTGATTTAATTAAACTTGGCACCCGGGACGGCTATACCACAGTTGAGCTCAACATGGCAGCCTGTCCTGGTAATCTGGGTGAGCCGGACCTGCCGGTCCTGCCCTACCAGGTGGTAATTCCGGCTGATGCGGAAGTTACCGGTCTGGAGATAATCTCGTATAAGGAAGAACCAATTCCAGGCACCTATAAGGTTATTCCGGTCCAGCATCCTATCCCCTGGAAAAAGGAGTATCAACCGATGCCATTTGTTCCGCCTGACCCCCAGATTTACGCCCAAAATCAGCTCTGGCCCCAGCTACCTGCCCGGTTTGCCCATACCGGCAGTAAATCTGGCTATCGGATTGCCAGTTTCTGGGTTTATCCGGTCCGGTATAATCCGGTAACCGGCAAACTCTATGCGCTGAGCAGTATCACTATTCGGCTTAACTACCAATCCGGACTGCATCCTGTTCCCGCTTATACCGATTTACAGATCAAACTTTTTGGTGACCAGGTAAAGATGCTTGTCATCAATCCGGAAGAGGTTGACCGATTCGCTCCACCCAAAAGGACAAAAAGTTACGGCTCACTCCTTCTTGAGCCTGGCACCTATGAGCACATCATTTTAACCGGTCAGCAGTTTGCAGATTCACTTATCTGGCTACGCGACTGGCGGACCAAACTGGGTTGGCGCTCCAAAATCGTGATTCTTGAATCAATCTGCGCTACCTATCCGGGCAGAGACAATGCAGAAAAGATGCGCAACTTTATTAAAGACGCTGATACCACCTGGGGCACAATCTTTGTCTTCATCGCCCGACCTGACTATCCAGCAAACTACTATCGGATCGCGCGTGCTTATGGTTATGACTTTTTCTCGGATATGTACTTCTCGGACCTTGACGGCACCTGGGACAGAAATAATAACAACATCTTCGGTGAACCTGCGGACTCGGTTGACGGCTATGCTGATGTCCACATCGGAATGATGACCTTAAACCAGTTCTCAGAAATTGCCAATGTCCGCAACAAGATTATGCGCTACGAAACCGCACCGGACACCACTGGCAACTGGTGGCATAAAATACTTTTGCCCAACGGCGTAGACTTCTCTGACAACTACAACGACTCCATTGCCAATGCCAGTCCAACCCCGCCATATTTTGACCTGAAGATGTATTACTCGGGTAATGGCCAGGTTATCCCAACTCCCCAGCGCTACTGCGACTCTTTGAACTCCGGGTACACTTTCACTTCGGTTATCGCACACGGTGACCCGGACTTATATGAACTTGGTGGTTATGTTACCAGCCAGATGATGCTCAATCTGACCAACATCAACCGTCTTAACTGCCTGACCGCGGTCTGCTGTCATACCGGTGAATGGGATGCCGGCTCAACCAATGGCGACTGTATAGCCGAAAATATGTTTAACCACGCACCAAACGGCTTTATCGGTGTAATGATGAACTCCCACTATGGCTGGATCAATGTTGCCGAAAAACTGAACTATGCGGTCGCCTACGGGTTTTTCGGATTCAGAACCGCTCGCAAAATCCATCAGGCAGAAATGCTCTCCTATGGCAGAGACTACTGGGTACCGGTAATCCTTGACTCCCAGAAGTACCGGATGGAAATAATGGAACGCAACCTGTTTGGTGAACCTGCCACCCCGATCTGGCGTGCCCGACCGTTTATTCCTGTGGTAAGCAAACCAACTTCAATCAACATTGGCAACAACATCCCGGTGACCATAACTGTCCAGACCCCGGGTTTTGCGCCCGTGGAATCCGCAATGGTTGTCCTCCAGAAAACTAACGAAACTTTTGTCCGGGGCTGGACCAACTCTTCAGGACAGGTTACGATGCTGGTATCCTGTCCGACCCCGGGCTTTCTCAAACTCTCGGTCGTAGGTGCAAACAACATCCCCTATTTTGACTCAATCGTAGTTGTATCCAGCAGCAGGTATATTTCCTATCTCAAACACTATATCAACGACCCACCACCTGGTGGTAATGGCGACAGCATCATCAATCCCGGTGAATCGTTCCGGATTCCGATGTGGCTCAAGAATTACGGCAATCTGACCGCAAATAATGTAACCGCCCGGCTCCGCACCCGCACCGCTGGTGTTACCGTAACCGATTCAGTCAAAAACTTCGGTAACATTGCCGGTGGTGATTCAGCCTTTAACAGTCAGGGTTTTGGAATGACCGTTGCTAACGGTCTGCCCAACCGTTATCCCATCTCCTGTTCGCTTATCTGCAAAGATGCCCTGGACTCCACCTGGGTCTCATTTATCATCCTGTATGTCGGTGCCCCCGCAATTGACTTTGTTAATAAAACGGTAAAAGATTCAGCCTCCTCCCAGCCAAACGGCAGGCTTGACCCGGGTGAAACCGCTGACCTTGAAGTTACCCTCTGTAACTCTGGATTGGGTAATGCTTATAATGTTCGGGCAGTTCTGCGCTCCGGTGATAGTAGATTGGTGGTCTCTGATTCGGTAGCACTCTACGGCACAATTCCGGCTGGTGCCAGCGCCACCAACCGTACCGATCGCTTTACCCTGTTCGCCTCATCCTCAATCCCACCGGAAACACCAATTACCTGCACGCTCGCGGTATCGGCTGATAACGGCTACTATAGCCGGTCAACCTTTACAATTATCATCGCTGAAATGCGCCCGATTGACCCGATTCCGGACAACTCCAACCCGCCACTTTACTGGGCTTACGACGAGGTGGATACGCTCTATCCACATTATCCTGAGTTTGAATGGGTGGAGATTTACGGTATTGGCACCAGATTGAATCTGAGTGATGACCAGACAATAACCATTGACCTGCCCCCATCATTTGGACCATTTATCTTCTATAATCAGCGCTACACCCAGATCTCCATCTGCTCCAACGGCTGGATTGCTCCTGGGTATACCACACTGACCACCTATGATAACACCACACTTCCCAACACCTCTATGCCACCGCTGATTGCTGCGAACTGGGATGACCTTTACCCGCCCTACGGTGACAGTGTCTGGTATTACCATGATACCGCCAATCACCGGTTTATTATTGAGTGGGACTCGGTGTATTACTGGAACAGCACGCAATGGGAGAAGTTTGAAATAATCATTTATGATACCACGCTTGCCAGTGCAGATGGCAACTCCAGAATCGTTATTCAGTATCTTAGCGCAAATAAGGCAGGCAGTTCTGCAACCGTGGGAATTCAGGACCACACCCGGACCAGATACATCCAGACACTTTACAACGGCTCATATCACCGTTGCGCCTCACCCTGGATTCCTAACCATGCGATAAAATTTTCCACTGATAGCCCCACCGGAGTTACTGAACAGTTCGGTGCCTCACTCTCGGCTAAAGGCAAAATCCTCGCAATAGCACCCACCCATTTCCATCACACCACCACCATTAACTGGCTGGTGCCAAGAGCCGGTGAAGTAGAACTGAAGATATATGACCCTCTGGGCAGAGTTATTAAAACCCTGATCAAGGGAAAAATGCAACCGGGAACCTACTCAACGGTCTGGAATGGAACTGACGAAAACCGCAGGAAAGTTGCTAACGGCATCTACTTCATTCGGCTGACAACTCCGGATAACTCAGTAAAGGTAAAAACTGTCATCACCCGGTAAGGAGAGGCTAAAAGATACTACATCAAACTCCAGCCCCGCTCCAAATCTCTGACTGCTGATTCGTTAAAATCCGCACACCTTTTCAGCAGGTTAACCACCATTTCCCTCTCTGAATTCTTTAATGAAAATTTATCCGGCTCACCCACCATTTGCTTAATTTGATCCAAATTATTAAATGAACGGGCAAACATCTCCCCTGCCTTATTCAAATACTGTGCCACCTCTTGCCAGCGCTTCGCCAACCGCCGGCAGAATCCAGCCGCCCACATCTGCAACTCCCAGTAACACATTAAATTATAGATAAATCCAAGTTTATCAAACCGACACTTTGCCACCGCATCCGCCCAGGTGCGAAATGCGGTTGCACCATAAAAGTACTCCCCACTGAAGCAGGGAGCAAGACCACGCAGAAGTTTTGTCGCCCTGCCGATTGCTTCTCGGGCACATCTCTCTTGAACAACAGAAAAACTTTCCCCAAAGAAAATCCCTGCTATCCGCCCGAGGGTTTTAAGTTCGTTGTATCTGATCTCCTGTCTAACACCGGCTTGTTTCTGAACCAGATAATATTGCTCACGATAGCCACAAACCAAACCAAACTCCGGTGCATCACCCGCGCCCCAGACAATACAGCAGTTACCGGAATCGATCTCCTCCTTTACCCGGGTAAAAAGTTCCATAAATAAATCATCCTCCCCACCCTCTACCGCTACCAGTTCGATTTCAATCCCCAGTGACCGCGTTCCCTCAACCAGAATATTCCAATCAAATTCAACTGGTCCGGTAGGTAGCAATTCCGGATGAATATTAACGATAAAGGCGTAACCGCTCATACCAGCCACATCGGTTAAATCGCATTTTATCCCCAGGGAACGCAAGATCGCGGTTACCACACCAACATAACTCACCCATACATCAGAACAATCAACGTTTATGTCAATCACCTTCATCTCGCAAGAATTTTGGTTCACACCTATTTCCCCTTTCCCAGCCACGGCATCGGATCAACCGCCTTACCGCCGATACGTATTTCAAAATGAAGTATCTCACCGCTCAACCCGATAACATCACCGGCATTTAGCACCTGCCCGGCACTGACCCGCAGTTCATTCAATCGAGTGTACACGGTGTGGTAACCACCACCGTGTTCAATTATTACCATTAAACCCTGCCCCATAAACGCATCCGCATAACTCACCCTCCCTTTACTGATTGCCTTAACTGGACTGTTTTTCTGACAACTGATGTCAATCCCAAGATTTTTGGTCTTGGTGCCGTATTTCGGATCGAGTTGAACTCCAAAATTGGCAACTATTTTCCCGTTTACCGGCCATGGTAATCTACCTTTATTCACCTCAATCGGATGTCGGGCTGGGGAAGCACTCTGTTTTTGGGATTGGGGAGCGGGCTTTTTGCCGCGCCTAAATCTTGGCGTACTAGTATAAAATATGCCAGTGCAGTCAAGTAACAACAATACGACAATGAACCAAGGTAACTGGCGCCAAGCCACTAAAATCTTTTACCCACTTCTACCTCAAAGTCAACCCTGACTAAAAAAGGGCGCCAGAAATACGGGCGCCCTTAAAGAGCGGTTTTTATAGTAAAATCAACCCATTATGGGAAAATGCCCCGTTCCTTGTAGACCTTCTCCAGCCGCGCAAGAGCCACAATATATGCCGCTGTCCGCCAGTTGACCTTGAATTTCCTTGCCGTTTCTCTCACCCGCTGGTAACCACCGACTATCTTCTTGTACAACTTGCAGTCAACCTCCTGCAACTCCCAAAACTCGCTGCGCTTATTCTGAAGCCACTCAAAGTAACTGACGATCACCCCCCCCGAATTGCAGAGAATATCAGGCAGAACATCAATTCCCCGTTTTGCCAGTATCTCATCACCTTCAGGTGTTGTTGGTCCATTCGCGCCTTCAGCAACCAGCCGAACGTTGAGCAAAGGTGTTGTTTCCGCAGTAATCTGGTTCTCAAGCGCTGCCGGAATAAAGATATCAGCCCGGGTGCGGAGGAATTCGGTATGAGTTATCATTTTTGCTTTCGGATAACCGTTTACGCCACCGTGTTCCTTTACATAACTGGCCAGCTCTTCAGGATCGATACCCTCAGGATTGCCAATAGCACCGGTAACATCTTCAACTGCCAGCAATCCGGCACCAAGCGGCTTCAGTAGGCGTGCTGCCCAAGAACCAACATTGCCAAATCCCTGAACGATATAGGTCGCCTTACTAAGGTCAAAGTTGTTGTCCTTTGCCCATTCTCTGATTAGAAACACCACACCCTGACCAGTCGCCTTGTCCCGACCGACACTACCACCCGACTCAATCGGCTTGCCGGTTACAACACCCAAGCATCGCTGACGCTCAAACGCTGGCATCATTGACTGGTAAGTATCAAGAATCCAGGCCATTATCTGGGGGTTAGTATTAACATCCGGTGCCGGAATATCGTAATCAGCACCGATGGTATTACCCAGTGCATAAGTAAAGCGTCTGGTAATCCGCTCCAGTTCTGAAAACGAGTATTTACTCGGGTCTAACTGAATACCGCCTTTGGCTCCGCCAAATGGAATATTTACGATTGCCGACTTCCAGGTCATCCAGGTTGCCAGTGCCCGGACCTCATCGATGTCAACCGCCGGATGATATCTCAGCCCGCCTTTGAAAGGACCAAGCGCGTTGTTATGTTGCACCCGATAGCCGGTAAACACCTCGATTCTCCCGTCATCCATCTTAACTGGAAAATGGACGATAATCTCATTCATCGTCGTCCCCAATATCTTTCGGACACCGACATCAAGCTTCATCAGATCAGCAGCCTTGTTAAACTGTCTAATTACATCCTCATAGACACTGTGTCGCTTCTGTTGCCTCAAGTTATTCCGAAACTCACGAATTTTGGCACGTCCTTTTGTTGTCACCGCCATTTGGCACCTCGCTATTTACTGATATTCTTCACAGTGCCACACCCCGATTTCTTTGTTACGGATGGCACAATCCTTACGGTTTTCACAGTTCACACATAAACCCTTATACTCATCCCATTCGCGCATCTCTTCTAATGTTGGAAACATCTCAACGGCAGTTTCCTCGGTGATTGTCGGCACTGTCGAGTCGAACTCCTCGCAAAACACCACCGGCTGCTTGTTCCTTACTCTGTAACCGCAGTGCGCAGCGTTATTACAAGTAAGACATAACCCCTGCTCTTCGGGCGGCACCACTCGGAGCTTTTTAGCCTTTATTTCACTTAATTTTTGGGCCGCTCTTTTGGTAGTTCTTGTAGAAACAGACATTTTAATCCTCCTTTTTTTACATTAGTTTTTCACCGCTACCCCAATTCCCTTTTCTTCCTCTTTTTTATTAAAATGCAATTACCGTGCCACATAGTTAATTTCAGATAAAAATATATGGATTAATAAGGCTAACTTATTAATTGTTAATTAGTTACAAAATTAAAACGGCAGTCGTATTATTATCTCTTGACGAGGTTCGGACCGAATTGCACAGGGGAAAAACCCCCCACGTGGATATAAATTCCCCGATTTACAATTGAGGTTAGACCTTAGGTTTTTTTCGCAGCTTGATTCTCAGTGTTTTACGGTCGATGTTCAGAATCTTTGCCGCCTTCGTTAGATTACCGTCTACACTATTAAGAACCTGGCGAATGTAATCCTGCTCGGCTTCGGCGAGCGTCCGATTTAGTTTAAGTTCACTGGAAAGAGAGAATCTCATATATGGCGGCAAATCGGTAATATCTATTATTTCCCCATCAACCATTATCAATAGACGTTGGATAAGATTTTCAAGCTCCCGGACATTACCAGGCCATTCATATCGTTTGAACGTCTCGAGTACCTGGTCGGAAAGACGGGGTATGGACCTACCCATTTCTTGGGCGAACTTTTCTAAGAAATATCTTGCTAATAAAAATATATCATCGCCACGCTCGCGCAACGGAGGTAAAGATATGTTAAGTACATTCAAACGAAAGAACAGATCTTCTCGAAAAACCCCCTTTTGCACCAAACTTAATAGATCTTTGTTGGTTGCCACGATGATCCGAACATCAACTTTATAAGACTTCGAATCACCGACCATTCTTACCTCTTTGTCCTGCAATACCCTTAAAAGTTTAACTTGCATTGATGGGGTAGTTTCACTTATTTCATCAAGAAATATCGAACCGCCATCTGCCGTCTGAAAGAACCCTGCCCTGGTTTCATTTGCTCCCGTAAACGCCCCTTTCACATATCCAAACAACTCGCTTTCCAATAAACTCTCAGGAATACCTCCACAGTTAACTGGAACAAATGGTGCTGAAGCCCGTTTACTTGAATAATGTATTGCCCGTGCTACCAACTCTTTACCGGTTCCACTTTCACCCGTAATTAAAACAGTAGCCGATACTTTCGCCGCCCGTTCGATTGTAGCAAATACCTTTCTCATTACCTGTGATTCCCCAAGCAGACCGGGATAGACCTTTTGCACCGATAACTTACTGATTGCCGCCGACCGTCGAATCCGAAGCTTATCCAGTGCCTGCTTCACTGCTTTGAACAACTCTTCATCAGTAAACGGCTTGGCTAAATACTCCTCTGCCCCAGTCTTCACCGCCTGCACCGCACTCTCAACCGTCGCGTAGCCAGTAATCACCATTACTTCGGTATCTCTTAGGTTTTCTCGAACATATCTTACCAAATCCAGCCCGCTCACTCCGGGCATCTTCAGGTCGGTTACTACTAAATCTACCGGTATCTCTTGTAAAATCTGCAAAGCCTCATTGACATTTCTCGCAGTATGAACCTTATAACCCTGAGATGTTAAATTCCTTTCCAGCACCTCAAGAGTTTCTATAATATCGTCGACAACTAACAAAGTTGCTTGCCGATTCTTCTCGATCATTTATTTATTTCCTGATGATTTTATCGGTAATACGACCTCGAATCTACTCCCTTTCCCTGGTTCTGACTCTACATTTATTGAACCACCGTGAGCCACCACAATGCCATGCGCAACCGATAAACCCAAACCAGTCCCCTCACCTACTGGCTTGGTTGTAAAAAATGGAATAAATATCCGGGCTTTCACTTCATCGGTCATGCCAATGCCGGTATCTTCGATAATTAAAGAGATTACAGTATCTTTTGGAATCGTAGCAATTTTTAATCTCCCGCCATTGGGCATTGCCTGAATTGCATTAACAACCAGATTAACTAATACCTGGTGCAACTGTGTCGGGTCAGCTGAAATTTCGGGTAAATCTGATGCCAGGTCAAAGCTTAATTCAATACCTGCCTTAGCACATCGGCTTTTTAGAAAATAAAGTCCGTCTATTACCAGATTATTCAAATTAACCGCAACCCGTTGTGGCGGTTGCACCCGGGCAAAGAACATCAGTTTATTGATAACCTCCCGGGCATGGAGTGCAGCGGATACTATCCGCTCGATATCCTTCACCGCCTGTTTCGGAATTTCCGGCATCTTTACCGCCAATTGGGCAAAACCCAAGATGTTTGCCAGAGGCTCGTTTAATTCGTGCGCCACACCCGCTGCCAACTGTCCGATCGTAGCGAGACGATCCGCATGTCGAAGTTGATGTTCTAAACGAGTTTTCTCCTGCTTTGTCTCCCGTCGTTCGACGAAAATACCAATCTCCCGAGCTATCGCATCAATCAGTTTCCTTTCCTCTTTAAGAAATGGTCCCTCATCAAGTGTCGGAAGTTCTTTGTGGTAAAAAACCTCCGTTAAACCACGTTCCTGCCCCCGAACATAAATTGGTGCCGACTGACGATGAAACACTTCACCATATCCGGGAGTAGCATATACTTTTCCATCCAGTTTAATCTGAGCAGAAGCAATCTCTGAGTAAAGCCAAGCCGGTGGCAATTTCGCCACGGCTGCCTGAAGCGCATCATTCAATTCCATCTCGTCCTTACTTAAAATCCGGTCAAGTTCATAAAGGCAGGTCAGTTCCTTTATCCGCTCTCGCAATGCCGCCTGAGCTTGCCGATCTGCCCAAGCAACACCCAATGTCTGTGCTACCCCTTGATAAAATTCGACCTCGTAACTTTTGAAATAACCGGGCTGGCGGCTTTTAAGAAAAATTAGCCCGTGGCTCTTCTCAGTAATCGAGAAAGTCAATATCGCGACCGAACGGTAGTCCCCCGGTATTTTAATCAGCCGGCCATTTATCTGTACCGGCTTGGTAGCATCCGAAGTCCAGAAAGCACCGTTGGCAGTAAAACCGGGTAGACCGGGATCATATTTGCCCGTGACCAGATCCCGACAGAATTCAGTAAATTGCACATCCTCAACTTCATCCCCCGGGAAAATCTCATCTGAGTTCAAATTAGACCTGGGGGCTATGCTAAAGAAAAACCTATCCCTTGTCGAACGATCTAAAATCCCTCGATAATAACGGACACTTTCGTTAATACGTATCTCAATCTCATCACAATCCGAAAAATCCAGAAATTCATTTATTACAATCCGGGTAAATTCATTTCTTGGTACCCCCAGATTAGCAACGCGTAGAATACGTCGGGAAAGTGCACAGAACTCTTCGGCGAGTTTCTGTCCATAGCCTCGTCGCCGATGATTGTCTTTTCCTTTGTTGCTCATATAGTTTAATGATCTAATTATTTAGATTGCCTTAATAGTTTCCGCATTAAGAATGGAGGCGGCGGGAATCGAACCCGCGTCCGAAGCGTTCAGTACCCAGGTTCTACATAGTTAGTCAGTCTATATTTCTCATCGCCTACTAAGCCGACTGACAGGCGGTAGCCGACCAGCCCCAGTAAAAATCCGGCTGCCATCCTGAGGCACAATAACAGCCTTGATCACCCTACTATACCCGCAACCAGCGCCGGGTGAAACTCGCTGGTCCAGGGGCTACCTTGCTTTAGGAAGCCAGTGCATAGCTGCTATTGGCAGCTGTAGTTCCTCTGTTGTTATTAACGAGGCAACAGAGGAGCCTCGCTATGCCCCTGAGTCCCTCAGTCACTTCGTCGAAACCATTCGCCCCCAGCAAGACTGAGGTATTATATATCCTTATATATTTTACCGCTTTTATTGGCTGGCGTCAACTGGTTTACACTACCCCCTGGTCAATCATTGCGTCTGCAACTTTGATAAAACCGGCAATGTTTGCCCCTTTGACATAGTTCACATAATTATCCTCTTTACCATAAATCACACACTGCTGATGGATTGCCTTCATTATTCCCTGTAGCCGCCGGTCAACCTCTTCTCTTGACCAGGAAAGGTGGAGACTGTTCTGCGACATCTCCAGACCGGAGGTCGCTACGCCACCAGCATTTGCCGCCTTCCCCAGACCATAGAAAATCTTATGCTCTAGGAAAATATCAATTGCCTCAGGTGTGGAAGGCATATTAGCACCCTCCGCAACGAGATAAACCCCGTTACGCATCAGATTCTGGGCGTCTTTGCCATTAATTTCGTTCTGCGTTGCCGAAGGAAAAGCGCAGTGTGCTTTGTGATTCCAGAGTGGGTTGTAATCAAGTTTTGGATCCATCGGTGTATAAACCGCTTCCTTAAATTTATCCGCATATTCCTTAATCCTTCCCCGTCTGACATTCTTCAACTCTTTGACGAATGCTAGTTTCTCTCTGGTAATACCCGACTCATCATAGATATAGCCATTGGAGTCAGAAACCGTAACTGGTTTCGCCCCCATTTCAAGTAGTTTTTCCACGGTATACTGCGCAACATTTCCTGAACCAGAAACGAGACAAACCTTTCCTTCCAAGTTTTCACCTCTCGTCGCCAGCATTTCTGCAGCAAAATATACTGCGCCGTATCCGGTCGCCTCGGGGCGAATTAAACTGCCTCCCCAGTTCAAACCTTTACCAGTAAGAACTCCGGTAAACTCATTTTTTAACCGTTTATACTGACCGAACATATAGCCAATTTCCCTCGTTCCAACTCCAATATCACCTGCCGGTACATCCGTATTGGGTCCAATGTGGCGGAATAGCTCATTCATAAAACTCTGGCAGAAATGCATCACCTCATTGTCCGATTTGCCCTTGGGGTCAAAGTCAGAACCACCCTTGCCGCCACCCATTGGCAGCGTAGTCAGTGCGTTTTTGAACACCTGCTCAAAAGCAAGAAATTTTAACAATCCCAAATAGACGGTCGGGTGAAAACGTAATCCCCCCTTGTACGGACCAATTGCTGAATTCATCTCCACCCGGATACCCCGGTTAACCTGAATTTCGCCTTTGTCATCAACCCAGGGCACCCGGAAAACAATCACCCGTTCGGGTTCACAAATCCGTTCTAGTATCTTCGCCTTTCGGTATTTTGGATTTTGCTCTAAGAAAGACCACAACGATGTTACCACCTCTTGTACCGCTTGATGAAACTCCGGTTCACCGGGATTTTTCTTTTTGATATAGTCCATAAACTCTTGGACTCCACTATATGACATTAAATCCTCCTTTTTACTTTTTATGCCTTTAGAGTACTTACCAAACCGACAAAAAATGTCGGGATAGGAATTATAACCCACTTTCTTTCTCTGTCAAATAAATTCGGAGAAAAATACCCGCTGTGCTGGGGAGTTTTGTCCCGATATGATTATTGTCTTTTCAACAGGAGTGCTTTCATTCTGTCTCTCACTGCCTGCATATCACTACACCGCCTTAAACTGATCGGCGCACCAACATAGAAGTACTTCTCCCGCGGTTCATTGATGGCGTTAAAAAACCCGAACCCACTGCCTTGGATGTTTCCCTTATCTCCAGGTTCAATCGCTGGACCATTTCCTGACCAAACCACCACACACCCATCCCCCTCGTAGACATCAGCAACGAACGCCGGAAATATTCGTTCTGATGGAATAACCAGAAGAGTATCAGTCAGCAACGTATCCAACTGAAATATTTGGTCATCATCTTCTCCGTTAGTGCCGCGGTAATTATACTCGATATCAATTTCGGCAAAATACCATTGCGCCCCAGCAGACTTAGACCAGGAAATATAAAGCGTGGAATCAAGGTCAAGGATATAACCTTCTCTTGGCCGGTGAATGCTAAAATTGCCCGGCATCGTAACCCGGGCACTTGCCTTCCCCCAGAAATGCTCTACCTTCAATTCATAAGGCTGATTAACCATAAATTGGTTGGAATCTTTATAAGCGTACTTCGTCCATGAGTAATAAAATGCTGGTAGCGACTCTTTGTTCAAAGAAACCACCGGCACCATCCGCAATCCCTTGGGGTCAAAAACCTCCACATACCGCTCATATTCAACGGTATTATCATAGTACTCTCCCCGGTAAAGCCACCCATTAATCATTGGCTCTGAGTAATCCGGATCACGCCCGCAACAACCAGCCACGCTTACTACAAGGTAAAATCCGAAGCATATCCACAACCAACAAATGACAAAAATTACTTTGAACTGCTCTCTGATTTTCACCATTTCTCCCTTTTAATTAAATCACCCCTCATCATGGCGTTTTACTTTTCTTCGTCATTGCGAACGAAGTGAAACAATCTCTTTGCGTGTAATCCCATTTTTCCTACCTACTAATCCAAGCGAACCGGCATCAGGACATAAATGTCCTCACCGTCACTTTGGGAGTCAACCGGCTTGAAAACCGCTGGGGACATCGGGCTGGACAGTTCCACGCTCACCTGCTCGGTACTGATATGCTGGAGAATTTCCAATAGATACCCCCCATTAAACCCAACTTTAAGACTTTCCCCCTCGTAATGGCAATCAAGTTCCTCTTCACTCTTACCAACCTCATGGGACTCTGCCCGGACCATGAGTGCCCGCGGTGAGAACTCAAGACTTATCTGTTTACCGAAAGGATTAGCAAATATTAATGCTCGCCGGACCACCGCGCCCAACTCCTCTTTTTGGATAACCGCCCGATTCGGCAGCCCCTTCGGAATCACCCTTTCATATTCTGGATACTGTCCTTCAATCATTTTAGAAATCACCACCATATTTTCTAATTTGAGACCAACCAGTTTCAAATCAGAAAACACCCGAACCTTTTCTTCGCCCCGGGGTAAAATTTTGATCGCCTTCGGAGTTATCAGCAGTCCGGTTTTAACAGGAAGTTTCAATTTCCGGGTGATCAACCCCAACCGATAACTGTCCGTCGCGACCATTTTCGTTTCGTTCTTGCCGATCTCCCAATTAATTGCGGTCATCAGTGGCCTGCCCTCGTCTTTACTGACTGCAAACTCACAGGCGTCAAACATTTCAAACAGTAAACCAAGAGGAAAGTCAAAAGTAATATCTTCTGGCATCTTTGGTAATTCCGGAAACTCCTCTGGTGCCAGATGAACAAAATCTGCCTTCATTCTTCCTGCCTCAAATCTCACCCGGTTCTCCACACGGCGAATGACAACATCAGTTGACTGACTTGACCGCACTAACTCTGCTAACCGCCGGCCATTGACTAAAGCCTTTCCCTCTTCAACCTTACCTTCCAGTCTAACTTCCTTGTGAACTACGGTATCACCATCGGCAGCGGTAAGAGCCAGTCGTCCCGGTGTTATTTCTAAAAGAACATTTTCAAATACCGGATAGGTGGTTTTACCGGGAATAATCATAACAACCGTCTCCAATACATCAGCAAAAATCTCCCGTTCTAACGAACAACGCATATTGCCTCCTTTGTGAAATAAACCATTAATATAGTTTTACTCTTTTACATCTCATTGTCAAGTTTGCCCTGTCTGAAAGATGATTTTGACTTACCGATCATTTTTTCTAAATTACTTCATTATGAAAATCCATGAGTACCAAGCTAAACAAATTTTTGCCCAGATGAGAATACCCATTCCCCGTGAGCAGGTAGCGCAGACTACTTTTGAGGCAAAGGAAATCGCTCAAGCACTCGGCATGCCAGTGGTCATTAAGGCTCAAGTCCTCGTCGGGGGTAGAGGAAAAGCAGGGGGAGTAAAAAGAGTAGAGAAAATTGACGATGTTCCCGTGGTTGCGGAAAGTATTCTGGGAATAATGATTAAAGGACTGAAAGTGGCAAAGGTGCTGGTTTCAGAATGCATTCCTATCAAAGCGGAGTTTTATGTTGGCATCACCATTGACCGAGCGCTGCGCCAACCGGTCCTTTTAGCCTCTGCCGCCGGAGGTGTGGAGATCGAAGAGATTGCCCGCAGTAATCCGGAAAAGATCCACAAATGTAGAATTGATCCGCTTCTCGGACTTTTGCCATTTCAAACCCGGGACATCGGATTTACTCTGTTCACTGAACCGGCACTCACTCAGGAATTTAACTCAATTACCCAGAAACTCTACCGCCTATTTATTGAACAGGACTGCTCGCTGGTTGAAATCAACCCACTGGTCTTAACCACCAGCGGTAAATTGATCGCCCTGGATGCCAAGATTAACTTTGACGACAATGCCCTTTTCCGGCACCCGGAAAATGAAGCCCTGCGGGACTTCAGTGCTGAAGAGCCCACCGAGGTGGAAGCCAAAAAAGCCGGCCTCTCCTATATTAAACTTTCCGGCAATGTCGGTTGTGTGGTTAACGGCGCCGGTTTAGCAATGGCAACCATGGATTTGATCAAACAATTTGGTGGCGAACCAGCAAACTTCCTTGATGTTGGTGGCTCCTCATCACCTGAAAAGATGGTCACCGCCCTGCGCATCATCCTCTCTGATCTGAATGTCAAAGCAATTTTAGTTAACATCTTTGGCGGTATCACCCGTTGCGATGACATCGCTCGGGGTATAATCCTTGCCCAACAACAGGCTGATATCAAAGTTCCACTCGTCGCTCGGCTGGTCGGTACCAATGCGGAACAGGCAAAAGAACTACTCGCTAACAGCCCGATCCTCTGGGCAAATACTATGTCCGAAGCGGTAAAACTGGCGGTGGTAAAGGCAAAGGAGGCGAAGTGAGTATTCTGATCGACGAAAACACCCGCGTAATCGTTCAAGGTATCACCGGCAGAGATGGTGCCTTCCATACCAAAATGATGAAAGAATACGGCACAAATATCGTTGCCGGTGTAACACCCGGAAAACGCGGGCAGGAGGTGGAAGGTATTCCGGTCTTTAACTCGGTGGCAGCGGCAGTCAAGGCGACTGATGCCAACACCTCAATTATCTTTGTCCCTGCCAACTTCACTGGTGATGCTCTTTTGGAAGCAATCTTTGCTGGTATTAAACTCATCGTCTGCGTAACCGAAGGTGTGCCAACACTTGATGCCATCCGAGCAATTGCTGTTGCCCAAAACCGGGGTGTGAGAATAGTCGGACCAAACTGTCCGGGTGCAATTTCCCCGGGCAAGGCGAAGGTAGGAATAATGCCTCATAGTGCGTTTAAACCTGGGTGTATTGGCGTCGTTTCTCGCTCAGGCACTCTGACTTACGAAATCGCTGCCAACACCGGTGATTTCGGCCAGTCAACCGTGATTGGCATCGGCGGTGACCCGGTCATCGGCACAAACTTCATTGACTGTCTGAAGATGTTTCAGGACGACCCCGAAACCAAAGCAATTGTGATCGTCGGTGAAATTGGTGGTAGCGATGAAGAACGGGCAGCAGAGTTTGTAAAGGAGTACGTTACCAAGCCGGTATTCGGTTTCATTGCAGGACAGACCGCACCGCCAGATAAAAGGATGGGACACGCCGGCGCTATCATCTCCGCAGGTACCGGTACCGCCACAGAAAAAATACGGGCATTTCAAAATGCGAGCATTGAAGTCATTTACGAACCCGAAGAATTGCGGCAAAAACTTCTGGCAAGAATATAACGACTATAACTTCGTCTGGGGTTTACTCCTCTGCCAGTAAATTAAAGTTCCAATCGTACCTTGGGCGTCTCGGATCAATGTACAGAACACCCCTTCGTTACCTGAATTCTCTCCCTCGTCAACATCCTCGGCTGAAATCACTATTGCCTTCTCCCCGCGCGAGGTACTGAACCCTACCCCTTCCCATAAACCGGTAATCGCCTGCCGATAAAATTTCTCCACCACCGGTAAAGAGTCATCCGTCTGAAAAATGTAGAACCGATTGATGCCGGCATCACTACTTTCACCAGACTGATCAATTTCTATTGCATTCGGATATTTTAGTGCTGCCGGCAATTCCACGAGATCAGCACTCATTGCCTTTACCGCATCAGCCTTTTTAACCCTGGGTTCAACTTTGGTTTTGGTTCCGCTACAGTTAGTAAACACAAGCACCGCCAAAACTGCCATCAACCTATACCACCTCATACTACACGCCTTTCTGGTATACTCATAATAGCAAAGAAAAGTGAAATGTCAATTCTACTTATTCTAAACGGTATAATCCTTAAAAGTTTGTTTGACGCCTTAATAAAACATCTCTTTTTTCTATAGCCAAAACCGGCGTGTCAAAATGGTTGTTGACTATTCTACGGAAAAGGATATTATTTAAATCTGAAAATGAGGTTCGGGTTCCACATCTCCATTGCAGGAGGGTTCGCCAATGTGCACCAACGCGCAGAAGAACTCGGTTGTGATACCATCCAGTTGTTCACCCGTTCGCCGCGCGGCTGGGCCGCTCCCAAGCTGGATGAAAACGACGTGGCAAAGTTTCGGCGAGACACTCGGACCTCAAAAATATGTCCGGTCTTTGCCCATGCACCTTATCTACCCAATCTCGCTGCAGTTGACCCAGAAATCCGCAAACTTTCCATCGCCGCAATTACCGACGATTTAAAAAGATGTGCCATACTGGGAATTAAATTTCTTGTCGTTCATGTTGGCAAAGCGCTGGGGGCAGATGAAAAAGTTGCCTTTAAAAAGGTAGCGGATAACCTGAACCGGATACTAAAAATTGCCGAAAACCAAGTTATGGTACTTTTAGAAAATACCGCTGGTATGGGTTCAGAGATCGGCTACCGTTTTGAACAGATCGCTGAGATCATTGATTTAGTAGAACAGCGCGACCGGATCGGAGTCACACTGGACACTGCCCATTCATTTGAAGCGGGCTATGACTGGCGTTCCCGACCCACGGTTGACGAAACACTGCGTCATTTTGACCGGACAATTGGCATGGGCAGACTGTACCTGATTCACCTTAACGATTCCAAAACTCCGTTCGATTCCCGGGTTGACCGGCATTGGCACATTGGTAAAGGCGAAATCGGTATTGAAGGATTCAAGGTAATTGTGAATCATCCACTACTAAAAAAACTACCGGCAATAATGGAAACGCCGCGCAAGAGCATAAAAGAGGATCTGGAAAACATGCGCACCGTCCGGAGCATCACCAAGTGAAAATCCAATTCTGGGGTGGTGTTGGCACGGTAACCGGTTCCCAGCATATTCTGAAAGCTGAGGGTAAACAGTTGTTATTAGAATGTGGCCTATTTCAGGGACATCGCCAGGAGGCAGAAGAGATCAACCGCCATCTACCCTATGATGCCAAGACAATCAACTATTGTGCGGTAAGCCATGCCCATATTGACCACATCGGTAACATTCCTAATCTGATTAAGAATGGTTTCCGGGGTCAGGTTTTGATGACCAAACCCTCAGTGGCTTTAAGCCGGGTGCTACTCTTGGATTCCGCCAAGATCCAGGAAGGTGACATCAAATATCTAAACAAAAAACGACGGGAGAAGGGGGAACCGCCCAAAGAACCGATTTATACCACCGCCGATGCAGAGCATAGTTTGACTCGCCTTAAGGGCGTTGGTTACGCCAAGGCAAACAAACTCGGTCCATTTACCTTATATTTCCACGACGCCGGCCATATTCTGGGCTCGGCATTGATCGACATTGAAGTTGCTGGCAAAAGAATACTCTTCACCGGTGATCTGGGAAGAAAAAAACTCCCCATCATCCGCGACCCGGTTCAAATCAGGGAGGCTGACATCTTGATTATGGAGGCAACATATGGTAACCGAATTCACGGTGATTACGAAGATGTACGCAATCGGCTGACGGAAATAATCAACCGGATTTTCCAGCGCAAGGGTAGAATTATCATTCCCGCATTTGCGGTGGAACGGGCACAGGAAATCGTTTATAACCTGAAAATTCTCCGCAAGGAAAATCGCATTCCCGATATCCCGATATTTGTCGACAGTCCGCTTGCCAGTCAGATAACCGAAGTCTATCGGAACAGCCTCGCCTACCTTGATCAAGAGACCAGTTTGTTACACGATGAGCACGACGGTATTTTTGACTTTCCCGGGCTACGTTACATTGAAGATGCTTACGAGTCAAAGAAACTTAACTCCATTGACGGACCGGTTATCATCATTTCACCATCGGGAATGTGTGAGGCAGGCAGAGTTCTTCATCACCTCAAACACTCGGTCACCGATCCGAAAAACTTAATCCTTATCGTCTCCTTTCAGGCAGAACACACTCTGGGGCGAAGGATAATAGAAAAACAACCGGTGATAAAGATCCTGGGCGAAGAGTTCCCTCTCCGGGCAGAAGTAATAGCAATGGATGAGTTCAGTGCCCACGCGGACCGGAACGGACTCTTAGAATATGTCCGGAATATGAACCTTGCTCGTCTCCAAAAGGTCTTCTTGGTTCATGCCGAACCCCCCGCGGCTGCCGCAATGATTGAACCGCTTAAAGAATTGGGTATTCCCGAAATAATCATTCCTACCAGAAGCATTGAATATGAAATTTAGGTTACCATTGTTGATCGCTATCCTGTTTGGCATCAACTGTCATATCTTAATTGACTCCACCCCTCCCACCTGCCTTATCATATCACCATTTGACTCCTCCTTAGTCTCTGGCATCGTTATAGTCCAAGCCGAGGCACACGATTCCGGTGGCATTGCCAGAATCGATTTTTACGCGGACGGCTCCCTTTTTGCCACTGAAACTTCTGCCACCGCAACTGCCGAATGGGACACCCGCAACCTGCCAGAAAACTCCTGGCATAAACTTTACTGTCTTGCCACCGACCTAGCTGGAAACCACAGTGCAAGTGAGACTGTGAATATCAAAGTTGTCTCAACCGCCCAACGCAGTCTATTTCACGGTAAAATCACCATCAATAATAACTATTATTTTACGATTAACTTCGACGCGGAAACGAGTAAAACCATTCGGGGCGACGCCCGCGCCGTTAACAACGGCAAAATCAGCCGATTTTTACTGCTTGATGCCAACAACTTCCAGAAATACCGCGCTGGCCAACCTTATACCGCACTTTACGAACAAAACGACCGGTCTGAAGTCAGCATAAATTATCAATTTACCGTCACCGCCAGATATTATGTTGTCTTTCTCAATACCACCGGCACCTCGCAGACCTATTGGATAAGACTTACCCTGGAGTAATAATCATGACGCTAATAATTGCCATTTTACTAAATATCCTCCCCCGACCAGAATGTCCGCCTTTGACCGTGGCTGACCTCAGACGTTATTTTACCCTTGAACAGCGTTTTAACACTCAAACACCTACCGAAAAGGTTGAACTACCAATGAGGCACGCGATTCCCGGACGACTGGTTATCGGCTTCCGACCCCAAGCACTCTGTTCGGTTATCTCCCGTCTGGAAGCGATTAATCTCCGCATCATCCTCATTGACACCACGGCAGATTTTATCGTCGTGCATCTCCCCCCGAATACCCAAGTTGCAGATTATGAAAAAATTATTACCTCGTTTGCCGGTATCAGATTTGTCGAACCGGACTTTTGGGTTTATACTCTGCTCATTCCTAATGACCCGATGTTTTCCACTGTTCAATGGGATAAATGGGTGATGTATTCAGACCCCGCTTGGGACATTGTCACCGGCGGGAATATCAAAGTTGCGGTTGTGGACAACGGCGTTGAATACCTCCATCCTGACCTCGCCGCCAACTTTCGTGCCGGAGAGCTCGGCTATGATTTTATTGGCAATGACAATGACCCGCGCCCGGACAACCCAACAATTGAAAATGCCTTCCACGGGACCCATGTTTCAGGAATCATTGCCGGTATCATCGGCAACCAAATTGGCATCGCTGGCTGGGCACAAGTTCAACTCCTCGCCGTCCGTGTCCTCAATGACTCGGGCAACGGAACATTAACTGATGTCGCCCGGGGTATTCGCTGGGCTGCAGACAACGGCGCGATAATTATCAATCTGAGCATCGGTGGTGATGCGGTATCAACCCCATTACTTGAAGCCTGTCAGTATGCAGTGCGAAAAGGCGCGCTACTTGTCGCTGCATCGGGAAATGATGGCAAACAGGGCATAACCTATCCCGCCAAGATGGCGGAGTGTATTGCGGTCGGTGCCACTGACGCAACCTCTGAATTAGCCTGGTTCTCCAACTACGGGCCAGAACTAGAGTTAGTTGCACCTGGAACCACCATCTATTCCACTGTTACTGGCGGATATTATGGTTCGGCTAATGGTACATCAATGGCTACTCCCCAGGTAAGCGGTGTAGCAGCACTGCTTTTTGCCCTTAACCCATCATTCACCGCCAACCAGGTAAGAGCGATATTAAGTGTCAGTGCGATTGATATGGGCGCTAATGGCAGAGACGCGTATTTCGGTTACGGCTTGGTAAATGCTTATCGGGCAGTTCAACTGGCGCAGTCATTGCTAACCGGTTCAACCACCAAATCTATCGCTAACCTACCAACTCTACCCACTATTATTAACCATCGCACTCTATCCTTGCCGTTAAATGAGGGAATAATAAGTATTTATAATTCCACCGGCAGGCGTATCTTTAAATCTTCCTCGCCGGATAACAAAATCAACCTGACTGAACCAGGGACTTATTTTCTCCGAATTAACTTACCAAACTCATCACCGACTATCAAAAAAATAACTGTTATCCACTAATCTCGTTGGTATTCTGCCCAGCACTCATCGTTCTCCCATACTCTTACCTTGATAACCGGATAATACCGCGCCATCTCATCAAAAAAATAACGAGCGAGATTTTCTGCTGTCGGATTGAAATTATAAACCTCGTTTAGTAGTTTGTGGTCAGGAAGCATGCTACTTAATTTCTCGCGCAATTCTGAAAAATCAATCACCACTCCCGGCGGGTTCAAATGCTCAGAACCGACCACCACGTCCACCCGGTAATTGTGGCCGTGCATCTGTTCACACCTACCATCGCCACCCTTAATCTGATGGGCAGCACTAAAACTATTCCTTACCATTACCCGATACATTATTTAACCTCCTTTTTTATTCTATTCTTGCCCCTTCTCTCCAAAACAGAAACAAACGCCTCAACCCGACTGATAAAGCCGGTCTCCGCGGTATGCTCATCAATTGAAATTGACAAGAGTGGAATGTCATAATCCCGGCTGGCTAAAAACAGCACCGGCTGTACCACAGTACTTGGCATACAGGCAAACGGATGAAGATGGATTACTCCGTCATAACCCTCCTGGGCAGCAAGAATCAGATGGCCAAGTGAATTGGCATCCTCACCTCCAACACAATAACGCCAGTATTTTTTCGCTGCCATCTGTGCTCTTATAACCTCTCTTTTCCGCAATCGAAAACTGTGGAATCCGAGCCAGCGCGGACCGGTCAAAAACGGCTCCACCCACACCCTCATTTCTCCCAGCAGTTCAATGACATTAAAATTAACAAAAGGTTCTATGGTGCAATAACTTTCACCAATCAGTTTTATCCGCAGACAACTATCTCGGTCATTCCTTCTAATCCGGTCAAAACGAATAGCGACTGAATCTCTCAGCTGTATCAGTTCTCTCACATTATTTGTGTTGGCGATCTGATTCACAACCTCCTGAACTAACCGCCGGCACTCCTTTGGCTCAACAGAAAAAGGCATTGTCTTGCGGGCATACTCATAGGTCTTTTCCAGAGCAGACGCTTTAAACCATCCCAGACGAAATGCTCGGGCCGTCCGCAAAAGTGCCCGGGAAAATCTACCCTCACTTAACCCCAGAATCTCTTTTGCCACCGCTATCAACTGATCATGCCGTAACTCCACTAATCTAAACTTATACCCCAGATCCCTGGCAATATCTGCCTGGAGTCTACCGTAATAACCATATCGGCACGACCAAGAACCACTCGTATAAACAAGTGCATCTGCTCCCATTTCTAAAGCACGAACAATATTACCCAGGGTTATCTTGAAAGGCAGACAGAAGGTTTCAGGTGCAAGCTGTACGCCCAATGCAATCGTCTCACGGTTAGGCGGTGGTGGTATTACGACCTGTGCCCCTAACTCCTGCATGATCGGTTCCAACACCAGCCGGATATCACCCATATAAGGAAACGCAGCCTTCATCGTCCACTGGCTCGGGCGCAGGCTAAATCAATAAACGACTCCAACCTCGTTCTCAACCCGGTTTCAGAACTATGCTCATCAAAAAGCAGGGTCAAAATCGGCAATCCGCTCTTAACTGCTACCCTGCGGCGGACGAGTTCATTCATCACCGACGCAGTTCCACAGGCAAAACTTGATACCAACAGGATCCCGGCAGCCTGGTATTCTCTTAGTAGTTTTCTGGCCCTTACGAATAATTCTAATTCATAAAACCAATTCGGCAGTTGACTACGCCTCACCTCATCGACAACCTCATTCTCTTTAACCACAGGCACCAGCGGCACAACGCCAAGTTCACTAAGCATCTTTAACATATTAAGACTTATATGCTCATCGTAAATCAAATACGGATGACCGATTACACCGATCAACCGGTCGCACTCTCGCGCGTGCTTATTAAAGATATCAACCGGCACAAAACTGCTACTTAAATTTTCTGACGCTGGTATTTTATCATTAGTTGCCAACTTAAATGCCCTTCGTGCCGATCGACTGCTAACTCCCAATTGACGGGCAGTATCAACAAACGCCATTTCATCGGATTGGACCCGATGGTCAATAATCAGTTCAAAAAATTTATCAACCTTAGGGAAAATCGCGCTCACCAAATCCGGCAAGGCAATCGCCTTAGGACAACCAAAAAACCAGTCCTGCTCCAAACTACGGCATACCATTCTGGGCAAAAAAACAAAATCGACTCTCTCCAGCAACCTATCTATCTGTCCTAAAAAAACCTTAACCGGCAGACACAGTTCTGCAGGTGCTATCGCGACACCCCGGGCAACAATATCCTTATCAGTTTTATCTGACAGCACCACATCAAAACCCAGCTGTTCAAAAAAAAACCGCCACCGGGAAAAGTGGTAGTATGTATACAATCCACGTACAAAACCGATTTTCACCAACTCACGATTATAACCCTCTATCCAAATCGGTCAAATAATTATAACAAGGTTGACAGACCCTTAACCAATTCTAAACTCTCTTATGCCTCGGTGGCATCTGCTAATCTCCTTCTCTCTTTTTCTTCTTGCCTGTTCTACAGCTGTGCGGACCAAAAACGCGCTATCCAAAGAACTTCATCAGGTAGTCATCGGTTACTACCCGGAATACCACTATTCTTTACCTCCTGAGCATCCACTTTACCAGCGAGCAAAAAAACTACAAACCGATATTGCCCCCCGCGAACATCTCTTCTCCCCCATCATCCGGCAAAAATTGGGTGTGAACCAGCCGTTAAAATTCCGCCTCTCCTATATCGGGCACGACTCCATCAACCATCGTCTCATCTTTCGCCTCTTCGCTTCAAACAAAAAGCCCGATACAATTGCCGGCTGGCAGGTACAGATTGTCTACCGCTTGCCTGAGTTAGTCCTTGACCGCATCTTTGCCTGGGCAGTGCCACTGGAATGAACTGAATGTCTTATAATTCTTGACTTTAGAAGCCTTTGAGATAACATAAGTAAGACGGGGCGTAGCGCAGTTGGTTTAGCGCACCAGCTTGGGGTGCTGGGGGTCGTCGGTTCAAATCCGATCGCCCCGATTTAATTTATTTTTGGGGTTAAATATCAACTGGCGAGATTGCGCTTTGCCAGTTCTACCAGTTGAGCAAACTCTCCGGGTGCGTGAATCGCAACCTCGGATAGCACACTGCGGTCCAGGTCCACACCAGCAAGTTTTAGACCGTTAATAAACCTGCTGTAACTGATATCGTAGGGTTTAAGTGCCGCGTTGATCCGTGTGATCATCAGCGACCGGAAAACACGTTTTTTCCGCTTGCGGTCCCGATAGGCGCTCAGCAAACCGTGCATAACCTGTAGACGCGCAGTCTTGTATAACCTGGACTTACCACCCCAGTAACCCTTTGCTTGCTTTAACCATTTCTTGCGGCGTCTTCTGGTAACTGGTCCGGTTTTTACTCTTGCCATTTCTCTCCTTTACGAATAAGGCATCAAACGTTTCAGTGCTTTGACTCTGGTTTTATCGGCAATCGCTGGTCGATGCAAAAAACGTTTGCGCCGACTGTTCTTGGCACTGTTATTATGACTTGTGCCGCTATGACTATGCACAAACTTACCGGTTGCAGTTCTTTTAACTCGTTTCTTTAACGAACTTACCGTTTTTAGTTTCATCTTCATTTTGGCACCAACATTAATTGAATTGACTTTCGACCTTCATCCAGAAATCTCACCTGTCCTTCGACTCGTGCGACATCAGACAGATCCTGCTTTATCCGCTCAATCAACCGCATCGCCAGATCGGTATGCAAAACCTCTCTTCCGCGTAACCATAAAATCAGCCGGATGCGGTCCTTATCAGCAAGAAACTCCCGCATCTTCCGCAATTTCACCTCGTAGTCGTGTTTATCAATTTTCATCTTCATTCTAATCTGTCTCACCTGTGTCTGATGCTGCTTCTTTTTCGACTCACGCTGTCGTGCTTTTTGTTCATAAAGGTACCGCCCAAGATCCATAATGCCACAAACCGGTGGTTCCTCATTGGGTGCCAGCATTACCAGATCCAGACTCTGTCTTCTTGCTATTGCAATTGCCTCGCGGGTCGGCATTATGCCAATTGGCCTTTTATCCTCTCCGATTACCCGTACATAGGGAACCCGGATCTGTTCGTTTGCCCTTGGTCGGTCCTTGAACCCTTCCCTTACAACCTGCTTACTATGCTCTTCCAGTTTTATCCTCCTTGATTAGTGCTACTACTTTATCCAACGAAAAGGCACCGAGATTACCTTTACCGCGCTGGCGCAACGCGACGGTATTTGCTGCCGCCTCGCGCCCGCCAACAACCAGCATAAAGGGGATCTTCTGGCGCTCTGATTCACCAATCTTATAGTTTATTTTATCATTATTTAAATCAATTTCAACTCTGACATCTTCGGCTCTCAGAATATCATAAACCCTCCGGGCATAATCGGTCTCTTTATCCGTAACTGTCATTATCCGTGCCTGTACCGGCGCCAGCCAGACCGGAAACGCACCACCGTAGTGCTCAATCAAAATTCCGATAAACCGTTCAATTGAGCCCAACACCGTTCGATGAACAAGATAAGCCGGCAGATGCTGACCGTTACTATCCATATAGTAAACATCAAGTTTATTTCCCAGATTAAAATCAAACTGACAGGTAGCACACTGAAACTCCCTACCCAGTGAATCCGCAAGATTGATATCGATCTTCGGACCGTAAAAAACCGCCTCTCCTTCCGCACGGTGAAAATTAAGCCCGAGCCGGTTGAGTGCATTGATTAACGAACCTTCCGCCACCTGCCACTGCTCATCGGCGCCTAAATATTTTTCCGGATGTTTCGGGTCGCGCACCGAAAGTGCAACATTAAATTTCTCAAAACCAAAACTCCTTAGCATCTTCAGTGCGAGGGAGACGACTCCAAAAATTTCTTCCTCCACCTGTTCACGGGTACAGAAGATATGAGCGTCGTCCTGCGTAAATCCCCTCACCCGCATCGTACCGTGGAGCACACCGGAACGCTCATAACGATAAACCGTCC
The DNA here is from genome assembly GCA_964590395.1 of uncultured bacterium. Lineage (GTDB taxonomy): Bacteria > Hydrothermota > Tepidihabitantia > Tepidihabitantales > Tepidihabitantaceae > JAOABP01. Next base: position 34,909 of record CAZPVT010000006.1, read on the forward strand.
CCCATTCTGCCAGACGCAACGGCAGGTCCCGATAGGAGTGAACCTTTGTGCGATAAAGCAGAATATGACCCGGACAGTTCATCGGCTTCAGCACATACTCCTCATTCCCCATCGGAATGACATACATATTTTCCCGGTAATAATCATAGTGTCCCGAGCGATGCCACAACTCACTCCGGGCGATATGGGGGGTAACGACCAGCTGATAACCGGCTTTTAGATGCTCCCTCTCCCAGTACTGCTGGATGAGCCGTCTTACCACCGTCCCCTTCGGGTGCCAGAATACCAGTCCCGCTCCTGCCTCCTCATGAAAACTGAAAAGGTCCAGTGCCGGACCGAGTTTCCGATGGTCGCGCCGCTTTGCCTCCTCCAGCCTCTCTAAATACTCTGCCAACTGCTGCTCATCAGAAAACGCAACGCCGTATATCCTCGAAAGCATCCGATTCCGCTCATCACCACGCCAGTAGGCACCGGCAACACTCAGAAGTTTAATTGCCTTAATCCTGCCGGTATCCGGCAGATGCGGACCGCGACAGAGATCAACAAAATCACCCTGCTCGTAAACCGAAATTTCTTCATCTGGAATCTCATTGATAATTTCCAGTTTGTAACTCTCGCCCCGCTCTGAAAACAGCCGGATCGCCTCATCCCGGGGTAAATACTTATGGATAATCGGAATTTTTTCGGCTGCCAGTTCACGCATCCGCGTCTCAATTTTCTCTAGGTCCTTTTCAATAAAAGGGGTGGGCACATCAAAATCGTAATAAAAACCCTCCGGTACCGCTGGTCCGATAGTTACCTTTGCCTGTGGATACAACTGCTTTACCGCCTGCGCCATCAGGTGAGAAGCGGAATGCCAAAAAATCTCCCTGCCTTCAGGAGAATCAAAATAAACCGGTTCAACCCGGGCATTATTTTCAATCCGAAATGCCAGATCCACCAGCCGATCATCAACCCGAGCGGCGATCGCCTCTCCATCTTTGAGCAACTCCCCGGCAGTTACTCCCGGTGCTACCTGCCGTTCTTCGCCTTGGACAATTACTTTAATCACAGGTGAATAATACTCAAAAGCACGATTATGTCAAGACAGGTTTCCTCTCAGGGACTGATCTTGAAATACACCCCGGCATTCAGCCACTCATCAGCCCGTCTTCTACCCAACACATCATACACCATACCGTCTGTTACGGTCCAACGCTCTCTGCTCAGCATCACCAATTTTCTCCTCTTCATTGAACCCCGCGCATCCAACTGAAACTCCTCCTGATTACCCTGCAAGGTTGTATCATCTACCGTAACATCATCAAAGTAAACCATTGCCCCCGGCAGTGCCAAACAGGAAACAGAAAGGAAAACAGCCGAATCCGGAGTAGTAACCCAGTGGGAGTACTGGCGATAACTGTTAGAGTAATAAACCGGAATAAACAGTGGTGTGCCCACCGGATTGCCCAACATTGTCAGAAACTGCAATATAAATGAACCACCTAAACCACCCGGCACCAGGGCAAAACCAGAAAACTTGTAATAAGCACCGGACCGCACCACGGTTAACGAGGTGGCAAACGCCATCGTATCTCCACCGAGCAGACACAGACAGTAATCACCGGAATTACTCTGGGTATCTTTTACTGCTGAACCTGGATAAAGGAACTCCGATGTCAGCCAGCCGAGGGGCATATTCACCCCCAACGTATCCAGCCATACTTCAAAAGAAGGATTCGGCAGAATATTGACCGCACCGGCAATCCCCAGCAATAAAAACAGTAAACCAGCGGACTTAATTTTCATATCGCCATTTTATTGATTATCTCCACCTAATCAATTTCTCTCCGAACTGAACAGAACCTGCCTGTAGGCATTCAGCACAAACGGATCCGGCTCCCTATCCTTTGCTAAAAGCAATATCGCCCTAACCTCCCGGTCCATCATCCTTCCCAGCGCCTCCACCGCACACAACCGCACAAAAGGCTCGTTATGCTCCAAGTACCGCTTAATCTCACGCCGGCACTTATCCTTAGTCACCTCGGTTGTTAAGGTATCAAGTTTAGCAACAATCTGTCCAAGCGCCCGGATACTGTGTCCGAGTGCGGGCACTGGCTGTTTTACCAGACTCCGCAACAGCGGGTCGATACTCGGTTCACCAATTGCCACCAGTGCTGCCTCAGCAGCACTGCGCACGGTAAAGAATCTATCATTCAAACTCGCAATCAAATCGTCAATTGCTACCGGGTTTTTTAACTTACCGCAGGCTTCGGCGGTAACAATTCTGGAAACTTCAAAAGTATCTTTAAGCAGATAAAGTATCTTCGGCACCACCGTGGAATCACCGATACTGCCCAGCGCGTAAACCGCCCGGCGCGGAGTGATCCGCTTCTCTTTCAATGCCAACAGGATTGAATCCACCGCATCCAGTGCACTCTTTCCCATCTCGCCCAGCCAGTATGCCGAGTTATTCCGGGCAAGATACCTTGAATCCCGCAGACCCCTGTAAAGATAGGGCTTACAGGTATCAGGTAGCGCACAGCACAGTGCCTTGATCGCCTCTGATTCCAGGCCATCCTTGGTATCCAGTTTCTTTTCATAAAAATACTCTATCGCTTTCTTCCCCAGTCTTATCAACTCTTTTCTCGCCCTAAGAACCCTCTTCCGCGCATTGCCCACTGCCCAGATTGATGCGGTCTTAAAAATACTCTCCACCGGTACGGTGATTATCGAATCAATGCTTGCCTCTGAAGTATCAACATCCGGCTCCCAGTCAATCACTGTAGCAGGACGTGCCAGGTCCGCACCGGAACCGTAAGTCCCTTTTGTCCATCTGTTCTGGTCTTCTGCCACATTTCTCCCTGAATACCAGTCCTTGCCCGCAAGGTCTAAAAAAACACCCATTCCTCCAAATCCCCGTGCCCAGTTTGACGACCCCTGACAGATTAACGACTCTGATGCCATATACCAGTCATTACCATCCTGGTCAATAAAAAGCCCAACCGAATTGGTCAGTCCAATACCCTGTCCACCAGAAGCGTAATACCCATCATCACCCTTGCGGTCCACTAACACCCCGACCGAAAGGTCATGCCCTTCGCCCTGACTCGGACCGAGCCGGGAAAAATAGGAGTCATTACCCTCCTCATCAATCAAAGCGCCAACCGAAAGATGAATCCCCGCGCCCTGTGTATATTGAGCCGCGGTATAATGGTCAAACCCCTCCTCATCATAAAGCATTCCCAACGAATACCAGTAACTTGTCCCCTGTGCGAAAACCTCGGCATTATAGAAATCGTTTCCCTGAAAATCGGCAAGAAATCCGATACCCCCACCTGCATCCGGTCGCACCCCGATTGCAAAACCCTGAGCAAATGAGCGATACTCTCTGGGCAACAATGGCTCATGCTTGTATTTACCACCTGCATAATAAAGGTCATTTCCCCGGCCCTCTGCCAGTAAACCATATCCCCAGGTTCCGGCAAACCCCTGACAGTAACAACTGGAGCGATAAACATCATTACCATTCTTATCAATCAGCAGACCTGTGCCGTAATGCCCCGCACCTTGAACAAAAAACCCCGCATCGTAAACATCATTACCATCACCATCCCTTAGCACACCGGTACCAAATATTGCGCTACCCTGAGCATAATGCTTACTGCGATACACATCATCACCCTGCAGGTCAAAAACCACCCCGCACCCGAAAACTGCGGAACCCTGGGCAAAAATCTTACTACTCTGATACAGGTCATTACCTTTTAAATCCAGCACCACACAGAAAGGCTTGTCAAGAACTCCTACCGCACCACCCGCACGATTGTAATATATGTCATTTCCACCAAGGTCGATTATCACCGCCGCCTCGCACTCATAAACATTATCACCACTGCCCCCGACAATCACCCTACCCCATTCGCTCTCCTGATAATAAACCACATCGCCCTTTACCCCATCCACCTGCTGCTTGACAGCAATATCAATTAGTCCATCTCTTAAAATCATAGCTGCCTTATCAACTGCCATCACCACCACCAACCCGCAAAGTGCCAGTGCTTTACGGTCAATCTTCCGGGCATAAGCAAGCAAAGTCTCAGCCTTAACCTGCTGTGCGGTGTCATAATCTCGGCCAAACTCCCGATGCAACATCCCGCTGAATCCCCTTTCCAACGTATCATCCTCATCCTTCCAGAATGATGGCACTTCGCCGAGCAAAATATCCAGCTCCCGCTTCGGAATCTGGGTGATTGCCATTTTCAGATACCGATTACCAACCGCAAAACCGGCAAAAATCAGATTCAATGCCTTTACTAACTCCGGTGTCAGACCATCCTTTATACCGGGACTAACCCGCACCACCGCTTGAATCTCATTCCACAACCTAACAGAATCCGATTTACCCACCGGCACATCAACCTGCTGATAAAGCGAAAACAATAACCCGGCAGGCAAATCAAGTCGCTTTTTGACCTTTACTGCTTCATCCTCAACATACGGCAGCACCCCCAGAGGACGAGCAAGCAAACTTTCCACCACCTTCAGCCGGAAAAAACTGTCAATCGCCCATAACTTATAAAACCCTAACTCCTCCTCATTCATCCCCTGAATCTTCAACGCCTCATCCAGCGTTGCTCTTGTGAGTGAATCAAGCCCGTAAATTGCTGTTGTGGTTTTACCAGCCACAAAACTCCCCAAAAGAACAACCAGCACAAAAAGATTTTTCATCACCCCTCCTTATCTATTAATAAGCACCTTTAATCTACTGCCTCTACCCTGCACCAGATAAACACCTGCGGGCAACAGATTGCCGTGGCTATCACTGCCATCCCAGATCACCTGTTTCTGCGCCAGTGCCTCCCATACCCTCCTACCATCGCTGGAATAAATCTCAATCAGTTCTGGCTTATCAGCACTCAAAACGATCTCAGCCTTATTCCGGAACGGATTGGGCTTAAAACCTATCACTACCCGTTTTGCCGGTTCTGGCATATCCTCAATCCCAACCTGACTGGAGTCAAAAGTGATGTCGCAGATAATTGTGTCGCCCACCTCCCGGATATTCCGCACACTCACCCAGGTCGGCTGATTGTTCCTTGCCTTGCTTGACGGGTTTGACCAGTTGTCAAAACTTGTCCGGTTCCAGATTCCAGGTAAAGGATCAGAGGTATCACCCAGCGCCTCATGATAGATATGCGGGTCAGGTCTTACACCGCTACCACGGTCCAGGTGATAGGTTGAATCCTCCTCCAGGTCAACCCGATTGTGATCGGCGCTATAATACGGATCAATATGCCAGATTAACAGTCCAGAACCGGGCAACGGTGCATCAAAACCCTTTTTCTGCCGGTTTTCCAAAAGAAAACAGGTATCAGAATCTCTACCCTGTCGCCACACCTTGTAAACAACCGGATGGGTCTCAACATCTAAAATCCGCAAACCAAATGTATCCCGGGTTATCACCACCGGCTGGACAAAACCTGCCTCAACCTTGCTCCACGCCTCCATATGTGATGGGCTCCAGGGTGTATTACCACCTGCGCCCCATGCACCATAACCCATCAAACCCCAGTAACCGATACCCCAACTGTTTCGGCTGTAATCATAAAGGTCAGGCAATCCTACTAAATGTCCGAGTTCATGGCACATCACCGCAATACAGCAAAGTGTGGTATCTCTGCTCTCGGTAACCATTGCAAACTCCGGCACATTGGTAACACCATCAATTATCACCCCATCATTTGTCCGGTAATTAAAATACGGTATCGCGTGCGACCACAGGCAATTAACATCGCCGTTATCCGCACCATCCGCACCTGCATGCACCATAAACATCGCCTCAATATGCCCATCACCGTTAACATCAAAATCCTGGAAATCAATAAACGAATCAACCTGCTGTAAATTCTCCCTTGCCAGTTGTCTGCCAGTTGATAGCATATAATTCCCATCGTAATAACGGGAATAGTTGTATCTCGACATAAACCAGCGGTTACCCGCAACTCCACCCCGCACCGAGTACCGACCATACGAGTTTTCTAAAAAGAAATCATTCAAACTCCCTGCCCGATAAGGCTGACCATTATAAACCCCGACCGAATAAAGCATAGAATCAAACCTTGCCGGTGAATGTCTGATTGTATCTGCCCGGTTATCCGAAAACTGCATCAGAATCGTAACCGTCTCGCAAAAATCATAGTCCTTCAGTTTATTCGGACCCGGAACCTCAACACCCGCAGGAAAAACCGGTGCTGGTCCCCAAAAACCGGGCTTGGGTGGCATTGCTAATGAAATACTGAAAACCAGTAAAAACACTGCTGTTAGCCTCATATTTCTCATTCCTTAAGTGTTTTACTATACCATGACAAACACAGAAATCAACAATCCAATATAAAAACGCGCTCACTGCTATAGGATGATCTGGACGCCGTACTGGCAATTACTGCTGTATCCGGTAGACGTAGAAACTGGCAACCATCCTGCCACTCCAGACTATCCTTATCATACCTCTCTGTTGACAAATCGCAAAATAATTTATAACATTCTAAAATGCGTGATATAATCCAGCACATAGCAAGCAAAGGAACAAAATATCGGCAGTAACTAATGACTAAGATGAAACTGATTGTCCCACTTATAATCGGTATAATAATAACTATCTGCACAGCCCAACAATTGTGGGTAGCAAGATACAACGGACCAGGAAATGGTTACGACGAAGCAACCGCGATTGCGGTCGATAATAGTGGCAATGTTTATGTCACAGGCTGGAGTATTGGTTCAGGCACTTATGAGGATTATGCAACGGTAAAGTGTGGTAGTGGTTCTATCCTTGAAGAAAACAGGACGACGGCACAGTTAAAACAGGAATGGCTAATCCCGACTCTGATAAAGGATGAGTTGTTAATACGCTTTAATCAATCAGTAGAAAAATCTCTCTCGTTATTTATTTATAACGCACTGGGCGAAAAGTTGCGTTCCTCCCCGATTGAAAAGGGAACAGAAACAATGTGCTTATCCTTGAGCGGTTTAAGAACGGGTACCTACTTCATAAAATCTAATAACAGGACCATCAAACCTGTAAAAGTGACCTTAACAAGATAAAACCTCGTATTATACCAGCCTTCGTCTCCTCTATCATTTTACCCGCTACCATAAGTCAAATTTTTGTTTAGATTTTTAATGAAACACTGTGGCAGTTTGACAATACCGAAAACTTGGCTATTGTTATATAGCAGGATATGATGATCAATAAGAGGCTACTAATAGTAGACCGCGGGTAAGGTGAGCAGATGAGTATCACCCTCACCACCGTCAAAGACAAAAACGACTGGCAGGATTTTGGGAAACTGCCCTGGCAAATCTATCGGGGCAATCCGAACTGGGTACCGCCGTTATTGTCCGAAGTAAAGGAAACCCTTGACACCACCCAAAACCCGTTCTGGGAACACGCCCGGCGCGAACTATTTTTAGCCCGAAAGGATGGCAAACCTGCGGGCAGAATTGCGGCAATTGTTGACGATAACCACAACCGCTTTCACCAGGAAGAGACCGGCTTTTTCGGATTCTTTGAATGCATTGAAGATTTTGATGTGGCAAAAATGCTCTGGGATGAAGCGAAAAACTGGCTCAAGGCACAGGGTATGAAAAAGATGCGTGGTCCGGTCAACCCCAGTATGAATGACGAATGCGCCTTTTTGCTGGAAGGCTTTGATAAACCGCCAACGATAATGATGCCCTATACCCAGCGCTACTACCTTGACCTTGCCGAAAGATACGGATTTAAAAAGGCAAAGGACCTCTACGCCCTCTTGAAAAAGGCAGAAGACGGTATACCGGAGCGGATCGAACGGATGGTTACCGCGATTAAGAAAAAGACCCGTGTTACCATTCGCCCCTTTAATATGAAAAATTTTGAGCAGGATATTAAACATCTCAAAGAGATTTACAACTCCGCCTGGGAAAAGAACTGGGGCTTTGTGCCGATGACCGACAAGGAAATGGACTTAACCGCTAAAAAACTGAAACAACTAGCAGACCCGGACCTGGTCCTCTTTGCCGAGATAGATGGTAAACCGGCTGGCGTAACCGTTACTATACCGGATTACAATCAGGTCCTGAAACAACTTAACGGCAGACTCGGTCCGGTTGAGATTCTGAAGTTCCTTTATTACCGAAGAAAAATCACCGGTGTCCGCTCCCTGATTGGCGGAGTCAAAAAGGAGTTCCGCAACACCGGCATAATCGCGGTTTTGTATTACCAGACCGAGAAAAACGCTGCGGGCAAAGGTTATCAGTGGTCTGAACTGGGCTGGAACCTTGAAGACAATGATTTAATCAACCAGTTTGACATTGCCATCGGCGGCAAAATCTATAAGAAATATAGAATTTACGAAATGCCAATCAATGACAACTCATAACGGCCTCCTTACTTGACTTAACCTATTTTTATAATATAAATTTTACCTGATGTTATTATCGCTTGTTCTTATCTTAACTACCGCAAAACCGCAACTCTCTGACTTCCTCTCCCGCCAGGATTACTCTACCGCCGCTCAATACTATTATCAGCAGATTCAGCGCCAGCCGAAAAACCTTTCCGCTATTAAAAACCTTGCCCGGGTTTACGACCACTGGCGCAGGTTTGACTCCAGTTTATACTGGTGGGAAAAAGCCTTTCAACTTCAGCCCGATGATGACTCGGTTATAGTTGGCAGATGGCGGGCGCTATACAACTTTCACAAAAAGGACAGTGCACAACTTGATTCAATTAAGAAATTACTCGAAACCGAACTCCTCCGCATCTTCGTCTATCCTGATACCAGTTATCGCAGTATTAGCCTTGCCTATCAGGGATTTGTCCTGATTGAAGACACAGTGCGTACCCGCCGCGCTGCCAATCTCCTTACCCACCTCTATCCGGACTCTGCTATCTCCTACGAGATAATCGGCAGCGCATTTTATGACTCCCTCTATCCGGTCTGGAATAACGACACCGCCAAATTACTGGTCATCTCCAACTTCCTTGCCCGCTATCCAAAAACCGAATGGCGCCAGACATTTTATATTTATCTATTAAGCTCCCTCTTTAATCTCAAGGACACCCTGAGTCTTGTCTCAATGACCCACCGGATGCTCAAAGAGGATTCGCTTGACCCATTCCGCTACCGGTATGCCTCTGCCATCTTTAACCGGCTGAAGTTCCATCCCGAACTTGCCGAACTTTATGCCCGAAAGGCAATTGAACTGGAACCAAAGGCAAAAAAACCGAAAAATAAACCCCAGGAACAGTGGCAACTTGAATACCCACCCCTATATGGTCTTGCCCGGGTTGCCCTTACCGAAGCGCTTTTGCTTCAGAACCGGCCAGCAGAGGCGCTTCCCTATCTTTATCAGGCAATTCAGAACTTCTCCTGGGACCCGGATAATGAGATGACCCCTGCCCCCTACTACTGCCTCCTTGGTGAAGCCTACGAAAAACTGGGCAAGACCGACAGCGCAAAAATCGCCTATCTTAAAACCCTGGTCTTTGGTGACTCCCGCAACTACTATACCAGCCGTGCGGACACCAATCTCCAGCGTCTCGGCGTAAGACAAAACGAACAGTTAACCCTTGCCCGCGAGATTTTAAATTATACCGGTCCGGTCTTCACCGATGTCACCGAAGCATACGGCCTGGAAAACCGGCGCGAGTCACGGGTTGCCTGGGGCGATTATAATAATGACGGTTATGAGGATCTCCTCTTAAATGGCTGCCGTCTTTTCCGCAACGACTCGGGCAGGTATTTTACCGATGTAACCGATTCCGCCGGCTTAACCGGCATTACCGGCAGGGGTGGTATCTTTGCGGACTTTAACAACGACTACTGGCTTGACCTTTATGTCTGCGGTGCGGATACTCAAGACTACCTGCTTCTGAACCGATTCGGCAGACTCTTTGACCTCACCGAATCGCTCGGCTCTCCATCTGATCCTTATCCTACCGAAGGCTGTGCGGTTGCCGACTACGATCAGGATGGCTGGCTTGACATCTACTGCGCCAACTACGAAAACTGGGAAAAACGGATCTATTATCCGGACCATCTTTATAAAAACGAACTGGGCAGATTCAAAAATATAACCAAAACCACCGGCATAATCCCGCCCTATAACGAAGACCTTGCGGGCAGAGGGGTCAACTGGTGCGATTACGACGACGACACCTATCTGGACTGCTATGTCTCCAACTACCGCCTGTGTCAAAACCTGCTCTGGCACAACAACCGCGACGGCACATTTACCAACCTTGCTCCGAAACTGGGCATTGCCGGCGATGAAGTAAAAGGCTACTTTGGCCATACGATCGGCTCGGTCTGGCAGGACTTTGACAACGACGGCGACTGGGACCTATTCTGTGCCAACCTTGCCCATCCCCGCTACATCGAATTCTCCAACCGTTCAACTCTTTACGAAAACCGCGGACCAAAGGCAAACCCGCAATTTATTGACCGGCGCGCCCAACTCGGCATCCGCTACGAAGAGACCCACTCAGACCCGGCATTTGCCGATGTGGACAACGACGGCGATTTAGACCTTTACCTGACATCTATCTACGAAAACAGGCGCTCATTTTTATACCTCAACCAGTTAAACCCGGATCCCGCACCTGCAATTGACTTTGGCAACTACCGGTTCCAGGAGGTAACCTATCTTGCCGGGGTCCGTGCCTTTAACGGCTGGGGCTGTGCCTTCTCGGACTTTGACAACGACGGTGATCTGGACCTGGTGGTTGGCTCGGGCTCGGGCCTGCGCCTCTTTCGCAACGACACCAAAAACGAAAACAACTGGCTCAAGGTCAAGGTTATCGGCACCAAACACAACACAAGCGGTATCGGTGCGAAGGTTACGGTCATTCAGGGCAAAAAAAGGTATATCCGGCAGGTGGAAGGTGGCAAAGGCACAACCAGCCAGAACTCACTCGTTCAGCACTTCGGCCTGGGCAAATCAAAAGCGCCAATAACCGTGGAGGTCCGTTTTGGCAAGGATTCTCAGGTAACCCTGAAAAATGTCCAGCCCAACCAGATGCTGATTGTAACCGAGCCCTAAAAAACTTGATTGGTTTTATTAAGACAATAAAATTGTCTGTTAATTTGCCATCTATTTACACCCTGATGCTAAAATACATTATTATTAATTATCCATCCTCTTCCTGTGTATGTTCGTTCGGTTTAGGTTCTGTTTTTTCTGGTTGACCTGAAGGATTAGTAACAGGTGGATCGGGAGGCACAAAGCCTTTCTCTTTCTTTTGCACTTTTTTATCCATAGACTTCATATTTAACCACCTTCGGATCTAATTCTGCATAAATTCGTACCGACAAATACGGCAAGCGAAATTATTCCTAATATAAATGCAATTAGTGAAAACAAATTGAGAAATGAGGTCCATCGTGCCAATGTATTCTTTTGCTTTAATGCGTCCCTTTCCCCTTTTTGGTCGGCATCCAGCATATCACGGTATCGCCGAAGTGATCGGATACTGAACTTGAAACTTAACATTATAGTGAACAACGAAAACAACAATAATCCCCAGGCGCTAAATAATATCCATAGATATTTAGGGGAGGGCGCTATTAACCTGATAAATGTAATTGACAATCCCAATGCACCGCTTGACAGTGTTATAATGGCTTTATCAAATGTCTTTGTCGATTCTAATTCTAAATTAATATTAATTTTTCGTTCGTCCAAATATACATCTTTAGGTAACTCTGGCAATTGTGAGGATTTTTGTGTCTCAGGGCAATTCATAATAAATATGCGATTTATGCCAATTTAACCCTGCCTTTTCGCAAGGCATCAAGCGAAATCCAGTTTCCGTCCTTTGTCTTGAACCGCCACCATGTCCAGCCATTTATAGACCGCCCTGTTGCTGCTTTTCCGGCTGATGACGGCGAATTAAATATTTTATTTTTCAACCTCTGCCAATCTGCGCTTCTGCTATCAAATGTGATTGTTCCATCTTTGCGTATTTGAGCAATGAATGTTTTCCCCTTGTATTCCATCCGAATGTGTAATCGCTTGAATACATATTCACTTAGTTTAGTTTTGTGTTTATTCGTTATTTTTCCTCTATCTTTTGCCCCCGATTTACTTTCTTCTTCTTCATCCGATATACTCCAACTCGTCCACTCTTCAATTTTTCGGTTTACACTTTCCCGCAAGCGTCGACGTAATTCATACATCAAGTCCTGTGAATCAATAAATTTACCTGTTACTCTATTCCCGGGCGGTTCTGCAATGCGAAGTATCAATGCTTCAAGCTCCTTCAGATGCTCATCGCCTTCGGTCAGATAGATACTGAAGCGGTTCCATTTGCCAGAATGGCGGTCACGCATATGACTGCGTAATCTCGATCGCAGATTTCTTGCTAATCCAACGTAATAAAGACGGTCATTCTTGTAAAGCGCATAGACGCCGTTTTTTCTTCTGATAAAATCGCGAATAACCTCAGGGGATTCGTCCAGCACTTCCCCAGCAACCCCCTCAAGATGCTGAACAACCAAACGCGTTGGTCTATATTTCATCAGTCACCCTTTTTATCAAACTTGAATTTCCGTTAGGAGAAATTTGACTGTATAGATATATCACGCAACATAACATCATTACTATTAACATTAACTAAATTTAAAATACTTGTCAAGAACTTGTATAACTCAAACACATCTCCGAGATTTTGCCTTTTAGTTATCGGCTATTTCTCGGCTTGGCGCGGGATTTCTGAGCGAAATTAATCTTTAACGGTTTCAGGAACTGGTAGTATTGATAACCGATATCCCGGGTGATTTCCGCTCCATTTTCAATAGGTTCATCGGCAGACTCACGGGAAATTCTTTTCAACTCCCTTTTTGCCAGTCCGTAAAAGGGGTTCAGTTCCAGTGCAATCTTTAGGAATAATTTAGCCGCACCCGATTCGCCCCGAACAAGATGGCAGGTTGCCTTATTGGCATAGACCCGGAAGATTTCCGGATAGGTAATTCTATTCTCCAAGAGGAAGGCAAAAAACCGGTTGATTCTCTTCAGGGCAGTGTCAAAATCCTCATTACTCAGCGATTCAATCACCTGATGATATTTCTTATACATCGGCGGAATCGGATTTTTGGAAATGGTCAGATTTATATCGGGCAAGAGACCCTTTTCATTGGACTCCTTGACCTTCTCCAACGGGGTTTTATCACCCAATTTCTTTTGCGGGCAGAAACGGTAAAATCGTGCCAGCCTTTCCAGTATCAAAGCCACGGCAACATCATAGTCCATTCGGTCCGGTGGTAGTAAACTGAATATCAGATTCAGCAAAGCCGGAAATTCACCCACCGATTCATTATAAATCCATTCTTTAATTGTTGCCGTGTCAACAAATTTATTAAGACCAAACCTAAAGAGGACTTCTTGCAGGGCAACCTCCGCCTCCTTTAGGGTGGAAATCTCCCTAGGGACCTCCGCCTCGCCTTCCCTGCTTAAAATGTTACTCCAGATCACCTTGGGATTCCAATTCTCTTTTGAGCCGCGGAAGACCCTTTCCACCTCCGGGCTCATTTTGATTGGCGGCAACGGTGGTGCCGTGCTTACCAGTTCATAATGCTCTCCCACCTTTGCCACCCGGCCCGGAAATACCTGTCCCGCTGTGACACAAAAGGTTAACTGGTACTCTTTGACCCAATAGACCTTGCCGGTCTGAATGTTTTCCAAGAGTAGCCCCTCGCCCAATCTGACCTCTTTTATTTTATAAAAACCATAGCAGTTATCCTGCAGTTGCTTATAAACCTCAAGCCGGGCATCGTTCAAATTATCGGGGTTGGTTAAATAAAAGTCCTCAATAGGTGTCCGGCCATTGCTCAGTTTAAAATCATATACAAACCATTCGTTGAATAACCCGGATTCCACCTCGTCGCGGATTTTGATTTCATTAATCGGCGCTGAGGGGCTTAAATCAAAAAACTCTCTTAATGCGCCCAGGATATCCGGGTGAAATTTCGGATTAGAAAAATAATAATTCAAAATCATCTTAATCGTTCCGGGTTCCATAATTTATATATAAATATTAAAAACCATTTGACTAAATTCAAATACCCGCATTCTATTCCATTCCATTTATGTCAATCATCGGAGTTTGAACTGCCGGCACGATTTAATATCTCGCCAATCGCCATTTTGAGAATCTTGAAGTTTTCATTCAGATAGTATTTCCTGAACTCGGCATCAAGCAGAGAACCCAATTTGACCGTATAATCACGCCGGGTCAACTGGTCAATTCCGCGCTGAAGTTTTCTAACTATCCCGACATCTTCGGGCAGGTTCACCCCATTTTTAATTATAAACTCAATGTCAAACACATCCCTTATTTCCCGGCGTACCAGAAACGCATCAATCTTTGCCCGCAACATCTCATTTAATTTCGGCACGGTCACCAGGACCTGTGTCGTGGCATAGCGACTGTAGGCAATCGCCCTTTCCAGTTCTATACGCCTGGGTTCTTTTCGGATCTCAATCTTAAGCCGGCGCAGATATTCAACCGACTTCAGTTCCAGAAGCAGAGTAAAAAACTTGCTCTGCCGGTCGGTAAGCGTGTAATAGCCGGAAAGAAAATCAGCCAGATTTAAAAAGAAGCGCCGGTAATTTAGTTCCTTATTTACCCAGAAATCCAGGTCAACCGAGAACCGGTTTAAGCCATAACACAGCCTTAGCATCGTTCCGCCCGTAAAAATCAACCGGCTCAGAAACCTGCCGCTGTTTAACCGGTCCAGCACCTCAATTTCAAACCGCTCCTGCTGAATCAAATCCCGCATAGTTTTTCAATTACCTTTCTGGTTTTAACCGGGTAAACCCGGACAATCCGCTGCAACTCCTTTTTGTCCAACCGGCTAAGGTCAAGCGCGGCAAAATCAAGCCGGTATTTACCAAAGGAATAAAGATATAACGCATCAATCAGCGCCTTCTCCGGTGTGGCAATAAAAAAACCATCCTTTCTGAGAAAACTGAAATAAACACCTTTCTTTAACTTGTAATACACAAACTGCTTGCCCTGAATTTCAAACTGAACTGTCCTTTTCACCCCGCAACTTTCTATATAACCCGGTTGGACCTGAGTTGTTATCCCGTAAAAACCAAGTGCGGTGGTTAAGGAAACATACGAAGGAACCTGCAGGATATTGGCAATCTGAAACAACTCCACCTGGGAAAAACCCTGCCAATTCTGGGCTAATGTGTAAACCCCCTTTTTCAAACGGATAAAAACCCCCTTTTTACAGTTCCGGCTGACCAGCACCCTTATTGAACCCGGCTGTTTTTGCCCGATGCTTATCAGGTCATCTAAGGTAAAGAACAGTTTCCGGCTCAGCCGTTGTAATAACGCCCATTCCTTATTAAGCATAGATAGTTAACAATTCTGTTAATTATATATCCCTACAACCGCTGGTCAACTATCTGCGAAATCCTGTTTTGACTTGGCATTCTCGGTTTTAATCAGATACCAGCCATTTGATAGTAGCTTTACCTCTCTAATCTGGCGGCGAAATTTACCTCTGCCCCAGTATTCACCAACCTTAATTTCTTTCACGTTTCACCTCGTAAATAATTAGATACTGATGGGTTAATTTAAGATAACCATTAAAATCGGGCAAAGTCCCTTGACTCTCTTTAACTAACACGATTATCTCTTTGAGCGCCAATTGCTGATTATCAACAAGATCAACAATCCTTTTTGCCAATTGCTCAATAAAACCATTTATCCGAACATCTTGAGTTTGAATCGCCACAAACCCGTTATCTTTCATTGTCGACACCAACCCATTGACTATCTCCTCTATCTTCCCCAGATACTCATCAACCGAAAAACCTGATTGCCACTGAGACCATCCTGGTGATTTGATATAAAGTAAACCCATTTCGCCTTTGATCCTTCCGGGTTTAACTTCGCCCTTTCGCCTGCCAGTACTATCCAGCATCACGCTCAAACAGTCTCCTCCCGTTCCATAACGGGCAAGAACATTACTATCCAGCGACCGGTCAAACTCCTCCTCCGGGAAAACCCAGACCGTGGTGGTCTGAAAAGTTTTCATTCTTTCGCTGATAATTGGCACCTTTTTTAACACCAGCGGTTTACTAATTACCTCCCTTACCTGTGCCTGATATTCACGTCTGGCATCAACCGGCTTTTCGAAAATCGGCAGATACTCATGGGCAAGAAGAAGAAAGTTATGCTCAATACTGCTTTTATACCAGAAACCGGTGGTTTTGCAGTTGTGCTGACGCTTGATCACCAATTCGCGCAACTTAAAACCCGCGGAAAGATAAACATTGATAAGTTCAAACCCCAGAGGTAAAATATGTCTCTTCCGACGCAAATCACCGATCAATATTGCACATTGTCGGCCTGGTTTCAAAACCCGAAAACTCTCCTCCGCCACATCTCTCATTGCGGCTAAAAAATCATCAACATCAAGTAACGAGAGATCTCCTTCCTTACCATCGGTATAATGAATAATGTTTGCATAAGGTGGATGGGCACAGATTAAATCCACTGAGTTGACTTCTAAAAAAGATAGATTCCTGGCATCCCCAACTAAAAGTTCTGGCTCATAAACTGAAGAATCCAACTCATCACCGGTTAATTTCAACTGGGGGGCTAAAACATTAAATGCGAGATTCCGCCGTGCCAGTTCAATTGCCTTTTCGTTGATATCCAGTGCAATACACCGCCGGCCAAGAAGTTTTACACTCAATCGCAGTTGTCCCTGCTCCACAGAAATAATCTAAAACCAACTCGTTGGGTTGAGAATAACGGAGTATTACATTCCTTGGTATATACGGGGACCAGTTACCCCGATACTCCCCACTATGCGTTGCCCAATTTCCTCTTTGTTTGAAACTCCATACTGTTGTCGTTTCCAAAATAAACCCTACCGGCTGAAGTTGTTTTATTCTGTTTTCCGGCTTTAATCGGCTAACATTCAACCCATGTGTCTTGGTAATCAGTCTCTCAATGTATCTGAAGGTTACCCCGTATTTTTTACCAATCTCAACATCCGGCGTTCCCTTTGTCTTCTCGAGCAAAATCGCCTGATCCACTGAACTTTTACTTTGCTTTCTCACTCTGCTTGACATACCTAACCTTATTAAACATATCAATAACCAAAAGTCAATAAGGTTTTCCCTTACTGTGAAATATCACTCCTCGGGCTCGGGCACCGCAAACGCCTCGTCCCGGATGCGCTCCAGAACCTGCCGGTCCAAGGTCCTTGCCACCCATTTCTCAAGTAGGACATTCACTTCCCGCACCAAGGAAGGTCCGGAAAACTTAAGCATCCGGCTGAAAATCTCCCGGGCAAAGTTGAGATAAAATGGATACAAAATCGTCGGCACATCTGCGGAGTTAAGCACCTGTTTTGCCCGGGTCTCAATCGCCACCAGCAGCGCCTGCGCCGCCTCGGTGTTGCGCTCCATTGAACCCCGCATATCCTTAAGCGTGGCACAGACCCTTTCCGGTCGGGTCTTCACCCGCCACTTTTCTATCCTTTTAACTGTATCATTTTTCATCTTAAACTCCTTTCGTTTTGCCTTCACTATATAAGATGCCGGAAACTCCCGATTATTAACACATAATTTTAATGTAAATATAAGTATTTGTTTTTGAAAATATTAATTAAATATATAATAAAATTTCTAAGATAATACCCTGCCCGGGGCTTGCCCCCTGGCGGTTAACAGGACAGTGGTTATTGTTTTCGGGATCTCCTGTTGGGCACCGGAATTAAAACTGGCACCGTCTGGCAGTACCGTTCGTAATCCGGTTTCATTATCTCCTTTAACAAACGCTCCTCATAACGCACCTGAAGATAGACAAGCGGTATCCCTAAAACCAGTGCCAGGATCAACCCGCCATAGGAGTTGAAAACCAGCGCCGAGCCCAAAAGCACCAGCACAATCGCAAAATAGCGCGGATGACGGCAGAGTCTCTGCCACCTTAAACCCAGAAACCTTTTTACCGGAATTATCAACTCCGCACCACCCGATTTTGTCTGGACAATTCCCAACAGGGCAAAAAGCGTTGCCAGACGCAGATAAACCCCGAGTCCCAATATCACCAGTCCGATAATCCCGGTAATGAGAGCAGGAATCGGTATCTGGGTCCAGCGCCACCAGATATAATCACCCCCGAGATACCCGAGATAGGGATAGAAGAAGAAAGCAAAGATCGCGCGCCAGAGTGGATTGGGCTCCACCACCCCGGACTGGAAAAATGGCGAACCGAAGTAATACTCCAGTCCGAGCCAGAGGATAAAGATATAGGCAAAAATCAGGGGCAGGGTCATCTGTTCAGGAATCGCATCCCGGAAAAAGTTGGTAAAGAAGACCAGAAAGTAACCGGTTGTCAGTACGGTCCAGATGAACCTGCCGGATTTGAACTTTAAAACAAACCGGCTCATCTTACCTCTTTCCCCGGGATTGAAGAATACAAGCGAGGTAATCCACCAACCGCAGTTCAGATAACTCAAAATCACTCACCTTGAAATCCGGTTGTCTTTTCAGCAAACCAAAAGTCGTTCCCAGGCGATAGACCTGCTGGCTGGATATCCTGTTAGCCAGTTTCGGCGCCAAAATCACCTTAACACCGGGCAGACTCAAAAGCCGTTTGAGCTCCACCCCGGTAATGTTAAAAATCACCAGTTTTCCCGGTTCCGGAAGGATACCACCCAGTTTACCCCGGGTTACAGGACCAGGCAGAATGGTATCCAGCACAAGTGTGCTATCATCATAGACAAAACCGTCAATCAACCCCAGTTTTAAGATGCCATCGACGAGCATCTTTGATAACTCTGCCGGTAAAATCCTTACCCGGGTAACCATCACCGTTTCGTTTGCTACCGTCGCCCGGTTCTGGAAAAACGAGTCAAATACCGCCTGCACCACCGGTGAGGGCTTAACATTCTCAAGCACCATCCTGCCTCTATTCATCTCGATCAACCGTTGGCCAAAAAAAGCCAGGTCATAAACGGTGATACTGTCCTGAACTGTGCTCACCACCAGGTCATAGCCTGGAATTTCGATCCTCTCGCCCGGAGGAACTAAAAGGATGTTGAAACCTCCCCTGTTCCTCAACAGTCCGAGCACCCGCCTTGCCGCATACGCCGGAGAGAGATAATTGACACCCTTCAACCGGTAGTAAACTGAACCGGAGCCCGTAAGCAGTGCGGTAACACCAATAACGAGATTGTCAACTGTTTTGACAAACCAGTTATGAGCGATGGGTAACCCGGCGGTGTCCTCAAGGTTACCCGCAAGGAGGAAAAAACGCGCCCGGTCAATTAATTTCTTTACCGAACAGGTGCCAAGTTTCAGCCATTCCGGGTTGAGTATCTGAGCATCAATGCCTGCGCTGTTTAAGAGCGCAACCTCTATATCAGCCCGATCCTCGAGCTCAAACTGCTGGTCAAAGATGAGCCTACCGGTGCCCAGCCAGAGCACCCCGTTCCTCTGCTTCATCTCTGAAATCAGGTTTGCCATTTTTACCAGTTCGGTAACGGTCAGATTACCGCTGACCAGTAAGGTCAAACGGTGTGGTGCCTGTTTCACCACCGCACGGGCACAACCACCGCCGATCAAACCGACGGCAAAAATCACACATAAACACGCCAGATATTTCATCGCGGTCAGTTCTTGGGATTATATTCGCCTGTCAGCAACTGTCAACCACCACGCTTGACTTTAATAATTGGCCGATTAATCTTAAAACATCCTGGGGGATCGTCTAACGGTAGGACGGCTGGCTCTGGACCAGCTAGTCGGGGTTCGAATCCCTGTCCCCCAGTTTCATTACGAGATCCGCTCCGGCCTTTATTTCTCTGGCGGGTTAGGCTTACCTCTTTTTCTGAGTTCTGCCTCAAAACCCCGGCCTGTGGGAAAGTAATATTTTCTGCCTTGGAGCGACGGTGGTAAATGCTCCTGCTCTACCCGGGCATCGGGAAAGTCGTGGGCATATTTGTAATCCTTACCATAACCCAGACTCTCCATAAGCGGTGTAACCGGATTACGCAAATGGAGTGGCACCGGTTCGGTTAAACTGTTTAAGGCATCCTCTTTTGCCCGGTTATATGCCTCGTAAACCGCATTGGACTTTGGTGCCAGCGCCAGATAGATTACCGCCTGTGCCAGTGCGGTGTTACCCTCCGGCATACCGACAAAATGCACCGCCTCCTTTGCGGCGTTGGCAATTAACAGCGCATCCGGGTCTGCCAGGCCAACATCCTCAGAGGCAAACCGCACCAGCCGGCGCACAATATAAAGCGGGTCCTCACCTGCCTCCAGCATCCGGGCAAGCCAGTAGAGCGCACCATCCGGATCTGAATCCCGCAAAGATTTGTGCAGAGCAGAGATCAGATTGAAGTGCTCCTCTCCCCCCTTGTCATACAACAGAAACTTCCGCTGAATTACATCCTGCGCCAGCGAAAGTGTTACCTTCCTTTTTCCCGCCTTATCCGGCTCAGCAGAAATGACCGCCAGGTCCAGCGCGGTTAAAGCCACCCGGGCATCACCCTGCGCAATTACCGTAAAGTAGTCAAGCACCGCATCATCAATCAACGGATTCAGTTGAACAAGCCCCTGCTCCGAACTAAGCGCCCGGCGCATCAGTAACTTCAAATCATCAGGTGAAAGCTGGTTCAGGACATAAACCCGGGTCCGGGAAAGGAGCGGTGCGATCACCTCAAAGGATGGGTTCTCGGTGGTGGCGCCGATCAGGGTGATCAAGCCGGACTCCACATATGGCAGAAGCGCATCCTGCTGTGCCTTGTTGAACCGGTGAATCTCATCAATAAACAGAATTGTCCGGCGTTTAAACAACTGCTGGTTTTCCTGTGCCCTTTTTACCGCCTTGCGGATATCGCTGACACCTGCGGTAACCGCGGAGATCTGGATAAAATCGGCATTTGTATGCCGTGCGATGGCAAGCGCGAGCGTGGTTTTGCCTGAACCGGGCGGACCCCAGAAAATCATTGAGTGCAGTTCACCCCGTTCCAGCATCCGGCGAAAGGGCTTATCCTTACCCAGCAGATGCTCCTGTCCAACAATCTCATCCAGTTCCTTCGGTCGCATCCGGTCCGCAAGCGGAGTCAACTGCAGTGCCATCAGGCTATTATAACCTTTTAATTACCAAGTAGCAAGCCCGCACCTGATGGTGAGAGGTTAAACTATCTTCAAAAGCAGAAAGTAAATACCGGTGATGATGGATAGGATCCGGGCAGTGGTGCGAATCAGTTCAAACCGGGCAAGGTAACCAAAAAGAACGAGCGGCAGAAAATAGATCGAGGTGGCAAGGAAGAAGAGAAGAAAGAAAATAACACCATTTAGGATGCCGGCAAACTCCAACACATTGACAAAAGCTAAAAGAAACGGGGGACAGGGGCTGATACCTACGAGCAAACCTAATAGAAGTAGAAATTGGGTGGATTCAAAATGGGGTTTAAGAAAACGGCAGGGTGTAAAGCGAGCAAATGGGTCAAGACCGGTTATACCGTATAGTATTAGAATAATGGCAAACAGGATATAAAGTACCGGAATTATTACCTGCCGGAAAAGTGGATAACGAATTAAATTGGCACCCAGCATCCCGGCAATGAAACCGATAAGCAGGTAGGCAATGAGTCTGCCCAAGAGAAATATCAACACCCTCCGAAAAGAGTTGCTGATACCTGAAGTTCTGGTACCCGCCAGTGCGGGCAGGGTGATCGGCAAGCAGTAGCCAAAGCAGGATAAACCGGTTGAAAGTCCGAGCGCAATTACCCGGTAGAGAAGCAGCTGGCTCACCGCCGGATCACCAGACCGGGATCGATTTTTACCGTGGCGGTCCGGACACCCGGAGTGTTAAGAAGAGTGTCAAGGACTGCATTGCCGATCTCCGGGATATAGGGACAGTCGGGAGTGGTCAAGCCCAGCACCACCCGGATGTTGCCCGCGGTATCATAGTTAAGCGATTCCAGAAGTCCAAATTGCAGGATGCTAACGGAAAATTCCGGATCCAAAACCGTGCCCAGACGGTAAAGAAGAACTGTTGAGTCAGGAGCTGTCTTCAGAAATGGATAGCGACCAGTGCCTTCAAGGATAAAGTGTTTTATTGACTTGCTACCGAGGCGCAGGTAATGGGGCAAAATGGTCAGGGTGATGCCGGCAAGTAAGAAGAAAATTATCAGCAAGGGCCGAAGAATACGCTGGTAACAGTAACCGTCTTTGACCACAGAAATATTTTAACAACGGAATTTTTTGAAGTAAATTATTACCGAACAGAGTTGACAAAAGAAAGGTTTGATCTATGCTTGAATTATGAGTGAAAAGGCATCGTTTCTTGCACTTGTTTCCGGTCGGGTACAAGGAGTTTTCTTCCGGATGTTTGTAATGAAGGAAGCAAGAACGCTGGGGCTTGCAGGCAGGGTCCGCAATCTGCCCGACAGCAGAGTTGAGGTGATTGCAGAGGGCGACAAGGACAGGCTGGTAAAACTGACCGAAAAACTACATCTGGGACCACCGGGCGCAATTGTGGAAAAAGTGCAGGTAGAATGGGACGAGTACCGGCACGAGTATGACGATTTTCAGATTGACTACCGGTAAAAAATTATGAGCGGATGGTGTGAAGCAGATAAGCGGTTTATGACGGAGGCGCTGGAGTTGGCGTTTAAAGGCTGCGGTTTTGTCTCGCCAAACCCAATGGTAGGAGCGGTGGTGGTAAAGGATGGCAAGGTGGTCGGCAGAGGTTATCATCAGCGTTACGGCGCTGAACATGCCGAAGTGATGGCAATCAAAAATGCTGGGGCAAAAGCACGAGGCGCAACCCTTTATGTAACAATGGAACCCTGCTGTTTTCAGGGCAAGACACCCGCCTGTACCGACGGTATTAAACAGGCAGGTATCAAAAGGGTGGTCGCGGCAATGATTGACCCTAACCCAAGGGTCAACGGTAAAGGGCTCAGGTGTTTGCGCCAGATAGGAATTGAGGTGAAAGTCGGCCTTCTGGAAAAGGAGGCGCGCCGGCTGAACGAGGCTTATATCATCTATATGACTGAACATCGGCCGTTTGTGATGTTAAAAGTGGCAATGAGTCTGGACAGTATGATGGCAACCGAAGATGGTGAATCCCAGTGGATCACGGGCGAACGGGCAAGAGCAGCCGGACAGTTTCTGCGCCTGATCGCTGATGCGGTACTGGTTGGAGTGAACACTGTGCTTGCAGATGACCCGAGGTTGACCTGCCGGCTGGTTGATGGTAAAAGACTTTTAAGGGTGGTGCTGGACTCTGCTCTGCGCATAAAGCCAACCGCCCGGATTTTCACTGAACCGGGCAGGGTGATAATCTTCACCGCCAGCCAGCAGGAGCGGAAGATTCGCGGACTGGAAAAATGTGGCGCTGAGGTGGTGCGGGTGAGGGAGGAAAAAAGAGGCAGGTTGAGTTGGCAGGATATGCTGAATGAACTTTTTCATCGCCAGATTATGGCGGTGCTGATTGAAGGCGGAGCAACCGTGGTTTCATCAGCGCTTGAATCAGGAGTGGTTGACAAGGCATACTTCTTTCAGTCACCAAAAGTGCTCGGTCCAGGTAAACTGTTTAGCGGGGGAATGAACTCCCGGACCTTAAAGGGCGCCCTGGTGTTGAAGGATGTCCGGCACATCGAACTGGGTGAAGATATACTGACCGAGGGTTATGTTTACCGGTTTAGTTGAAACGGTCGGAGTTGTCCGCCAAGTTAGGAGCCGGGCTAATAACCGACTGCTAACGATTGAAACCGATTTTGCCCCCGAGTTGCAGATCGGTGAAAGCGTGACGGTTCAGGGTTGCTGTCTTACGGTAACTGATGTCAGCAAAAGGCGGTTTGAGGTAGAGGTAACCAAGAAGACATTAACCGCCACCACCTTAGGCATGCTCTCCCCTGAAATGCTGGTAAATCTGGAACGGGCGCTGAAGATGGGCGACCGCATCGGTGGCCATATGGTTTTAGGACACATAGATGAGGTGGGCAGGATAAAACGGTTAATAAAACGGAGTGGGGAGACCGAGGTGATAATCGGGATCGACCCAAAAAACGCCCGGCTGGTTGTGCCCAAAGGTTCAGTTGCAATTGATGGTGTAAGTCTGACCGTGCAAAAGGTTGGCAGTGCGGAGTTCAGCGTCAACCTTATTCCGTTCACCGGCGAAAGGACAACATTAAAAACCTGGCGCACCGGCATACCGGTGAACATCGAGTATGACATCATCGTCAAGTCTGCTCAGCAATTATCGGGTCCGAATCCGCGAATGTAAATCAGCCCTGAACCGCACCGGTATTCCCGGCGGCGACTACTGTCTCAATCCCTATCTTGGCTGTACCCATAACTGCCTTTACTGTTACGCCAGTTTTATGCTTCGGCACCACCGGTTAAATGAACCCTGGGGCTCGTTTGTGGAAGCGAAGATCAATCTGCCGTTGGTATTAAAAAAGGAGGCGAAGCGCACCGGCAGGGTACTTTTGGGCACAGTGTGTGACCCATATCAACCTGCAGAGGCGAGCTTTTATCTGACTCGAAAATCCCTGCTGATTATGGGAGAGGCGGGGTATCAGGTGGAGGTGATGACCAAATCGGATTTGATTTTACGGGACATTGAAATACTAACAAGGTTCACCGGATTCAGCGTGGAGTTTTCCATCACCACACTCGACGAAAATGTAGCAAAAGTTTTTGAACCTGGTGCCTCGTCACCAGCAAGGCGGTTAAATGCGATTGCCCAGCTGATCAAAGTAGGGGTACCGACCACCGTTTTCTTTGGACCGGTCCTGCCTGGATTTTCTGATTCCCTTAAGACAATGGTTGAAATACTGAACGCACTAAAGGGCGTGGGAGTAAAATATGTGCTGATTGATAAAATGAACTACATCAGCGAGAAGATAGATCGAATCGCACCGGTGTTGAATTCAGAAAAACGCCAACTTTACCGCCTCATTTCCGTCCATCCCTTGCGCTACACTGCAGAACTGCGAGCAAGGGCAGAACAGGCAATCCGAAAGACCGGAATTAACGGCAAAATCATCTTTTGATTGACCGGGGAAAATATTAAAATAAAATTGAGCAAATGGATTTAAAACTGATTCGCGAGAACCATGCTGAGGTACGGCGGATGCTTAAACTGCGCCGGAGTCCGGCTGACATTGAGGAGATCCTGAAACTGGATGAAAAACGGCGCCGATTGATAAAAGAACGGGATGAGTTGCGCCATAAACAGAAGAATGTTTCTGAAACTGTTGCCCAGTTAAAACGAGAAAAAAGGGAAGACCCGGAGATTTTAGCCCTGGCAAAAGCGCTCTCTGAGCAGGTAAAACAGATTGAGGAGGAGCTTAAGGTAATCGAGGAGGAGCAGGAGCGGCTGGTTAATCTTTTACCCAATCGGATTCACAGTTCGGTTAACGAAGAGGAGGAGATTATTACTCAATGGGGAGAACTACCAAAGTTTGATTTTGCACCACTGGCACACTGGGACCTAACCGAGACACTCGGGATCGTGAATTTCGCTACCGCAGCAAGACTTGCCGGATCCAGATTTGTACTTTTCCAGGGACTGGGAGTAGCACTGGAAAGAGCGCTGATTAACTTCTTCCTCGATACAGCAATCCGAAAATACGGCTATTTCGAAATCGCACCGCCCCTGCTTGCCAACTATGCAACCCTTTTCACTGCTGGCCAACTACCCAATCTGGAATCGGAGATGTACCTCGTTAAGGAGGAAAACCTGTATCTAATCCCCACCGCTGAACCACAACTGGTGGCTTATTTCCGAGAAGAAATAATCGATGAGTCACAACTACCGGTGAAGTTAGTTGCGTATACCCCCTGTTTTCGGCGGGAGGCAGGCTCCTATGGCCGGGATGTCCGTGGTATGATCCGGGTGCACCAGTTTGATAAAGTGGAACTGGTCCGATTAACCAAACCAGAAGAGTCCTACGCCACGCTGGAGGAGATGCGTAAAGAGGTAGAAAGTCTGTTGCAGGCGCTTGAACTTCCCTATCGGGTGAAACGGCTTGCTGCCTGGGATATCGCATTTCAGTCTGCCAAAACTTATGACCTTGAGGTTTATGCCGCGGGCTGTAACCGGTGGCTGGAGGTATCGTCTATATCCAACTGCGAGGACTTTCAGACCCGGCGGGGCAGAATTCGGGTGCGGATAAAAGATGGCAAAAGTTATTTTCCTCATGCACTGAACGGCTCGGCACTTGCCTTGCCCAGAACATTTATCGCCATCGTAGAAAACTATCAGCAGAAAGATGGCTCTGTACTCGTCCCTAAGGTATTAAGACCTTACCTGGACGGACTGGAACGCATCTCTTGATTTTTAGTTTGAAACCCTGAGGTAAAAGTTGTTTTAAACGCAGTTTTTTTAGACGCCCCTCGGTAGCGAGGATGATTAAAGGATTTCGGCCAAACTCCCTTATCACTTGGCAGCAGGCACCGCAGGGAGGTGTGAACTCTACAGTTGGGGTGAATACAAGTACCGCCCTGATCCTTCTTTCCCCCGCACTGACCGCCTGAAATATCGCCACCCGTTCCGCACACACAGTCAACCCCAGTGAGGCGTTTTCAATATTTACCCCGGTAAAGACACTTCCCCTACCCGTCAACACCGCAGCGGAAACTTTAAAACCGGAGTAAGGTGCATAGGCATTTTTAACTGCCTCGCGGGCAGCGGTCAAAAGCAGTTTAATCTCATTTCTATTCACCCCACCCTCCTTTACCGGGCGATAACCCCCCAGAAACTAACCCCTGCTGGGGTGGGCTTGACTCCCAGATATTCTGCCGCGGTCGTGCCAAGGTCAGCAAAACTCTCTCTTGTACCCAGGTCTATTCCAGGTTTGACCAATTTGCCGTAGACTAAAAGTGGCACATACTCCCGCGAGTGATCGGTTGATGGAGTAGTCGGATCACAACCATGGTCAGCAGTAATGAAAAGTAAATCATCGGATTGTAGTCGATTTAAAATATCAGTCAGTGCGTAGTCAAACTCCATAAGTCCACGGGCAAATGAATGGAGGTCGTTACGGTGTCCCCAATCCATATCAAATTGCACCAGATTGGTAAACACCAGTCCGGGCTTGGGTTTATCAAGAACCTCCTTCAAGATAGTTAAACAATCATCATTTTTAACCGTGTGGTGAGTTTCAGTTAGCCCCTGACCGGCAAAAAGATCATCTATCTTGCCGATGCCAATGACCGCAAGGCCGGCAGATTTGATGTTATCAAGCAGGGTCGGTTGGGGTGGAGGGCAGGAGAAGTCCTTGCGTTCCGGTGTCCGATAAAATGAATCGGGTTTACCGGCGAATGGGCGGGCGATCACCCGGGCAACGCGGTATGGCCCATCCAGCAACCTTCGTGCAGTTGTACAGATCCGGTAGAGTTCTGGCACCGGGATAATGTCAACATGCGCCGCCACCTGAAATACACTATCGGCTGAAGTGTAAACAATCGGCGACCCGGTACGTAGATGCTCCTCTCCCAGCCGATTGATGATCTCGGTACCAGAAGCGGGAATGTTACCCAAGACCTTCCTACCGATCTGTTCTTCAAATCGCTGGATCAAATCCCAAGGAAAGCCATCAGGGAAAACCGGAAACGGCTGGTCGGTAATCACCCCGGCAATTTCCCAGTGACCGATAGTTGAATCCTTGCCGAGAGAACGTTCTCCCATTTTGCCAAATGAAGCAAGTGGTCTTTCAGCCGGTGGTACACCGGCAATAGAGATAATATTACCTAAGCCGAGACGGGCGAGGTTGGACAGAGTTATACCACCGATTGCCGTAGCAAGGTTGACAATAGTATTGGAACCACAATCGTGGAAACGGTCTGCATCTGGTAACTCACCACAACCGACACCATCAAGAACAATAATAATAACACGGCGCTGGAACATTGGGCTTTAAATGCCGGGGACAGGATTTGAACCTGCATGCCGTGAAGCACATGGCCCTCAACCATGCGTGTCTGCCAATTCCACCACCCCGGCGAAATCAGACTCAACTATTATAGAAACAATCTGTCTCCTGTCAATCTTGGAAAATCTCAGCCTCTCTTTGTCAGTTTACCTCCACGAATTGTCAAAAAGAACAAAAGCAAACCTTTGCGCCCTAATTTCAAACGCCTTTTCAGGTTTGCCCTCATATTTAAATCGGCAAAATCACCCTCGCTTAACCCAACCACAAATCTCAGAAGAGCTATAAAACCCGTAGTGGTGGGGGGGACATGCCCTTGGGAAGAAAGGCGATAAACCAAAAACTCATTAACTAATTGCCAATGCGTGCCTTACAGCAAGTTTGCCAATAACACTTCAAATATCTCCGTTAATTTTCTAAAGATTCCGGCTCTAAATGATAGGGGGCGAATGGCTAAAATTACCTCCTGAGGAATACCTTTTTCATCTTTCCATTGCCCGTTTTGCATTTTGCCTTGAACATTGCATAAGCCTCTGGCTCTAAATGAGGAAAGGCATCCTTATTAACGAGCGGATGTCATACTTGACAAAAATCCTTTCAGCTGTATAATGTGGTGCTACCTGAGTGCCACTGGCTTGGGCAGCTGATTCTGTTAAGGGAAAACAAAGGGAGGACAAAATAAGGAAGGATATTGTCATACGCCGATTTATTTGTTTTTTGATTGAAAGGGATTTTCATAACCATTATTAATGGGCTCGCTGTCGATTAGTTAGTATCTGCTGAATTTTATCGTGAAGTTGGTTCTGGCTAACCGCTGAGTTTAGACGTGTAATTTTGAAATTGTGTTTGCAGACGGCGGGTTATTGGTCCGGGTCTGCCATCAGCAACTGGTTTGCCATTTACTGATATAACCGGCACAATTTCCCAGGTGGTGCTGGTGACAAAGATTTCATCCAGTTCTGGAATTTCTTTTTCTGCAACCGGGTTTTCGGCAACCGGCAGATTGAGTTGATGGCATAGTTCAATAACAACATTTCGGGTGACACCAGGCAAAATGTGATTGTTAAGCGGGTGGGTAAAGATAACACCTTTTTTGACAGTGAAGAGGTTGGTGTGTGTTCCTTCGGTGAGGTTGCCTTCGCGAACAAAGATTGCCTCGTCCGCACCCGCTTCTGCTGCTGCCTGACGGGCAAGGACACTGGGTAGAAGTCCGATGGATTTGATGTCGCAGCGCTGCCAGCGGATGTCAGGGACGGTGATTGCCCTGATGCCCTGGTCTGCCTCGGCCTCTGGCGGGACAATCGGCATTACCGAGATGTAGAGTGTGGGGATAATCCCCCCGGGCGGGAAGAGCAAATTGCGTCCCCAGATTCCACGGGTTGCCTGAATATAGAAAAACACATCTCTTTCCTGGAGTTGATTGCGCTCTAATAACTGGAGGCAGATTTCACCAATGGCATCAACATCAGGAAGTTGAATCCTGATTGCGGCGAGGCTGTTTTTAAACCTTGTCAGGTGGTCGTGGACCCGAAAGAGTTTGCCCGCATAAGTGCGCATAACTTCATAGACGCCATCGGCAAAATAAAAACCACGGTCATCAGGAGAGATGTGCGCCTGTTTCTTGGGGAGAATTGCGCCGAGAGGGTTTTCTGCCGAGCGGAGATAGCAGAAATCGCTGGTTTCGTTCATGGCAATAATTTATTTGCGGACGAGGATAAGTCAATAGTTGAAATCAAGGTTTGATACCATAGGCTTATGTGTAAGTTTTTATGCGTATAAGAATTATCGGTGCGGAATCTTTTGGGGTGAGGAGTATGTGCTGTGTTGTTGAAACCGCCAGCCGACGGGTGGTAATTGACCCCGGTGTTGCACTGGCGCCTTTGCGTTTTGGTCTGCCACCCCATCCGGTGGAACTGAAAAGGGCGGAAGCAATCCGTGAAGAAATTTTATTGGAGATTGGTCAGGCAACCGATATTGTGGTCAGCCATTTTCATGGTGACCATACACCATTAGCAACACCAGACCCATCACAGCTATTACTATCAGAATTTGCTAAGCAATTGGGCGCGGCTAAAATCTGGATTAAGAGCCGTCACGGAAACACGAAATTGATGGACAAGAGGTATGGGGATTTTGTGCATCTATTTGGCGATAGGGCTTTGGATGCCGATGGTAAGGATGATGGCGAACTTGCCTTTTCTCTGCCGGTGCTGCATGGGAAGAAAGGAAGAGGAAAGGTGATGATGACCAGGGTTGTTGATAGAGGCTCGGTTTTTGTTCATGGCTCAGATATTCAACTTCTTGATGATGAGGCTGTTGCCCAAATAATAACCTGGAAACCAGATGTTGTCTTTGTTGATGGACCTCCGGTGTATCTCGGATTGCCCATTTGCGAGCGAGAGCGGGCGATTACAAGCGGGCGGCAACTGGCGAAGATGGTTCACAGGGTTATTATTGACCATCACCTTTTGCGTAGTCAAGACGGACTGTACTGGCTCAGGCAATTAGGTGAGGAAAGCGGCGGTCGGGTGATGTCAGCTGCTGACTGGGAGGGGGGAAGACCGTTGCTCTTGGAGGCGCAGCGTCGGTCGCTGTTTCGCAGTAGTTAATCAGCAATAATTGGCGTTCATTGTTGACATTTATTGATTACGAGATATAATATAATTGAATCTGCGGGTATAAAGATGTTTGGGCATAATTGGGTTACATTCCGGAAAGGTTTTAATTGAAAAACAGAAGGAGGTGGCAATGGTAAGAATTTTCTCAGTAAAAGCAGGGACCATCTGGA
This sequence comes from uncultured bacterium, assembly GCA_964590395.1. Taxonomy (GTDB): domain Bacteria; phylum Hydrothermota; class Tepidihabitantia; order Tepidihabitantales; family Tepidihabitantaceae; genus JAOABP01. Next base: position 65,650 of record CAZPVT010000006.1, read on the forward strand.
TAACTTTTATTTTTCTTCTTGTGCTGAGTGGGCTATCTTTCGGACAGATTGAGGTGTGGAGTTCGCGGTATAATGGCGATGCGGATAATTGGGATGAGGCAACCGCAATGGCGCTGACTCCGGATGGCAATGTCGTTCTGACCGGTAACAGCACAGGAACAGACGGCTCTTTTGATATTGCGACAGTCAAGTTTTCCGGTTCTAACGGCGAGATTATCTGGTCAAGACGGTGGCAGGCGGTCAGCGGCTCGATGGATAAAGGCAGGGCAATTGCCTCCGATAATATGGGGAATATCTTTGTTGCCGGTTTTACCGTGAGGTTAGGGGTTGATACTGACTATGTTATAATTAAATACCGTGCTGATGGCACCGAGTTATGGGTAAGGCGTTATAATAATGGCTGGAGAGATGTGCCGATGGCGGTGGTGGCGGATGAGGTTGGTGGCTGTTTTGTCACTGGTTATTCGTTCCATTATTTGCCTAATGACACTAACAGTGATTATCTTACCATTCACTATTCACCCAGTGGCGCTGTGGAATGGATGGCGCGTTATAATGGACCGGCAAATGGCAACGATTTGGCATCAGCACTGGTATGGGACCAGCGGGGTGCGCTCTATGTTACCGGTTATTCTTGGGGCGGTGAAACCTCCCAGTTGGATTATTTGACAATCAAGTACAATGCTGATGGAGAGACGCTTTGGACCAGGCGTTATGACGGCACCGGCAGTGACCCACTCATCAATAATGACTATGCCTTTGCCATAACTTTAGATAATGATGGCAATGTTTATGTAACCGGAAGGGCAGGAGAAAGTGTAACCCACTACGATGCCACCACGATAAAATATACCCCAGGAGGACAAAGGGTATGGATAAACCGGTTTGACTGGGGTGAGAATGCACCGGATGGTGCTGCTGAGATTCAGGTTGGACCAGACCGCTCAGTTTATTGCGGCGGTTTTACCGAAACAAATCTCGGCGATCTTGATATGCTTGTTTATAAATTGACTCCAGCCGGCGAGGTTGAATGGCAGGATATATACTTTGGCTTTGTTGGGGAGAATGACAGCGTTGAGGCGCTTTGCGTTGACCGTTATGGCAATGTTTATATTACTGGTTTTTCCTCTGGCTCCGATGCCTATGATGATTGGGCGACGATAAAATATAATTGCAACGGCGCTCGGGTCTGGCTGGCAAGGCATGGTGACTTAAATGAGGAGGCGGACGAGCCCAATGCGATTGCGGTTACCCAATTAGGCGATGTTTTTGTTGCCGGCTATGATGTTCTTGAGGGGAATGAGGATTATGCGCTGGTGAAGTATTCTGCTCCAGATGTTGGTGTGGCGGCGATAATTCAGCCACGGGATACATTCCGGCTGGATGCAGAGGTAATCCCCCGGGTAAAGGTCAAAAACTACAGTGCGCTCAGTTTTACATTTCCGGTGCGGCTGGAGATTGGTAATTTCTATTTTGATATTGAACAGGTGCCGTATCTCGCCCCCTATGATTCAATTGTGGTGGCTTTTGGACCCTGGGTAGTCCGGGATGTGGGTGAGTATAATGTCAGGTGTCATACGATGCTGGTGGGTGATAAGGAACCTGGTAATGATACGGTCTGGTCCAGGGTAAAAACGGTTTCTCCTTGGGAGCAACTTGCCGAAATGCCGGTCGGACCGAATGAAAAGGACGTTAAGGATGGAGGTGCTTTGACCTTTGCACAGGAGAGCCTGATTTTTGCCTTCAAGGGTAATAATAGGAGTGAGTTCTATTGTTACAACATCACAAGCCTTACCTGGGTTGAAAAGGAAAGCATCCCGGCTCCTGAACGAAAAAAGGTAAAGGGTGGTGCCTGTCTTGCGGCAGATGCCAGTGGCAATGTTTATGCGCTCAAGGGTAACAACACCCTGGAGTTCTGGCGTTATTCGATTTATGAGAACCGCTGGCAGCAACTGAAAGATTTCCCGGCTGGTAATAAGCGGGTGAGAGGCGGTGCAGGGATGGTGTATGTTCCTGAATTTCGTTCAATCTATGCTCTGCGGGGGGCTAATACCACTGATTTTTATGCCTATTCTATTGATGGCGATTCCTGGATTAAGAAACAGAGCGTCCCCACAGGTGACCGCAATCGCCGGATAAAGGATGGTAGCGCTATTGCATTTGATCGCAATTCCACGATTTATCTACTAAAAGGCAACACCTATGAGTTCTGGGCTTATAAGTTGAGAGGCGACACCTGGATAAAATTGCCTGATATTCCGGATTCAAGAATTAACCCCAAACGACGCAAGGTAAAAAAAGGCGCGGATATGGCTTATGACCCGGATTTTGCGCGCGTTTATGCGACCAAGGGTGGCAAGCAGACTGAGTTCTGGTATTTTGATGTTTTCGGTAATAACTGGGTAGAGACTACGGATACAATCCCAAAATCCATTTCAAAACGCGGACCTTATGGTGGTGCGGCAATGGTATATGCCCGTGGCAAGATTTATCTTTTGAAAGGTAACAAGACCCGTGAGTTCTGGTGCTATCACGCCAATTTTCCACTTAATCCACCTTCTTATGGACAACAGGCAACAAAAGTGTTTATCGATCAGCAACTTAGACTCACAGTCGCACCAAACCCGCTGATAAATCAGGGCGTCTTGCATTACACCTTATCGCAGCCAGGAAGGGTGAGGTTGGTGGTTTACGACATTAGCGGACGGATGCAGAGAGTTCTGAGAAACGAGTATCAGGCAGCAGGCAGTTATTCATTGCCAATGGATACAAAAGGCTTGAGTGCAGGCGTTTATCTTGTCCGGCTTGAGGTTGATGGAAGAGAGGTAATGTCAAGCACCACTGGGAAGGTTTTAGTTGTGAGGTAGTGTTAACCGGCTGGAAAACAGGTGGTGAGAGACCTGTCAGATGCGTAACCTAATACCATTTACCCTTTTGTTCCCATGGCTTTTAGGTAAACTGGGTGGTCCTAAAGGTTCTGGTGTTTTACTTAATCCATCTGGGCAAAAAGTGTCAAGGTTGGGGCTCGAATTGAATAACCTAAGTCTGGTTAGTGGGTTTATTTTTGTGGCTTGACAAAAAGGGGAAGGTGTTAAAATGTTAGTAATTAAATAAGGAGATGAGATGGGCAGATATATTGGTCTATTACTTTTGGCAACCGGGGTCGTATTTGCCAATCCGGTAGTGGTTACAATTATCAATGAGGTCGGAATCAGGGAAGATGGTCAGGGCTGGGTTGAACTGCACTCAGAGCCGGAACCAGGATGGATAGAGGACCTGAACGGGGTGCAGTTGTTAACTGCCAGTTCGGTGTGCACGCTGACTTGTTCGCTTCGTTATGATGAGTTTATCATCATTGATTCCGCTGTCCTGGCACAGGGGATTATCGGCAGAGGCTCTTTTCGCCTGAATCCAGACTCTGACCGGGTTGTCTTGATTTATCCGTTACCATATCCGGCGGAAAGTATCTGTTATCCGGTTATTCCAACTGGCTGGAGACGAGGACCAGCGCCGCCGATTGGAGGTTCAATTGCGATATTTAATGACGGCTCAACGGTTATCAACTGGTATATTGATTCCACGCCCACACCGGGTGGAGACAATAACGATTACAGCACAATTCAAGGAATGGTAACCTGGGATTCGGGTTTGCAGGTCAGTGGGGGTCAGGTTGTAGTGTCTGGAGATTATGGCAGTGGAGTTTGGGAGATTTATGGTCAACCGGCTCAATATCGAATTCGAGGGTTAGGAGCCGGCAGATTCTGGGTGGCGGCAACGGTCAATATTGTTGGGCATGGTCTGGTTACAGTTCCTTATCCGGAATCGGTTGATGTTGGTTACAGCCAGACCGTGAGCGGCATTAACATTCACATCACGCTGCCGGGGACAAATGAAACAGAAATGACCAATAGCCAGTTTCCAATGACCAAGACAACTATCGTCCGCGGCGTGCTGAATCTGCCGCAGGCAGGAATGACCAATGCCCAACTCCCAATTACCATGCTGGATATTTCAGGCCGGAAGGTGATGGCACTGCGCGAAGGTGCGAATGACATCCGAGGTCTTGCGCCGGGCGTGTACTTCCTGCGCGGCGTGGACTTGAATGATGCGGTCCGTATTGTGATAACACATTAGGATGTTGTGGTGTACCTTCTGAGTTATTTGCTGCTCACGAGACTCCTTCTACCGACAACAGCACCCAGCCAGCCCCACGACCATGTTATCATCACCTCGGAGATGTTCGTTTCTAGTTTCATTCCGCTCGAGCAGTTGGTCGAAGAAGTATTAGGACTCAGCGACACTACAGTAACGGTAGAAGATATCTATGCGCAGTATCCGGGTCGGGACAACCCAGAGAAGATCCGTAACTTCATCCGCTATGCCTATGAGAACTGGGGCACGACGTACATCCTCCTCGGCGGCGATGTTGAAATCGTGCCGCACCGGAATGTGAGAGCTTCACGTCTGGGACGAACCGGCGACATACCATGCGACCTCTACTACTCAGCCCTTGACGGCGACTGGGATGCGAACCGCAACGGTATCTTCGGCGAGGTGGACGACTCGGTAGACCTGATTCCTGATGTTTTCATCGGGCGCTTGCCGATATCGACTGCCGGCGAACTTGATACTGTCGTTGGCAAGGTTGTAGCCTACTGTTCAGATTCCAGCGCTCCTTACCTCCGCCGGGTGCTTTTGACCGGGTTCGACCTGTATCAGAACCCGCCGATTCATGGCGAGATTGCCTGCGAATATTACGACCAGTTTCTGGTTCCGTCTGCCTTGAAACCCTGCACTAAGGTCTATGACAGTCACACCGGCAATCACCGGGATAGCGTCCTTACCGCGTTGAACCAGGGACAACATATCTGGGTTCACGCCGACCACGGCAACTGGGACCGGCTGGGTACGGGTGTGGGAAACCACGGTTGGGTCATCTACCGCCATGAGTTGAGGAACCTCACCAACGGGTCCGACCTCTGTTTGCTGCTGTCAATGGCTTGTAATGTCAGTGAGTTTGACTCCTCTGACTGCGCTGCCGAGGAGCTGCTCAACGCACCGGCGGGCGGCGGCGTTGGAACGCTTGCCAACTCCCAGGTCGGAACCCTGCTCGGACCGGATTGGCACCACACCGCTTCATTCCTGCAGGTGGAGTGGACACTGGAAGAGCTGTTCGACCAGCCCGGGCACTCAGCGCTGACTGTTCTTGCAGCCGTGCAGGCTCGCATTGCGCCGCTTGCGGAAACGAGTGCAGTCTACCGATGGTGCCAGTATGCCTATTCACTACTCGGCGAACCGGCGATGCCGGTCTGGGTGCCGAGCGGCACCAGTGTGGCGGAGCCAGCGCGGCCAGCCGGGCAAGCGGGTATCTATGTGCTGCCCAGTTATGTTCTCCGCAATCTGGTAATACCTGGCCCGGACCCGATGATTCTAACCGATGTGTTGGGCAGGAATGTCTTGCGATTGGAGCCGGGGATGAACAAACTGGACTGTATTCCTTCCGGAGTCTATTTTCTGCGGACTGCGAACGGTGCGAGTCGATTCATGGGGCGAGTCGTGAAAGTAGGAAAGGAGTAGATAATGCTGAAATCTCTGGTTATGGTTCTGGTCGGCGCGACCTACACACTTGCCCTCACCATAAAAGGCGAGATGACCTTTGACCGGAACCGACTCACACTCACCGAAAAAGATGGTATGACCTTTGTGTCGCTTGAGCGGTACACGAGCACTTGGGAGGTCGGGGCACCTTCGTTACCGATTGCGGTCGCCCAGTTCGTGCTGCCTCAGGATATGAAGGTCGTGGGCATCCGGCTCGACGCTGTGGAAACAGAAACAATCCCCGATGCGTTTGGTGTCTACCCGGTGCAGCAGCCTTGTGCTATTTCGGACGCCGGTCCGTTCGAGTTCGTGCCACCTGACCCGAAATACTACGGTTCCGTCTACCCGGGCGAAGTTGCCGTTGCCGGCCATCAGGGCTCTATGTTCGGCTACAATATCGCGAGCGTGTTCGTCGCACCAGTGCAATACAACGGTGCTGACAGGTCGCTCGTGTTTCACTCGAGGGTGAGGTTTACGCTTAAGTTGGAGTCTACCGAGTTAGGTTATTTGCGTCCTGGCAATCGCAGTCCTGAGGCCCGGCGCCGCATCGAAGCCCAAATCGCCCGGTTTGTACTTAATCCCCAGGATATCGCCGTCTGCGCGCCGTAGTCCGGCGCGCCAGTGAACACAGTTATCCGCAGCCAGTCATTGACAAGTTCCTGCCCGGTCTTATATCGAACCGCAAGGAAGCCCGATGCCGAGGAATCGGATGTAGGGCATAACCGTACCGCATCCGAGGCAGTTTCCGGTCCGCCCGTGGAATTGAAATTGTGTCTACAGGGATATAGTGTTCGGCGTCGCGGGTGGAGGTAGATGCCGGGTCTGGCGTGAGTATAGGCTTATGTCCCAGTCCTGCGGTGGTGTTGATGTCTTCAAGTCACGAGCAAGTCCAGCAGGACAGTCTTAGGCGATCCGATTTGAGAGGGGGCGGGAAGTCGGTTTAAATAATGGTAGCTAAATAAGGAGATGTTATGAAGAGATATTTGGTTCTCTTGACCGCGGCAGTAGGATTGGTTTTTGCCAATCCGGTGATAGTTACATTTATCAACGAAGTGGGGATTGACAATGAGGGGAACGGCCGGGTTGAACTGCATCAGGAGTCTATGGGTGAAAACATGGACCTGACCGGGTGGCGGTTGCAGACAAACAGTATAGTTTGTACCCTTAGTTGTCAACTTGGTGTCAATGATTTCCTCATCATTGATTCGGCAGCGCTGGCGCAGGGCGTCATCGGCAGGGGTTCTTTTCGCTTAAATCCGGTTGCTGACCGGGTAATGCTATTGCCCGTGGAACCTCCTCTTCCAGAGAGTGTCTGTTATCCGGTTATTCCCACCGGTATTGGCTGTGCACCTACTCCCCCGATGGGAGGTTCGGTAGCACTGTTCAGTAACGGGTCCTCTGTTATCAACTGGTACATTGACTCCACGCCGACACCAGGAGACACTAACGATGATTAGAGCACAATCCAAGGG
>CAZPVT010000007.1:0-10059 GCA_964590395.1 uncultured bacterium
CAGAGCCCGATTAACCTCCTCTTCTGCCTCCTGCAACCTGCCGGTCTCATAATACCCGCTACCCGCGACAAAATGATTCTGCGCCTGATCAGCAGTTCTACCACTGCCCGCGATATTCAGGTTAAAAAAGACAAGCGAAAAGATAAAAATCCCCCCGGCAATCAATCGCTCCTTTTTACTCACCCCTGCCCAGTTTATTAAACCCGCAACCGCAAACAGAAGATAAAATGGCACAACCGGCAACCGGTAACGAGCGGTAACGAAGAACGGGATAAAGGACAGCGCGTAGACGCCGAAAAAAAGATAAACCGGCAACAAATTCTGCCATCTCCGGCGGGTCAGATAGATACCCACAAGTGCTAACGGCAAAACCACCCCGAACGGAAACTTCAGAACCGGAGTGCTGAACAGAAGAAGGTTGAGAAAAGTATAGCGTTTGAAAAAATAAAGATCCCGGTTATTGGAAACCTCATAACCGGCAAACCAGAGATAAATCTTGCGCAGGGTAAGTTTAATTGCCTGCCCCGGTTTTCTCTGCCAGAACTCAAGCCCCTTTTTCAGCCAGAACCGGTCAACCTCTGTCCCCTTCAAACTCCTGCCCGATTCCATCTCAGCAATTCGCTTCACATCATTATAGCCACCCCACCAGCTCCCCCTGGTGCCGGGCACAATTGCGGTTGTCCCATCTGAATACTCATTATTACCGATATAAAAATTCGTTCCCGCCTGCCAGGCGATAGGCACAAAACTTCTGCTCTTGACATAATTCCTTACCGTAACTGGCACGATCGGCAAAACTACCACCAGATAAAAAGGCAGTGCCCTCTGCCACCACCGGCGCCGGTATCTGAAAACAAACCAGACCGAAAGCACCGCCACAAACAAAAGCACATTAGGTCGGGCAATCGCTGCCAGCCCGAAACAAAACCCGGCAAAAAGCCCAAAAACCGGTTTACTTTGTGCCAGATAAAGAAAAATAAATCCGCCCAATACCAGAAAAACCAGAAGTACCGGAATCAAAAGCTCGCAATCAAAGTAGACAAAAAGCGGATAAACCGCCACCAAAAGCCCGGCATAAAGACCGCTCTGCCTGTCAAAAATTCTACTCCCAAGCTGATATAAAAGCACGCAAGTCAAACTACCCAGCACCGCCTGTGCCAGCCGAACCAAAAAGAGGTTTACACTGAATAACTTATAAAGCAGGGCAAGAAAGAACGGATAAAGCGGTGCCCGGAAATAGGCATCCGCAATAAACTCCCTGCCATTTAAAATCGCCAAAGCCCATTGATGGTGATAAAGCCCGTCCATCTGAGGAGCAAAAAACAGCGGGTCATTCTGCCGTGCCTGAATAAGATAAATCACCCGGACCAAAATCGCCAGCCCAAAAATAACTGACGCCTGCCACCAATGCCATTTCCCTTTAAATTCTACCGGTTTTTTCTTCTGCCTTTTACCCTGAACACTCTGCCTTATCACTGTAATTGTAATATCCCTAAAAATAATCTGATGTCAAGATAATCGGCAAACCCAGCCTGATGAGCATAATGAGGTGATTGTCGTATAGACCACTATTAAGTTTGCTACTTGATTTCGAAAGGGGCTATCTTTATACTTCCAAGATGAATATCAGCCAAAACTACCAGCGAATTAAAGAGGAAATTCAGCGCACCTGTGAAAGGATAAACCGTCATCCTGATGAAATAAAACTGGTTGCGGTATCCAAAAACAAACCGGTTGAGGCGATTCTTGAGGCAATCTCTGCCGGCATCACTAGATTCGGGGAAAACCGGGTCCAGGAGGCAATGGCAAAAATCCCGCAGATTAACGCACCGGTGGAGTGGCATCTGATCGGCACGCTTCAGACCAACAAGGTAAAAAAGGCAATTGGACTCTTTTCGATGATTCAGAGTGTGGACTCACTCCATCTCGCAGAGGAGATTGAACACCGTTGCGGACAGAAAGAGCTCCTTATGCCGGTGCTGATTGAAGTCAACACCTCAGGCGAACCCACCAAGCACGGAGTTCAACCGGAGCAACTCCCAGAACTGCTAAAACAGGTTATCCTCTTACCTCACTTAAAGGTCCGGGGGTTAATGACTATCGGTCCGGGTCTGGCGATTGAAAACCCGGAAGCCTCAAGGAACTGTTTCCGTCAACTCGCCCGTCTGTGCAGGGAAATGGAGGATAAATTCGGCATCTCTCTGCCTGAACTTTCAATGGGAATGAGTAGCGATTTTACAGTGGGAATTGAGGAGGGGGCGACCATCATCCGCATCGGCACCGCCGTCTTCGGACCAAGAGGTTAACTTGGAAAGAGAAAAGTTTATCCAGCTGGTAGAGACGGTGATGGAGGATCTACCACAATTTTTTGCCTCCCGGATAAAAAACCTGCAGGTAACGGTAATGCCTTTGGCACCGCCAGAACTTGCCGAAAAACTGGGCAAAAACCCCTGGTCAATTCTCGGTGTTTATCAGGGTGTACCCTATAACCGGCGCGGTCCGTTTTACGGCAATGTCCTTCCGGACACAATCATAATCTTTCAAAAGCCAGTTGAAGCCATCGCGCAAACCGAACCAGAGATCAGAGAAGTGGTGCGCCGGGTAACAATTCATGAGATTGGCCATTACTTTGGCCTTTCTGACGAGGAACTTTACCGTCTGGAAAAGAAGAAATAAAAAGGGGGCGTTTTCCGCCCCCTTGATAAACACTCTGGCACTTTTACCGGTTGATAACCAGTTTGTGCGTTGCTGAGCCTGCCGGGCTTTCCAGTCTGACTAGATAGATGCCAGCGGGTAAAGAGGTCAAATCCACCGTAGTTCTGCCGGAACGGGCATTCTCTGCTGAGTGAAGTTCTCTCGTTAGCCTGCCGGTCGCATCGTAGATAGCGAGGCTCACCCGGGAAACAGCCGGAATCTGCCAGTGAATTATAATCTGGTCCTGTGCCGGGTTAGAGAAGCGAAGCAGTGCGGTGCGCAGATTGGGATTATACCCCTCCTCCACTCCCACATTGCCTTGCGCAGATGCAGAAATGAACAACTCGCCATTTGTCCACGGCATCCAGGCACCTGGACTGCCGAAAAAACTCCTGCCATTTGATGTATCGTCGGCAAGGGAAGATGGGTGTCCAGAGGAATGAACTGGCGCAACCGCCACATAAAACTCACCCGAAGTGAAGATAATCATTGAATCAAGATCATAGGTCCTTATCGGTCCAGGAGTTCCGGGGGGTGCCTCAATATCCCCGGACTGATAAAGCAGGGTTGAGCCATCACCCGCATATATCTTAAACCTGAAGGTTGAGTCGGGCCAGGGATAAGATGGATGGAGATAGAACTGCGCCCTTGCCCGGCGGATACCAACCGGATACTGGACACCGAAATCTGCCGGATTGAACTTAACCGCGCGCTCCGGGCCAGCCCAGGTCAGCCATCTGGGATTGTTGTAGTTAGCATACTCAATCCAGCGGGCAACGCCCAAATCGTAAATGATGGTGTCGTCTGCTGGATACTGCTCACCTGCCGCTTCAGTCCAGACATATATTCGGTAGTTGCCCTCAACCGTTGGTGTGCGCCACGGTGGCGAAAAGTTCATCTGCGCTGTCTGGCCACGGGTTAAATTCGCACTGGTGTTCATTGTGTCCTCATAGATATATCCCTGCGGACCCGTGATCATCAGCCGGACCGGTGTGCCCATCGGCAAATCTCCGGTGCCCAGATTTCTGATAGTCGCCCGAATATTCAAAATGGTGTTAGGCAGAGTGTCAATGGGCATTGACGAAGCGAAATAAAGCGTTGCCGCATCAGTAGTGGGTGGGTCCCATTCCACAACCGAACGGATCAGCCACTCGCCCCGACGGCTATCCTCGGAAAACGCGCCATTTAGATATGACCACATCCGATGGGATGGAGCATTGAGCGCCACATCAATGGAAAGCCCGGGGCAGATCGGATAGGAGTCAACTTGAACATAGAAAATGTAGTAATTGGAACCGACTATCGGCTCATCAATCGGAACATAATTCCACTGACCCCGGGTAATGGTCAGTGTATCCGAATGCCATAGTTCAGTCCCTGGTGAACCGCCTGGACCATCATCCGCATACACCTTCACCATCGCCCGGTCACCACCTGGAGCTGGCCAACCAGAGTAAAAGTGAACCAGTGCTCCCTTCAGCGTAAAGGCATCTGCCGGGCTGATAAACTTCACACCCCAGCCATTACCCCCCTGATTCCATGCCCAGGCACTCGCCGGCATATTGTCGTCGTATTTGAATGTGTCAACAACCAAAAAAAACGGCTCATATGCCGGGGGAAAGATACCCGGTTCCGGATTCGGAATTGTGTAATGATGGGTTGGTGTGGGACTCAACCAGCGCTCCTCAGCACCGATTGCCAGTGCCAAAAACAGCGCCAGTAATACTAACCCTGATTTCCGCATACCTACTCCTTTCGTTAATATTACCCAAATCCTTACCTACCGGCGCTTCATATCCTTCGCCGGTATTTAATATAATATTACACTAAAAATTCTTCAGGTCAAGCAGTTTATTATTGACTCGCTTGTTCAAAAAGTTATATTTAATTTCTTGTGAATGGGCCTTTCGGTTGCCACTGGCTAACCTTTGCCGCAGTGCTGGTTGCCCTGGGTACGATACTCCTGGCACTCATCTGGGCGGTTTTTGCTCAAATTAAAGAGTGATGAACCCGAACCTCATTTATGCCCTGACGCTGTTCTTTTACCTTATCACACTTTTTCTCATCGGCATTCTGACCAGTGCCCGAATGAAACGCTCTGCCGAAGGTTTCTATCTCGGCTCACGCTCACTTGGACCCTGGGTAACCGCCTTCTCCTTTGTTGCTGCCTATTTTTCATCCGTAGTCATAATCGGCGGTGGCGGATTTGGCTACAAATACGGTATGACAACACTCTGGGTCGGTGCTACCAATGTCTTGGTAGGCACCTTCCTTGCCTGGGTAGTTCTGGGCAAGAGAACCCGCGCCTTAACCGCCCGTCTGAACTCACTGACCCTACCCGACCTGATTGCCAAACGGCACTCTTCACCTGAAGCCCGGGTTTTCTCCGCACTGGTCATCGGTCTTTTCCTTACCATTTACAGCGTCTCAGTCTTACAGGGAATGGGGCATGCCTTCGCGGTGCTAATGGATCTACCATATATTTATGGACTTTTGATCTCCGGTGTGGTGATCATCGTCTATGTTGCGTTAGGTGGTTATCTGGCAGTAGTCTGGACCGGATTTTTTCAGGCTTGGGTGATGCTCTTCGGACTGTTACTGCTGACTATCGCCACGATTGGCCGGGCTGGTAGTTTGACGCAACTGTTCACCCGGCTCAGCAGTATTGAAGCGGGTAAGTATGTTCAGACTCCCGGCGCCTGGAACTGGGCAGGGCTTTTGTCTTATTCGGCGATCGTTTCCTTCGGCGTCTGGGGTATGCCCCAACTGGTCAGCAGATTCTACTCCATAAAAAGTTTGAAGGTGTTAAAACTGGGTACGGTTCTTGCAACCATTGGCGCCTCAATGGCACTACTACCCTACTTTAACGGCGCTGCCACCCGGTTGTTTTTCCCCAATCTTACTAATCCTGACCAGGCGATCCCCCATCTGGTAAAATCAACCCTTGCGCCGTTTGCCAGTGCCATCTTTCTCACCGGTGTTATTGCCGCTGGTATGTCCACATTTTCCGCGGTCTTAATCACCGCTGCCAGTGCTATTGTCAAGGACCTGATGCGTGACAGTCTCAAAATAGATTTAACTTCCGGTAAAGAGGTGCTAATCTCCCGACTGGTTGCTGCCGGCATTGGCATCACTGCCTTCATTATCGCGATCAAACCACCGGCAATGATCCTCGCGATCACCGGTTTTGCCTGGGCAGTGATCGCATCCACCACACTCTGGCCCTATCTTTTTGGACTCTACTGGCAGAAGACAAGTCGCCCCGCCGCCTTCGTCTCAATGCTTGCCGGCTCTTTGACCGCCCTGATATGGCTGGCACTGAAAAACCCGCTTAAAATCCACGGCTTTATCCCGGGCATCATCATCAGTCTGATCTCTTTTGTCCTGCTGACCATTGTCTTTCCCCAAAAAAAGTTTAAAATTTAATAAAAGTAAAGGAGCGATATGAAAAAATTAATTGTTTTGGTGTTTATTATCAGCACCCTGGGCTATGCCCGGCTTTTCACTACCGAGGGCAAATACAATCTTTTCCCCAGAGATGAACTTACCTGCGCTGAGTCTACCCATCACTTTGATGTCCGGTTCTATCGGATTGACCTTGACCTGCCAATGAACTCTGGTGCGATGACTGCTCACTGCCGTGTTGAACTGATCGCCCGGCACAACGGTTTTGACACCTTCAGCCTGCATTTTGTCAACCTTGTTTGCGACTCGGTCCGGCGCGCCGGCAATGTCTGCAACTTCACCACCGGCAACGGTCGCCTCCTGATTGATCTGGACCGTGAATTCAACGACGGTGAATCGCTTGCGGTTGACATCTACTACCGGCGCAACACCGGTATCCAGAACCGCGGATTTTACTTTTACAACCGTGGTGTCCAGGGAATACCATACTCCATCTGTTATTCCACCACCCAGCCCTACGACTCCCGTTACTGGTTTCCCTGCTTTGACGAACCCTGGGACAAGGCAGAGCGAGGCTGTCAGGTAAATATCACCACTCCGGACTCAATGTCTGGCTGTTCTAACGGTATTTTAGACAGCGTAACCGTCAATGCCGGTAAAAAAACCTGCTGGTGGACCCACCGCTATCCAATCAGCACCTATCTCATAACATTCGCCGCCTCCCGCTGGGCAAGTTTCAAACAGTGGTATTATCCCGCTCCTGGTGAATCCCTCTATGTGCAAAACTTTATGTGGCCCCAGGACTCAACCCGAGCGGTTAACGCCTTCCGCAATATCATCGATATGCTTGAGTTCTTTGCTGATTCGCTTTTTTACGGACCGTATCCATTTGAAAAGTATGGCCATGTGGTTGCCTATCCGTTTCCCTGGGGAGGAATGGAAAACCAGACCCTGACTATGGTACATCGTTATTGGATCCAAGTGGGCAACGATAACGGCATCGCTCACGAACTTTCCCATCACTGGTGGGGCGATATGGTAACCTGCCTTGACTGGCGCAACATCTGGCTGAATGAGGGTTTTGCCACCTATTCAGATGAACTTTACACCTGGCATCAGCAGGGCTTAGATGCGTTTCTAAATCTAATTCGCTCCCGTGCAGCCGACTATTTTGAAGAAGAATCAACCGATGCCCATCCGATTTATGCCCCACCCGCGGGCCACGAATTCGATTGGGGACACTCTTACTGTAAAGGCGCCTGGGTGCAACATATGCTTAGATATGTAATGGGCGATACCATCTGGGAAGGCCCCGGTATCTTCTTTGCTGCCCTGCGTGCCTACGGTGAAAGTCTGAAATACAGCAATGCCTCAACCGAAGACTACCGCCGGATCTGTGAACGTATCAGTGGACTGGACCTGCTTTGGTTCTTTGATGAATGGGTCTATAGCCTTGGTTATCCAATTTATACTATCGGCTGGCAGGCAAACCCGGTTGCCGACTCCTGGGAATTGATTGTTGACCTCTCCCAGAACAATATGAACGGCGCCCCCCGGACTTTCCGCATTCCAGTAGAGATCAAAGTTCACTTCTCCGGTAGCGATACCATTATCCGTTACCAGGTTCACGCCAACCCACAACGCAATCGGTTCCTCTTTGCCCAGGAGCCCACCGAAGTGGAGTTTGACCCGAACGAGTGGATCCTTGATATGCACACTGTTAATGTTGGCATCGCAGAAAACAAAGGACAACCATTGCCCGGGTACCCACAGTTAACCCTCAACCGGTCCATTACCGGTGAACACCTGAAAATCAACTACATCTTACCGATAAGGAGCACAATTAAACTTGCTATCTACGATATCGCCGGCAGAACGGTCGCAAACCTAATCAACGAGACCAAAACACCAGGTGCTTACTCTATCAACTGGCATTGCGTTACCCCATCCGGACAGCGCCTCCCCGCCGGAGTCTATCTTATACGAATGACTGTGGGAAAATCAGAAATAAGCAAAAAGTTTGTCCTGATGGACTAAAACTCTATACCCTCATCTGGCGGATTCGGACATCTCTCCTCATCATTGACCAACACCAGTTCTATTCCCTCTTCCAGCAGTTTTCTCTTAAGTGGCTCAGTCAAAACCATTATCCGAAATTGATGCCACCTTTTTAACTCCTCTGGAAAGTCCATCAGCACCGCCCGGAACTGGCTGAAAATCCTACCGGTACTGATCGCCTGGCTCAACCGTGCCTTTAAATCCGCTCTGGACACGGTGGCAATGAATTGCTGGATCATCTCTCGCCCCTCCTTAGTTGTCTGGGGCACCAGTCGAATATACCGAGCGGGGTTCTGTTTTATCAGGGCTAAAATTTCGTTACGGTTAAAACTGAATACCGGAATCACTTCTCCGGTCTCAATGTCAAGATAGTGGGCAGTCTCCTGAATCTGATGGGCCAGTGCAAAGAGTAGGTCCCGCTGGTAAACCGACAACTTTCGCACCAGCCGATTTTATTTATACCGGCAAAATAGTCAACTCCTTACCGCCAGTAAAAGGGATCCCCGTAATACAGAAAAAAATTACCCCGGCGCAGTTCCAGCCAGCCGTTTCTGACCCGGCAAACATTACTCGCCAAATTTTTTCGCCAATCCTTTAATCGCAGTATTCGCCATTCGCCGTCCTGGAGTGCCGCATAACTCAAGCCACTCCCGCCACCCGCGCCAGGCACAAAATATCCCAAACCAACCAGCGTATCACCAATATTAAAAAGCCTTAATCGCCCAGCACAGAGTGTCTCTTCTTTCGAAAACCACTCCCGATAAGGAAACGGTTGGCCTGTTACCACAAAGGAGTCACTTGCCACCGGATAAAATACATAATATCTACTGGGACGCAGTTCCGAATATTCCGCCGCAACGATCACCGGTGTGCCTGGATAATCCTCCAGACGGGCAGTTCCAAGAAGTGTGTACTGCAAGGCGATACTCTCTACCGGCAGTAAAACCGGTTTACCTCTCGGACGCAGATCAGTACCAACGATCTGAAACACCTGAATAACATCGTTTATTCCGCTGGAATCTCGTATCTGCTTAAGCATCACCAGTTCCTGGTAACCGTCATTGTCCATATCCGCGGAGACCATATCGTAAACCGGTCCGTATTTAAAAAAGAACCTCTCTGTTTGCAGTGATTCACCATTAAAATGGAACAGCCTGCCCGAATCACCGGATAATATCAAAAGTTCCGCGAGTGAATCTAAATCAAAATCTCCTACTGCCCAGACATCTGGAGTCAAATTTGCCTTTATGGCTGTCCGTCCGATGAGCAATTCAGAACGCCAGCGCGGGAAAAAACCTTTTTCGCTCTGCTTCATCAACCAGAGCCAGTACATCGGCACCTTAAATAACTCCTGCGGTTTATCTACATAGCGGACATTAGCATCACCGATTAGATGAACCAAGACCACATCATCGGTATCCTGCGAAAAGAAACTCCCGGTTGTCATATAAATCACCGAATCAACCGGCGAACGTCCCAGGGTAAAAACCACTTCTGGAAGTTGACCGATAATCGCTAACGATCCTAAAAGCAACGATATGCCGAGCATTGTCTAAATATATCAACCCAATCTGCGTTGTCAAACTCCCGCATTCAAAATTGACATTTAATAAGAATCCGTTAACCTTCACCAGTAGCACCGGAGAGGTGCCGGAGTGGACGAACGGGCATGCCTGGAGAGCATGTGTACCCGATAGGGTACCGTGGGTTCGAATCCCACCCTCTCCGCCAAGACCTACAAAGTGAATTGTTTTGAAAAAGGAAGTTAAAATCGGGGAAAGAATTTTTGGCAGTTTGAAAATAGGAAAAAGGGATTTTCTTGACGGAATAATTATTTTTTGAAATAAAATTAAATGGCTCTTTCAAAGAAAAAGAAAGTTGCTTGTCTTTCAAAACAAAGTT
>CAZPVT010000008.1:0-27977 GCA_964590395.1 uncultured bacterium
GATTTTTTGACCCCATCCCCGGAACCGTCCCCCTGATGATTTTGATGGTGGTTTAAGAATGGGTTAGGGTATTGGTGGTTAGGATGGTGATGAGGAGGGTTTTCAGTTTGGTAGTGCTCGGGGTTTTGATACAGGTTCTGGGGTTGATGATAAGGTGGAAATCGGATTTGGTGATAGGTTGGGTAGAGCGGTAGGTTGAGTTGGTCGTGATCAGCAGAGTGGTTAAGGTGGTCTGAGGATTGATCTCAGCAGGTTTTTCGAGAGTTTTCAGGTTTGACTTTTGAGTGCGGGTTAATATATTTGAGTCTGTGCGTGATAATAGCATAGTTCCGGTTTATATTGAGGATGAGGTCCGGCGTTCGTTTTTAGATTATGCGATGTCGGTGATCGTTGCCCGGGCTTTGCCTGATGTCCGGGATGGTCTGAAGCCGGTGCAGCGCCGGATTCTGTGGACAATGCATGAGATGGGGCTTTTGCCCAATCGGCAGTTCAGAAAGTCCGCCGCGGTGGTAGGTGATGTGCTGGGGAAGTATCATCCGCACGGTGATACGGCAGTTTATGAAACGATGGTGCGGATGGCGCAGGATTTTTCAATGCGTTATCCGCTGGTGCAGGGGCAGGGGAATTTTGGTTCAATTGATGGCGATTCCGCTGCCGCATACCGTTATACCGAGGCAAGGCTGGCACCACTGGCAACTGAACTGCTCCGGGATATTGAGAAGGAGACCGTTGATTTTCAGCCGAATTTTGATGGCCGGCTTAAGGAGCCGGTGGTGTTGCCCGCGGCTTTTCCGAATCTCCTCGCAAATGGAGCGATGGGTATCGCGGTGGGAATGGCAACAAATATTCCACCGCATAATCTTGGCGAGTTGATTGACGGGCTGGTCGCACTGATTGACAATCCGGATATTTCGGTTGCGGAGTTGATGAGGTATATTAAGGGACCGGATTTTCCAACCGGCGGGACAATTGCGGGGGTTGACGGTGTGCGTCAGGCTTATGAGACCGGAAGGGGTAGTTTTACCGTTCGGGGCAAGGTGGTTTTTGAGGAGGTGAAGGCAGGACGGGATCGCCTGGTAATTACCGAGATTCCTTATCAGGTGAATAAGGCGAGTCTGGTGGAGCGGATTGCAGAACTGGTGCGGGAGAAGAAGATTCAGGGTGTGGCAGATCTGCGGGATGAGTCGGATCGGGAGGGAATGCGGGTTGTTTTGGAGTTGAAGAAGGAGACGCCGAAGGAGGTTATTCTGAATCAGTTGTTTAAGTGGACGCCGCTGGAGAGCAGTTTTGGTGTGATCCTTTTGGTGCTGGTGAATAATGAGCCGAAGGTTTTAAATCTGAAAGGTCTGCTTGAGCAGTTTCTGGAGTTCCGGGTTGAGACGGTAACCAGGCGGACAAAGTTTGAACTGGCAAGGGCAGAGGATAGGGCACATATTCTTGAAGGGTTGAAGGTTGCCTTAAAGAATATTGATGCGGTAATTGATTTGATTAAGAAATCTAAGGATACGGAGACCGCCCGGACCGGTTTGATGCAGAAATTTAAACTTACCGAGCGTCAGGCAGAGGCGATTCTGGAGATGCGTCTGGCACGGTTGACCGGGCTGGAACGGGAGAAGATCGATACGGAGTATAAGGAGTTGATTAAGGAGATTGCCCGACTGAAGAGTCTGCTGGCTTCAAAAAAGATGTTGTTCGGGGAGATCCGGCAGGAACTTCTGGAGTTGAAGAAGAGATATGTGGATGAGCGCCGGACCGAGATTCTTGAGACAGCGCCCAGGGATGTTTCTATTGAGGATCTGATCAAGGAAGAGGATATGGTGGTTACGGTGACCCACCGGGGTTATATCAAGCGGATGCCGGTGAGCGTGTATCGGCGTCAGCATCGGGGAGGTCAGGGCAGAACCGGGGTGCCGGTTGCAGAGGAGGATTTTGTTGAAGGGTTGTTCATCGCCTCCACCCATGATTATATGATGTTTTTTACCGACCGGGGAAGATGCTACTGGCAGAAGGTTTATGAGATTCCTGAGGGTTCTTATGCTTCTAAGGGGAGATCAATTGCCAATCTGGTGGAGATGGAGAAAGACGAGGTTACCACCTCTTATGTCGCGGTGCGGGATTTTTCCAGAGAGCGGTATGTTTTCTTTGTAACAAAGCAGGGGATTGTCAAGCGAACGAGCCTTGAGGCTTTTTCCAATCCGAGACGCAAGGGGATTATTGCGATCAATGTAGATGAAGATGATGCCTTGATTTCTACGATGTTAACATCTGGTAAAGATGAGGTGCTTCTGGTTACCCGGAATGGAATGGGAATTAAGTTCAAGGAGACCGATGTGCGGGAGATGGGGCGGAATGCGGCGGGTGTGCGGGGGATAAAACTTTCCAAGGGTGATGAGGTTATCGGTGCGGTGGTGTGCAATTCAGGGAGTTCGCTTTTGACCATTTGTGATAACGGGTTTGGTAAGCGGACCGATTTTGAACTTTTCCCGGTGCAACGGCGCGGAGGTAAAGGGGTGATCGCAGCAAAGCCGGTTGAGAAGTCAGGTAAACTTGCCTGCGCCAAGGCGGTAACCGATTCTTCAGAGATTATTGTTACATCAAAGCAGGGGGTGGTGATCCGGGTTAAGTGTTCAGATATTCGAAAGTGTGGCAGAGCGACCACCGGCGTCAAGGTAATGGCAGTGGAAAAGGGGGATGCGGTGGTGGATGTGGCGTTGATAGAAGAGGGATAGGTTTCTGCCTTAAAATCTGATTTAAAATAGTCAGCCGATAACAATTTAATCTAAAAATTCGATTTGACAGGGGTGGTAAGGGGGGTATTATATTTCTGTAATAACCACCGGAGGTGTTTATGCCTGATTACCGCCGCGGTCCGTCTGACCAAAAAAAATACTGGCATTGGTGCCGGGAGTGCAGTAAATGGCCCACCTATGATTATGAAGTTTCCCACACCAAGCCTAAGGAGGGTGAGTTTTGTCCGGAGTGCGATGAGAAAATGCCGTTGAAGGACCAGAGCGATGAGTTTTAATAACGGCGTAAACCGTTTCTGAGGAGGTTAATCAGGTCGTTAATGGTGCGGACATAAATTTGGGCAAAAGGCATTACCTTTGGGATCTGCGTGGGTCTAATGGCTTCAAGATGACGGGTGAGCAGTATCGGTGTCATATCTGCTCGCTTAGCACCGGCAAGTTCATCAGAGCCACCATTGCCAACAAATAGGCAGTCTGCGGGTTCAAGGGTAAGTTTTTCCGCAGCGAGATGGTAGATTTGTGGGTCTGGTTTTTTCAGTTTTACCACACAGGAGAAAATCGCAGCGTCAAAAAGCGGGGCAAGTGGTGACTCATCCCAGTGGGCGATTTCGTCGCAACCGCAGTTGGAGATTAATCCCAGTTTGTAGCCGACTAACCGGAGTTCTCGTAATCCGTTGATGGTTTCAGGTTCGATGTTTAGCAGGGCGTGGCGGAAGCGGAGATGGCGTGTTTTTATCGCCAGGGCAATTTGCTGTTCGGTAACCGATGGGTTAAGCTGACGGGCAAGCCGGCTGATCGGTATTTCTACCGGGACAAGGCCAAGACAGTAATCAGGTGGGTCTTTGAACCAGTGTTCGTTCCAGATTTCTGGTTCTATACCGAGTATTTCAGCGGTGGAGGCACCAGGTGTTCCTGAGACCTCAAAGGAGGTCAGCGTGTGAAAAAGGTCAAAGATTACTGCCCGAACCTTTTCAATCATCGGAGTTGGCGTGAATACTCATAGCGGCTGATTATGCCCGGTCCGGCAATCCAGAGAAAATTTTCGTCCGCATAGAGGGCGGTGATCGGGGAAGGCATCAAACCCTGCTGTGGGGTAAGTGATTGCCAGGTATTGTCAGTCAAGCGGTAGATAGCGATTTCCTGGTTACTAGCAACAAAAAGAAAGTCTTTTTGTGCAGTCATCGTCCGCACGGGCTGGGATAGATCAAATCCCGGGGGGATGAGCTGGGTCCAGGTGTTATCCGGGTCAAGGCGCAGGATTCTGCCCTGGGTGCCAAAGAAAGTTATCTCTTTGGTCTGGCTGATGTTGTAAACTCCAAAGTCCAGACGGGCAAATGGGTCAGATACCCGGATAAGTGAGTCAGCAGTTAACAGAAAAAGGCCATTGTCAGTACCGATCAGTATACTATCCTGAAATTGGGCGATAGCGTTGACCGGCGTATTAAACCGGGCGATGAGCGCGGGTTGGTGGTCATTATTCAGGCGATAAAGGGTGGTGTTTGTGCCGATCAGTAACTCATTTGGTAGCGCGAAGATCGTCCGGATGTTTTCCTGGCGGTTGAGTTCAAAAAACTGCTGACTGGTTAGAAAATGCTGGCTTTGAAATGTCAGTTCGCCGGGGCGGTTTGCCGAAAAATGCCAGGTTCCTGCTGAATCAATGAAGAAGGTCTGATTTTCGGTGCAAAACCATAACTGGTTATTCAGTTTCAGAACTGTTTTTACCGGTTCTGAAGGTGGACCAAGTCGGATAGCGGTTTCTTTTATTCCCAGGTTGAGATGATAAATGAGAACGCCGTAGTTAGGACTGACAACCAGCAGGCGTTGGTTTTGTGGGTCAGGATAGGCTCTGGTTAATGGGTAGGGATTTAACTCCTCGTCGGTTATATAGTAGGGTGTGAGAAATGTCCATCCGCGGATGTTACCGGTGTCTTTGGCGCCGTACCAGGTTACTGGTTCGATTATGTTCCGGGCAGTGGTATAGCGGTCAGCACCGCCGTTTTTCTGGAATAATCCCATTTCGGTTTCCAAGAATGCGCCGTTACGGGCGATGCCGATGGAACTGATATGCTTGAATGGGGGGTTGAGCTGGTAAATCTGCTGAGTAAGGAGAAGAAACTGATAAAGATGCCCGGGGCAAACAATTAAAAGTTCGTTGCCAAACGGGTTGAATGCGGCGAAAAGTATCTCCTCTTCAATACCATCTGCCACGGTGATGGTGCGACGATGGTGATAGGTCCGGGGGTCAAGGATGTAGATGCCTCCGGGCACAGCGATAAAAAGTGATCGGTTACTGAAGGTTACCGATTTGATTTCGGACATTGATGGGTAGTGGAGCCAGTGCCTGGGTTCATAGGTGAGTGTCGCCAGCAGGAGAAAAAGTTGTAACATTTTGTTTTCAGATGCTATTGATTACCGAGCGGAATGCGGTAGGCAGAAATTGGAGCAGGTCCCGGGCAGTAAGACAGTATTCGCTAAGTTGCTCGGCCCCCAGGTCGGCTGCTCTACCGTGGAGATAGACACCGCAGATCGCCGCGGTTAGCGGTTCACAACCCTGAGCAAGTAAACCGGTTATTATACCGGTCAGGACATCACCGGTACCACCACTGCCTAAACCGGAGTTGCCGGTTGGATTGATAAAAACTTTGCCGTCAGGTGCCGCAATTACGGTCGGCGCACCTTTAAGAACGATAATGCACTGGTAATCCCGGGCAAAGGTGCGGGCGATGGTAACCCGGTTGGAATTTATTTCTGATGGTGGAATATTGAGCAGTCGACTGAGTTCGCCCGGATGCGGGGTGAGAATCAGCGGGTGGGAGAGTTTTTTTAAAAGGGCAACATTACCCGCTAAATTGTTGATTCCGTCCGCATCCAACACAATTGGTTTGTCCAGTTGGCTCAAGAGATGCAAAAGCAACTCTCGGGTTTGGGTATGTGTTGATATGCCGGGACCAATTCCAAGTGCCTCAGCATTCTGGGCGAGTTTCAATATCGGGTCAAGCGCTTCAGTGCTGAGTGTGAACTCTGGCGTTTCGGGCAGTGGGTGTTTTACCGGTTCAAGCGCCAGAGTTTCAATTATCGGACTTAAGCTGGTAGGGTAGGCAATCCTGACCAGCCCGGCACCGGCGCGTACCGCAGCACAGGCAGTAAGTACTGCCGCACCGCTGTAGCCCCGGGAACCGCAAATTAAAAGCGCGGTACCAAATGTACCTTTATGTCCATCGGGCGGTCGCGGTGGAAGTGTTTTTCGGACAAATTCATCATCTATCAGGAAGGTGTCAGCGTCTTTTTCTGTTAGACTTTTCGGTATGCCGATGTCAGCAATCTCCAGTTTACCAGCACAGGTTCTGCCGGGATAAAGCAAAAGGCCGATTTTTGGTAGTCCCATTGTTACGGTCAGGTTGGCTTTGACTGCTAGTTCCAGGACTTTGCCGGTGTCGGCATCCATGCCTGATGGGATGTCAATACTAACGACGAATTTCGAACTCTGGTTGATTAAGCGGATGGCGGCAGCAAATAAGCCGGTAGGAGGTGATGATAAACCGGTACCGAAGATAGCGTCAACGATGACCGAGTGTCCGGGTAAGATTGCCGACAGATGTTCTTCAGTGGTGATTTCAATAATCTGGTGGTCTGTCTTTAAGAGGATTTCCGCATTGGTGCGGGCATCGCCTTTGAGGTCAGCGGTTCTGCCCAATATGACAGTGGTTACGTGGACACCATGGTTGAGCAGATGTCGGGCGATGACCAGGCCATCACCGCCATTGTTACCTTTACCGCAAACGATTAGAAACCGTTGTTGGGGAAAATCAGGCAGGGTTTTAGTGATCGCATCGACCGCGGTCCGGCCGGCATTTTCCATCAGTACCAGACCGGTAATACCGCATTGAGTCATTGCCTTTTGGTCAATCTGTTTCATCTGCTGGGCGGTGACTACTGGATACATAGTGGTTATATTATAGGCAGAAGAAAATTGGCAGTCAATTAACAGAAGTGGTAACGGTTGACAAGCGGATAAAGCTGATTAGAGTAATATAGAGTCATTGTTTGAAAAGAAAGGATCGCAATGCGCACCGGTCGAGTTATGTGGTATGAGAAAGATAAGGGATATGGGTTTATTAAACCCGATGATGAACAACGAAATATATTTGTATATTCCAAGGATCTCACTGGTGATGGTGAGAAGGTTTTGCAGTCTGGTGAGCTGGTAAAGTTTGAAGTTGTTGAGGCACCACTGGGACAAAGGGCAACCAATGTTGAAAAGTTGCACCAGCAACCCGGTGAAATGTAAGCGGGTGTTAGCGATAAGCCCGCAGCGGATCGTTTACCACTAAACCGAGGCGATATTGGCGGTGACTGAAGCGTATCTGGGGCTGGGTACCAATCTCGGCGCACGGGAGGATAATCTTTATCAGACCCTGGCAGAACTGGTGAAAATCGGTCCGCTCCAGCGTTCCAGCTGGTATCGGAGTGAACCGGTTGATATGCCGGGTGCACCGTGGTTTCTCAACGGCACGATCAGGCTCTGGACGACATTATCAGCCGCAGAACTGTTAACAAGAGTTCAGCATATCGAAGAGAAAATCGGACGCCAGCACTGGCGGGAAAGAGCTGCAGGCAAAAAGATGCCCCGGATTATTGACATCGACATCATTTTTTACGGCGCGGAGGTTATCGGGTGGCGTGATGGACACCCTGATTTCAATAGTCATTTGATTGTTCCGCATCCACGGCTGCATGAGCGGGCGTTTGTGTTATTACCGCTGGCAGAACTGGCACCGGATATCAGACATCCGGTTTTTAATCTGACGGCGGCTGAGTTGTTGTTGAGGGCTGACCAGCGTGGGGTGAAGCGATGGAAAGAGATTTGAGGTATGTGGCAATTGAGGGACCGATCGGTGTCGGGAAAACCGCGCTGGCAGAACTCCTTGTTCGAAGATTACAGGCGCGTCCGGTGTTGGAACAGATCGAGGAAAATCCGTTTTTAGAGCGTTTTTATCGTGATCCCCGGGGTTATGCGTTTCAAACCCAGTTGTTTTTTCTGTTGTCCCGGCACCGGCAATTACAGGAGATTTTTCAGGCGGGGATGGTGATGGTGGAGGGTGCGTTAGTGCCGGAACAGGCGGTGGTCAGTGATTATCTGTTTGAGAAGGACCGGATCTTTGCGACGCTTAATCTCACCGAGCATGAACTGGCGCTCTATTATCGGATATATGAGCTGATCCGACAGGATATTCCCAAACCGGATCTGGTGATTTATCTACAGGCAGAACTGGAGGTATTACTTGCCCGAATCCGATTGCGCGGACGTCCGTTTGAAGCAAATATCGATCCGGGGTATTTGATATCGCTGGCAAACCTCTATAATTCGTTTTTCTTGCATTACGAAGAGGCGCCGTTACTGATCGTTAATACTGACAGATTGGACTTTGTCGCTAACCAGCACGATTTTGAGGGTTTGTTCCGGGCAATTTTGGAGCACCGTTCGGGCCGAAAGTTTTATTCGCCCAGGAGTAAGGTTAAATAAGGTTCAGGCAGATGAATCACCAGGATAAGGTTACGGTGCTACGACTGGCAAAGATGAAGAAAAAAGGGGAGAGGATTGTCTGTCTGACCGCATACGATTATTCCTTTGCCCGGTTACTGGATCAAGTGGGTGTGGATGTAATTTTAGTTGGGGACTCCGCAGCGAATGTGGTCTATGGTATGGAAACAACTCTGCAGATCGGTATGGCGGAGATGGTTTATCATACTAGGGCAGTGGCAAGAGCGGTGCGTCGGGCATTAGTGGTCAGTGATATGCCGTTTCTTTCTTACCAGGTCTCGGTGGAGCGGGCGGTAGCAAATGCGGGCCGACTCTTGCAAGCCGGGGCGGCAGCAGTAAAGGTAGAAGGTTCGGGTCCGGTTGTTGAGACTGTTAGAAAACTGGTAGAATACGGGATACCGGTGATGGGCCATCTGGGTTTGACTCCGCAGGCGGTACATAAACTGGGTGGGTATCGGCTTCAGGCACGCAGACCCGAAGAACAGGAAAAACTGCTTGCTGATGCCCTGACACTGGAAGCGGCAGGCTGTTTTACCGTAGTGCTGGAAAAGATACCGGCAGAACTGGCAAAAAGGGTTACCAGCTGTCTGCAGATTCCCACGATCGGCATCGGTGCCGGCCCGGACTGCGATGGCCAAGTGCTGGTCCTCCAGGATATGCTGGGCTTTTTCGACGAGCCGAAATACAAGTTTGTCAAACGATATGCAGAACTGGGGCAGACTGTCCGTCAGGCGGTAGAGAATTACATTGTGGATGTGCGGGCGGGCAGGTTTCCGGCTCCGGAGCACAGTTTTTACCTCGATGAGGGTAATAAGAAAGATTAATCAGATGCAATCGCTTGCCGAGCGATTGCGGCAGCAGGGCAGACTGGGCTTTGTGCCGACAATGGGGGCATTGCATAAAGGCCACTTACAATTGGTGCAGGTGGCACGTCGTCGGTGTGACTATGTGGTGGTGTCAATTTTTGTCAATCCTATTCAGTTTGGGCCCAACGAGGACTACCGGACCTATCCACGTGATTTTACCCGGGACCAACGTTTATTAAAAGAGGTGGGGACGGATGTGATTTTTTCCCCGGATGTGGCGGAGATGTATCCAGTTGGTTATGCCACGTGTATTGAGGTCAAGGATTTAACCCGGTATTTATGCGGGAAATCTAGGCCGGCTCATTTTCGCGGAGTTACTACCGTCGTTGCCAAACTGTTTAATATTGTTAAACCCCATCTTGCGGTGTTCGGGCAGAAGGATGCCCAGCAGGCGTTCGTGGTTAAAAGAATGGTAACGGATTTGAATTTTGATGTAAAGATTTTAGTTGTGCCGACAGTGCGGGAGCCGGACGGGCTGGCAATGAGTTCGCGTAACACCTATTTAACATCTGATCAGCGCCGAGAGGCGACGGTGCTGTTTCGTTCTCTCCAGTTGGCGGAAAATTTGATTAAAAATGGCGAGAGAGATGCTGGTCGGATTAAAATGGCGATGCGGCGATTGATCAAAAGTAGTTCTCAGGGGAAAATCGATTACATTGATGTTGTCGACACCGAAAAACTGGCACCGGTTAAGCAGATTGCCGGTGAGGTGCTGGTGGCACTGGCAGTGTATTTTGGTAAAGCAAGACTGATTGACAACATCATCATCAGGGTTTAGGTCCGGTTCTTTGCCGGCAGTGGATAAGAGCCATTCCGGTAATCCCGAATAATATCAGAGCAATACCAATAAATATTAAAGCCAGGCGGTAAGAGGTTAAGTCACCGAAAGTACCGATTGCGAGAGTGGTACTCAAAAATGTGGCATTGGTGATGAACTCCCGGCTGGAGAATATCCGGCCACGAATGCGTTCATCAACCTCCTCCTGAAGCATAGTATTTTGCACCACACCCAGCCAGGAGAAGGCGATACCGGCGATAAGGGCGACCAGAATCATAAACCAGAGGGTGATCAACCAGTAACCAATTAAAAATAAAATACCATATACGATAATTACACCGGTAACGATCAGCGGGCGGCTAATATTTGAAGATAATAGGCCGATCAGCAACGCACCCGCAATCATACCGACCGCGAGGATGCCGGCAAATATGCCGACGCCGGCGGTTCCCATACCCAGTACCTGCTGGACAAGAAATATCAGAATCGTATAGGCAACCGCGGAGATGAAGGTGGAGATAACAATTGAAGTTAGCACAAAGGCAACAGTGAAATTTACGAATATCAACTGGATGACCTCGGTAAGATCCCGGAAGAACTGAATAAAGGCACGGGTGATCAACGATATGAATGGTGCGGGTGGATGGGTAATGGAGGTCGCCGTTTGTGGTGAAGTAGGGGAAAGTCCGATATTGAGAACAATTACGCCTGCGATAAGATGACAGGTAGCATCAATCCAGATACCTTTTTGCCAGCCGACCCATTTGATTAGAAAGCCACCAATTACCATTCCGAGAACGGTGGCGATCCGGGAGAAAAACAGACTGATGGAGTTGGCAGCGAGGATTTCATCTTTCTGGACCAGGCTGGGTAAAAGCGCAGGGTTGGCAGTATTGTTAAAGATATCCAAGCCGAAGAAAATGGCGAGGGCGATCCAGAAAGGGGTGTAACTGTGCGTGAGATTAATAGCCAGAGGGGTAAGAGCCAGTACCGCGGTTTGAAGAAAGTGGGTCCGGGCGATGGTTAGGCGTTTATTCCAGTGGTCAACCAAAACACCGGCGATCGGTGAGAGAATAAGAGTTGGTAAGACAAAGGTAAGGGAGCCGCTGGAATAGGCGAGGAGTTTTCCTGGATTGGAGACGCCGATAATCGTGATCAGAAGCATATGTGACAGCCGATCACCCAATTGGGACATTGCACCGGAGAAAGCGAGGAGAAGAATATTGCGATTACGAAAGACCGCAGCA
This sequence comes from uncultured bacterium, assembly GCA_964590395.1. Classification (GTDB taxonomy): domain Bacteria; phylum Hydrothermota; class Tepidihabitantia; order Tepidihabitantales; family Tepidihabitantaceae; genus JAOABP01. The sequence goes on from CAZPVT010000008.1 coordinate 11,181, forward strand.
AGTCGTGATGCCATTGCGGGATAGTGTAATTGAAAGACGATAAATTGCAAATCGGTATCAGATAGTTCCCGCTGTCGGGTATTCCTTGACCCAAGACTGATCGGCAGTATACTTACCTTTTCTAAGGTCAGGTAAGGCAGAGACAAAAAGGTGTAACCTTAATTAAAGGAGGCAAAAAGATGAAAGAAAAAGAGTTCCGTTCAATGATAACCATTTCGGTAATTAAAGCCGATATCGGCGGTTATGTGGGTCATTCCGCAAGCCATCCGGAGATAATTGACTTGGCAAAGGATAGCCTGAAAAAGGCGCGCAAAGAAGGATTGCTGATTGACTATTATGTTACCAGTTGCGGCGACGATCTGGAACTGATTATGACCCATAACCGGGGTAAGGACAGTGCCGAGATTCACAAACTCGCCTGGGATACCTTTATGGCCGGCACTGAACTTGCCCGGGAACTGAAACTCTACGGGGCAGGACAGGATATGCTCGCTGATGCTTTCAGCGGCAATGTCAAGGGTATGGGTCCTGGTGTTGCCGAGATGAGTTTTGTTGAGCGCAAGTCCGAGCCGGTAATTGTCTTTTGTGGTGACAAGTGCGCACCCGGTGCCTGGAATCTACCACTTTTCAGGATTTTTGCCGATCCGTTCAACACCATTGGCTTGGTGATTGATTCCTCGATGCACGACGGGTTCCGATTTGAGATTCACGATGTCTTCGAGGGGAAGGATATGGTGCTATCCTGTCCGGAGGAGATGTATGACCTACTGGTGCTTATCGGCTCGCCGGAAAATTATGTGATAAAGAATGTCTACCGAAAGGACGGCGAGATCGCTGCCACCAGTTCCACCCAGAAACTGGCGCTGATTGCCGGCAGATATGTCGGCAAGGATGACCCGGTGATGATGGTGCGTTGTCAATCCGGTTTTCCTGCGGTCGGGGAGGTGCTGGAGGCGTTTGCCTTTCCCCATCTGGTATCGGGCTGGATGCGTGGTTCGCATTATGGGCCGTTGATGCCGGTTGCCCAGCATCAGGCAACGCCGTCCCGGTTTGATGGGCCACCGCGGGTGATTGCCTTAGGCTTTCAACTGAGTGATGGAAAATTGGTTGGGCCAAGGGATATGTTTGATGACCCGGGTTTTGATTTAGCACGTAAAGAGGCAAACAAACTTGCCGAGTATATGCGTCGGCACGGGCCATTTGAACCGCACCGGCTCGGGTTGAAAGAGATGGAGTACACCACGTTGCCGCAGGTGCAGAAGAAACTACTGGAGAAAGAAAAAAGGGCATAGGTTCGGAACGGATAAAGGGAAAAAGTGAGAGATACCGGCGGTGATGTCCAGGCGGTGGCACAACTGGCACAGGCGCGGGCGCGGATTGAAAACGAAATCAGCAAGATAATCATCGGTCAGAAGGCGGTCATTGAGCAGGTTCTAATCTGCCTGTTAGCACATGGTCATGCTCTGCTTATCGGTGTGCCCGGTCTTGCTAAAACCATGCTGGTTAACACCCTGGCAAAAGTCTTGGAGTTGTCCTTCAACCGGATTCAGTTCACGCCGGATTTGATGCCTTCGGACATAACTGGCACAGAGATAATTGAGGATGACCCCGAGACGAAAATGCGGCGGTTCAGGTTTGTGCCTGGTCCAATCTTTGCTAATGTGGTGCTGGCGGACGAAATCAACCGCACGCCGCCCAAGACCCAGGCAGCATTGTTACAGGCGATGCAGGAGTATCGGGTAACCGTTGCCGGTCAAACTTATGAGTTACCCGCGCCGTTTTTCGTGCTTGCTACTCAGAATCCGATTGAACTGGAAGGGACCTATCCCTTGCCTGAGGCACAACTTGACCGGTTTATGTTTTCAGTGGTAGTTGATTATCCCAGTGCGGAAGAGGAAAAGGCAATTGTTAAAAGCACCACCTCTGCTTATGAGCCAGCGCTTTCCCGGGTGCTGAATGCGGATGAGATTAAATGGCTCCAAGAGCTGGTACGTCGGGTGCCGGTTGCGGACGAGGTGGTTGACTACGCGGTGCGACTGGTGGCGATGAGCCGACCGAACAATCCCACTGCTCCGCAATTTGTCAAGGAATGGGTGAGTTGGGGTGCGGGACCACGTGCTACCCAGTATTTGATCTTAGGTGCCAAGACCCGGGCGATCCTTGCCGGTCGCTATACCCCGACGGTTGAAGATGTGCAGACGGTGGCATTTCCGGTATTGCGTCATCGGATTATCACCAACTTTGCCGCCGAAGCGGAGAATATCCGGGTTGAGGATGTCGTTCGGCGTTTACTAAATTCCTGTCCGGTTGGCCGGTAAACACCGCTGCGGACAGTTTTTAAAGGAGCAGATATGAGAAAAATCGGGTTGGTGCCGATTGCCACGCTCAAATCCGGAGACAACCGGTTTGAACTTGATGGTGAGGCAAAAGATTACGGATATGAGAAAAGGGAGGTAAAGGAGAACCCTTCTTTTCAGTCAATTTTGGGAAAAATCAGAGCGGAGGTGATAATCACCAGAAGTGGAAAGCGGTTTTTAGTTCGGGGCCGGGTTAATTTTCGGGCGAAACTGCTCTGTGCCATTTGCGGCGAGGGTTATGAGCGGGATTTTACCGAGGAGATGTTTACGGAGTTCACGATGCTGGAGGGAACCGGACCGATCTATGCCCGGGAACTTGAACCTGAGGAACTGAACCGAGTGCCGGTCGATTCCGATTTCATTGACTTGAATCCGATCGTCCGAGATACAATTCATCTGGCGATTCCGATTGCACCGAGATGTCGTGATAGTTGTCAGGGTTTATGTCCGGTCTGTGGGGCAAACCTTAATCTTGGCAAGTGCCGTTGCGATAGCAATTCGGGCAGGAAAAAATAATGGCACCTGGTTTGACAGTTTGGAGACCAATGGTTAATATTTTGTGAGGTGATGATTTATGAAGGACGCTCATCAGTATCAACCACTTCTGGCACCGCGGGGTAACAAACTTTCCTGTAAGGGCTGGCATCAGGAGGCGGCGCTCCGGATGCTTTTGAACAATCTTGATCCTGAGGTGGCGGAAAAACCTGAAGAGCTGATTGTCTATGGCGGAACCGGTCGGGCAGCCCGGAACTGGCGTTGTTTTGAGGTGATTGTCAACAGTCTTAAGAAACTGGAGGATGATGAGACCTTGTTGATTCAATCGGGTAAACCGGTTGGTATTTTTAAGACCTTTACCTATGCGCCACGGGTGCTAATCGCTAACTCCAATTTAGTCCCTCACTGGGCAACGAAAATATACTTTGATGAACTTGAATCTCAAGGGTTGATAATGTACGGTCAGATGACCGCTGGTTCATGGATATACATTGGTACACAGGGTATACTTCAGGGAACACATCAAACCTTTGTCAGTGCTGGGCTCAAGCACTTTGGCAGTGGGGATCTAAGCGGTCGGCTGGTGGTTTCTGGTGGTTTAGGAGGAATGAGTGGTGCTCAACCTCTTGCTGCCACAATGGCAAATGCAGTTTATCTCGGCGCAGAGGTGGATAGGAAGAGAATTGAACGACGGCTGGCATCAAGAAAGCCTCGATATCTTGATCAGCTAATTGAGGACCTGGACCGGGCGATTGATGCCTCACTTGATGCGCAACAACACCGCCAGGCAAAAAGCATCGCCTGGTGTGGAAATATCGTTGATCTGTTGAAGCGACTGATTGAGCGGAATGTTACTCCAGATTTACTTACTGATCAAACCTCTGCTCACGATGAATTAAATGGTTATGTGCCCGTGGGGATGAGTTTTTGGGTAGCGCTGGAGTTACGGCAGCGGAATCCGGATGAGTACCGGAAACGGGCATATCAAACAATGGCAACCCATGTCCGGTTGATGCTGGAGTTGCAAAGTCGGGGCGCGGTTACCTTTGACTACGGTAACAACTTACGGGGCAAGGCGCTGGAAGGTGGTTATCTGAAGGAAGATGAAATCAGAACTCCGGGTAAAATCGGTTCTTGGAAATATCCCGGTTTTGTGCCGGCGTATATCCGTCCGCTTTTCTGTCAGGGAATGGGACCTTTTCGTTGGGTGGCGCTGTCCGGTGATCCGGATGATATTTTTGAAACCGATCGGATTGTGATGGAGTTGTTTCCAGATAACCAGCCCCTCCACAACTGGTTGAAAAAGGCAGAGTCTGAGGTACCATTTCAGGGCTTACCGGCAAGAATCTGTTGGCTTGGTTATGGTGAGCGTGATAAAGCAGGATTGGCGTTCAATAAGGCGGTGCGTGAGGGGAGACTTAAGGGTCCGATTGTCATCGGCAGGGATCATCTTGACTGCGGTTCGGTGGCTTCGCCGAACCGGGAGACCGAGGCGATGCTTGACGGTTCAGATGCGATTGCGGACTGGCCACTCTTGAATGCTCTCTTAAACTGTGCCAGCGGGGCTTCCTGGGTTTCAATTCACTCCGGTGGCGGAGTGGGAATTGGGTACTCGGTTCATGCGGGTCAGGTGATTGTCTGTGATGGCAGTCCGGAAATGGAGGAAAGGCTCAAACGGGTTTTAACCAATGACCCGGGAATTGGTGTCTGTCGGCATGTGGATGCGGGCTATGCGGAGGCAAAGGAGATCGCGCGCCGTTTTGGTATTAACATCCCGATGTTTTAATGAACGGTGCGTTTTGATTCTTGCTCTTGTTTTCTTAACCTGCGGACAGTTAAGACCATTAACCCGTGCTGATCGGTTAAATCAGGATGAAAAACTGGAGTATGTTATCCTGCGCACTGTGGACCGGAGTGCGGCAGATGAATATCTGAAATTGCTCAATGCTCCTACCCGTGCCGACTATCTCCAGTGGTTCTGGCAGAAAAGGGACATCACTGAGCATTGGCTTTTCCAGCGCCGGGCAGAAAAGGCGCGGGAACTTTTTGGTAAACTGGACCTCCTGGGCGACGAAAGGATTCCAGTTTATATCCGTTATGGACCACCGCGGCGTGAGGAGTATGCGCCCCAGCCACTGGAAAATGAGACATTAAGGATTTTTGTCAATCCGGCGGAAATCTGGAGTTATGATTCAATTGGTCTCCAGTTTGACTTTGTCCAAAAGGGTGTAGGGTATCAGCAGGTTGGTTTTACCCGTTTTGGTAAAAACTATTTTCCGCCGGCATTTGAGATGGTGGATTACGGTGCAAAAATACCGGCACCGGTGCTGTCAGCACGAAAAATCGGCTTGAAGATTGGACTTTACCGGTTTGCGCAAAAGGCGGATAGCGTCGCGGTAGAACTCCATTATGGAATACCAAGTGAGGAACTGATCCGGGAGCCAAAAAACGGACATCTATTTCATTTTCAATTCAACTTTACCTCAAGAAAGGGTAGTCAATATCGTCGTTCTGGGTGGTTTAGTTTTCATCCGGACACAAATGCCGATTACATCGTGGGTAGAGAGATTATCTACCTGCCGGTTGACCTCTACACGGTTACGGTTGAGGCGATTAACCGCGATGGCACGATTTATGGCACTGCCGAGCAGGAACTGAGTCTTGTTGACTATGTCCGGCGGGCTCAGCCAGTCTCGGATATGACATTTTATGCGCTGATTGATAATGTTTTCCAGAGCCCACAGTTCGTCCGTCCAGAATGGCAGCGGGTTATTCCTCTGCCGGGCGCAGAGGTGAAAACAGGTGCCACCTTTTATGTGCTATTTGAGATATATAACCTGAAACCTGACAGCCTTAACCGACACCGGGCAGAGGTGAGTTATGAGATTATGGAGATCAACTCGCGCCAGATGGCGGTAATTCCTACACCGGTCAGATTTATCACCGGCACCGGTACTACCGGAGTGGCACAGGAACGGGTACACACGATGGACTTAAATCCGGGGAGTTATCTTCTGATTGCTAAAATCCGGGACTTAAACAGCGAACGCACCGCAAGCGTAACCGCCCAGTTTAAAATCCTACCGTTTAACCAGCCAAAACGCCTTTAACAGACCCAACCCGAGTGCGGTGCCGGTCACTAACCAGGTCCGCCATTCGCTTAACGCCTCAATGATATTAAAACCGGTTTCCTTTGGTTCGGGATTGGACTGTTCAAGATATTCGGTTTCTGCCCGGGCGATCAGGCGATACATAATCAGATAACCCAGCAGCACCGCGAATGCCATAATCAGCGATGGCTTTAAGGCAACCAAAACACCTGCAACCAGAGCGAAATTACCCAGATAGAGTGGATGGCGAAAAAACCTGTAAGGACCTTTGACTACAAGATAATCAGCGGAGATGGATGGCGCGCGGCTGATTTTACCAATATAACCGGTGGTCCAGAAACGCAAAAGCAACCCCGGAATAATCAGGGTCAACGAATTTAACACGGTTGTGGGGGTCGGCTTACTCCAGTTAAAAACTACTGCAAAGGCAATAACACCAATCGCTGCGCGCCAACGAAAAAGGAAATTGCCAATTTTAAGCGCGAAACTTATTTCACCCTTTCTGCGGTAAATTCACCTTCACCGTCAACCGGGTCGACTTCAATATTAAATATCCCGGTGCCGATCAGTTTGACCTTGGTATCATCACTTAGATCCTGTTCCTCGGCTCCCCGGGCACCGGCTGCCTTCCAGCGCACGATAAAGGTGGCATCCTTGGGATAGGCGAAGTTCCAGGTCTCAACATCCTCCTCGGTAACCAAGGACCAGTTAAACGCAAAATCGGTACTGGCATAACCCTGGACCCGGTTCAGCACCGGTTCTTCACCCTTGACCAATCGGCATCCCCAGTTACAGTCAACCGAATCCCAGAAGATAGTTATTCGCCACTCCTTCATACCGGTTAAGATGAACGGCTCATTCATCTTTACCCTGACCCTTTTTATCGGACTATCACTGGCTTCTGCCTGGGCGATGATCCGGGTATTGCTGGGCAGGTCAAACCAGAGCACGGTCTCATCTGAACGGGTTTCAATGGTAAAACTGTTCTTCTCCCAGATACTGGTTACCCGTCCGCGAATTTCCAATCCGCTCGCAGTTAGGACAAAGAGCGACAGAAACACCACAATCACCACTGGAATGGGGTGTGTTATTGTGAGTGAGCCGGAGACGAACGGAGCAATCTGACGTTTTGCGTCATTGCGAGCCTGCTGAGGGCAGGTGTGGCAATCTACAACCTTTGTCATTGCCCCTCCTTTTACCGTTCAGATTAAAAGATTTTCCAGCCGCATTATTGACCAGACCGGAGCCCTTCTTGGTAAATCAAGGTCGGTAAGATTAGGCGGGGGTTCAGGTGCGGGCAGGTCCTTATAAGGCACGGGCGGCACTTCCACCTCGGGAAAAGTGAACTCATCAAGTTTTACCCCTGCTACAAACCCGATTACCTTGCCACCCCGGTCCCACAAAATATTTTCAATAAAAAACCCGCGGTGATTTCCCCGGCTATCATACACAGTCTTGCCGACGAGAAAACCACGCGGTTTACCCAGAAAATCATAAAACACTGTTCCACACAAACGATAAACCGCTTTACCTAAACGATTATACAACACCTTTTCTGTCATTTACTCCTCCGTAAATTAAAACACACATATATTAATATATTATTATCAACCGTTTCCCAAGTCAAGAAGATAAGATACGAAAACCCAATTTTCAAACCGGCAGTTAGTTCCCAATATCAGAAAAAGTTAATGCTTAACAGTGTCAACTGTTAAGTTATTGACAAAACAAAAAGATTAGCTTAAGATTGCCTAGGGTGTTTTTTGATGCGCACGCTTAAACTCCAAATTTCGCTTCAAGCGACCGAGCCGGTACAGTTACCGGTTTATAAAGGCGGTTTGCTACGTAGTGCCTTTGGTGTTGCCTTCCGCAAAGTCTGCTGTCCTTTTATCGATCGTCGGTGCACTGAGTGCTTGCTTCGTTACAACTGTGTCTGGTCTTATGTATTTGATACCCCACGTCCCCAAACCGCCGGAATTCTGCCCAAAGCAGAAACCGTTCCCCATCCATTTGTGATTGAGCCACCAGAGATTGAATCTCCGGTTCTGAAAAAGGGAGAACTGCTCAATTTCCAGTTGATTTTGTTCGGGCGGGCGGTTGATTTGCTCTCATACTTTATCTATGCCTTTGAACAACTGGCTGAACAGGGTATGGGCAGACCGAGAAAACTGTTTCGTTTAATTGGTATCTATCAGTACAACCAACTGATTTACGATTCTCAAAAATCAGCGTTAGTTAACCAGCCATTGCCCACACTGATCAGCCTATCATCAACTTCTGAGACCGTTCAAAAGGTCCGGATCACATTTTTGACTACGACACGGCTCATTCATAATGGTAAACTGTGCCGGCGCCCCGGGTTTAATGTTATCATCCGCAGTTTGTTGCGCCGGCTCTGGCTTTTAAGTTACTTTCACGACCAGCCGATAGAGATTGACCACCGGTTTTTAATAAACGCGGCTCAGCGAGTCCAACTTAAAGAGGCGGTTTTTGCCGGTACGGACTGGGAGCACTTCTCCCGGCGGCAGAATCGAATTGTTGAATATACGGGTATCACCGGTTGGGCGGTTTATACGGGTGAACTGGGTCAATTTCTGCCGATACTACGTGCCGGTGAAATTCTACACATCGGTAAGAATACAACCTTTGGTATGGGTAAATATAAATTGGAGGTGCAATGAATGAGAAAGAGTTAGAATTAGTTATCCTTGCCGGTTTACTCCATGATATCGGCAAGTTTGAACTGCGAACCGGAGCAAGACCGGGACAGAATCATTCCCAGTTGAGTGGCAGGTTTGTTGCCGAAATTTTCCAGGGTCAGTGGCAGGGTCTTGCTGAAATCGTTGAAAACCACCACATTACCGATGCCACCAGTGCGCCCAATCCCCACTTAACCCGGCTCATTACACTGGCAGACTGGTTTGCGAGCGGCGAAAGAAGAGAGACGGAAGAATGGCGAGAAAAGTCTCCTGCTGAAATGCCACTGGTTAATATCTTCTCAACCCTTTTTGGTAACCAGAATTGCACCTATTTACCGTTGCAGATTTTACCAGAAAATGGCGATGTCCAGCCGCAAAACAACAGCGAAATCAGTTCTCAAGCCTATCTGGAACTGTGGCAGAACTTCTACCAAGAGGCAAAAAGTTTGACCGGGTTAGTAAATCCGCTTTTATTTAACCGCCTTTTAGCACTACTGGAAAAATATACATTATTTATCCCGGCAGCGGTTTATAGTACTATTTCCGATGTTTCGCTATACCATCATCTGAAATTAACCGCTGCCATCTCTGCCTGTCTGTATATAGACCAGTTTAATTATGCTGATATTGAAGAACTGCTGAATGTGTTCCGGGACAATTTAGAGGAAAACGGCCGGACAGTAGCCTATCTAATTGGCGGCGATATCTCAGGAATTCAGAACTTCATTTACAATTTGCGGGCTGAGCGTGCCTTAAAGGGACTGAGAGGACGTTCACTTTACTTGCAGTTGATTACTGAAGCGGTGGCAGGGAAAATTCTTAAACAATTTAACCTTACCCGGACGAATCAGATTTATTGTGGCGGGGGCCATTTTTACCTTTTGGTACCAGCCATTCCGAGTTTTACCGATGATATTAAAGAGATCACCAATTTAGTTGAGCGGGTTCTGCTTTCTGAACACAAAGGAAAACTGGGTATAACCATCGCCTGGCAGCCGGTAAGAGTACTGGATTTCAAGCGGGAAAGTTTTGGTCTGGTCTGGGAAGATCTGCATCAACAACTGGCAATCGAAAAACGGCGCAAATTTGCTACGACACTCACAAGTGCAGATTATAAACAGATTTTAGGTCCTACTGGGATGGGCGGAGAGATGCCTGCCTGCTTAATCTGCGGTGAAGAACTCAACAACCAGGAACAAACAAACCAGATTTGTCAAAGGTGTGAGGGTTTTGCCGGGTTAGGACGATGTCTTCACGATGCCAACTATCTAATTGAAAAACCGATAACTCAACCCGATGGAAATGATGCCGGCTGGAATAAAATTCTAAAGCAACTCGGCATAGAATATGAATTTTCTAAACAGCCACAGTTTACCGGGGATGAAGGTGAGCTTGTTTACCGTTTGAATAGCACGGCGCTGGAGTCGGGTGTTGCCGGTTTCAGATTTATCGGCAAATATGTGCCGAATAAAAATAGGGAAACTGCAGAACTCAAAGACCTGGCAGATGAAGCCAGTGGTATAAAACGATGGGGGGTATTAAGAGCCGATGTTGACCATCTGGGGGAGGTGTTTAAAAAAGGGCTGGGTGAGGATAACCGTTCCATATCCCGGCTTTCAATGCTCAGTTATCTGATCAGTTATTTCTTTTCTGCCCGGATTCAGGCGCTGGCACAGAGTAATGATTTCAAAAATAGCATCTATCTTGCCTATGCTGGTGGCGACGATCTGTTTGTCATTGGTGCCTGGTCAAAACTGCCCGAATTTGCCTATCAGATTTATGATGATTTCCGTCAGTTTACATCAAATCAGCTAACGCTTTCTGCGGGCATATTCATTGCGCCCTCGGAAAAGTTTCCGGTTTACCAGGCGGCAAAACTTGCGGGTAAAGCCGAAGCGTCAGCCAAAGATGCCGGTCGGGATGCTTTATCACTGCTGGAAGAAGAGTTAAAATGGCGGGAGTATTCAGATGTCAAAGATATCAAAAATGACCTGGTGAAACTGCTTAAATCCGAGAATTTTCCCCGGGCAATTCTTGGCATCATTAACGCCAGTTGGGCAGAATTCCAGATGGCTAATAAGAAGGACAAAAAGGGCAAGAAAGAGATTCCGATGTTTCCGGTCTGGCGTTTAATTTACGCCCTGACCAGATTAAAAGAAAGGGAAAAAGACAAGCCGGCTCTGCTCCAGCTCCTGAGCGAGATAGAAAGCAAAGTTATGCAGGGTGTTAGGCTTCACCCACACCTTGACCTGATTGTGCGCTGGGCAGAACTGGAGACAAGAGAAAAACAAAATAAGGAGGTATGAATATGCAGAACATTCCAAATGTCAACATAGAAAGTATAAAAGAGATATTTAAAACCAGAGATGCCCAGAGATTAGTAGACTTCGCCGCTGAGGCTGGTAAGAAACTGGTTAGGGAAAAAGTTTCCACATCCCAGGTGCGGAACATCCTTGATTCAATCCAGGCAATAAAGAAGTACAATGCGAACAGCCTTCAGTTATTGCGTCCACTATTAGCCTATAGCCAGGGTAAAAAGCCAAACCTGGCTTTATTTCGTCAGATAATTGAAGCGGCGATAGAATCGGTTCAATCAGAAGCAGATTTTGAGTTTTTCCGCCACTTTGTGGAGGCAATAGTTGCTTACCATACTTTAGAAGAGACGAAGAAAAAAGAGCAGGAAAGAATGGAAAGGAGGAGTAGATGAGTGCAGTTGAAGTTAAAATTATCGGCAAAGTGGTCATAACCGCTGATATCAGGACATTAACCGGCTTAAGGATTGGTGGTAGTTCTGAAGGTTTGAAAATAGGCGGGGTTGATGCCCGGGTTATTAGAGACCCCTGGGACCGTCCTTATATTCCAGGTTCTTCAATCAAAGGTAAATTGCGAAACCTGCTTGAACGCAAGTTGAATCTGCCAATTGAAAAAGGAGAAACCCAGGTTAATGAGCACCGCTGCCAGGAATTGGAAGATTATAAGAAATGTCCGGTCTGTAAAATTTTCGGCTTAACTCTGAAAAAGCCATTTGAAGAAACAATCCTGACTCGTCTAATTGCGCGCGATACCTATCTGGATGAAAATTCGGTTCGGGCATTACCGGCAGTTGAGCCAACTTTAACAGAAATAAAGACCGAGATAATGATTGACCGGCGAACCGGGACAACGGGAGGAAAAGGTGCGGGGGGATTGCGCCAGATTGAGCGTGTGCCGGCAGGTGCGGTTTTTACACCGGCAGAGTTCATTTTCAACATTTACGAAGAAGCCGACAAAGACCTGTTGAAACATCTATTTGAAGCAATGGCGCTACTGGAAGATGATTATCTGGGCGGTATGGGTTCAAGGGGTTATGGCAAGGTGAAACTGGAAAATATTAAAATCTGGTGGAACAAAGTAGAGGACTACGAAAACGGCACTCTGGAGTTAAACGAAAACCGCCGGATTAACAACAACTGGAACACACCCCAACTGCTAATTCAAAACTTTGGCGAATTGAAGAGCAAACTTACCTGATTAACTATGGCTATTTTTCAAGCCTGTTTATTAAAGCCAAAATCTCCGCTTCATCTTGGTGAACGGGAAGGAATGCGGGAAGGCAGTGAGACGATTATTCATTCCGACACTCTGTTTTCTGCTATCTGCCACGCCCTCTGTCTGCTCTACGGCAGCCAGCAGTTGGCAGAGTTTTTTGCCCGATTTGATTCAGATTCCCCACCGTTACGATTGAGTTCTGCCTTTATCTTTACAGAACAGGGAAACAAACGGCATTACTACTTCCCAACTCCCCGCAATCAGATACCGCTTGATAAAGAGCAGAAGAAAATTCAGTTTATTGAAAAGACGGAATGGGAAAAACTCCTGGGAGGCAAAGGATTGGATGAGCAGAGTAAGGATTTTAAATTACCAGGCTCTATAATCAATTATGAGGAAGTGCCGATGGTGAATATCAGCCGACTGACCGGAACGGTGCAGGCAGAAGGCGGATTTTTCCATACCGGTCTTTTCTGGCTCAAAGATGGTGGTTTCTTTTTCCTTTACAATGTTGCTGATGAATGGCAGAGCAAATTTATCACCGCGGTGCGGTTGCTGTGCGACGAAGGGATTGGTGGTTATCGTTCGGTGGGCAAAGGCTGGTTTTACCAGCCGGAGTTCCTGACGGTTGAAATCAAGACTCCGGATAATTACGATGCGGAGTTAATGCTTTCGCTCTACTATCCTGATAACAGGGAAACCAATAATCTTAACCTGGGTTTTTACGAACTGATTGAACGCAAAGGTTATATCTATTCGCCGGCAATCCGCTCCTATCGCCGGAAAGCGGTCAGTTTATTTGCCGAAGGTTCGGTTTTTCCGGGTAAGAGTCGGAAGGGTGTGCTGATTGATGTTACTCCGGAAGTTTCTGGAATACCTCATCGGGTTTATCGCAATGGCATCGCCTTTGCCATTCCCTGCATCCTGAATCCGAAAAAGGAGGAGCCGTGAATAGTTCTAAAGTTCCATTTCAGGTTAGATTACAAATTCTGACCCCGGTTCACATCGGTTCCGGTGAAACGATAAACCGCCTGGATTACTTCATTAAAGGAGATTACTGCCGGCGGATTGATATTGATTCGCTTCTCAACGATAGCGCTTTTCAATCGATAAAGGATAAGTTTCTTGAATCCGCACCGTCGGGTCAGCCGATTGATAAGTTAGTTCCAGAATCTCTGTTAGAAAAACACATCCGCTACAGGATTCCCCTGCACAACAGCGTCCGGGGTACTAACTTAATAGAGATTCGCCTCTTTATAAAATCGGCGGGCAGGGTTTATATTCCTGGCTCTTCGCTCAAAGGTGCGATTCTATCTGCACTCTGCTACGAGAAGTTAAAGGAGTGTGATAAAAACAACCTTCTTAAGGTTCTGGAAGGCGAGGTTAAATTCCTAAATCAGGGCAGGCAGCGGCGAGAATACCAAGACCCGTTAGACTTGGTGCTACCCCGGCTTGGTGGCAGAACTGGTGAAAAACCAGATAAATTTACTCACTGGCTGGATGTTTCTGATTCTAACCTGCATCTGCCCGAAGAAAGTCTGGAACTTGTGCAGGCAGTTGTAGTCGGTGCCCGACGGGGTGGCAAAATTCCAATCCTTTACGAAGTCTTAAAGCCCGGCACCCAGTTTACCTTTACTTTGAAACTTGACCCTGCTTTCCGACTTACTCCCGACAGTTTGCTAAATAGTGTTAGCCGGTTTTATCAGCAGGTTTTAACAAAAGACCGTCAACCACAGGACATTAAAATTTCTGCTTCCAAAACGCTTATCCGTCTGGGGCAGGGCTCAGGAATGTTTGCCACATCACTACTGCTACTTGCCCAGGAGTTAAACCTTGCCGAGCGGTATCGTCTACCCCGAATTGACACCCGGATCGGACCCCGCACCCGCAAGCGGGTTAAAGAAAATATTCCGCTGGGCTGGGCAGAAATGGAGGTGATAAAATGAAGACCCTTTTTGTTGCCACGGTGGGCATTGGCACCGGGCCAGAAGCGGACATTGTTCCCCCGCTGGTAAATTCAATAAAAAGAGCCAATCCTGATTATTTACTGCTATTTGTTACTGAAGGTTCCAAGGGTAACGGCGAAAAGATTATTCAGGAGTTAGGTTGCACACCGGAAAAATCCTTTGTATCACAATTGCGGGCTGACATTAGCGACATTGAAGCGCTATTCAAAGAGATGCTTGATGTTTTGAGCGAGCAGATGAAAAGACTGAAAATTTCTGCGGAAAATGTAACCGCTGATTTTACCACCGGACTAAAAACGATGTCCGCAGCGCTGGCACTAAGTGCAGTGCAACTCGGTTTCAACAACCTCCAGTATATTTATGTAAGGCGGGATGAGCAAAAGAGAGTGATCCCCGGCACCGAAAGGTTCATCAGTTTGACCCCGAACCAGATTCGTGATTCAATGCTTTTGCAAACCGCATTTAACCTGATGCAAAATTACCGCTTCGCTTCAGCAATCCAGATACTAAAAAATCTGCATTTACTCAACGAGACCGAAAACTTGCTCAGAGAACAACTGATAACAATTGCCAATGCCTACATAGGCTGGGACTTGTTCAACCATAACCGGTTTGTAGAACGTTACCGGAATGCCAATCTGAAATCAGACTACAGACTGGGAATTTTCCAGGTGAAAGAAGCGACGATTAATTTAGTTACAAAAATAAAAGAAGCAAAAGAAATAACCGACTTAATGATTGTGGATTTGTTCAACAATGCGGAACGTCGGTTTAACGAAGGCAGATACGATGATACGGTTGCCCGTCTCTACCGGACCTGCGAGATGCTCGCCCAGTGGCGTTTGCAGAAAAAACACGGAGTTAATACCAGCGATGTTGCTCTGGACAAAGTGCCGGAAGAAAGCAGTAACTGGTTATCAGGATATCGGAATCAGGAAGGAAAGATTCAAATTGCATTAGAGAAAGCTTATCAACTTTTAACTGAACTGAAAGACAACCTTGGCGCCGAATATAATGATTTAAAAGGCTTACTAAAAAACCGCAACTATTCGATTCTGGCACACGGTATAGAACCGATTGACGAAGATGTTGCGGAATCAATGCTAAAAAAGGTGGGGCAACTGTTATCAAAGTATATTGAAGAGTTTGAAACCAAGCGCGAACTGCTTAAATTTCCTTTTTAATTAAATAAATGTGCTGAGATTTTGCTCTTTGACAATTGGGAGTTAAAAAAGAGGGATAGAATGGCGACCCTCTATGTAACTGAACAGGGTGCGAAACTTGTGCGGGAATCCCGACGGTTACTTGTGGTGAACAACGATGTCGTAATATTTGATATTCCGATAATCAAACTTCGCCGGGTGCTCATCTTCGGCTATGCTCAGATTACAACGCAAGCGCTGGAACTACTGCTTAATGAGGGCATACCGACAATTTTTCTCTCGATGAGTGGCAGACTGAAAGGAACACTGGAGCCGATACGGTCAAAGAATATCCCCCTGCGCATTGCCCAATACGGAAAAAGCCGGGATTCACAGTTCTGCCTTAATATTGCTAAAGTCATCATTCAGGGCAAAATCCGCAATCAGATACGACTAATTCAGCGATTTGCCCATAACCATCCTGATATAGATTTCACAATAATTCAGCGGGATCTAAAGGGTATAATTCATCAGATCCCGAATAAGACGACAATCGGAGGGCTCCTCGGACTTGAAGGACGGGCAACTGCCAACTATTTTGAAGCCTTAAGACTGGTACTCAAACGGTCCGATTTTCAGAAACGACAGCGACGCCCGCCACCGGACCCGGTGAACTCATTATTAAGCTTCGGGTACACTTTAATTGTTCAGGAATATCTTTCAGCGGTTGTTGCGGTCGGTATGGACCCGTATGTGGGTTTTCTCCATCAGTTAAGTTACGGACGACCGTCGCTGGCTCTTGATTTATGTGAGGGACTCAGACATCCGATTGTTGATATGATGGTTGCCGACCTCATAAATCGTAGCATAATAAAAGACGAGGATTTCACCGGTGAAGAAGGCGGTTTCATTCTCAAACCCGAAGCACGGAAAAAGTTCTTTACTCGCTATGAACGGAGATTGACAGTATTGTTCAAACATCCTCAGACAGGACAAAAGACCAATGTCCGTCAGGTGATTTATGAGCAGGCGATAAGGATGAGTCGGGCGATAATGAGTGAGACTGACTATGAACCGTTCTTTATCGGATAATCAGTATATTGTTATCAGTTATGATATCACTGATGACCGGCGTCGTAATCGTGTTTGTCAGGAACTCAAAAACTACGGAGAACGCATTCAGTTCAGCGTGTTTGAACTGCTGATTGATACTGATACACTTAAGAAGCTGGCAAAAAGACTTGAAGGTCTTATTGACAGAACAGAAGACAGTGTTAGAATTTATGTGCTGTGCAATGCGTGTTGTCAGCGGATAGCGATTCTGGGAACTGGAAAACTGAGTGAAGACGAGGATGTTTATGTGTATTAAGAACTGGGTTGACGGCAAATAGTATGAACTTGTGGGGGTCAACACATCCAGAACAGATAATGTTTTATTTTTCTACTGGTTACAGCGACGGGGGTCTGAAACCCGACCCTGCTATAAAAGGGATTGCGAC
>CAZPVT010000009.1:0-24927 GCA_964590395.1 uncultured bacterium
CGCTAATGACTTCCTTCTACCTTGTCATTCCGAGCGGTTTCCCTTCCCGGTCATTGCGAGCGAAGCGAAGCAATCTCTTTGCGTGTGAGGGTAATTCGCTTAAAGATCGCCACCTCCGCCTTACGGCAGACTCGCAATGACAAGAAAAAAGAGGCGGAAAACTCAACCGGTAACCGGCACAAAGGTGCGGATAATCGCCTCCACCTGAAACAGATTGCTCAATTTCTTCTCACTTGGATTAAACACCACGCCATCAAGCAAAAAGAAACGTTCCTGATAGTTGAACGCATACAGGACAAACGGACCCCCGATTACCTGTTTTTGATTCTGCCATACCCCGCGTATCCGCAGTGCCGGCACACCCAGAAATTCAACTGTATCCACCAGCACCAGACCCCGGTCCGCCGTGTCACCATCATAGAACCGCCGGGTCAGCCGGTCGCGCAGGTTCAGAATTGAATCACCTATCAGCGGATAAACCGAATCCTGCCAGAAAATAAACACACTTCGGTCCGGATAATGGCCATAAATGTAGATAAAATACCCGGCACTGTCATTTTCATTTAACAACCAGTTTTTCGGCACATCCAGCCTGAACCCGTAGTGCTCGGCAATCCTGTTGCTTAACTCCTCATCACGATTACGTAGATAGGTTGCCCGGGTCATCTGGTCAAAGACGAATTCGGTAACTGTTTTTCTGAGCCTTTGCGCATAAGTATTTAATCCCTGAATCAGTTTTGAACTGTCCAGGGCAACGAACACCAGCACCTGTTGATTACCCACCCAGGCATTGGGAAACCGGAACAGGTTAAACCCGGTTTCGCCCAGGGAATCTGCCCGCGCCTCTAAAATTCCCCGGATAATTGAATCCTGTGCTGTGCCAATAATGAAGACAATTCGCAGTTTTGAGTAATCCCAGAACCGGTCAAAACCGCCAACTCTTAACAGAAACTCGGGCTCGGGCTGAGGTGTCGGCACCGGTTGGGCAAGGATCGATTCCACTGTCTGGCCAACCTGGTGCCAGTAGTCGGTAATTATCGTTACCTCACGCAACCTACCGATCGACTTCGGCACATTGCTGACACAGCCACAAAAAATCAGTAAACCCGGCACCATTGAAGTTAGCATCCTGTTTACCTTAACTCTCCTGAACCAGGAAGTAAACCGCATTTAAAACCTCCTATCCAACCCTTAAAAGGTCAGTTTTGCCTGCATATCGGTCAAGGAGTGTTCTCCGGATACACTTATTCTGCAACAACTTCAGCTGGGGGTCAATCTCCACCAAGCGAAAAGCGTCCCGCCGCGCCCGCAGTAAAATATCGCGGTCCCGGAAGATATCCGCCACCCGCAGGTCAGGCAGACCATGCTGTCTGGTGCCCAGAATCTCCCCTGGACCGCGCAACTCCAGGTCCTTCTCTGCCAGTTTAAAACCATCGGTCGTTGAGACAAAATAACGTAACCGCTCACTTGCCTCTGCCAGCTCCTCGTCACCTGCCATCAGAATACACCACGCCTGGCAGTTACCACGGCCAATTCTGCCCCGCAACTGATGTAACTGTGCCAGTCCAAACCGCTCTGGATGCTCAATCACCATCACCGTCGCATTGGGAATATCTACCCCGACCTCAATTACCGGTGTGGCAACCAGAATATCAAGCGCCCCAGCCCGGAACTGCTCCATAACCTGACGCCGTTCTGCTGGTTTCATTCTACCGTGCACCAGACCAACTCTGAATTCACCAAACGCCTGCCGGGTTTTATTATAGGTTTCCACCGCGGATGCCACCTCCAGTTTCTCGCTCTCTTCAATCAGCGGGCAGACCACAAAAACCTGTTCTCCAAGTTGTAGTCGGCGCCTTATCCCCTCATAGACTCGCATTCGTGCCCGTTCAGTAAGGAGCCGGGTAATCACCGGCACTCTTCCTGGTGGCTTCTCATCCAGTATTGAGAGTTCCAGGTCACCGTAAACGGTCAATGTCAATGTCCGGGGAATCGGCGTGGCGGTCATCACCAGAAAATCCGGATTCCCCCCCTTATTCAAAAGTGCTGCCCTCTGCATAACTCCAAACCGATGCTGCTCATCAACCACCACCAACCCCAGCCGGTTAAACCGCACACCCTCCTCAATCAGGGCATGGGTCCCGAAAACCAGTGGTAGCGAACCATCCTCCAGCCCTGAAAGAATTCGCTCCCGTTCCTTGACTCCGGTCGAACCGGTCAAAAGTGCCACCTCCACCCCCAGAGCATCCAAACTTTCTCGCCAGTTGTGATAATGCTGTTCCGCAAGTATTTCTGTCGGCGCCATCAGCGCACCCTGCAAACCGTTCTCGCAGGCAATGAGCAGGGCATAAATCGCCACCACCGTCTTACCCGAACCAACATCTCCCTGCAAAAGCCGGTTCATACAACGCAGTTGCACCATATCCGCCTTAATTTCCTCAATCACCCGCTTTTGTGCCTGGGTTAAACTAAACCCCAGACTGTTTAAGAACCTGGTGGTCAGTTGTCCATTGTCGATCAATGGACGCAGTTTTTCCACCTGGCGGGCTGACAGTCGGCGCAAAGCCAGTAGCACCTGGAAAAAGAAAAGCTCCTCATAAACCAGCCTTTTCCTTGCCCGTTCTGCCTGCACCAAACTTTTCGGAAAATGCACCGCCTCAATTGTGCTCCTGATATCTAAAAACCGATAATGATCGATAATCTCCTGCGAGAGTGTCTCCGCTAACCTGTTACCGAAATTGTCCAGTGCTGTTAGCACTGCCCGGCGAATTACCCAGTGCGAAAGTCCAGCTGTCAACGGATAGACCGGAATAATCGCATTGGCAAAGGTTAGCTCCTCCTGACGCTCCCCAAATTCAAAACTGGGATTAACAAACTGCTTGTAGCGAAACCTTGTTACCCGTCCCGAAATCAAAATCACCTGTCCCGGTTTAAACCGACTTTTTAGATCCGGTCGATTAAACCACAGCACCTCAATCACATCCGACCCATCTTGCACCAAACAGCTCACCAGGTCTTTCTGACTCTTTGTCTTCCTTACTGCCACCGCAACAATCCTGCCCACTACCGTTGCCTCATCTCCTACCCGCAGCTGGCTGATCGAGAGAACCTGGGAACGATCAATATACTTCCTGGGAACAAGATACAGCAGATCCCGAACCGTGCGCACTCCGATCCGTTCAAACTGGGCTGCCCGTTTAGGTCCTATCCCTTTAAGATATTGAATCGGCGTTAACAGCCCCTCGTCCCTCTTCACCCGTTACTGCTCTCCAATCAGACGACGGAACTCCTCCTCAGCAATCGTCTTTATCCCGAGTTGTTTTGCCTTCTCAAATTTAACACCCGGCTCCTTTCCCACCACCACATAATCGGTGTTGTGCGAAACTGAAGCTGCCACCGTTCCACCAAGCGCCAGAATCTTTTCGGTCGCCTGCTCCCGGGTGTAATGCGTAAATGTCCCGGTAAGCACAAACTTCTTACCGGCAAGCGGTTTTGGTCCGGTTGCCCCCTGCTCTGCAAACTGTAACCCTGCCTGCTTCAACCGCTGAATCAACGCAATATTCTCTTGGTCCGCAAAAAAGTTCGCCAGTGATTCTGCCACTGCTGGTCCAACTCCGGGCACTCGGGCTATCTCATCCCTCTTCGCCCTCATCAACTGGTTGATTGAGCCGAAGTGCTGTGCCAGCAGTCGGGCGGTATGCAACCCGATATGCCTGATCCCCAAACCGTAAAGCACTCGGGCAAATGGCCGCTGTTTGGACCGCTGTAACGCCTCCAAGAGATTATCCGCCGACTTTTTACCCATCCGCTCCAGTTTCATCAGTTGCTCAACGGTGAGGTCATAAAGGTCGGCAAAACTCTTAACCATCCCGGTTCGCACCAGTTGTTCGGCAAGCTTCTCACCCAGCCCCTCGATATCCAGTGCCTGGCGGGAACCGAAATGTATCAACCGTGCGATCAGCTGTGCCGGACAGGAGGCATTCACACATCGCCAGGCAACCTCATCCATCTCCTTATAAAGTCTCGTTCCACACACCGGGCACCTTTCCGGCATCTGAAACCTCTTTGCCCCTGCCGGTCTTTTCTCTTTTACCACCCGTAAGATCTGGGGTATTATCTCACCGGCTTTGTGCACAACCACCGTATCTCCCTCCCGGACATCCAGCCTCGCCACCTCATCCATATTATGCAGTGTCGCATGGGTAACCGTGGTTCCCGAGAGAAAAACCGGTTCCAACTCAGCAACCGGTGTTACGGTCCCCAGCCTACCAACATTCACAAAAATCCTTTTGACCTCGGTCTTCTTCTCCTCGGGCGGATACTTATAGGCAACTGCCCAGCGCGGACTCTTCTCGGTCGTCCCCAACTCCTCTCGGTCCGCATACCGGTCAAGCTTTATTACCACCCCGTCAACATCATAGGGTAGTTCTAATTTCTTTAAAAACCACCGCTCACAAAAATCAATTACCCCCTCAATGCTGTCATATAACTCGGCTGGCGGAGTAATTCTAAACCCCAACTCCTTCAGCACGGCAATCGTTGCTGAATCCCGCTCATAACCCGGGGGCGGCTTCGGTACGGTATGGATAAAACAGTCCAGCTTTCGCCTCTTTACCTCGCGCGGGTCCAGAAGTTTCAAAGTACCGGCAGTGGCGTTGCGGGGATTAGCAAAAACCTGCTCTCCCTCCTCTTCACGCTCCTCATTTAAACGCACAAAATCCTGACGGAGCATATAAACCTCACCCCGCACCTCAAACCGTTCAAAACCCTTTATTTCCCGGCGCAACCGCAATGGTATCGTATTTATCGTCCGCAGATTCTGGGTGATGTCATCGCCATGGACACCATCACCCCGGGTGGCACCCAATACCAGCCGGGAATTATCATAACGCAGAGCAACTGCTACACCGTCAATCTTCTGCTGAACCAAATAAACCGGCTTGGGCACCACCTTCCGCACCCGCTCATCAAACTCCCGCAGTTCTCCATAATTATAGGTATTGTCCAGGGAAAGCATCGGAATCTCGTGGGTAACAGTAGCAAACTCCTTAAGCGGCTCACCACCTACCCGTTGGGTTGGAGAGTCAGGGGTGATAAACTCAGGAAACTGTCGCTCCAGTTCCTCCAGTCGTTTCATCAACTGATCAAACTCATAATCGGAAATAATCGGTTGAGCAAGCACATAATACCGGTAATTATGCTCCTCGATCTCTTTACGCAGCTTTTCAATCTCCTGCTTTGCCTGCTCCCGATTCATAATCATATTCTTGCCACAAAAATAACCCCTGTCAATATAAACCACAAATTCTATTATTCAATCAATATCTGGATGGGAAAACGTTGAGTGGACTATTTCCGCCTTAGCCTTTTGCGCCGTGCCTTTTTCCACTCCTCATCATCAATCTGCTGGCGAAGTTCTTTGATTTTATCCCGCAGTTTTGCCGACCGCTCAAACTCCAGATTCTGGGCAGCATTCTCCATCTCCTTTTGCAGCCGGATAAGTAACTCCACCCGATCCTCTCCTTCTGCGGTCAACAACTCTCCATCCGCTTCGCTCCCCTTTGCATCTGCCACCGCGGTAGTCTGTAAAACCTGCTCTGTGGTCTTAACGATCGAACGGGGCACAATCCCGTAGCGCTGATTATAAGCCAACTGTTTCTGCCGCCGCCTCTCTGTCTCCTTTAAGGCACTGGCGATCGACCGGGTAATGTTGTCCGCATACAGTATCACCTCACCGGAAACATTCCTTGCCGCCCTGCCCGCGGTCTGAATTAAAGACCGGGCATCACGCAAAAACCCCTCTTTATCTGCATCCAGCACCGCTACCAGCGAAACCTCGGGCAAGTCCAGCCCCTCCCGTAAAAGATTAATCCCCACCAGCACATCAAACTCACCCAGCCGTAGGCCCCTCAAAATCTCCACCCTTTCCAGCGGTTCAATCTCAGAGTGCAGATACCTAACCCTGATACCCATCTCACTCAGATACTCCGCCAGATCCTCTGCCATTCTCTTGGTCAAAGTTGTTACCAGCACCCGCTCACCTCTTGCCACCCGCTGTCGGATCTCATTAATCAGATCATCAACCTGATGGGCGGTAGGTCTTACCGTCATCTTGGGATCAACAAGTCCGGTAGGTCGCACAATCAACTCCGCTACCCTGCCCTCACTCTTCAGTAACTCATAATCGCCCGGTGTCGCAGAAGTAAAAACCACCTGATTGATCAACATCTCAAACTCATCAAAACGCAATGGCCGATTATCCAGGCAGGATGGTAGCCGGAAACCATAATCAACCAGGACCTGCTTACGGGAACGATCACCGTTGAACATCCCCTGAATCTGAGGTACGGTAACATGGGACTCATCGATGAGCATCAGATAATCATCTGGGAAATAGTCTAGAAGACAATAAGGCCTTTCCCCCGGAGCCTTACCCAAAAAATGGCGGGAATAGTTCTCAATACCTGGACAGTAACCGAACTCCTTTATCATCTCCAGGTCAAAACGGGTCCTGGTCTGCAAACGCTGTGCCTCAAGCAGTTTACCCTGGGACCTCAACTCTGCCACCCGCTCGGCGAGCTCATTTTCAATTGAAGCCAAAGCCTGTGCCATTTTCTGTTCCGGAGTGACAAAGTGACGTGCGGGATACAAAACCACAACCTTTCGTCGTTCAATAAGATCACCGGACAAAATGTCAAATACACTTAACCTTGCCACCCGGTCCTGGGCAAACTCCACCCTAATCCCATAATCCCGATGCGAGGGATGAATCTCAATCACATCCCCCCTTACCCGAAAAGTTGAACGTTTCAACTCCAGATCATTTCTCGTATACTGCAGTTTCACCAGTTGTTCAAGTAACCGATCCCGGTCTAGTGCCTGATCCAGTTCCACTGATAAAAGCGACTCCTTAAACTCCCATGGCTCGCCCAGATTGTAGATACAGGAAACCGAGGCGACAACAACCACATCCCGGCGCTCAATTAAGCTGGAGGTGGCTCGTAATCTTAACCTTTCAATCTCCTCATTTATTGAGGCATCCTTTTCAATGTAAAGGTCATACTCCGGCACATATGCCTCAGGCTGATAATAATCATAATAAGAAATAAAATACTCCACCGCATTATCTGGGAAAAACTGCTTAAACTCACCGTAAAGTTGTGCTGCCAGGGTCTTATTATGGGAGATGACTATTGTGGGGCGATTAAGATGTGCAATCACCTGTGCCATTACGAACGTTTTGCCGGAACCGGTTACCCCCAGTAGCGTTGAATACTTCGCACCGGAGTTTAAAAACTCAGCCAACCTCTCAATTGCTTCTGGCTGATCCCCGGCAGGACTAAACGGTGCCCGAAGTTTGAATCGCTCGCTCATTAATAAATTCTATAACTCTGAATCAGCAAGGTCAAGGCATAGGTCGGGCCAGACGGTAGTTAAACCGAACACTATGCCCTAATTAAATCATGAATTAATCGGGTTTACTACCCGGAAATTTGCTCTCTATCAGGTCAACCGGACGTACTTTAACCCGCCTCAGTCTATACCCTATGCCGGTTCAAAGAATTTAATATCGGTAATGGCACCTTCCCGTTGGGATTTTGGTTTTAAAACCGGCCTCACCTTCATACCCATTCTGAGCTGATCCAGCCTCACATTACCCAACCGGTGCACAAACATTGTGCTGGCACCATCCAGTTTAATTAAACCAACTATTTGAGGCTCAACCATTGGCTTCCCATCAAGCCCCAGATGTAGCACCGTCCAGGACTCCAATGTACCTTCAGGACCAACCTTAACCCAGCGCTCAAGTTTTGCCAGGCACCGCTGACAGAAAATTCTGCCCGGCACATAAATCACTCCGCACTCTTCGCACTTCGTTCCGGTAATTACCCCCTGATCTTTCAGTGTGCGGAAAAACTGCTCGCCTCCAATTCCTGCCGTATATAAACTATTTACCGGTAACTCACCATACCAGACCTTAACATCGTCAACCCGCTCAACCCTCTCTTTCATCGCCATTTTTCCCCCTTGAATTAAATCGGTTTAAAATACATTATATCTGTTATCGCGCCCTCGCGCTGCTCAACCGGCTTCCAGACCGCCTTCACCCTCATCCCAACCTGAACCTTTTTCGGATCCACCTCACCTAACAAATGCATTATCCCCATCCCTGGAGATGCACCATCGATCTCAATCACCGCGGGAATCTGAGGCTCCTTTATCCGCTTTACATCCCAGGTTACATAACAGAGTGAAAAAGTATTGACCCTGCCGGTATCCTTCAGTACCACCCACTCATCAATATTGCGAAAACACCATTCACAGAAAATCCGCGGTGGCACCATAATTCGCTCACATTTATAGCACTTGACACCGAGAATCTTACCCTGTTTCAACCCGGCAAGATACCTGCCAATTGCTATCCCCGCATCCCACTTATACTTAGCATCTGCCTTCCAGCGGGTAAATAGCACCCTACCCTTCTGAAAATCCTCATCTTTTAAACCGGTCCCGGGCAGAACCGGCATACTCTCTTTCAAACGTTTCATTCTCTGCCTCCTATATCCCAGCGACCACAACGGTTCCAACCTGCATCAGATCACCCCATGCCTGGGCAACCCCGCGCTTTGCTTTCCGTGCAATTTGCCGTTTACCTGCCTCGCCCCGCAGCTGATAGAATAACTCCGCCACCTTCATCAACCCTGCTGCCGCAATCGGATTGCCCACACCTAAAAGACCACCGGACGGACAGACCGGTAGCTCCCCATCACGCCGTGTAACCCCATCCACGGTCAACTGCGGTGCCTCACCACGACCACAGAGCATTAAACCTTCCATATGGTGCAGTTCCTTGTAGTCAAACGGGTCGTAAGGCTCGGCAACATGAATTTGATGACGGGGATCGGTTATACCAGCCATCTTATACGCCATTCTCGCCGCCTCCTCCACATAGCGTGGATAGCACAGATCACGATTGGTCCAGTAAGCGGTATCAAGCGACCAGCCAACACCTTCGATCCAAACCGGTTTGTCCGTAACTCGCCGGGCGATACTCTCCTCAGCCAGAACCAGCGCCACCGCACCATCGGAAACCGGACTCACATCCAGCCGCTGAACTGGCCAGGCAAGCACCTCAGACTTGAGAATATCCTCCACCGTCACCGGTGCTGTAAGTTGAGCAGCAGGATGGTCAAGCGCATTATTCTTATTCTTCACCGCCACCAGAGCGATCTCCTCTTTACGAATACCGTAAGTACTCATATACCGGTTCATCTCCAGTGCAAAGATCCAGAGTAGATTCGGCTTCAGCGGCCTCTCGGTCGTATGGTCAAAAATAGTTAGAAACGCTGCCTGCGCATGGGGCTGAAAAGATGACATCTTCTCCTCACAGACAACCAGACAGGTATTGAACACCCCAGATGCCACATGATACCAGCCGTGTGCCACGGCAAAAACACCGGTTCCGCCTCCGACAAGACAGCGCATATATGGCTTACCCCAGGCACCAGCACCATCAGAAAGATACTCACCCTTCATATGCACTCCGTCAAAGGTATCCGGTGCCGAACCCAGAACCACACCGTCGATCTGATTAAGTTTCATACCGCAGTAGTTAAGTGCCTCCCGCACCGCATAAAAGGCAAGTTCCTTACCTGTCTCCTGTGCCCGACGGACAAACTTGGTCATCCCGGCACCGACAATAGCAACTCTTCTACCCATCGCCCCTCCTTAACTGCTTAAAACCAATACCACTGCGCTGGTTGTTGGCAGTCCACGCCAGGACTGCACCACCGCTTTACGCGGGTTGAGTAACTGGTTTTTCCCCGCCTCACCCCGCAACTGCTTAACTGCCCAGTACAATCGGGCAAGACCGGTTGCCTCATGTAAATAACCCATACCCAGTGCACCACCGGAGGTATTCACCGGCAGTTTACCGTTTAAACCGAACTGTCCGGCTAACAGGCTATCTCCCAGTTCGCCAGCCGTAACCAGACGTAATGCCAGAAGGTGCTGAAGTTCCTTGTAAGAGTAGGTATCATCGATCTCGGCAAAACTGAACTCCTCTATCGGATTTTTAACATCCGCCATTCGATAAGCCATATCCCCTGCCTTCGTAACATAATCCAGCGTATCCCAGTCTCTTGACTCCAAACTGACCGCTCCGTTACACCACCCCATTCCCTCAATCCAGACCGGTTTCCCCTTCAACCTGCCCACCACATCCTCTGCCGCCAGCACAACCACCAGCGCACCATCCACCGGTTGAGCGAAATCTAATTGATCCAACGGCTCAGCAACCATCCGGGCAGTGGCAAAATCCTCATCGGTAAGTAAAGCACCCCGCCCCGCGATCGGATTGTTAAGCGCATAACAACGGTTCTTCTGCACCACCCTTGAACAGTGTGCCTTACTTAACTTGTATTTATATAGAAACCGGTTCATCTCCAGCCCGGCGATAAACAGATTGTTGAGCCCCAGTGGTCGGTTGAACACCGGATCCTGAGCACAGACTGCTATTCCATCGGGCGTAAGCATATTGGAGGCTTTACTGTGCGTCTCCACCACCGCCACCTTAAACTCACCGGTCATTATCTGAAGGCAAGCCGCAACCACACCGTGCAATCCTTCACCGGCAATTGTCTGGACCTGCTTTAATGCTGCCCCAAGTTGATCCGGAACGTACTCATCAAAGATGCTCGTTCCTTCGTGGTAATCTTCGGAGCAGCTAACAAAAGTATCAACATCCCGGCGCGGGTCGACTCCCGCCTCCTGGTATGCTTTCACCGCTGCTTCGTACACCATCTCCTTGTACGAAACATCCGGTGTAATTGAACGGAACTGGGTGACCCCAATTCCCACAACTGCCACACGCTTTTTCATTATTCCTCCTATGTGAAATAAACTCTGCCAGGCATTTGTGATCGTAAATCGTAAAGAGATGTCAAATTATATCTCTGAATCTCCTGTTGTCAAATCAATGTTAAAACACCTGCATGGTCAGCGAAACCTCCAATTTGACACCAGACTTTTGCACTCTATGATTAACAGAACAGGTGAAAATTAACTTTTACGACCCCGGACAGGAAAATCAGGAACTTGCCCGGGAATTCACCTATCATTTTGAACGTATCCTGAGGTCCGGAAGATATGTAATGGGACCGGAACTGGCAAACTGGGAACACCAGTTGGCTGACTACCTTGGTGTGCCGATGGCAATCGGTTTAAAAAGCGGAACCGACGCCCTTTACTGGGGATTAAGGTCTCTGGGTATCGGTCCCGGTGATGAGGTAATCACCCCCCCTTTCACCTTTCCCGCTACAGTTGAAGCAATTATCCTCTCCGGTGCACGACCGGTGCTGGTGGATATTGAACCCGAAACACTCTGTCTTAACCCTGAACTCTGCCCGGAGGCGATAACCGAAAAGACAAAGGCGATCCTGCTTGTCCACCTCTTTGGTAACTGCGCTGATCTCCGGCGGTTTCTGACCCTCGCACAGGAAAACCGCCTCCACCTGATTGAAGACGCGGCTCAGGCAATCGGTGCCGAATTCCAGGGTAAGAAACTGGGCAGTCTGGGCAGTTGTGCGGCATTCAGTTTTTATCCTACCAAAAACCTGGGTGCACTGGGCAACGGTGGTGCCTTGGTGGGAAAAATTATTAAACCAGACTGCCCAAACTCCTCGCGACTTGACGAAATCCAGTCGGCATTTCTAAGTATCAAACTGAGGATGCTTGACAAATGGTTAAAGCGGCGACGGGAAATCGCCCACCGTTATCGGAGCGCACTCAACGGTTATGTTCGATTCGTTGAATCTGCCCCCCAATCTTTGTCCAACTTCCACCAGTTTGCCATTATGACCCCCTATCGGGACCAGCTCCGTCAATTCCTCGCCGACAACGGAGTAGAGACAATGATCTATTACCCCCGACCGATTCATAAACAGCCAGCCTTTGCTGGTCTTTTCTCCGGTATCCACCTCCCGGTTGCCGAACAGGCAAGCCGGGAAATCCTCTGTCTACCCATTCGGCAAAACTTGACAGATGGTGAACAGGAAGCCATTATTAAACTGATAACTAAATTTTTTAACCAGTTATGAACCTCACCGATATTGTTATCCCCGACCTCGCCTTCGACGCCAACGATGTTGGAACCCAGGAAAACCTTTTTAATCTTATTGCGGAGCGGTTACTATCAGCCGGAATTATCAAAGACTACGACCCCCTCGTTGAGGGGTTTCGGAGACGAGAGGAACTCTGTTCAACCGGTGTGGGACATGGAGTTGCTCTACCCCACTCGGCGATCGACACCATTGACCGAATCGTAGTGGTGGTGGTGAGAGTTAACCCCGCGCTCGACTGGCATTCCCGGGATAACGAACCGGTAAATCTGGTTGTAGCACTGGTTTCACCACCATCAATGTATTCGGTTTATCTTCAGGTACTGGCAGCACTCGCCCGGACCCTACACATTGAGAGTGTGCGCAACCTTGCCCGGCATGCTCCAACTGCTGAAGAGGCGGCAAAAATCATTGCCCGGATTGCCCAGCAATACGAAGAGGGTAAAGAGGGTTTAATTGAACCGGTCTGTTAGCCTCTTTTTCCTAACCCGTTCTCTTTGCCTCTGAATTTTCTCTGCCATTTCAGTAAAAATTGTCAGGGTGTCCTCGGCTTCAGTCCGATCCAAGATCTGAATTGCAAAACCGGCGTGGACAATCACATAATCTCCCACCTTCGCGTCTGGAGTAAGCAGCAAGGAGATCTCCCGCTTTACCCCGTCCACCTCAACAATCGCCATCTCCTCATCAACAATTTCAACTATTTTCGTGGGAATACCCAGGCACATTCTCAACCACCTCCGGGCGAATAAAAACAGACCGTATCCCCCAAACCAACATTTAACCGCTCTGCGACCAGTTCGCACTTGGCGGTCAAAAGATAAAAACCATCTCTTGGTCCATCAACCAGGGATTCAAGGTTGGCATGCCCTTTAGCAATCACCAGCTCAGCGGTGCAATAAGCCTGATAAAACTCCTCGCTCACCGTTTCAAAGTCAATACCCAGATATCGTGAGCCAGTGCCAATGAGCCTCCCATAACTGCTTAACCCCAGCCTCTCTGCCTCCTCCACTGTAACATCGTTAAGGATGGGATATGACCGGGCAACAATCGTAGTCTCCACTCCGGAAAGCCGTTTCAATACCAGGATATCAAACATCACCTCTCCGGAATTGTCCAGAATATACATCACCCGCTTTACCCTCCTTAACCGGGAAATCAACCGCTCCGAATCATCATGTGCAAACCGGAGTGAATTCAACAACCGTGCCAGTTCAAACCGCTTACCCGGTCCAACATCAATCACATTACCGGCCGCTGCCACCAGCAACGCTCGACGCAACCCCTCCTCACCATCACCCAGTTGACTGTCCAGCTCCCGGGCAACAACCGCTGACTGCCGGTTCTGCTCCTCCTTCACCTGCTGAAAAGGGTCACTTACCTGTAAAAACTCCATTGTGGGCACCAGCAGTTTTGAGGTGTAGGTCCCGGGTGGCTCATCAAGATCTAAACCCTTTGCCCGCTCAAGTAACAGTAACTTAAGTACCTCCCAGTTGTCATCGTTGCCCCTCACCATCCTAAAAATCCGCCGGCACTGCTCCAGCCCGCAATCCAGACACCTAACCGCTGAACGCATCTATCAGGTCTTCAGTGGCTTCTTCTCTGCGCAGGGGAAAAGCACATTATTTAATATCAAACGATAACCGGGTGAATTCTTATGGAGATTCAAATCGGTCGGAGGATCACCGATCCGGTGAGCATAATCCTCCGGATCATGGCCACCTAAAAATGTAAATGTCCCCTTACCAAATCTACCGTGAATATACTTCACCTCTTCGGTATTCTCTATCTCCCCCAGAATCAGCACATCCTTTTTCGACAACTCACGGCGAAAACCACAGTTCTGACCTAAAAACTCCTTCACCAGTCCGGTATGACACTGCACGAGCATCGTCGGCACCGGGTCATACTTGGCAGAAAAATCAAAAAGCGAAAAATAGACATCCTGACCCCGTGCGCTTGCCTCCAGATAGGTATCAATATTGGAGTGCTCATAAATCAACGGATCGGTGATCACCGTGAAGTTTTCAAAGGCAAAGCACCCTTCATAATCCAACTTCTGATTACATTGCGGATCAACCGGATCCCCATCAAAAACCTCTGCACAGATATCGGTATTACGTGCTGCCCAGGCGATGTCCGGCGTATCGGTTCCTGAACACATCGCAAACAGCATCCCCCCTTCTGCCACATAACGCCTGATCGTCTCCAGCACCGCCAGTTTCAACTGACTCACCTTTTTAAAACCCAGCTCCCGCGCCATTCTGGTATTTATCGCCACCTCCTCCTGATACCACTTTTCATTACGGTAGGAGGCATAAAACTTACCAAACTGCCCGGTAAAGTCCTCGTGATGCAGATGGAGCCAGTCATACTGAAAAAGTTTACCTGCCATGACCTCTTTATCCCAGACCACATCATAAGGAATACCCGCATAATCCAGCGCCAGCCGGACCGCATCATCCCAGGGATCAGCAGTTGGCGGCGCATAAACCGCAACTCTTGTTGCGCGCTCTAAGAGAATAGATGCCATATTATTATTATCAATCACCTGTCTTATCTGAACCAGTTGATCTGGATAAACCGACTCAAACCGGACACCATTCAACCGACACTCCCGGCTTGCCTGATTGTCCGGTTGAAAAAGAAAAGAACCACCCCGGTAATTCAAAAGCCACTCCACCCGGACACCACGCTGTAAAAGCCGATACACAATCCCGTAAGCCTTCAGATGATCAGTCTGAGTCAAGTCCATCGGAATTAAAAACATCTCCCCGGCAACAACCGGTAAAATCAAAACCGCACTCAACCCGATAATCCGACGCCAGTCAGCCATATTTACCCCGCACCATCCCGGACTATCCTTGTCCCGGCGCTACCATCAATTGCGGACAAAAGATGCTGAGGATCGGTAATCACCACCTCTTTGCCCCCATTACCCAAAAACGATAGCGCCGCCTCAATCTTTGGACCCATACTCCCTGACGGAAAATGTCCCTCCTCCAGATACCGTGCCATTTCCCTCACCTCAACCACACTCAACGGCATCGCATCGGGCTGTCCATAGTTAAGATAAACCCGATCCACCGCGGTAGAGATTACCAACCGCTCCGCACCGATCAGATTCGCCAGCAAAGCAGAAGCCAGATCCTTATCAATAACCGCTGCCACCCCGCGCAACATACCATTTTCCTCCACCACCGGAATTCCACCCCCACCGCAGGCAACCACGATCGCACCTGAATCAACCATCTGCCTGATCTCATTAAGTTCAACCACCGCCTTAGGAAACGGTGATGGCACTAAACGCCGAAACCCACGCCCTGCATCCTCACGCACACACCAGTTCAACTCCCGCTTCAGCCTCACCGCCTCCTCCCGGGTATAAAAAGGGCCTACCGGCTTAGAAGGACTGGCAAAAGCCGGATCATCCTTATCCACCACCACCTGTGTTACCACCGTAACCACCCGGCAATTGATACCCGCCTGACGCAAAAGATTATCCAGCACCTGCTGAATCATATAACCGATCTCTGCCTGGGTCTGGGCATTTGCCGCATCCAACGGCACCTCGGGCAGACGATTCCGGGCAAGATGGGAACGCAAAAGCACAAAACCAACCTGTGGACCATTACCGTGCGTGATCACCACCCTTTCCCCCCGACGCACCAACTCCACCACCGGCACACAGGTCTCGGCTAAAGTCGCCCGCTGATCCGCAAAAGAGTTTTTCTCCTTTGACCTCAAAAGCGAGTTACCACCGATCGCCAGAACCGTTGTCATATCCATTAATGATACCCAAACTCAAAGAACAATCAAGCCAGCAAGATGAACCAGCCCCCCTGACACAACTCAATCACCGCACCGGCACCACCGGATTCGTAAAATCATACTCCACTGCGCCCACTCTAACCGCATCGCCACCAATAACCGCCGCCTCAGGTATACGCCGCTTCGGCACCAGCGGATCAACATAAATCGCCATTGCCCGCCAGTTCGCCACACCGGCAAGCGAATCCTCATAAAGATATGCCCAGACCACCTGCACCTGCCGTCTCTGCCGATTATTATAATCATTCAACACCGAATACAAAACCCAGTCCAGTGCCGCGCGCAAACTCTCCGGCTCCTTTGCCCCCTGAAAAACCGCCATAACGCTCAACCGCTCCTGTCCTGGCACACTCATATCCACCACTCGAAAAATCTGAAAATCAGGACTTATAAAACCCGGCTTCGGAAAAACCGACACCACCTGACGCCGTCCTATCCCGAAAATCAAAATCAACACCGTCCCCACCACTGCCATAAATAAAACACTCAACCAGTAAGCACGGCTCCGCCGACCACCACCTAAACGCCGGATACGTGCGGTTAAACTATCATCCCCTGCTTCAACTCTGCGCAAAAACATAACTGACTTATTTTAATACATTCAATCCCCCCTGCAAGCCCGAAACACAAAACCGACCACTCCAAAACCCAAACGCCCCCTACTCCATCCTGCTCCAAACCCAACACCCCAGCCTAAGCCCAACCATAGCCAAAACCACGACCAGACACCTAACTCCATCCACACCAAAAACAAGCAACAAAACTACCACCTGTATCCAACTAACCACCACCATAACCACCATCACTACACCCCTGCTTACGACCCTTATATCAACCCTATTACCCACCACCAAAACAACCCTCGGGGATACGGTTCTGGGGATGGGGTCTAAAAAACTCCAAAAATTCCTATAAATCATTAAAAATCAAAACCATAACCCAATTTCCCCCGCTCAAGTTTTTTAACCTGTAGGTTAAATTTTCCGGAAGCAAACCGGCTCGAAACCACCGATAAATAAGCCACTCTCACTATCGCGGGCATTTGGGTAATTCACCCTCTTCGCCATCATTACGAAATTGCATTTCCCCTATCATTACGAAGCACATCTCTCCTTTCTCTCATTACAAGCATTCTGCCGCAGGTAGAAACGTGCCAATCTTCCCCACCCGTCATTGCGAGGGCGAAGCCCTTTCCAGCGCAATACGGTTACCTGGTTATGAGCACTCTGTTACCTCTGAACCCCTTGCATTGGCCAATAAAATCAACAGCCTTGTTCAGTTTCCTAAACCTCAACCGGGAATCAATCCCTACCAGCCCCTGGTTAAACTGCCACTCACACACCACTCCTGATAACCATTATTACTACCCCGGTTCAGAGTGCGCATGATAACAAGATTTGCATCAGCCAGTTGCCACACCGGAAAGGAGGAGTTCAATCCCAGGTCGATGCGTTGGTCTGTTTTTCCAAATGAACCACTGCATGTCAACCCGCTGGTCCAGGATTTAAACAGGGTATATGAGGGACTGAAATTAAGTGAAAGCAGGTTGGTACTGGAATCGCTATCGGCATTGTGGCAGATGCCGAAACTGAATGAGGTACTCAGCGGAAAGGCAAAACTGAGACTATGCCCGAAATTCAAATCAACTGCTGAGTAGTTATTGCTGGAGGTATTAGCGGTGTACTGCTCATATGATATCGTCAGGGATGGCGAATGATTGACTGTCCCGGTTTGAAAACTGTAGCCAGCACTCAGGCTAACAATCTGAGACCGTTCATTCAGGCTTTCGCTCTTCTGAAAGTAAGGTGAATAATTCAGAACCACATAGGGCAGGCCAGGAAATGCAAAACCGAGGTTAAGCCCGTAACTGGTAAAGACAGTAGTAGTGAGTTTCGTCCCGATTAAGTTGTCCCGCTCCTGGTTGAATGATGCAGAAACAGCAACCGCATTACCAAGGAAACTGCGCTCAAACACAGCCCGGAAGGCAAGGTTGTCGCCCCGTAATGAGGGCGCACCCAGCGAATAGAACCCTGGTCCAACCATCTGAACTTCGCCCGCGATGCGGGTGTCAAAAAGATTCAATACCGGTCGCACCAGAAAGGCGAAGTCATACTGAGAAGAAAACCGCGGCTTCAAGATGCGCTCAACCCAGTCCGGCACCCATTTATAATTCTGGACCTCCATCCGGATGTCCCGGGTCAGTTCTGCACCAGCAACCTCACTCTCCAGACGCAAAACATCCTCAAACAGGCGCAGGTTGAACTCAATACCCAAAAGATAGTTTTCCTGCGGGGTTATAATCTGAATGGTATCAGCCGGTTGGGAACTGTCCGGTTGATACAATCGCCAATTGCGGGTAACCGAGTTTGAGTCATCCTGCGCATAGAGTAGTGTGAGATAGCAATGGGAGGCTTCCATTTTACCAAACCCGAATTTGGTAGCATAGAGCAAACGCTTGTAAGCCGGCTCGGTCGTGTCCGAACCCTCAATCTGCCTCTGTGTCCTGCCGCCGGCTCCGGCAAGGTAAATTTTCCACACCTGGTATTCCAGACCAAAACCGGTGACCGGGACTCCGGAAAGGGTTAGCGGCGAATAAGAGGGACTGAATGTTCCAATATCAATCTTGGGCAGGTACTGGACAAAACCAGGTATTGGCAGGCGCCTTTTTATCAGCGCAATCGGGTCAAGCCCGATTCGGAACTTGTTCAATGCCTGGCGCAGATCGCTCTCCATTGTTGAAAATAACAGGTCGGTCGTAATCGGTATCCCGAACACGGTCAGACAGGGATTGACCGTTAAAGTAAGCGCGGAATAGGGTGCGCGCAGGCTGTCACCGGTAATGAACTCCGCATCTCCGTGCAATCCGGCTGAACCGGATAATTGAACCGGACCAGCAGTAATTAGAACATTCAGCAAAATGATGCCAACCATCATTTACCTCCTCAATCTCTATCCCCTCTCCTACCCGAACAACACTATTCTGTTTCCCTCAACTCAAGTATTTACTACCCGTTCCTCAACCACTACTCTCTTTCCGAAAGGGCAGGGCACGGACATAACAGGTATCGCAGGATGAAACTCTGTGTCCCAGCCGGTTGTTGCCTTGGCATAGACATAAGGACTCTCTGCGAAAGCCGCTTCCTGAGAATAACCAAGCAGGTCGGTCATATGCAACCTACCACTCCCATCAGTACCAACCCGCTGGCTTTCAGGCAAAAATTTTCATCCGCTACTCCTTTATTTCAACCGGCTGGGTTTCTGTCATTATTCCGCCCTCATTGTCAGTTACCACAAGTCTCACCCCATAGACACCGGGCAGTTGATACCGGTGGTCTGTTTTTACACCCTGGGCAGTTGCGCCATCGCCGAACTCCCAGCGATAATCAACTATCTCACCATCAACATCGGTTGAACTTGAGGCATCAAAGGCAACAACTTGGCCCGGACCAGGCTCTTCCGGTGTAAAGGAAAATTTTGCCAATGGCGGCCGGTTCGTGCTCAAGAGCGCCTGCTGAACCGGTGTTGTACTGCCGTCATATCGGACAAACGCGGTAACATAATAGTTAACCCCCTTCTCTGCCTGACTGGTATTCCAGGTTCTGGTCAGGGTAGTTGATGAACCAGAGGCGAGGTTGGAATAAGGAGAACTGAACTCGGCGATGACCGAACTTTCCCTGAGGATACGGAAGACCCCCTCCCCGGAAAGCGGATATGAGCCGGTGTTCTGAAACTTCAGCGTCAGGCTTATATCATCACCAATGCGGAAAGGATTTGGTTCGGCAGTGAAGGAAACCAACTCCCCAGCCGGAATACCAACCCGGACTTGCTCCTGAACCCGGGCAAGGGTATTGCCCGCCTCATCGTTCAGCAGGAGTTCAATGGTGTAATCACCAACTGGCACGGTCTTGGTCTGCCATTCTATTACCAGTGTTGTGTCGCCCGCCCGAACCTTTGCCCGCTGCACTGGCAGACTAATGGTAACCGGGCCCCGCACCGACGGTTTGATCACAATGTTTTTTGCCTCAGTTATCGCCTCTAAATCCAGCCGCAGTTCAACCTGCTCCCCGGGCTGATACGCACTTTTATCCGCGGTGAGATTGACTCCGGTAAGACCGGTTTTAACATATTTCACTTGAAATTGGAACTCACTATGAAAAACCAGTTCTGCCGATAGCGAGTTATACTGTAATGGATAGACTGAAAGTACCAGGTCAGTACCGGCTTTAGGACTGGGCCAGACACGCCAGTCAAAATCCCGGTCCGGATACCAGCCTTTAGTAACCGCCGGGTGTGGCGGCTGGGCAAACTCAGCGGTATCCACGATTATCTCAATTGTCGGTAACAAAACACCGGTTTCTATCTTGCGACCAGATTTTTGGATAAGTTTGACCTCCTGGATATAGTAACCTGCCGGATAGTTGACCGTAACCGGATAAAAAGGCAGTCGGGGCGCTCTGTCCTGCATCAGCAGTTTGCCACCAGGTATATTCACATAGTGCAGACCGCCGATTTCCTTTTTGGTGTATTCCGGGACCCTCACCAGCAACGATTCTAATGCTTCACTCGCCAGGCAAAAAGTGACAAGGATTATTAACCCTGTAATGATTGACCGCATCTATTACCTCCTCCGATATTTGGGGTCACCATATAAGTTGTACATAACAGTTTCAAGCATCCAGTTGTGTTCGCGCAGACAGCAAGTATTTTTCAGATCAACAAAGGCGTCACCAAAATATTCCTGGGTTGACCAGCGCCGGAATGTTTCAATCTTTAGGTTCCGGTTGGTACAGCAGAATGACACCCGGGTCGCACCGATATAAATCCCCGCGCCGTTGCGCAGAAAGCAGCGGGCGATGCTCACCGGACCGTGTCCTCCTGATTCAGTATAGTCACCACTTGAACAGGTGAACCCGAGCACAACCGGCCGATGGCTCCCAAAACTCAGCGGCTCAGCTGGGCAGGCACTGGTTGGACAGTCATCAAGAACCCAAGCCCAACTGCCCGGACCGCCATGTCCGCAATAGCCGATGATGTCCCGGTTATGAGCCTGGGAACGAACACGGCTGCTTCGTGCGGTTGCCGCCTCCTCCACTGTATTGAAATAGTCATAGTTAGGCAGCCTTTGACCCCGGCGGGCATACTGAACCTCTTCTGCCTCGCGCAGTGCCCGGGTCAGGGTATCGCCAGATGGGGTTACACCGCGGTATTCCAAGAGCATCAGGGCGAACGCCATCATATATTCCTGAGGCTGGCGAATCCTACCTTCCCAAAAACTGCCGTAGAGTTTTTCCACTAAACGAATGAGCCATAAGGTAGTGTCTTCCTCTGGCCGGTCCTTAGAAGGTAGTGCCCGGCATGCCAGGGCAATTGCTGAATCCTGAATTGCCTGCGCTGTCATTTCATAAACCTCTTCAACCTGGTCAATCGTTCCCAGTGGGGCGCCATTCCATACCCTTTCAATGAGTGCCAGGGTGGCGAGTTTTAACCGATCCCGGCCATAGGCAATCAGCAACCCTTCGCGCAACATACTGATCCTGGTGATGAACTGCTCGCCAAACACGACCGACACATCCGGCACCCGCAGACGCAATGATTCGGCTAACTCACTTGCCTCGACCACAAACCCTTCATAAGGCCCCTCGGCCGCACTGACCATCAGCCCTTTACTGCCATCATAGCGTGCCAGGCCGCGCCAGACATCCAAACTGGTCTGAATCGGAATCGCCAGTTCTCGGGCGTTGATTCCGATAATCCTGCCCACCCGCAGTTCGCACTGCTCATCGCCGAAGAGATTGGAGTACGGGTAATCAGACAACCGAACCGTTCCCCAGCCTTCAAGCGGGTAATCCCAACTTGGCACAATATCGTCCTGCCCGACAAGCAGAAGATACCCGTTTGAGAACCAGTTTGGCTTCAACCGCCTTCCCCAGTTTATTTTAAAACGGGGTCTGAGTTGTGCCTTTAAATCAAAGTTCGCCCAGCCACTCGGAATATAACCGATAACCCCGGCTTTCTCCTTTGCCAGCTGTGCCATAGTTGAAAGCAGCCGGTACACATCATTTCTCATCCCACCCGGATTTGCCGCAAACAGCCGCTCCGGACAGGTAACAATCAGGTAATCGGCTGTCTGCAGGCAATCAGCCACATCCGCCGGAACGACCCGATTCCCGAACCCTCTTAAAACCCAGTCCGGACCGATTCGGTAGGAAATGGTGCAGGAATCACCAATCGTCGGCGTAACCGGGTGTGAACCGCCTAAAAGCACCGGGACTAAATGATACCGGACAATCATTCTACCGCCTGGTGCCAGCCCCTCCCAGCCGAACCGCACAGCCGAACGCACGCCGGTGGTATCAGTATAAGTACTACAGAAGGTAGCACGATATGAGGCGCCACTGGTGCCATGCATCACCCTGGCATCATCAAGACACTGGAATGCGCTGCTTCGGTCAAATACCGTCAGGTCCCTAAAGGTATCAGCCGAGTTATTCTCAATTGTCAGTTGCACTGAATAATAGTTGTCAATACGACGAACATCGCGGTTAATAGTAATCGGTGGCGGCAAAGGAACCCGCGGGCTAATTTCGCCGAAGGAAAATGACCAGATTTCGCTTGAGCCGATAAGATTGCCATTTAGGTCTAGGGCCTGAACCTGCCAGGCATAACTTCGGGCTTGATCAAACCGCCGGGCTGACGCTGGATACCTCAGGCTGGAACTGACATTGCCTTGTTTTTCAAACCAGGGCGGATTGGACCGCATCGCCTCCTCCTTGGTCTGACCCGGCAGAACCTCCACCACCCGCACTACAAACCTGACTCCAGAAACCGGGGGCTGGGGTGGGGTCCAGGAAAACATCGGCTGTCTTTGTGTCATAGGTAATTGCATACCGTCACGCGGCGAGACCAGCCGCGGCGGACCAGGCAGGCTAACCTCAAACTCAATCGTGTCGCCGCCCAGGTCCGGTTCCAGAAGCACAATAAATTGATATCTACCCTCAGGAAGTCCGCCGGTTCTTACCGCAAACTGTTCATAACCCCGGGCATACCAGATGTCCCGCAACGGGTCAACATCTTTTCTGCCTCTCAACCGCTTACTGCCCGGTGGTAACTGGAACTCCCTTGAGTTTGCCTTAAAGACCAGCCCGCGCCTCGCCTCCCATATCTCGCCATGCAGATAACAGGTGTAGGTATTCTGAGTCCGGTTGTCAAGATCAACCCACCACAGATTTTCCGCCGCCAACTGCCCGGCTGGTGGTTGATGCAGTCTGACTTCAACCTCAGCCGCGCTCAGCACCATTATCGACACGAAACCAGAAAGAACGAGCCTCCAAACCCTCAGCAATTGCATAAATCCTCCTTGGTCTTTATGCCCAAAAGATTATTATATCTCGACTATCTTTGTCAAGTTTTTGCGTATGTCAAACCCCGTGCCAAATCTTGCCATTTTTACTATTACCTATTACCCGGTCATTCCGAGGACGTATCTTTTCCCGTCATTGCGAGAAGCGTATTTTTTTGTCATTGCGAGGGCGAAGCCCGAAGCAATCTATAAGCAGATAAGTTGGCGTTATGCGCAAAGAGATTCCTTCGCCCTGTCGGGCTCGGAATGACAACGCTTTCCTCTTCTGCCAAAACTTGACTTCAACAGGGAGTGGTTATAAATTTGAATGATGAGCTTATATAACCCCAAAACTGGATAAAGCACAACATGGAATATAAAGTCCTAATAAAAAATCAGACTTTTTCAAGAGTAGAATACAGAAAAGAAGAGGATCTAACTAAACTGTTTTCCAAAACTTATAGGAATATTATCTCTGAGAAATCTTTTTTTATTGAAATATCAAGGCAAGCTAAAAGTAAAAATTTTAAAAATTTTAAACATTCGATTAGTGACGGATATTTGCTTGTTTGGGATAATCCCACAACTCCTTCTCTCTACATAACCGAGATAGAATTGGGAAAACATGATGTTAGCAGACATATTTTGCCCCAATTAGGAAATTTTATCGCATTTATACAAAGTGCTTCGCGAGAAGAGTTAAATAGACTTAGTAAGTTCCTATATTCTGAAATTGAGAAAAATAAACAAATTTTTGAACGATTACGGAAAGATACCGGGACAGAAGTATTTAAGCTGTTAGATAATTCAATGGAAGATTTACAGATTTTATTGGTTATTGATAGAATTTCACCAGAATTAAGTATTGGATTGTCCGACATTGAAAAAGCTATTAGGGTCAAAATTAGAAAAATTGAGATTTCTTTATTCACCCAAAATAAAGAAGAGGTTGTATTATTTAGCGATAGCGAAATAACGGAAGAAAAAGCACCTGAAGAATTCACTTTAGAGTATCATCTGGAAAATAAGCCCGAAAAAATATCCTCAATATTTAATGCATTTTTAAAACATTTTAAAACTAAAACAAAAGAAATAAAAGAATATCCAACAAAACATTACATAGGATTTTTAAAAGATAATAAAATGATTTTTGCTTGTGTTGTTAGAAAGAATAGTTTGGTTTACTATTCAAAAGCAAGGATAAATGAAATTAACCCCCGAAAATTTGGGCTTCCATTTAGAGACGTTAGAAAAATAGGTCACTATACAAACCATTTACCTACCGAAATAGTGATTACAGAGAAGAATCAAGTCGAACATCTGATTAGTTATTTTGAAAAGGTTTTAAAGAAATATTAGAGAACAATTCTCAATTCCTTCGTCAGACTTTGTCATAATTGACTGTTTTACACTCCTGCTCCTTGGCTCAGGGCACAGA
This sequence comes from uncultured bacterium, assembly GCA_964590395.1. GTDB lineage: Bacteria > Hydrothermota > Tepidihabitantia > Tepidihabitantales > Tepidihabitantaceae > JAOABP01. The sequence goes on from CAZPVT010000009.1 coordinate 24,725, forward strand.
GCGCGAAAAATGATTCGGACCTTACGAAGTCTCGTTTAATATTACCATTTTACTGGCTTCCCCAGAATATATCCCCTTTTCCCTCTCTCTACCCGGGCAGATGTTGACATAACGGGGATAAAGACTATAATAAACGCAGTGGTAAACATCAGAAGAAAAATAGGAGGATAAGTATGGCCGTTTACATAGCAAAAATCGCCTGG
>CAZPVT010000010.1:0-50582 GCA_964590395.1 uncultured bacterium
TTGACCTTTATAACTACCGGCTTACCGATTACGATGCCACCGATGTTATCGTTGCCTGGCAGGACTCACTAATTTTAGTTAAAAATCCAAGGGTCATCATCAATAGCACCTGGTTAAGGCCCGGAGGTTATGCGGTGATTCTTGATCCGGAATATACTGACAGTTTAGCCCAGGGTGGAGAGGTTCAGCCTTATGAGTTCGGGGAGGGGGTGCTGATTTTAACCGTGGGTAATACGACACTCGGCAACGGTTTACAGAATAATGACCCGATAACCATCTATTCGATTTACGGTGATAGCACTACCTTCGGCACACCAGGGGTTGAGGATGGGTTTCCTTTTAATGCGGGTGATGGTTTTTCCTGGGAGCGGATTGATATTTTGGGACCGGATACTCTGGATAACTGGGCGGTAGCGGTTGAGAGTGCCGGTTCAACACCGGGTAGAGTGAATTCGGTAAGTAGTTTTGTAGATGTTGCGGTTAATGGCATAAATATAGAGGATTCGGTTATGCCGGACCCGGGTAAGGTTTTTAATTTTACTGTGCTGGTGGCAAACTTAGGTTACATACCCAGTCCAAGTGGAGAGGTTTTTGCTTGGTTCGGTTCGGGCGATACATTCTGGCGCCAGGGGTTGCCGGTTTTGAGCGCTCGGGTTGAGACCACGCTGGTAATGAGCGCCCGGGCACCGAAAAGCCAGACAGAGTTATGGGTGATGGTCAGGGTCGCGCAGGATAAGGAGACGCTTAATAATCGGGCAAGGCTCTTATTGGTGCCGGGTGGTAAAAGGGAGATGTTGGTTCTGGATAACAACAGTTTCAGTCCGAATAATGACGGTTTTGAGGATAGCCTGGTGATCAGATACTTTTTACCGGAGCCGAATGGTAAGTTGACAGTGGCAGTTTATGACCTGGACGCTCAACTGGTTGGAACTGTGCTCAGGGTTAATAAAGTTCTAGAGCTGGAAGGGGTGGTTTACTGGAATGGGAGCCAGGATAATGGCGGGCTCGCACCAGCAGGGATCTATCTGATTTTTCTTGATTACAGTTTTACCGGCAGGAGGGTCAGAGTCAAAAAGCCGGTGGTATTAATTAAATAAGTAGTTTTATCTCCGGCGCGGGGCGATGATGTAGTTTGCCGGGTTTACCCAGTTCCCGTTGACCAGCACGCCGTAATGGAGATGGTTACCGGTTGCCTGACCCGTGGCACCGACCGTGGCAATGACCTCACCACGTTTGACCAGTTTGCCTTCACTGACCTTTATTGTCTGGCAATGGCCATAAAAGGTTCTGATACCCCAGCCGTGGTCAATCTCAACCGTCCTGCCAAAGCCTGCTTTCCAGCCTGCATAGACCACTTTGCCATTCGCGGTAGCAACGATCGGTGAGCCGCGCGGAGCAACAATGTCCATTCCCTGATGGAACTCCCTTCTGCCAGAAAACGGGTCCTGACGATAGCCAAAACCAGATGTTACCCAGCCCTGGACGGGCCAGATTGAAGGCAGGTAATTAAGGCGGTCCTTTTGTTCGTTTACCGTGCGTTCAATCTCCATTATGGAGCGCTGAGTAAACTTTGCCCGACGCAGGAGTTCGTCGATCTCAGGTGCTGGACTGGGTGGTTGATACCCCCCAACCCCTAATTTCCGCACATCAGCCGGTAATAGGTTGAGGTTTACCGCAGACCTGAGCCGGTTGTCCATCTGTTCGGTAAAGGCGAGGAACTGGCGAAAACTGTCGACCGCGGCAGCATAGGCAGAAAGTTTCTGGTTGAGGATGTTGTTTTCAGTCATCAAGCGATGGAGCATACCCCGGCTGGTGAACCGCTCAATGATGAATCTGGTAAGCGCACCACTGAAAAATAGTGAGCCAAGCACTACCGCGACACCGATATATATATAGTGGAGGGGGATGGAAAGGCTCAATGCCTTGTTGCGTTTGGTCAGGTTAACCAGGACCTGGAGCCTTTCCATAGGTCTGATTTTAATGATCCCAAATCCGCTGTCAAGTTTGGCATTAAGGTCGGAGATATGGGTGTTTTAAGATTGACAGCGGGATGGCTAATTGGATAATGGAAGGTATGAGATCAAGCATTGGGAGTGGTTTGATATTATCAGCAACCCTGTTATTTGCAGGGCTGTTTTGCACCCCTGGTCTGGTAACACCGGGAATGGTAAGGGCGGTTCAGCCTTATTCCATCTCACCGCGGTTTGATTTAAGTAAGATATGGCGAATTGCGGTCCTGCCCTTTGGTGGTTATAGTCCAAGCACCGGTGCAGATAACAGTTTGATAGAGCATACAGAACTGCAACTGTTAAAAATTTCTACATTTGTAGTTGTGGACCGGACTAAGGTGCAGGAGGTTTTGCGAGAGCAGGAGTTTGCGTATTCCGGGGTGGTTGACCCGGGGACCGCGAGTAAGCTGGGTAAACTGCTGGGGGCGAATGCGCTAATGAGTGTTAAGGTGGTGAGTGTGAAACATGACCAGTTTTTTGCTGATTCTCCTGAACAGCGGGATGCGGAGGTTTATGTGCGGATAGTTGATGTGGAGACCGGGGAGGTGCTTTACTCGGCCCGGGGTCAGGGTTCAAGTTTTGAGGGGGCGGCGAGTGCGCTTGCCTCAGCAGTAGATGTGGCACTTTTACCGTTACTGGAGATGGGAGGTGTGAAGTGAAAGGGGTTTTTTGCTGTTTAAGTTTAATTGTCCTATGCCTGGGGTGTTTCAGTTCAGAGCAGAGAGTCCGGTCAGCATCCCAGCCGGTTTCAGTTCCGACTCAGGCACCAGTTGAGGGTCCAATTCAGATGCCTCCGATACCTAAGGATACCGGTTCAACAGTGCCGTTGCCGGTTATACCGATCACAAAACCGGGTGAGGTTACCGAACCGGTTCCGGGCGGTGTGATTGATTGGGGTGCAAGGGTGGTAAGGGCAAGAGGTTCGGGTGTTCTGGATCCGGCAGATGAGAACCCGGCGCGTGCCCGGTTAATGGCAGAAAGGGCAGCGGTGGTGGTTGCTCAACGTAATCTACTGGAGATCATCAAAGGTGTCAGGGTTGATTCTGATACCAAGGTGGAGAATTTTGTTACCCAATACGATGTGATTTATACCAGAGTTGAGGGTGTGGTTAAAGGTGCGCGCCAGTTAGGGCCAGCCCGTTATGACTCATTAGCCGGGGTGGTGGAGGTGGAGCTGGAGGTCAGTCTTGATGGTCCGAAGAGCGTGGTGGATGCCTTAAATCCGGTTTTAGGGACACCAGCTAGTGGTCCGGCGCCAGAGGTTTCTGCCCAGGTGCAGGAGTTTTTCCGTCAGTACTCGGGTCTGGTGCTGGATGCGGGTAATACCGGATTGAAGCCAGCATTGTTTCCAAAGATTTACGATGAGGACGGCAATCTGTTGTTAGATACCAGGGATATATATCAGTATACCGGTTCAACCGGCCAGGCGGTGTTGAATTATATTGCCAAACTGGATGAAATACTTTCTCGGCCCGAGTTCAGTAAACAGCCTCTGGTGTTGAGGATAAAGCAGGTGCGGGGTAAAATGGGTAGTGATATCGTTATCTCGCGTGAGGATGCGGGAAAACTGAAATGGCTCAGGCAAGGGGCAAAGTTTCTGTTTGAGGCGGGCAGGTTTATTGTCCGGTTATTGTTATGAAAAGGATAAGAGTATTTAAGTGGCTCTGGTTGCTCATCGTTTTAAGCAACTGTTATTATCCAGTGTATCAGCCGTATCCAGTTGGTGAACCAAAAGCACAGGGTAGCACCGAACCTAGGTCCGAGCCGGTTTTGACCAGCGGTGAAGGTGTGGAGGTGCTTGCGGAAGGGGTGGCAGCGATTACGAGCACGGTTGATATTGCCCGGGACCAGGCGTTGAAGGATGCACTGCGCAAGGCGGTGGAGCAGGCGGTGGGCAGTTTTATTAACTCGGAGACAAGAGTGGAGAATTTTCAGTTATTGTCAGACCGGATTTATGCTAACTCTGAAGGTTATGTCTCTTCATACCGGGTGCTTACCGAAAGCCGGGAAGGGGATATGTACCGGGTGGTGGTGCGGGCGGTGGTGAAACAGGAGAGGATTGAAAATGACCTGCAGGCGATCGGTATTCTGATTGCTGAACAGGGTATGCCGAGGGTGATGGTGGTCGTCAGTGGGGGTCACAACCCGGATGATGGAGTTAGTGTTGAAACGAAGATTATCTCCCGGCTCGCAGAAAAAGGGTTTTTAGTGGTTGACCCGCAGACTGTGGCGAGAAATATCGGTGCAGAGCAGTTGCGGCGGTTGGTTGAAGGTGATACCCAGGCGGCGCTATTTGCCGGAATGAGGACCGGGGCTGAGGTTGGGATACTGGGCAGGTTGAATTTAACCGAGGAGATGAAAACGGTTGGCTATAGTCAGGGTATGAACAGGTTTTTTAAGGTGATGCTGGACCTACGCATAATTGACCTGCAGACCGCAGAGGTGCTGGGTGGCTATTCGGCAGAGACCGCGGTGCCGTTCAGTAAAGCCGGCGCACTGGAAAATGCCGCTGAAGATGCGAGCCAAGCGATTATTGATAAGGTGCTGACCCGGTGGAAAAGGCGCACCAATGTCACTCAGATTTACTGCCTTAATGCCAGTTATGAGAAGGTCCAGCGGTTAAGGTCTGAGCTGCGCACAAAGCTGCGCGGTGTGCGGGAGGTAGTTACCCGGGAGTTGATTGGTAATACCGCGTTGATCGAGGTCGTTTCCGAAACCGCAACCCCAGAGGTACTGGAGCAACTGGGGACAAGGGGAATCGCAGTGGGGTTTGAGATCAAAAACTGGACAGCAAATAGAATTGAGATAAAATTTACTGAATAAGCAGGAGGTCGGTAATGAGATATTTTCTGACATTGACCATCGCTTTAATGTTAAGTAACGGTATGGTTTATGCCGATGAGAAGTCGGCAGAACTAAAGCCCGTAACAGTGTTTGTTCATCCTGATGCGGAGGGTAAACTGCGGATTTTGGGAGAGGTGGCGGTTGTTTTGTCCGGTGTTGACCAGCGAGCAAACCGATTGCTGGGAGATGCACTGGCAATCACCCTGATGAGTGAGAGTGTTAAGGTGATCTATCCGGCAGAAAAGGAGTTGGGGAAGGAACGACGCGACATGGCTGAGCCAATGGAGTTTGCGCGCAAGATCGGCGCCAACTGTCTGGTTACCGGTCAGGTAGTGGCGCGCTGTGGCCATTGCAGTCGTGGGAAAAGCAGTTGCCAGAATGAGGCGGTGCGGGCAGTGTCTCTGGCACTGGTCGATGTGCCGCAGGACAAGATACTACTCTGGGCACTTTATGAGCCGAAAGAGAATACGAGCCCGGCGGCACTCGCGCGGAATTTCGTTGATTTATTGAGTAACAGTTTGCAAACTAAAGACAAGAGAGAGGAAAGTAAGAAGGAGGAAAAATGAACAGAGTTTTACCGCTGATAATATTACTAACCATCGCCTGCTCAACCTCTCATTATGTCAGGCCTGATGAGGTAACTGAATGGGATTACACCTATTCGGATACCGATATGAAACTTTTGGCAGAAAAGATGGTGTTGTCTTTGGCAGAGTTTAAACTGCCCCAAAAATCCGATTCGGGTAAGCCGGTGCTTGCGTTTCTCGCCATTGGTAATCGCACCTCACAGCATATTGATACCGAAGGGATTGGGGAGAAGATTATGGTCGCACTGCTGAAACTGGGTAAGTTCCGGATCGTTGACCGCGAACTTTTGAAACAGCAGGCAAAGGAGATCGCCCTACAGGAGACCCAGCGGATTGATGTCGACGGTGCGGTAAAACTGGGTAATCTGATTGGTGCGGATTATTTTCTGACCGGGGATGTGATGAGCATTGAGAAGACCAAAGGGGCAACAACACTCGCCTACTATAAACTGACGATGCGTCTGGTGGATGTGAGGAGTTCAGAGATTGTCTGGGCAGATGAGCAGGAGTTAAAGAAAAAGAGTACCAAAGCCTGGTACGAGTAAAACCAACCGCACTTTTATGCGGTGGTGGACAGTCGTTTTCGCCCTCTTAGGGCTCCTCTTTTTTCAATGTCTGCCCAGCACACCGGTAATGCGACCGGTGCCGAAACCCAGTTGTTTTACTAATTTCAACTACACCCCAGCACGAACAAGGTATCGTCAAATAGTCGAGCAGAAATTTCAGGCGCGGGATCTGTCTTACATTCTTTCCCTGTTGAGTTACGGAATCACCAGTTTTTACGATTACCAGTTGGATGATGCCCGTAAGGCGTTTTTCGCTGCCTACAAGATTGATGCGGGAGAAAGGCCAGAGGCGGCAAAGATCTATGACTGGCTGGTCGTGGATTCAAGAACCGTTTACAGGTTGAAAAAACGGGAGCGGGAGCTGGTCCACTTTTATCTTGGACTCTGTTATCTGATGGATGATGATCCGGCGCGGGCGTTGGTGGAGTTCAAAAAACTGCGTCAGTACGATCAGGATGCGTCAAAACTGCCGATTGTAAGTTTCTACCTGGGAATAATTTATGAAAAACTAGGCAAGTTCGATGATGCCCGGATCGAATACCGGCAGTTACAGCAGATGGCAGCGTCAGGCTCGGTAATCTGTAATCTGGCACAGATGCTAATTGCACACATTGACAGTTTTGAAAGGTTAGATCTACCTACTGAGCTGGATACGCTGGAACTGGTGGTCCAGGTTGACCATCAGACAGAAAAATCCCTGGGCAGAACCGAGGTTTATATCGAACCTTACGGAGTTGTGGCAACTTTGCCGGAGCAGATGGACAGTTTTGCGGTCCAGCTGAGCGGGGCAGAGGCAACAAGAAAGGCGGCACAGGAGGCAGGTGCAAAGGTGGCAAGGGGATGTTTGCGGTTGCTCGGTGCGCTGTTGCTGGAGAAGGCGCTACCCGGTAAAGGTAAGGAACTGGCAGAGGATATCACGGATATCACTCTGGGTAAAGAGGAGGAGAATCGGGACCGCCGTGCCTGGGGTTATGCACCGCTTAACTTCTCCTTTGCCCGGCTCAGGTTGCCGGCAGGAACCGAGAAGGTCCGATTGGTGTTTTACAATCGTGCTGGCGTGATGCAGGGCTATTGTGATTATCAGCTGACCGGTGAGAAAAGGAGAGCCGGGCTGGCATATCGAAATCAGGGTAATAAAACCACTTATTTCATAATCGCTGGTCTGGCTGAGGAGTTTTATGTATATTAAATAAATAGGAGGTAAAATGAAAAGGTATTTACTCTGGGTGGGTATAGTCTGGTTACTGTTTACCTGTTCGCAGACCATCAACTCTCTCTGGATCAACCGCGAGACAAAAACCCGGCGCTGGGTAGTTAATAATCCGATATTGGCAACTGATATTCGGGTACTGGATGTCAAGGAAGAGGAAAACGAGGGGGCACTGATCATCAATGTGCTGTTAAAGAACGGCTGGCATATGCCGATCGGTGGTAAGGTCAAGATGCTTTTTTATGATAAAAACGGTGTGCAGATCGATGATCCTTGGGGCTGGCACCAGGTTAACCTGGAGTCTAATCAGGAGGAATGGGTAAGATTTGTGGCACCCAAGCCGGCAGATGAGATAAGTAAAATTAAACTGATGATCCGGGGAGTCAACCGGTATTCTTCAGCCCAGCCGTAAACTTAGATGAGCGAAGGGGGCTGACCATCTGACCCGCGGGGGAGCAATTATATCAGGTTGACAAAGGCAGAGTTATCTTTATTATAACCTGTGGCGCGTGGACTGATAATAATGCCCACCTATAATGAGGCAGATAATATCGGAAAAATAATTCCAGTTGTTCTTGCCCAGTCTGATGGACTGGATGTCCTGGTGATCGATGACAACTCGCCAGACCGGACCGGTGATGTCGTCGCAGAGATGGCAAAGCAGAACCCGCGGATAAAACTCATTCGGCGGAAAAAAAAATTAGGACTGGGCACCGCGTATGTCCTTGGATTCCGGCATGCGATTAAACAGGGTTATGACTACTGCTTTGAAATGGATGCGGACTTTTCTCATCCGCCGGAGAAGATTCCAGAGATGATCGCACTCTTAAAAGATTACGACCTGGTCATCGGTTCCCGCTATTCAGACGGCATTTCAATTGTCAACTGGCCAATAAAACGGCTGTTACTCTCCTACTTTGCCTGCCTGTATGCCCGCAAGGTTACCGGTTGTCCGGTGCGGGATCTGACCGCAGGTTTCAAGGCCTATCGGTGCGAGATGTTAAAAAAACTGGATCTGAACCAGTTAAAGGAGGATGGATACGGTTTTCAGATTGAGATTGATTTTATGATCTGGCGTAAAGGGGGGAGAATAAAAGAGATCCCGATTATTTTCACCGAACGCCGGGCAGGAGTCTCTAAGATGTCCAAACGGATTATCTGGCGGGCTTTTGTTTTGGTACTCCGGCTGGGCTTACAAAGGATTTTCCGCCGCGATTAAAGTCGAGAAATCAGAGGTCAGTATAATTTATTATGCCGAGGGGGGGATTTGAACCCCCATGGGTTTCCCCACTAACTCCTGAGGCTAGCGCGTCTGCCATTTCCGCCACCTCGGCAACAGTTAAAATTAACCAATATCAATGTTAAAGTCAAGCCTTAAATTAAAAACTGTCCGCAACATCCGAGATCCGGACATTATTGCAGAGTAGCCATCTGGGCACACTCATCGCCTCCGGGGCGCGCCGCTCATAGGTGGAGGATTCGTTCTGAGAAACTGCCTGGCTGGCAACCGCAACCACATTGTTGAAGAGGTTGGGTATGGAGTCGGTAATCCGGGACGAGAAGATCGGTGCAACAAATCTACCATCTTTGATCAGCAGGGCGTTGAACCGGGAAGAGCCAGTGAATATGCCGCGGGTGGGGTCCGGCATATGGATGTAGTGGAGATGGGGGATATAAAGGCCGTTTTCGGTTAACTGGAGTGCGACGTTTAGATCAGCCGGTCCGGTGCCGGTAGCAAATACCACATCCCAGTTGTTTAAGTCGTGTCCGGTTGGAGTTTTTTTGTATTTTGCCGCGGTCTTGGAGTCGTAGCAGAGATTGACGAAGATGCCCTTGTCAACCAGCACAAATGGGCGCCGACGTTTGCCATTGAAATCAAACGGCATCTGGAAGACATTGGGGTTGGTCGGGTCATCAGTTACGCTGATCAGTTCAGAAAACAGTTTATCACCGAATTTATTTTTGGTGGTGAATGCCCTGCCCTCTTCATAAGCCCGGCCAAAGAATCCACCCCAGAGGCAGAGCATCGTGAGTTGAGCAATTGCCTGTGGTCCAAATAGCACCCGTTGATTGCCAATTTCGGTTTTGTAGCCCGGGTTGTTCTCGTAGATTGACAGAAGTAGTTCAAACTCGGGCAGGATCTCATCAGCGGTGAACTCGTTTGCTCTTTTCTGGGTTCGCTCGACCGAAATTTCCCATTTTCTGTTCTGCTCTTTTAAAACCAGAACCAGTCGGCCATCGGTCATTTTTCGGTAAGCCTCGTTGTCGTTGGCAGTGGTGATGTAATAGATTTCGGTGGCACCGGTGGACCAGGAGCCAGAGAAGTCGTAACTGCCTTTGGGTTTTAAGGACTTAATCACCTTAGCACACAGTTCTGCCTTTGCGGTGGACGAAATTGTCTCCAGTTGCGGATCATAGCCGGTAGTGTCATCAACCGGTTCTTCAACAGAGCCGAAGATCGGCTCGTAATCTTTTTCCAGGGCATTTCGGCAGATTTCTTCTGCCTGTTTTAACGTCTCCTTTAACTGGGTTAAGGAAGTAATATCAGCGGTCAGCGTATAGGAGCCGACGCGCCGTCCCAGTTGTACCGAGACATCAAGCCGGGTGAGAATTTCACTGGTGGAAAGGGCGATGGCGGAGTTACCCAGTCGGATCAGGCTTGAGTGTTCCCGATGCAAGGAGAATTCAGCGTTAAAGCCACTTTTGCGCGCATAGTCCCGCGCTTCAAGCAGGAAGGCACGAAACCGTTCTTCAAGCATCTTTACCTCCCTTCTCCAGTAATGACATTTTTGAACCGCATCACCGGCACACCGTGTCCCACCTCCATAATCTGGTTTGGCTCACCTTTGCCACAGTTTGCCACCTGAAACAGGCGCCAAGTGGAGCGGTCACCGACCATATCCAGCGAGTTGTAGAATTCTAAGGTATGCCCCTGATAGGTTGGGTTTTTGTAAACTTTGGTGATCTGGCCATCTCTGACCTCCCAGGCGATCTCACAGCCGAAATGGAAATGCTCACGGTTGGAGCCGATTGACCAGGAGACGGGCATATCTAAAATTATACCATCTTCGGTTGCCCGGATGATATCCTCCAGGGTACCGTCGTTGCCCCATTCAACACAGACATTGGTCATACGGTCGATCGGGGTCTTGTAAAATCCTGCTGCCCGGGCTGAGGCACCGGACTCCTTGACCACCACTTTGCCCGCTTTGGCATTTGTCTCTGCCAGGTCAAGACGACAGCAGAGCACATTGACGAGGATGCCGTTTTTGATCAGATAATATTCGTGCTGGGGTGTGCCCTCATCATCATAACCGAATGTGCCCGGTGAGTTCTCGACGACCATCACCTTGGCATTTAGTTTTTCACTACCGTAGCGCAGGGTGCCGATCATCTCGGGTTTCACATGGGAGCCGCCGGCAAAGGAGAGTTCATAACCCAGAATGCGGTCCAGTTCCAATGGATGGCCAATCGTCTCATGAACCTGCAGGTGTCCTTGACCCGGGAGTAAAATCACATCCCGGCGTTTTGGCGGCAGAGTCTCCGCGGCAATGATCTCGCCCAGTTCTTTTTTAATTCTTTCCGTATGGACTGCAAATGAGTTCGGGTTATTAAGCCATTCAAACCCGCGGCTACCGGTGCCGTCAGATTGTAGTTCATAAGAACGCCGCTGGGTTCTGCCATCCTTATCCCGTGCCATCACACTCATTCCCGCAAAGGTGTTTAAGACCACTCTTTCAATTTCGGTTCCTTCGCTATTGTAATAGAAGATGCGCCGTTTCTGAAAATGGGCAGAGACCAGCCGATGTTCAACTGTTTTGTCTTTGAGTTGCTCATCAACCCGCTTCAGTAGTGATAGTTTCTCTGCTACCGGTAGGTTAAACGGGTCCTGTTCAAAACCGGGTTGATAAAACCCTTTGATTGGCTCTTTTTTGTCCATATCCTTGGGAAAGCCCAGAAGCTGGGCCGCAGCCTCCGCATTTGCCAAAGCCCGGTTAAAGCAGTCCGGAATTGAGGTCAAATCAGCAGTCGCAGCAAAGCCAACCGCACCGGTTTTTATCACCCGGACACCGATACCCTGTTCAAACTGGCGGTAGTTAACCTCCAGGTTGCCGTCATAAAGCACCAGTCTTTCTGTAGAATCCTCAGCGTAAAAGCGGGCATCGGCAAAACTGCAGTTTGCGTCCAGCATCCGTTTAATCTCGTTAAGCAGTGTGGTTCGTAATGTGTTGTTGTTCATAACTGACTCCTGTTTTTAATTAACCGACAGTGTTCAGAACTAAATGATACTTAATTAATTTGGTTTAGCAAGTATGACAAGGAGTATAATAGTATGATTTTCAAAACGGGCAAAAATTAACTAATTTTATAATCACATGTATTATCAAAACTTGTAATTAATTAGGAAGGTTTTTGCCTGCCCCGGGGGCAGTATCCAGGACGGTATCTTTGATGGTTAGGGTGGGGGTTGTTATTAGGATTGCTTTGGTGATGGTGGTTGGGGCTGGTGGTTTGGTTTTGGGGGTGATGGTGAAGGTGATGTCGTTTATAGAGATGGTGGTGATTACGATAGTGGTTGTGGTGCGGGTGGCAATCAGGGTTTTATTAATGACGTATTTTGCCCTTCTAATTAGCACCTGTTTGAGGCTGGTGGTAACAGCGGGCACAGGGGTAATTTCTATTCTTTGCAGTCAGGTTGGTTTGGCGGGTTACGGTCTTGACTTTGTGTCGGTTTCGATTAGATTAGAATCAAGCGCCCGTAGCTCAGATGGATAGAGCGGCAGACTCCGGATCTGCAGGCCAGGAGTTCGACTCTCCTCGGGCGCTCTGGCAGTTTCTTTTATAGTTCAGTTAGTTTCGGGAAACCGCTGTCGTAAGTAGTTGAGGATCGGTTCAGGATTTTGGGGTAAAAGCAGATGGACACCCCGAAAGTTGTCCAAAAAGTTATAGCGGGTGAAAGGGCTTAATACTACACCACCGCTGGTTAAGTAAAATCGACGAAATCTTTCCCATTCGTAGGTGTACTGGAAGATCTTTTTGTCGATGGTAATCCCGCGGGAGTTAAGTTGAAATGAGACCGGCAGGAAATAGGTGTGGGTGGCGACGGCGAGGACAGTTAGGGCAATTATCGCGAGCGATAAGCCCAGTGAAAAATAGGTGAAAATGGTAAAGAGTAAAATGAAGAGGAGCACGAGCGCGGTTTTTAAATGGTGCTCTCTTGCTCGATGGACGGTCCAAGTGATTTTGGTGTCGTTCATCAGCTCGCCCACACCAGTTTGTAGAAGGCAAAAATTATGGGCCCGGTCCGGGTTGAACGGACGACCAACTGATTATGAGTCAGTTGCTCTGACCAACTGAGCTACGGGCCCAGACGCTTGTTTTAAAGTTAATCTGAGAACGGACGAAAGTCAAGGACGGGTTTACCATTCCGAATCGTCGGGTTCGCCGTAGTTGGAGTCGAACTCTTCAAAATCGTCGGTGTCGATGATGTCGCTTTCGATAGCGTCGCCCAAGTTAATAAAGGGTTCCTCAAGATCGGTTTCGTCGCCGATCGAAATGTTATCACCAGGAATAGGTTTGCCCCGCATCCGGGCCGACCTTTTTTTTCTGAGTTTCTTCTTAGATTTCATCACCTGCCTCCTTGAATGTAATTAGCGCGCTTTGTTCTGAACCGGGTTTTTTCATATTATCAGCAAAAAGTTAACGACTTTGTTTTCCTTGTCAAGAATGAACATTATATCCGGCAGGGTCGTGCCTCACCGTCGGTGTCGATGACCGTTATTTGACATTAGGATATTTTATGATGAAAATTATCTATGGATCGTTTTGTGATACGCGGCGGTAAACCACTGGTGGGGAGTGTCGAGTGTGCCCGGGCAAAGAACGCAGTTTTACCCTTGTTTGCTGCCTGCCTGTTAACCGAGGAAGGTTGTACGATTGAGAACACGCCTCTGCTTGAGGATGTGAGCACGATGCTGAAACTTTTGAGGTGTATCGGGGTAAAGGTAGTGATGAAGAGTAGAGCCGTAAAGATTACGGCGGATGGTAGGTTGAATCCAGAGGCACCGTACGACATCGTCCGAAAGATGCGGGCATCCTATTATGTGCTTGGTCCCTTGCTTGCTCGGTTTGGGGATTGCCGGGTTTCTTTGCCCGGTGGTTGTGCGATTGGACCGCGGCCCGTGGACCTCCATTTGCGCGGGATTGCGGCATTGGGTGCGAAGGTTAGAATTGAGCGGGGTTATATTCGGGCGAAGGCAAAGGTCCTGCGCGGTAATACGATGATGCTGGAAGGTCATAAGGGACCAAGTGTTGGTGCAACGATCAATACGATGATGGCAGCGGTGTTGGCAAAAGGCGAAACGGTTATTGAAGGGGCAGCTTGCGAGCCAGAGGTGATTGATGTGGCGAATTTTCTCAATAAGATGGGAGCAGAGGTGACCGGCGCAGGAACGCCGATTATCAGAATCAATGGGGTAAATAAACTGCACGGAGCGATACATTCACCGATTCCCGACCGGATTGAGGCGGGAACTTTTGCGGTGGCAGGTGCAATTACCCAGGGAAAACTGGTAATCAACGGGTGTGAACCGAGGTACCTTACCGCGGTATTGACAAAGTTGCGGGATGCAGGAGTGAGGGTCGAGTGGGATGAGTCCAGTATCCGGGTGGAGGCAAGGGAGAGACCAAAGGCGATAAACATCTCCACGGCGCCTTATCCTGGTTTTCCCACGGATCTGCAAGCACAGTTTACCGCATTGTTGAGTATTGCCCGGGGCACCAGCACGATAACCGAAAACATTTTTGAATCCCGTTTTTTACACTGTTTAGAACTCAATCGGATGGGGGCGCTTATCGATATAACTGGCAATATGGCGGTGATTCATGGGATTGAGCGGTTGGAAGGGGCGCAGGTGATGGCGTCGGATTTACGGGCTTCTGCGGCACTGGTGCTGGCGGGATTGGCAGCACGGGGACAGACCGAGATTTTGCGGATTTATCATTTGGACCGCGGTTATGAAAATTTGGAGAAAAAATTTACCCGGTTAGGAGCGGATATCCGGCGTGTCAAGTCCTAAGCGGAAGACGGTTGCGGTTCGGGTTGGCCGTATCGTAATTGGTGGCGATGAACCGGTACGAGTTCAGTCAATGACCAAGACCCGTACCGATGACCTCGAAGCAACGGTTCGGCAGATCCGAAGGTTGGTCCGTGCTGGGTGTGAACTGGTGCGGGTCGCGGTGCCGGATGAGGCAAGTGCTAGAGTTTTACCGGAAATTCGTCAGCGGGTTGTGGTGCCGCTGATCGCGGATATCCATTTTAACTACCGGTTGGCATTGGCAGCAATAGCGGCGGGTTTTGATAAGGTGCGAATCAATCCTGGTAATATCGGTGCCCGCTGGCGGGTCGAGGAGATCATCCGTGTAGCAGCAGATAACGGTGTTGCAGTCAGAATCGGGGTGAATTCCGGTTCCTTACCTAAGGGGTTACCAACCGGTAGCGCCGGGAAGCGCATCGCCAGTCTGTTGCAAGCGATGGAGATGGCGCTTGAGCCGTTTGAGCGGCTGGGTTTCAGATCGCTGGTGCTTTCGGCTAAGACGACCGAAGTGCCGGAGTTGATCGCGGTTTATCAGGAGTTGAGTAGGCGTTACCCCTATCCACTTCATCTGGGGGTGACAGAAGCCGGAGCGCGCTGGGAAGGGGCGATCAGGTCTGCGGCAGGTTTAAGTCCGCTTTTGTGCGCCGGGATCGGTGATACGATCCGAATCTCTCTTACCGATGACCCGGTTTGGGAGGTCATCGCGGGTTATGAACTGCTTGCGGCTTTGGGTTTGCGTCAGCGAGGACCTATGGTTTATTCTTGTCCGGGTTGTGGCAGAACGGTGGTAGATATCAATCGGCTGGCTCGGGAAACTAAACGGGGACTTAAGGGAATCAATGCGCCGTTGAAGGTGGCGGTTATGGGGTGCGTGGTAAATGGACCAGGCGAAGCAAAACAGGCAGATTTTGGTATAGCGGGCGGAAGAAATAAGGGGGTGATCTTTGCCCGGGAAAAGGTGGTTAAGACCGTAAGGGAAGAGAAACTGGTTCCGGAACTTATAAAGATCATCAAGACGAGTTTGAAATAGATAATCTGACAATGCCGCGGATAATCTCATTAGTATATCTTGGGCTGCTGATACCATTCTCTCTCTCAGTAGCCTGTACGGTCGGTGTTTTCGGTCCAAGTTCCACTGTTGACCACAGGCCGATCTTGTGGAAGAACCGGGATGTCAACAATCCGGATCAAGAGATGGGGTGGTTTACCGGACCAAGATACCGGTTTGTCGCCAATGTTTACGCAGGGGAGACGCTGGATGTCTGGGCAGGTATCAATGAGGCTGGGTTTGCGATAATGAACTCCAACTCTTATAACCTGAGCGGGTTGACCGCTGCGGATGACGGTAACATTATGCGACTTGCCTTAGGTAGATGTGCAACGGTGGATGAGTTTGCCCAGCTTTTGGATTCACTTAATCTCGTGGGCAGGGAGACGCCAGCAAATTTTGGTGTTTTTGATGCCCTGGGCAATGCGGCGGTCTTTGAGGCGAGTAATACCTTTTATAAACGGTACGATTGCGCTGAAGAGTCATTGGGTTTTCTCCTGCGGGCTAACTACTCAATGTCGGGCGGACCAAACCGGCTTTTAGGTAAAAACCGTTTTGAACGGGCAATGCAGTTGTGCACAGTTGAGATGGCGCAGAGGCCGATCTCGGTGGAGTTTGTTGTCAGAAGTTTGTGCCGGGATTTAGGACAAGTTGGATTTGACCCTTATCCTTTGCCATTTCTGTGTCAGATTGAGCCACTGCCGTTTGGATACCTGCCAATCGATACGGCGATCAGCCGGGCAACTACCCGTTCAGTTGAAATTATGGTTGGACCGAAGCCGGGTACCAGCCCCAATACGGGTATGATGTGGATTTTACTCGGCTCGCCCCTGGCGTCAATACCGATACCGTTGTGGGTAAATGGTGGCGTGGTACCTGCAGAGCTGAACGGAACCAATACCGCACTGCTTTGCGATGAGGCAAAAAAGGTCTTTAACTGGCTCTGCCCGTTACGAGATTACCAGAAGGCGATTAATACCTTTCGTCTTGCCCAGTGGCTGAATCATATCGCACCGATTGAGTCAACTATTTTTCAAATGGTGGCGGCGCGGGAAAGTAGCTGGGGGTTGGTGGGCCCAGATTCAATTCAGGCAAAAGAGTTAACCTCGGAAATTTGTGAACTGGTAGTTAAAACTTATAAGGTTTTTTGGGAGCGGTTGGAACCGGAGCGGATTTCGATTCCATTCCGTGGATATTCGCCACGCGCCAGAACATTTTACCGGCAAGTTCTTTTGACAATCATGGGCAAGGTGTATGATCCATCCGGCAGAAGAGTCTCCAGTTTTACACCAGGAATTTTTTTTGTTGTTGCGCCCCAGGAAAGGCGGAAACTAATTTTTATCCGTTAAGCGAGGAGGGCAGCACCAAGGGCAGCGGTATGCAGTGGGTGCTGGGAAGTGATGACGGGCAGTCCTAACGTTTGCTCTAATGCGTGGCGCATACCAGAATTGAGCGCAGTACCACCGGTGAAGATGACATCCGGTTCAATCGGTAGTCTTCGTGCCAGATTTGCGACCCTTGTTGCCAGCGCCTGATGCAGTCCGGCGATAATGTCTTCACGCGGAACCTCCGCTGCGACCATAGAGAGGATTTCAGTTTCCACCATAACCACGCACAGACTGGAGAGTTGCACTGGGTTTTGCGAATACCGGCTCAATGTGCCGAAATCTTCCAGTGGGATATCAAGTCCCCGGGCGATAAATTCTAAGAAACTGCCCGTACCAGCAGCACAACGGTCGTTCATTACGAACTCTTGAATTACTCCGTTACTATTTAGGGTGATGACTTTGGAGTCCTGTCCGCCAATATCGATTATCGTTCGGGCAGTAGGATGCCAATACTTTATACCTTTAGCGGTAGCGGTAATTTCGGTGACATAATCACTGGCAAAATTGACCGAGTAGCGGGCGTAGCCAGTGGCAACGGCCCGGCTGATTTCGTGCGATTGTAGTTCAGCGCGCTGTAAGGCGTTTTGAAACATCGCTTCTGCGGTTGCCCGTGGTTTCATCCCGGTGCGGGCGATTGCAGTAGCGCGGATCACCTCGTTTTCCCGGTCGTAAATAACTATTTTGGTATTTGCCGAGCCAACGTCAATTCCTGCGACAATCACACTACCGCCCTTTTGTATTTAGTCGGAAAATCATACTGTCCAGAGATTTTAGTTGCCCGGACAAAGGTGGCAAGGTTTTCTTCCGGGGTGGCGAGGGGCACTTCACAGCCGGTCGCGGCAACATAGCCCCGGGGACAGGTTTTACCTAAAGATACCATCTCGATGACCTGGGTTTCAATTACCGTGGGGGGGGTGAGCCAGAGATTGGAGGTGTCGTAGTTGCCGATGAGCCGGACCTTGTTGCCGACCGCAGCCAGTGCCAGTTTGATGTCGATTTTGTCAACGCTGATCAGGTCGGCACCGCTCGCCGGTATCAAACCGATAATATTAGTAGTATCACCACAGATATGAAGCACAACATCAAGGTCATACCGGTGGTAAAAATCGATTACCATCTTTTCGTAAGGCAGGGCAAACTGCCGGTACTGATTCGGACTGAGTACACTGCCGGATGCCAGTGGGTCAACAAGTATGGGTAGCGCTCCGGCACGGATCACCGCGCGGGAAAAGTTAATAACCGCAGTAGTGGCGTAGGAAAGAAGTTTATGGACCGCGTCCGGATTTTCAATTAATGCCAGTAAAAGAGACTCCGGTTCTACGAGTTGCTGGGCAGTGGTAAAAGGTGCCGGTATATAGGCAAGTATCGGAACCCGGTCAGCGATCGCTTCGTAGGCGTAGTTGATTGCAGTGAGGTAGACTCCGAGTCGGCCCCCAAGGGCAATTTCACCTTTTTGGGTAATGGCACCTGCTGCGGTTAATACATCTTGCCATTTTGGTTTAGAAAGGATCGGCAGATCGTTCTCTGGATAGTGGTATTCTGAACCCAACCCTTCGGCAACGATGCCAACTTCAGAAAAGATGGATATAAAATCGGTCTGAAAGTGTTCTCGAGATTGAAGTTGACATTTTGCCATAATGACGCCGTCGGTATAATAGTCACGCAGGGGCACGCCCACGAAAATGGCGGCGTAAGAGGTGAGAAGTGGAAATAGCGGTACCCGATCCTGAGTTTCGTCAATGACCAGCAACCCAAAACGTTCACGAGGATTCAGGATTTCGCGCATCGCCGGCTCCTTAAAAGCTCCATAAATGCCTCGATTCTGGTTAAAGTCTGCCGGTCAATTTCTCGGTTCGGTGGTGCAACGTCGAACTCCAATACCGGTAACCCAAGGCGATCTCGGACAATATCACCGATCAACTTTGACTCCATTGCACAGTGCGATCCCCCCAGTAGTCCGGAGATGATTAGCCCTTCTGCAGAGTTCTTTGTTGACTGTCTGATCAACAGCTCTGCACGCTCTGCGGATGTGCCGTTTAATGAGCCGAAGAGATGGGAACGGGCAATCGCCACCAGTGGGGGCAAAGAGTTTTCAATAGGTGCGAGCGCCTGGTTGATGACATATTCGGTGGCAACGATGCGAGCACCGTAGTCTTCGGCAGTGCAGAGCAGTAACGGATCAGCAGGTGGTGTCAGCCAGGCAAGATGTAGGCTACTTAGAGGAAGCACTGCTTGATTAGTCCGTGTGCGATGTTCAGCGGTGTTAAGGAGGTGGTGAAGTATGTTAATCCATTCGGTGATATCCGAGTAGAAATGTAGACACCCAAATTCGATGAGCATCATTTCCACTGCCGGGAAAACCGCGTGGGTAAAGGCAAGGTCGCGTAATCGGGCGGTTATTTTACGCACAAGATTTGCCCGCTGAATCGCCTGTTTTAGCAAATCTTCGGTGAGTCTGATCCCAGTGAGTTCTTCAAGCGATTTAATTACTCGGTGATATTCCGATACGAGCAGTTCGATGGTTTCTGAGATGTCGTCACTCTGACGCAGAGGTGTCTCAACCCAGATGACATTGCCGGTTAGCTGAGCCACGAGGCTTTGAACTCCGGAGTAATCGTCGCAAGAGGCGCCGGTGGCGGCAATAATCAGGTCTGGATCAGGAAAATAGCTGTGTTTGACAAAGGCACCGAGTGCAGCACGAGAGTAACAGGTTGCCTCCGGAATACCGAGGTCCTCAGCTGTTTTGAGTAGCACCCGACTTTCCATGGCGAATGGGGTCCACCACCAGCAGTCCGGGTAGAAAGGTACGCACTCGGGAAAGGCACTGATAATTATCGCCAAAGGTCCTAAATCGCCCATTACCGCAATTACCTTTTTACCTATTTGTTGGGCACGGAAGAGCCGTTCAACCTCGTTGTTGACGAAGCCCCAGAGCCGAAGTGCAGCAAGGGAGTTGTCGAACTTCAGCCGACGGAGATGCCGGGCACCGTAAATAGCAAAGGTTTGAGGCGGAAAGAGGTATTTTGCCCAGGTGGCGTCGTTAGGTGGAAAGTAGCAAAATTTTTCAATTATGTTGTCTGGAATCTGGTCGAACAGGTCATCCCATTCGTCAAAGGTTATCCGGGCGGATTTGGGGTCCTGATAGCTAAAATTGTCCTTTTGTCTCATTTGCTTTTAAGCATCTCAGCAAACGCCTCAATACGGGTCCTTAACTGCTGGTAGTTTTTCTCTGAGTAGTCGCTGTCGATCTCGAGTACCGGTAGCTGCAGTTTAGTACGATGAGTTTGTACCTCAAAGCGCCACGGGTCACAGTAAAGCAGGGTTTTATAAATTATACCCTGGACTAGACGTTCAGCAATCAGCTTGTGGGTGAAGTCGTAGAGTCGATCGTTTGGGCGGCGAAATGCGCAGGGAATGAGGTTGAAGTAATAGTTTGCTAGTGCAATCAATGGGTCATCTTTAACCTCAACGGTTTCTGTAAAGAATCTTGTACCCGTGCAAATGGTGTCCGCAACGATGGCAAGCTCTTTTTCCAGGAGTGTGATGGTCCTGCGGTCCTCTTCAGTCAGGATACTACCGGCGAGTAGCACTCTTGGCAGAGCGGGCTGGCTATTAACCGGCTGGTGGGGCATCTTCTCGGAAATCAACTCGATCACATCCTCAGATTTGAGCAAGGTGGCAAGAAGGACGAGGTCGAGGATTTCGCTGCCCTTGACCGGAGGCGGTTCCTGGATACGAGTTTCATCAAGTGCCTTCAATGCCTGCCGCAGACGATTATATTCGGTTATCGTCGAGGTGAGACGAGGTAAACCATCCACACCGGTTAGAGTTTTGAGGAAGTTCATCATTTTCTCCAACTGCCGGAGAAACTCATTTAAACGGTTGGGGAAATCTTCTGCGGTCCGGGGAAGATAAATTTGAAAGACAGGTATATCAACTACATTGCGCACCACTTCGGGCAAACGGCGCATCATATCGCATGTATTTACGAAGACCAAAGCGTCAGCCAGTTGATAAAGGGGGTCGGTGGTAAGTTTGCCCAGAGTGCTTTTGCAGAATGGACAGGCATCAGGCCGGAGGTGTCTTTCGCCTAAAAGTGCGGCAGAGTTATCTCCCCGGGCAAGCCGGATAGGAACTGCACCACTGGCTTGGATAACCTCCACGGGCACGTATAGGCAGAAATAACCGACCACCTTTTTACCGGTTACCCGCAGTCTCTTTAGCTCGGCAATCCGTTCCTCACGAAGATGCGCGATTTTCTTGTATTCGATCAATGCCATGGTTGAAACAACATTGACTCAATGAACCGGTCAGTAAAATCTGGGTGCTCAGCCAGCAGGATCTCCTGACTTATTCGGGCGATATGGAAAGTTTCTATTAGTTGTTGGGGATTTCGGGCGGCTCTTATTGCGCCCAGATGGGCCAAGTTGGGGTGTTGATAGAGAATGTCGATCTTTCCAGCTGGTAATAGGCCGATGGCAAAGGCAGAGGACGGGTTAATTTTGTTGCCGAACCTGCCGGTAAGGAAGATGCGAGTGATTTTTCCTGGGTCCGGATTATACTCACCAAACCATTCTTTAAAAAGTAATTTAATTCCCACGGTAATTGCTGCTTTTGCTACCTGTAGTTCCCGGATGTCAGATTGGGTGAGATACACCTGGTTTTCTCCGTCCGCATAGAGTAATAGCTGGTTGCCGGAATTTATTCGGCCGGTGGAGTCAATTATGCCGTACTTTAATGCCTCAGCGATAACATCCAGCACGCCGGAACCGCAGATGCCTCTGGGTTTTCTCTTGCCCACGGTTTTCAGCCGCCATTTACCCTGCTGGTAGCGAGCAGCGGTGATTGCACCCGGAATTGCCAGCGAACCGCAGGTGATAGTTGAGCCTTCAAACGCGGGTCCGGCAGCGGTGGAACAGGCAAAGAGGCGAAACTTATTACCCAACACAACCTCTCCATTGGTGCCGGCATCAATTAGAAGGGAGATTTTTTCACTACAGTGCATTCCGCTGGCAAGGATGGCAGCAGTGCAGTCACTACCCAAAAATGAACCTAAAATTGGTAGGGTTTTCAGTCGCAGACCATTGATGCGAAAGTTCAACACCGTTTTTAGTCTCAGTTTTGGTTGATAAGGATAGACGCCCAGCGCGGTGGGGTTTTTGCCTAAAAGGAAGTGGAGCATTACGGTATTACCCACTACCATGCCGGTGCGGCGTCGGTCAATGTGACGCCGTTGGCAATACTGTTTTAATAGTTCAGTAAGGGGGATCTGGCTGACCCTGCGCCAATTAGCGATACGGCTGACCACATCCGCACCATATTTTGACTGTGGGTTAATTACCGTCTCGGTATATCTTGCCCGTCCGGTTCCAGAGTCGAGCGCTGCCAGTGTAATCGTTGTTGTGCCGATGTCTACTACCAGCAAAAGCGGTCGGCTTTGGGAAAAGTTGGCGGTCAGAGGGGGGGCTTTTCTGACCGCAATGTCGCGCGGTAGGTGAACGATGATCGGTTCGGCAGGTACGAATTGACAGGCGAGCACGGTTTTGCCATTAACCAGCACCTGGCATTTACCACAGTGCCCGCGGCCAGCACATTCGCCGGTAAGCGTGATACCTTTTTTCAGCAGTAGATCACGCAAACTTTGGTTCTGTTTTGGTATTACCTTTATTTCCATCGCCAGGAACGGGCGGTTTCAATTAGCGCAACGACATTCTCTTTGGGTGTTGATGTTGCCAGGTCACAGGCGGAGGAAAGTATCATTTTGGGCATACCGCTGTTTAGACAATCCTGCGCAGCATTAGCCACCTGTTGAGGTTTTCCGGTTTCCAGGAGTTGGGTTGAGACATTGCCCATAATGATTGACTGGGGGCCAATCTGGGTGCGGACGGATTTTAGGGGCATTTCGTCAACACTTAACACCTCAGCTCCGGTTTGATTCATAAGTTGCAGAATCTGGCGGCTGTCACCACAGATGTGCAAGCCGGTCCAGCTGCCAAGTTGATGAATGAAGTCTACCAGTTCCTTAAGATAGGGCAGGGCGAACCGCTGAAAGTGTGTAGGGCTGATGATGCTGCCGGAGGCAAATGGGTCACCGATAAACGGAATTCCACCCGCCCGGATGATTTCCCGGGCGTAATGCTTTTGATTTGACAGTGCACATTGAAGATACCAATCCGTCTTTTCGGGGCTGGCCAAAAGTAGTTCTAAAAGGTGCTCCGGTCCTGCGAGAAAACAGGCGAGTGAAAAAGGACCTTTGAGCGAGACCAGGATAAAGGTCTCATCTTTAACCATTTCTCGCAGCCTTCTTGTTGCCTGAAGCACAATCCCCAATCTCTTTTCTCTGCCGGTTGTAAAGGGACGGGATTTTTCCCTGGCGGGTTGGAGCAAAACGGGCGGTTCATCCTCCGGAATTTCAATTTCACACCCCATCGCTTCGGCTTCGACCATGACATCGGTAAAAACCATAATCAGGTCGTAATCGAAAACACGGTAGCAGTGGTAAAGCAGTTCGCTCAATCGGTTACCATCGGTAAGAGCTTGCCGGATTTTCTCACTGGCAAAACGGGCAGCATAGTTGGCAACTACCATCGGGAAGACAACCGGCGCGAACTGTTCCCTAAGTAGTTCCTGGTTGGTGGCGGTCAGGAGGCGGATAACTTTTGCGTATTTTGTCACCACCTAATCAAACAGTTCTTTTAGTTTAGCAATCGCCTGATAAGCATCCGGTGCATAACCGTCCGCACCGATCTGCTGGGCGAAGAGGTCATTTACCGGTGCGCCTCCGATGAGCACCCTGACTTTTTCCCGCAGGCCGGCCTGTTTTAACGCGATGATCACTTTGCCCATAACTGGCATTGTCGTTGTCATCAGTGCTGACATACCAATTACCGTGATGCCGTCACGCACGGCATTGACAAACTGCTCAACCGGGACATTCCTGCCCAGATCAACTACCTCATAACCAGATGCTTCTGCCATAACTTTGACGATATTCTTGCCAATGTCATGGATATCACCTTGTACCACCCCCAATGCTAATTTGTGGTGTTTTTTTTCTTTGGGTGTAAGGTGCGGCTTTAAGATGTCAAAACCGGCATACATCGTCTTGGCGGCCATTAAGACTTCTGGTACAAAATACTCCTGGCGGGCAAACTTTTCTCCAACCATTCGCATTCCCTTTGCTAAGCCCTGATTCAGTGCGACATCCGCGGGAATCCCCTGATTTAGAGCGGTTTCACAGAGCCGGATGACATCATCACGGTTGAATTTAACCACCGCTGCGGAAAGAAGCGCCAGCAGTTTATCCTGTTCCATTGTTAATTTTATAATAACGAGAAAATTTTATCGGGCAAGACAGGACATTCTCTATTGACGGTTGCCAAATTGATTTTTTGCTGTTTTGTTAGGGGTGCTTTTTGACTTGTGATGGTGGGGAGATAGAATTAACTCTATTAATCCAAAGGAGGAAAAGTGACGAAGCAGATTTGTGTAGCGAGTATATTAGTACAGATTGTTTTTTCAGTTGTTACCGCCGGAGTAAGAGACCACTACGATATGGGTCCGACCCACCGTTTTCAGCCGGTTGCCGGCGATGAGGTGAACTGGGTCTCCTTCAGTAACGGTTTTGTTATCGATACTAGGCTTGGAGAGCCGTCACTACCACCGGATTTAACCTATGCAGGCAACTACGATGAGCCGTGTTATTATCTCATCCAGTTCAATGGACCGATTCAGCGGATATGGTTTACCGAGCTTGAGCGGATGGGAATAAGGACTATTGGGTATTTCCCCAATTATGCAACAGTTGCGAAATTGACCGCGCAGGAACGGCGTGAGGTGCTGAATTTACCATTTGTGAACTGGGTTGGGTGTTTTCATCCGGCGTATAAGATTCAGGCAGAGTTGTTGAACGCAACCGGAGTTCAGGATGTGGCACTTCTTGTTACACCAGGTGAGGAGGCGGAGGTGGTGGCAGATTTTATAAAAAGGCGCGGGGGCGATCTTGAAGAGATAAACAGGACCCCGTTCGGGCAGGTGGTTCAGGCAACGGTGACGGCATCAATGATTACAGAACTTGCCCATTTGCCCGAGGTGTTCTGGATTCAGGAGTGGACCGAACCGACCACCGCTAATAGCCGTTGTCAGTGGGTTGTGCAGTCCGGCTGGCAATCACCCGCACCACCGGATACATCGCTTTCGGCACGGCCAATCTGGCGTAACGGTGTTCGTGGTCAAGGGGTTATTATGTCAACCAGCGATACCGGTATAAACCTCGGTCATGATATGTTCCGGGACCCGACAATGAGTGTTACACCACCAGGTATCTGGCCAGAACACAGGAAGGTGGTTGCTTACAAGCGGTATGGCACGGCTGATGCTACCGAGGGACAGTATCATGGTTCCCATGTGAATGGCACGGTGGTAGGTGATGATTCGGTAACCGGAGGGTCAAGTTATTATGACGGGATGGCGATTAAAGGCAGGTTATATTTTGTTGATTTAACCAATGGGATGAGTTTTGTCTTAGATAATGACCTGTGGAGTCTCTGGGATACGATCTATTTTGGGCGCGGACTGCCTGATTCCTTGCGGCCGATAAAACAGCACTCCGGTTCTTGGGGCTGGGCAAATTTCAGCGGCACCTATCTGATTCAGGATGCATCAACTGATGCCTTTATTTGGGCGCACAAGGATTTTCTCAATATTATGGCGGCGGGCAATGAGTATTCTTCAACGCGGATTCGCAACCCGGGAATTGCGAAAAATGTCTTGACCACAGGTGCGACCCGAAACGGTACCAACTCCAATGCGATTGCCAGTTTTTCCAGCCGGGGTCCAACCCAGGATGGTCGGCTCAAGCCGACGGTGATGGCACCGGGTGAATCGCTGTATTCCGCGACGAGAACCGGCACCAACACCTATTCTTCAATGGATGGAACTTCAATGGCGACACCAGCAGTTTCGGGCACGGTCGGACTTTTGCGCTGTTATCTGCAGGAAGGTTATTATCCCACCGGCACACCAATGCCAGAACGCCGTTTGAGTTATATCTCCGCTGCGCTGTTACGTTCAATGGCGATCGCTTCAGCTGATCCTAATATTGGCTCATATACCCCGCCGAACAACAATATCGGCTGGGGCAGGGTCAATGCAGATTCGGTTCTGTATTTTGTGGGTGAAGTTAGAAAATTGCTGTTGAAGGATGACACGATCGGGGTCCGAACCGGTGAATACAAAGAGGAGGAGTTTGTAGTTAATTCTGGAATCCCGTTACGTGCAGCACTGGTGTGGACTGACACAGCCGCGGCGCCCAATGCCAATCCCACCCTGGTTAACAATCTAGATCTGGAACTGATTTCACCAGCGGGTGTCTCTTATCGCGGCAACAAGTATGCCGTGGGTCAATCGGTGCCCAATCCGACCGGCTGGGATTCGCTAAATGTTGAGGAGTGCTGTCGGATAAATTCACCGGACACCGGTCTGTGGCGGATCCGGGTTTATGGCCGAAATGTTGTTACCAGCGTGCCGCAACCGTTTGCCTGGACGATCACTGGCGATGTGGTAATTTCCCAGGTTAATCGGGATGTTGGGGTGGGTGCGATTCTGGCGCCGGTTGATACGGTTGATTCGGGCGCGGTTGTTATACCCCAGACGCTGATCCAGAACTACGGGAATAGGGTGGAGAGCGTTGCGGTGGTGTTTAACATTGTGCCGGGTTATACTGATACCCAGTCAATCGTCCTTAGTACTGGCGCACTGGAGACCCTGAACTTTACCCCATGGGAGGCGCTGATTCTCGGTAACTATGTCGCCAGTTGTTCAACGATGCTTGTCGGCGATAACAATCCAAGCAATGACATAGTGATTGACAGTTTTACGGTTCTCTCGGGAGCCGGAATTGCCGAGCAAAACCGTTTACCCAGGCAGGTGCTGTTGATGCCGGTTGGTCCGAATCCCTTTACCAAAGAGGCGACCATCAGTTATGCTCTGCCCGCATCAGGGAAAATTCAACTGCAGGTTTTCTCGGTTACTGGCGAATTGGTCAGGACGTTGTGCAATGGTGAAGTGCCTGCGGGTTATCACCGGATAAAATGGAATGGTACCGATTCCCGTAATCGGAGTATCGGCTACGGCGTTTTCTACATCCGATTGACAACCGGGAAAACAGTTTTGACCAGAAAACTGATTAAAACCCGATGAGCATTGTGGGCAATTAGTGGTTGTTGATTTTTAATTAACCTAAACGAACTAGAGGAACCAGAAAAAGTAACCTTTATATCTTAACCTACAACCATAGCCGCAATCAAGACTGAGACCCGGCTGTTAATCACTCTTTTTATTATCTCTTCTGTCTGCCTGATCGCTGGGTCCAGAAGCCAATCCTTAATCCAACAGAAAACCCCAATAGATACCATATTGGGGATTAAATACTGTACTATGATGTAAGCTAAGATCCAAACTCTAACCAGCACTGTAACCGAGATGATATATATAACCAATACCAATACGGTCCTCTATACTGCAGGGGGGGCAGAGATGGCAAGAATTTATAACTTAATGCTAATTAACAACTTATAACAAAGCAACTATTTTAAGTACCTATCATTATCTGATTATAAGCAGACTTTTTATATATTATTGTTAAAAATAGTGGTTATTATATTTTAACTGGTTTCCCCAGAAAGTTTATTCACAAATTGCTTGACAGGGGGGGAGTTTTGTATTATAGTACTAAAAATGAAAGGAGTCCTATGAAAAAACTGATGGTGATCACCGTCACACTGGTCGCACTGCTTTTTGTTGCCTGCGACCTTTTCGGCAAGAAGGAGGATTACTTCCCGACAAATGTGGGTTCAAAATGGGAGTATGAAGGGTATGCAATCACGGAGAGTACCACTGATGCGCCAGCGGACACAGTTTATAAGCTAACCGCTACTATTGTTGCCGAGAAAAAGGATAAACTCAGCTCTGGTGACGAGGTGATAATGATGATCCAGAATTCGGAGGTTCATTACTATCAGCCTTCTGAAACTTCCTATAGTTTTGTTGAGACCTCTTATGTGCGCGAGACAAAGGATGCGGTGCTGAGTTACGATACCAAGAATGATACGACGCCAGATACAACCCTGGTTTTACCCTTGAAGGAAGGTAAAACCTGGCACATTTATGAGAATGTTGTTGCTAAGGTGCTCTCCCAAGAGGATATTACGGTCAAGGCGGGAACTTATAAGAAAGCCTGGAAGATTGAATATACCGATACAGCCGCATCAAATTATAAGGAATACTTCTGGTATGCCAATAACATCGGGATGGCGAAAGCCTACGGAGAGTGGACCTGGGGAGCTTCGACCGTAAAGTCTACAGTGGAACTGGTTAAGGCGACTATCAAGTAAAAATCCCTTACTTGTGCCAAGGGCGGTGCAACCACCGCCCTTATTTTTTTTATTGACCTGCGGACCAGAATCGGCAGAATGGTTTAAGCAGGCCTGTCATTATGAAGACACTGGGGCAGATCTATCAGGAACGGGTTTTATCCCGGTCGGAACTAGCGCGGCAGCGATTGGAGCTGAATCAACCGGTAGCAAGTTCTAGGATTGAAAAGGGACTGTTTGGCTGGCAACTGTTTTATACCCGACTGGGCAGTAGGCGGAGATATTCGGTGCAATGCGTTTCGGAGTTAAGGGCGAGGTATTTGAAGATGCTGATAGATATCGGTATAAGCGAGATTTATATACCCAGCGATGAAAACTACCTGTCTGAGGTCCTGCTGGAACTGGAGACGCTGAAGAGAAAAATTGACGATGTCATCGACCACTACACCACGGTGATATCAAGTCCAAGGATAAAAGAGCGAATAAGGCGTGGGGTTTATACCAAGATGATTAAAGTTTAACCACGACAATGTATTGACAGGATAACGGTTCTTTATGTATAATTATATAGTGACTAAGATTGATTTTAACTGGCTGTGGAATAAGGAGGCATAGATGGCAGACGAACAGACACCGATGGAAGAAAGCGGTGCGGTATTAGAACAGAGATACGGCGTGCCGTTCATTGATCTGACCAGTTTTAAGCTTGACTCCGAGGTCCTCCAGTTGTTTCCTGAGGAATTTTTGCGGAACAATAAACTGATTCCTCTTTTCCGTTCAGGCAATACGTTGGCAATTGCAATGGTTGACCCCGGCGACATCTTTAACATTGACGAGGTCCGGCGGATGACCGGTATGGAGGTTGAGCCGATGGTCTGCCGGGAGATTGATCTATACCAGGCACTCAATCAATACTATTCAACACCCGAGAAAGTGGATATCCCGGACGAGCCGGAGATCACCAGCCTTGACGATTTGCCGACAGAGGAAGGGGAGTCCGCGGCGGTGCAGGAGATGGGGTTGGAGCCGAAAAAACTCGAGGAACTGGCAAGTGAGGCACCCGTGGTCAGGTGGGTTAATCAGATGATCATCCGGGCGGTGCGCGAGCGTGCCAGTGATATTCACATTGAACCAACCCGGGAGGGACTGCGGGTCCGTTTCCGGATTGATGGCATCCTGCATCCGATTATCTCGCCGAAGAAAGCGTTGCAGTTAGCGGTGGTTTCCCGGATTAAGATTATGTCCAAGATGAACATCGCGGAAAAGCGGGTGCCGCAGGACGGTCGTTACGGTGCGATTGTTGATGGCCGGGAGATTGACTTCCGGGTTTCAACCTTCCCTACCACTTACGGCGAGAAGGTGGTGATGCGTATCTTGGACCGAATGCGATTACTCTCGATAGATGAACTGGGTTTAATTGAGGAGAGTAACCAGGTTCTGCGAGAGATGATCGCGAAGCCGCACGGCGTTATTCTGATTACCGGTCCGACCGGTTCGGGTAAGTCAACCACGCTCTACGCGATTCTTTCAGAAATCCGTTCCTCTGATACGAACATCATCACCATTGAGGACCCGGTGGAGTACGACCTGGATGAAATCTGTCAGTCGCAGGTGAATGAACGGGCAGGTTATACCTATCTCGTTGGTCTGCGTCATATCCTCCGTCAAGACCCGGATGTAATTATGATCGGTGAGATTCGTGATGCGGAGACCGCGGGCGTGGCAATTCGCGCAGCACTTACCGGTCAGTTAGTTTTCTCCACGATTCACACCAATGATTCGCCGGGAACGGTTACCAGGTTGATCGATATGGGAATTGAGCCGTTTCTGGTTGCTTCGGGGCTGGAGGGGGTTGTTGCGCAACGGCTGGTGCGTCGGATTTGTCCAAAGTGCAAGGTTGCCTATGACCCGCCGGGAAAGATGCTTGAGGAACTGGAGTTGCCAGCAGGAACAAAATTCTATAAAGGTAAAGGGTGTGAGCACTGCCGGAATTCCGGGTTCCGCGGTCGGATTGGGATATTTGAAGTGATGAAGATGAATGACCGGATCCGCGAACTGGTGGTAACCCGTCCGCCGACCTCAGCAATCCGGGCGCTGGCTCGGGAGTTTGGAATGAAGATCCTTTGGGAGGATGGTATTCGTAAGGTGGTATCCGGGGTCACGACAATTGAAGAGATAATGGAAGAGGCAGAAAAGGTTGAGTAATTAAAGGAGGCATTTATGCCGCTATTTCGGTATAGGGTCCGGGACAAGGAAGGCAAAATCCTTTCCGGGACAATTGAGGGAACGGATGTTGCCAGTATTACCGAGAAACTGGAGACCTATGGCTATGTGCCGATAAGTATTAGAGAGGAAAAGGGCGGCGCGCGCGGTCCGCAGTTTAACATCAATCAACTCTTTGAACGGGTGAAACCGGTTGACCTGATTAATTTCACCCGGCAGTTTGTTACTTTGCATCGGGCAGGTTTACCGATGCTGACCGCGATTGGTGCCTTGCAAGCCCAGACCAAGTCCAAGCCTTTGATCCGGGCATTGGATGCGATCCGAAAGGATCTGATGGGTGGTGCTTCGTTGTCAGTGGCGATGGCGAAACATCCACGGGTGTTTAACGAACTGTATGTCAACTCTATCTGGGCTGGTGAGACGGGCGGTGTCTTGGACGACATTCTGGACCGACTGGTAATGCTACTTGACCACGATCGTAAGTTAAAGTCGGATGTCGGTAGTGCTATGCGTTATCCGATGATCCTGATGGGCTTTTTTGTCGTGGCGGTGGCGGTTCTCGCCACTTTTGTCTTGCCGAAATTTGTCAACCTGATTGCCAGTGTCGGTGGTAAGATGCCGTTGCCGACCCAGATTCTGATCATCGTTACCAATTTTATGGGTAAATACTGGTACCTAATAGCCCTGCTGGTTGCGGCGATCGTGGTCCTTTTCTATATGTTCATCCGGACGAGTGCGGGCAGGATGTGGTGGGACCGGCTGAAACTGCGGCTACCGATTTTCGGACCGATCATCTATAAGATGGCGCTCTCCCGTTTTGCCCGGATGTTTGAAACCCTGGACCGCACTGGCCTCCCGATTCTACGCAGTCTTAACCTTGTTGCCAAGACCATCGGCAATGTCTATCTTGCTCAAGCGGTTGACCGTTTAACCGAAAGCGTGCGGCGCGGCCGAGGGCTGGCAACGCCGATGAGGGAGTTGGGGGTATTTCCACCGATGGTGGTGCAGATGGTGGCAACGGGCGAGGAGTCCGGTGCGCTGGATGATATGTTAAAGCAGATTTCTGACTATTACGACAGTGAAGTTGAATATGCGGTGAAGAATCTGACCGGAATGATTGAGCCGATATTAATTCTATTTATGGGCGTGGCGGCGATCTTTCTGATCGTTGCGATCATTATGCCCTATATGGCAATTCTCAGTAGTTTTGGTTCCGGGGGCGGTTACGGCGTCCGCTGAGTAGTACTAATTTTAACGGCCAGGTTTTTCTTAGATATCTAAGTTTTCTACATAGCGGGCGTTTTTCTCAATGAACTCCCGCCGGGGTTCGACCTCTTCCCCCATCAGCATCCTAAAGATCGCATCCGCCTCGGTGGCGTCTTCCATTGTTACCCGTTTCAATGTCCTTTTTTCCGTATTCATTGTCGTTTCCCATAACTGTTCGGGATTCATTTCACCCAAGCCTTTGAACCGGGCAATCTCGAGATTATCGGACTTTGCTTTTTTCCTGAACTGTTCAAGTTCGTCGTCAGAATAGAAGTAGAACTCCTGTTTTCCCTGGCGAACCCGGTAAAGCGGTGGTTGCGCGATGTAGAGAAATCCGGCTTCAATTAACGGTTGCATAAATCGGTAAAAGAAAGTTAACAGTAGAATCCGGATGTGGGAGCCGTCAACGTCCGCATCGGTCATAATCACAATCCGGTGATACCGTGCTTTCTGCGGGTCAAATTCATCCTCACCCACACCCGCGCCAATTGCGGAGATGATGGCTCTGATTTCGTTGTTGGACAGGATGCGATTGAGTCCGGATTTCTCAACATTGAGAATTTTGCCGCGCAACGGGAGAACCGCCTGAAAACGGCGGTCCCGGCCCTGCTTTGCTGAACCACCCGCAGAGTCACCCTCAACGATGAAGAGTTCGCTTTCCGCGGGGTCTTCGGATGCGCAGTCGGCCAGTTTTCCGGGCAGGGTGTCAGATTCTAATAACGAACGTCGGCGTGCCAGTTCCCGTGCTTTTCGTGCTGCCAATCTGGCTTTTGCCGCCGCAATCACCTTTTCAATGATCCGGTTGGCAACCCGGGGGTTTTCCTCAAAGTAGGCGGACAGTCGATCATAGAGCACGCTTTCAACCACACTCTTTGCTTCACTGTTGCCCAATTTGGTCTTGGTCTGTCCTTCAAACTGGGGCTCGGGAATTTTCACTGAGACGACCGCGGTAAGTCCTTCGCGGGTGTCCTCGCCGATGAGCTCAATGGCATCTTTTAAGACCCCGCTTTTCCGGGCATACTCGTTGATACAACGGGTGAGCGCGGATTTGAAACCGGAGAGATGGGTGCCACCTTCGTGGGTATTGATCGTGTTGGCAAAAGAGAATATGCTTTCCAGGTACCCGTCATTATACTCAAAGGCAACCTCTACCTCCAGACCGTTCCTTTTCTCTTCGATGATAATCGGTTTGTGGAGCCGATTTCTGCCTTTGTCCAGAAACTCAATGAAATCTGCCAACCCACCGGGATAATGAAATGTCTCTTCTTTGCCCGTGGTTTCGTCGAGCAGTTTTATCTTGAGGTTTTTGTTGAGATAGGCAAGTTCACGCAACCGGGTGGCTAAGATATCGTAACTGAAAGAGACTTTTTTGAATATTTTTAGATCCGGTTTGAAGGTAATCTTGGTTCCTTGTTTTTTGGTTTTGCCGGTGATCTCGAGTTTGCCCTTAACCTGGCCGCGCTGAAACTCCATACGGTAAATCTTGCCGTTACGATAGACCTCGGCAATGAGGTATTCGGAGAGTGCATTGACCACGGAAACACCGACGCCATGCAGTCCACCGGAAATCTGATATACCTTGTGTTCAAACTTTGCACCCGAGTGGAGGACAGTGAGCACCACCTCCAGCGCCGGCTTTTGCTCAATCGGATGGATGTCTACCGGAATGCCGCGGCCGTTATCCTCAACCGAGACTTCGTCGGCGCGGTGCAGGGTGACGATGATTGAGTCACAGTAACCAGCCAGCGCTTCATCGACCGCATTGTCAACAACCTCAAAAATCAGGTGATGAACGCCGCGGGTCCCAACATCGCCAATATACATCGCGGGACGGTGCCGGACCGCTTCTAAACCTTTCAGGACATGGATTTGTGCTGCGGTATAACTTTCAGGCATTAATCAATAATATAAAAATGTTACGGTAAATCAAGTGCCAATGCTATTTTTTAAGGATGAAGTGAACATCAGTGATGAGTCCGATACCAAAGCGGAGGGCGATTTTCTCTAAAATCTGCGGCTTGAGATAAGACAACTGGGTCATCCACGCTGGGGAGTCAACTGCTACAACCAAAGTTTTGTTTTCAATATAGCGCGCGGTGGCGTGACGGACAATGCCATTGCCGACAATCGACTGCCACTCTACTACCGCCCGATAGGCGGAAACCTGCTCAGCAATGCCAAGTTGATTTAGCACCTTCGGCAGTTCTTCGGCAAGGTTTTTAAACGCCCCTTTTTTTCTGCTGCTCATCGATGTCTCAATTTAGATTTAACCGATTTTTTCGCAAAGGCAAGTTTAACCGTTGAGACGAGTAGTTATCGGGGACATTATAGTTATAGCCGAACGATGGTGAAGTGGATAATTGACATTGCCGACCACTGGTATTATTTTTTATATAAAAAGTTGGTTACCGTTGCTAATTATGGCGAAAGAGAAACCGAAGGTAATTGCGACCAGTAGTGGTCCGGTGGAACGTATCTGGGTGAAAACCCATGTGCTAAACAAGGGTGATGAGTTAATTGAGGTCGTGAGACACTATGCCGGTTCGTTGCTGCAACCAGGTGATGTGCTGACGATCGCGGAAAGTCCAGTTGCTGTGGTGCAGGGTCGGGCAATTCCCATCAGTGAGATCAAACCTGGTTTCTGGGCGAGTCTACTTTGGCGTTTTGTCAAGAAGGTGCCCTACGGAATCGGCTTACGTTCACCCTGGTCAATGCAGTGTGCAATTGATGAGGTCGGGCTTAAGCGGATTCTGCGTGCGGCGGTGGCAGGGTTCTGGGGAAAATTATTGGGCCGAAGTGGTGATTTTTACCGGGTTGCGGGAAAGCAGGTGGCGATGATTGATGCGGCACATACTTCGGGAGTAAAAGAGTTTTACGAATGCGTGATTCTGGGTCCCAAGGATCCGGATGGTGTTGCCCGAGAGTTGTCCCAGGCGCTGGGCTGTTCGGTGGCGGTAGTTGATGCTAACGACATCTTTGGTTGTAAGGTAGTTGGTGCAGCGCCAGGGGTAAATATTCCTTGGGTTGAGGAGGCGATGCGGGACAATCCCGCAGGTCAGGGTGATAACTTGACACCGATTATCATTCTCCGTCCGCATACCGGTTGTTCGCGGAATAGCGATTAGAGATTATCTTTTACTATTACAGACCACGGTTACAGTTGAATTGACTTTAGGGTTAATTTTAGATATACTAATTCATTATGCTTAGCACATTGCGCAAGAGAGTAAAGGTCATTATGTTTATCGTTGCTGCTGCCTTCATCGCCGGTTTTCTGATGAGCGAGGTGTGGAATTTAATCAGAACCCGGAAAGGGTCTTCCCGGCAGAATATTTCACCGGGGACAGTTGGCCACATTGGCGAACATAAAATTGGTGTTGATGAGTACCGCCAGGTTAGACAGTTTATCGCCAATAAGTATCATCGGGACAGTTTGTTCCGGGAGTTGACCAATGAGGATGAGGTTAAAATTGAGCATCTTACCTGGGATTATCTGGCGGGCGAGCTGACCTGGGCGAAGATTTTCAAGGAGACAAAACTTGAGATAACCGAGGGTGAATTACAGTGGATTGTCACCAATTTCCCTCCCCAGCAACTTTTGAATCACCCGGACCTGATGACCGATGGCAAGTTTGATACCAACAAGTACCGACAGACGTTGAGCAACCCCCAAAACCAGCCATTTTTCGCCCAATATACCCGGGACATTTATGAACAGTTGCGGATGCAGAAGTTGCAGACTTATATCGGTGGCGCATTACTGACTCCTGATAATGAAGTTAAAGAAATACTTTCGTTGGCAAATGTTGTTGTCTCCGTCACCGGGGTTTATATCAGCGCGAATACCCTGAGTGGAGAGGAAAGGAATTATGAACCTACTGAATCTGAGGTGCGTGCTTTTTATCAGCAACACCGGGGCGATTATATTGCCAAGGAAGAGGCGCGGGAATTACAGTGGGTGCATTTTCCGTTGATGATTACCCTCCAGGATTCCCAGTTTGCCCAGATGCAGATAGAAGATGCCTATCGGCGGCTGGTGGCAGCGGGCCCGGTTAGTTTAAATGACAGTTTTGAATTGGTGTCGCTGTCGCTCAGCGATTATGAACCGGATACGGTTTCAATACCTTGCCTCAAGGGGCAAAACTTACCGGTGGTTGATTCTGCGGTCCGGCGACTCAGACCCGGTCAGTTTACGAAGCCACTTTTTACTGGAAATGGGTGGCAGATAATCTTACTTGATTCGGTTCGTAATGATACATTCTGGGTTCGTCGTATTCGGACGCGAATAAAGTCCGATGTAAACCGGGAAATGGTGATATTAGAACAGGTTCGCCAGTTTATTGAGCAGGCGAGCAACATCGGTTTTGATTCAGCGGCAGCACAAATGAACTTAATGCTCGGACGGCCGACCGCTTTTGTTCTAAGTAAAAAGAAACTGGTCTGGCCGGTTAAAATTTATAATCCCAGCCAACTGATCAGTTGGTCAGCGACTGCTAAAGTTGGTGAAGTGACGGATGTCCCGCTGCGTGGGCCGGCCGGTTTTTATGTTTTCAAATTCGCCAACCTTATCAGGCAAAATGAACCGGCACCGTTTGATCGGGTGAAGGCGGGAGTGAAACATCGGGTAAAGCAGGAGAAGGAAAAAATATTGTGGCGGGAGAAGGCAAAAATCGCGGCAGACCAGATTAAAGCCGGCAAGCGACTCGAAGAGTTTGCCGCGGAGAATCCAGGAGTGGAGATATTTCATGAAGAGATTAACGGAATATTTGATATTATGGCGAAGGGAAGAAGGGGACCAGAATATGTCGGTCTAGTCCTGGCGCTGGAACCCGGTCAGACGGTTGGTCCGATGGAAATCGGCTGGGGCAGTTATATCGTCCGCTGCAACGTTAAGCGACCCAAGGAAGTAGCCTCGATCACTTGGGAAAAATATGTTCAGGAAAAACATCAGCGGTTGTTTCAGGAGTTGTGGGATAAGATTACTGAACAGCCGGAGACAAGGGACTGGCGTTTTGTCAGAAGTTATTGACAACCCTTGGGTTTGATGGTTATATTTTTATAACGCGGCGATGGTTAATCCGGCCCCATCGTCTAGCGGTTTAGGACATCACTCTTTCAAGGTGAAGGCACCGGTTCGACTCCGGTTGGGGCCAGATGCGGGAGTAGCTCAGCTGGTAGAGCATCACCTTGCCAAGGTGGGGGTCGCGGGTTCAAATCCCGTCTCCCGCTTTTAAACCTTGACGACTGTGCTGGCGGCATAGCCAAGCAGTAAGGCAGCGGTCTGCAAAACCGCAATTCCGGGGTGCAAATCCCCGTGCCGCCTTGTCAGTGTCAACAGAGATTAGACTGGTGCCGGGGTGGCGGAATGGGCAGACGCAAGGGACTTAAAATCCCTTGACCCGTTAGGGTCGTGCCGGTTCAACTCCGGCCTCCGGCAAAGTAATGATAAATTTATCGGGCCGTTAGCTCAGTTGGTAGAGCACCTGGTTTTTAACCCGGTGGCCGCAGGTTCGAGTCCTGCACGGCCCATTCTTTGTTAACGAGAATTGTCATTGATGGCCAGCAATAAATGCAAACGGGGTTTGGAGTTCCGTACGGCGGTATTCCGGAAGCAGTATCGGTGAAACCCGGGTCTTTGCAACCTTTGCCTTTTTTAGTTCTTCAATAAAAGGTCTTAAATGTTTAAACCCACCGCCTGGCATTTTTATTTTCTTTGACTTTTCGGCAGCGGATTTACCCGCTCTCCTGCCAAAAACTAATATATCCAAAAGTGAGTTGCCCATCAGCCGGTTACGGCCGTGAATACCTCCCGCCACTTCCCCGACAGCATAAAGGTTTTTAACCTGAGTTTCACCCCACTGATTGATGAGAATCCCGCCATTCTGATAGTGCTGGGTTGGGTAGGTGAGAATCGGCTCTTTGTCCATATAGATGCCGAAACGGGCAAACTGGTGATACATTGCCGGCAGGTTCTTTTTTACCGCCCCTTCCCCCTTTAAGATTTCAATCAGCGGGGTGTCCAGCCAGACACCAACCCTGCCGGTGGGTGTAACTACTCCGTTTTTCCTTTCGGCGCATTCGCGGATAATCGCGGAGGCAGTAATGTCTCGGCTTTCCAGTTCATAGATAAACCGGTTGCCGTGGATATTGACCAGATGCGCACCCAGACCCCGAACCTTTTCGGTAATCAACTGGCCAACAATCTGCTCCGGATAGGCAACACCGGTCGGGTGGTACTGAATGGTGTCCATAAATACCAGTTTTGCCCCAGCTCGGTAGCCCAGTACCAGACCATCCGCGGTTGCGCCGTAGTGGTTGGTGCAGGGAAAGCCCTGGATGTGCAATCTGCCACAGCCACCGGTTGCGAGAATCACCGTTTTTGCCCGGACCGTGAACAGTTCATTAGTATCCAGATTAACAAATGCCGCACCAGCACACCCACCATGCTCATCGGTCAAAAGTTCCACTGCGGCGCAGAATTCTAAAACCGGAATGTGTCGATTCCTAAACTCATCCCGCAGTGTCCGCATAATCTCGGCACCGGTGTAATCGCGGCAGGCATGCATCCGCTTTCGTGAGGTGCCACCGCCATGGATTGTGATCATCGTGCCATCTGGCTGTTTGTCGAACATCACTCCCAGCTCTTCCAACCAGGCGATGATGCTCGGGGCATCGGTTACCAGTGCGCGCGCCAGTTCCGGAATGTTTTTAAAGTGACCGCCTCCCACGACATCCAGATAGTGTCTTTCTGGAGAGTCGTTCTCTTTGTCTGCCGCCTGAATTCCGCCCTGTGCCATCATCGTATTGGCATCCCCAAGGCGAAGTTTTGTGGCAAGCAGGACTGAGGCGCCGTTTTCCTGTGCGGTCAGCGCTGCAGCAACTCCGGCACCGCCACCGCCGATCACTAACACGTCGACTGTATATTTCGGATTTCCGGTATCAAATCGCTTTGAGTCTATTAGTGGCCAGGCTTCCAGCAGATCGGCAATCTCATGCGGAGTCCGCTCACCTTTGTTCGGCCCAATCTGAATTGCCCGCATACTGGTTTCAATGTAATCCGGATGAGAGGATTTTAGCAATGCTTTTTTTGCCGCCGCATCCAGTAAAGGAATTTTGCCCTGTTTGATACGTTCCTGACGGGTGGCTTCCAGTTTTCTAATTGACTCCTGCATTGATTCTGGATACATCTCATCTCCTATTCCGGTTCAATATCCCGTTCTTCGTAATAGAGACGGGAAAGTTCTTCTTCGTTCAGCTGGGTGAGACGGTCAAACCCTGGTTCAAATCTGCCCGCGTTAATTTCAGCGAGCCTTTTTGCGAGATGCCCGGCTTTCGGTGCAATTTTTGCTCCGTATAACCGGCGTGCCAAAAGTGCCACATTGTAGTGGACTATCTCTGCTGGACAGCGAGTGGCACAGAGTCCACACATTATGCAATCAAATGACATATCCGCCGCCTTAGCGATGTCACCCCGGATCGCCGCCTGGATATAACCCATTACATCAATTTCCTGCGGACAGATTTTTGTACAGGAGTTGCAGGCGATACACCTCATTATCTCTGGATAAAATCTGACCAGTACCTGGGTATCTGGATTTAACTGGTTGACATCATAATCCTTTTTATTTGCGGGATAGAAAGGGATCTGGGTCAGATACATTCCGTCCTCAACCACAGTCTGACAGGCAAGTCCCACCTTAAGTTTGTAGGAATCCTTTGTGCGGTAAACTGTGCCGCAGGCACCACAGAAACCGCCCCGACACCCGCAGCCGCGGATAAATCGGTAGCCCGCATACTCCATCGCCTTCATTATCGTCAGTTCATTTGGTACCTGATATGCCTCCCCCATCACATAGATAGTAACAAAATTACCGTGGTTTTCCGACTGAACCGCTGCCATTTTTTTACCGGTCTTTTTTACCATCAGCCCTCCTTCTTGTAGCGCCTGACACCTTCCTGGTAGAGGTCTGCACCATAGCAGTCATTAACGACAATCAAAGGCAGGTTTTCAACCACCAGTTCCTGCACAGCCTCGGGTCCTAATTCTGAATAGGCAATTACTCGTGCGGAGCGGACCCGCTGGGCTAAAAGCGCTGCCGCACCTCCCACGGCAGCAAAATAAACCGCGCAGTGTTTTTTAATTACCTCAATTACCTCCGGGCTGCGGTTACCTTTGCCAATCATTCCTTTGAGACCGGCAGCCAGCAGTGTTGGGGTGTAAGCATCCATCCGGTATGAGGTTGTTGGACCGCAGGAGCCAATGACTTTACCCGGTTTTGCCGGACTGGGTCCGACATAGTAGATAACCGCGCCGTTAAGATTAAAAGGCAACACTTCTCCTTGCCGTAGGCTTTCAACCAACCGTTTGTGCGCCAGATCCCGGGCGGTATAGACAGCGCCGGTTAGCTCTACTGTATCACCGGTGTGGAGAGTTTTTATCACCTGCTCGGTTAATGGGGTAGTGATGTGTTTTATTGCGCTCATCTATAAAATTGCACTTTTGTGTCTCTGGGCGTGGCAGTTAATATTTACCGCGCAGGGCATTGTGGCAATATGGCAGGGGAAGGCTTCGATAAATACCGCCAGCGCGGTAACTCTTCCACCAAGCCCCTGGGGACCGATACCCAGCTGGTTAATCTTTTCTAAAAGTTCCCTTTCCAGTTGAGCGTAGAGCGGGTCAGGATGAGTTGAGCCGATGCTGCGTAGCAGCGCCCTTTTTGCCAGAAGGGCGCACTTTTCAAATGTGCCACCGATGCCCACACCGACCACAACCGGTGGACAGGGGTTTGCTTGTGACCGCCATACCCGATCGACCACAAACTGCTTAATGCCTTCAATGCCGTCTGCGGCAGAAAGCATTTTCACCTCACTCATATTTTCACTGCCCCCACCTTTTGGTTGC
The DNA here is from genome assembly GCA_964590395.1 of uncultured bacterium. Taxonomy (GTDB): domain Bacteria; phylum Hydrothermota; class Tepidihabitantia; order Tepidihabitantales; family Tepidihabitantaceae; genus JAOABP01. The sequence continues at coordinate 40,513 of CAZPVT010000010.1, forward strand.
ACAGTGATCTTCAGTTTATCTCCAGTAACGATTTCAGTGTAAATAATCGCCGGGGTATTATCGCCGGTGTTTTTTCTCCGTAACGGATCCGCAACGATCGATTTACGGAGATAGCCCTCGGTGTAACCTTTCGCCACTCCCTGCTGGATTGCATCATACAGTTCACCGCCCTGGATTTTGACCTCTGAGCCGAGTTCCACCCAGACAACTGCCCAGCCGGTATCCTGACAGATCGGCATCAACTCCCTGCGTGCAATCTCCTGGTTTTCCAGTAACTGCTGGAGGATCTCCCTGCCGATCGGTGAGGTTTCCAGGTCAAGTCCATTTTTCAGCGCCTGGACAACATCATCATCCAGGATACAGTTTGCCTCAATGCAAAGTCGGGCAACCGTGTCCCGGACCTGTTCAAATGGTATTGTTCTCATTTAGAGGGCGTGTTCTAATATCCAGGTTTCGGTTTCCGGTGGCAGTGTTTCGGCGGTAATTTCTACCTCGGGTTTGTTTATCCGCTTAACCTTAGGTGCAAGCCGGGCAAACTCATCAACACCGGCAATCTGAAAGCCCAGTTTATAGGTCTTGAAATGCATCGGTATCACCAGTTTGGGTTTGAGTAGTTCTACCAGTTGCATCGCCTCTCGGGCATCAATGGTGAACAACCCGCCGACTGGTACCAAGAGAATATCAACCCCGGCCAATTTTTTCAGTGTTTTTTCGTCGGGAATGTGTCCCAGATCACCACAATGTACCACACGCAAACCATCAATCTCGAACAAAAAGATGGTATTTTTCCCCCGTTCTGCACCCTGGCTTGGGTCATGAAATGTTTCCACACCCCGAACTTTAGCAGTTTTAATCGTAAACTCCCCGGCCCCTTTCAATACCTCGGGTTTCCCCGGCAGTAATGAGGTGCCATTGTGGTCAGCGTGATCATGACTGACCGTGGCCACATCCGCCTTTTCGGTAATCCGATCGTAACTGACCGCACCATCGTAGGCGCCAGGGGTATAAGGGTCGGTAATTATTTTGGTGCCGTCATCGGCGGTCAGAACGAACGCCGCATGGCCCAGCCACTTGAACTTCATTTTAATTTTGTGAGGAAACGGGTACTACCGAAACCCGCTGTTTTTTTCGGTTTACCCATTCAAACCGAACGATGCCGTTGGTTAAGGCATAAAGGCTATCGTCACCGGCACGGGCAACATTTCTGCCCGGCAAAAACCGGGTACCGCGCTGACGGACGATTATTGAACCGGTACGCACAGTTTCGCTGGCAAATGCTTTAATACCAAGACGCTGTCCCGGACTGTTCCTGCCGTTTTTCGCTGTACCACCACCTTTTTTATGCGCCATACCTACTCCTTTTCAATAAGGTTACTTTCGAGTTGAACAAGATAGAATTATAGACCGAATTTGATAAAAGTCAATAAAATTTAATTTAGTTAGCAGAAGGCAAGGGATTGTCCGGTTATGATAAACTCTGGTAGGGTAAAAAACGGCTTTTTCCGCTATGTACCCAGCCGCGGGCATTAAATACCAAACACGGTAAGCGGCAATAGCGTGATTCGCTATAGTTTGATGAGCATTTACATCCCGGTTATTCGGTTTGAGTTCTGGCGACGTTGTAAATTGACACCAGCCATAAAATCTTGTTACCCGAGATAAACACGGGCTAAAAACAGGAGATTTTTCGCGAGATTGACAGAGCGTAGGATATGTGTATAATTGTGCAACTATGCACATAAATTCCAGACCCAGTATTGATTTAATCTTTTCCGCACTGGCACACCCGGTCCGGAGGAAAATGGTGCCAATGCTCGGTGCTGGCGAGAGATGTGTATGTGAAATTGCCGAGGCGCTGGGCCGGGAACGTTCGGTGGTCAGCCGTCATCTGATGATTCTGGAACAGGCCGGTATTGTTCAATTCCGAAGTGTGGGAAGGATGGTGATCTACCGGCTCCGGGACAAACGGGCACTGAATTTGATTGCTATCGGGATTGATATGGTGAAACATCCGGTAAAAGAAAAGGAGCGACAGATTAAATGAAAAACACCACCCGTGGGTTAATCATTGGGGTAATTGCACTGGCATTGATTGCGGTTATTGTTGCCAAATCAACCAGCGGTAAAAAACCGCGGCGGGTAGAACCGGTTGCGGTTAATGTCCTGCCGGTTCAGGAAACGGTATCCGTGCTTGGACCTGGGAGTTTGAAAACGTCGCCGGAAACCACACGGACTGTCCGGGCTAAACCGCAACTGCAGCCAACCGGTTCGGTCCTGGTGCTGGTGAATGGTACCCCTTTGACTGAGGATTATCTGCAAAAGATGATTCGGTCTTTACCCGAAGATTACCAGAACCAGTTCAAAAATGATCCGGAAAACCTACTTGAGCAGTTAATTACCCGGGAACTGCTTTATCAGGAGGCAGAAAAACAGGGCTTTGCCCGGAATCTAACGGGCATCACTGACCCGGAAGAAAAAAAGGATAAGGCAATCACCAAGCTGATTCAGGAGCGCAACTCCAAACTTACCGTTTCGGAAGAAGAAAGCCGCCGGTTTTATGAGGAGCGCAAGGCAGAGATGCGGGGTGCCAGTTTTGAACAGGTAAAGGAGGACATTAAAAACTTCTTACTGCAGGAGAAACAGGGTAGAGCAATTGATGCCTATATTGAAAGTTTAAAGACCGGGGCCGATATCCAGCGTAATGAAAACTGGCTAAAACAACAGCGGGCAAAAAGACCGCCCGACCCGCTTGAGCCGGCATTAAAGAGCGGTAAGCCGACCGTTTTAGACCTGGGTGCAGGCACTTGTGTCCCGTGCAAGATGATGAAGCCCATCTTTGCTGAACTGGAAAAGGAGTATGCAGGCAGGGCAAATATCATTCTTTTGGAAATCAGCGAGTACCGGCAGATTGCCAATAAATACAATGTCCGGATTATTCCTACCCAGATTTTCTTTGACCGGGAAGGCAAAGTCTACTGGCGACATGAAGGATTTTTGCCTAAAGAAGAAATTGTCAAAAAACTCAAGGAACTCGGCGTCGAGTAATGCTCAGTGCACTGTTCTCCTGGCTAAACACCGCAGTTAACTCATCACCGCTGATTGCCATTGCTGGTGCCTTTCTCTGGGGTGTTTTGAGCATTTTACTTTCCCCCTGCCACCTGACCAGTATTCCGCTGATTGTCGGTTTTATCAGCGGACAGGGAAATACTTTAACCCGGCGCGCCTTTATCCTTTCCCTACTCTTTGCCTTGGGAATTCTTTTGACTATCGCGGCAATCGGCATTATTACCGCACTGCTGGGCAGGATGTTAGGTGATATTGGACCCTATGCCAACTACTTTCTTGCTGCTATCTTTGTGCTGGTTGGGCTTTATCTTTTGGAAATCATTTCCCTGCCTGGATTAAGTGGGTCAGATCAAAGAGCATTCAAGCGCCGTGGTGCATTTACCGCGCTCATTCTCGGGCTTCTGTTCGGCATCGCGCTTGGACCCTGCACCTTTGCCTATATGGCACCGATGTTAGGAGTGGTTTTTAAACTCGGTGCCAGCCGTTTTATTTTCAGTCTGCTTTTACTCTTATTTTATGCGTTCGGTCACTGTTCGGTTATCGTTGGTGCCGGTACCCTGACCGAACTTGTTGAACGTTACCTGAACTGGCATACCCGTTCCCGGGGTTTGGTTGTAATTAAAAAGATCTGTGGAGTACTGGTGATTTTAGGTGGGCTTTATCTAATATGGACTGCATAAGGAATAAAAAGATAAGGAGGTATAACAATTGAAAGAGTATCAGAGGTTTCTCTTAATCCTCGGACTGTTTATTCTGTTTTATTTCCTGCCTTTTGACCACGCCCGGGTTCAGACCGCATTTCTTGAAGGGCTGTTTATGCTTCAGGACTATGCCCGGCGCCATGTGCTTTTGTGCCTGGTGCCTGCATTTTTTATTGCCGGTGCGATTCAGAACTTCATCTCCAAGGAGGCGGTGTTAAAGTACTTTGGTCCCAAAGGAAACAAAGTGCTTGCTTACTCAATCGCCGCTGTATCCGGTGCAATCCTTGCGGTCTGCTCCTGCACGGTGCTGCCGATGTTTATAGGCATTTATTATGCCGGGGCAGGACTGGGTGTGGCAACAACATTTCTGTATTCCGGTCCGGCAATCAACATCCTGGCAATTATTATGACCACCCGGGTTTTAGGCGCACAACTGGGGCTGGCAAGGATTATCGGCGCGGTGCTATTCTCGGTGGTCATTGGCTTGCTGATGGCACTAATCTTTTTCCGTTCTGAAGAGCAACGGGCAGAGGCTTTTGCCCAGTTGGGGCTGGAGGTGCAGAAAACTCGGCGCCGGCTCTATCACAATGTCCTTTACTTTGCCGCAATGATTCTATTTTTAGTCTTTGCCAACTGGGGCAGACCAAAGGAGCCGATCGGATTCTTTAATGTCATTTATTCGGTGAAGTGGTTCCTTGCCGGATTTTTCCTTCTTCTAACCCTGATTATGGTCATTTTCTGGTTTAATGGTGATGAGCGCAAAGCCTGGGTTATTGCCACCTGGGGCTTTGCTAAACAGATTCTGCCCTTGCTTTTAGGCGGGGTATTTATCGCCGGGTTTCTACTGGGCAGACCCGGACTCAATGCCGGCGTCATTCCAGACCAAATCATCGCCGGCCTGGTTGGCGGCAACTCAATATTTTCTAACCTGTTTGCCTCGCTCTCTGGCGCCTTAATGTATTTTGCCACCTTAACCGAGATTCCGATTCTCCAAGGGCTTTTAGGTTCGGGAATGGGTATGGGTCCGGCACTGGCACTGCTTTTATCCGGTCCGGCACTCTCTCTACCATCAATGATTGTGATTGTCAAAACCATTGGACTGAAAAAGGGCTTGGCCTATATTTTACTGGTGGTTATCCTCTCCACCATTGTGGGAATGCTGTTTGGCACATTAGTATAATGCAAGGAGATAAAATGTCAGAAGAAGAAAAAGGCGCACCCAAGCCGAGCCATGAGACCATCATCTTTGCCTGTTTCGGCGGGCTCTCCAACACCGGTCTTACCACCGGACTCGCCAGTATTGAGGCGGTAAAGGAACTGGGTTTGAAAAAAGCCGGGATTGGCTGTCTGCCCTCGGTCCCGATTAATAACCCGACCATTTATGAAAAGGTAAATAAAGCAAAAATGGTTATCACCGTTGATGGCTGTCCGTTTGAATGTGCGCGCAAGGTCTGCGAGGCGGGCGGCATCAAAATTGCCCGCTCACTGGTATTGACCCGTGACATTCAGATGAAAAAGCAGTCGCTTGCCCAGGACCTGACCGGCAACCCTAAACCCATAATGGAATACATTGACCCGGCTGATGTGGAAAAGGCAAAACAACTGATTGTTCAGTCAATAACCGAAACCGAGGGGTGAGCAGGAAAAATGGCTACTGGCACTACCACCCGTACTCCAGCAAAGGGGCTCAATGTCTTTGAAAAATACCTGACCATCTGGGTCCTTGCCTGCATCGGAACCGGCATCATCCTGGGTAAACTGGCACCCGGGGTTGCCCGAACCCTTAACCATCTGGCAATCTATACCAATGGCGCACCGGTCATCTCCATTCCCATCGCGGTCTGCCTTTTCTTTATGATGTATCCGATAATGGTCAAGATTGACTTTGCCGAGGTGCTGAAGGCGGGGAAAAATGCCAAACCGGTCGGACTGACCCTGTTCATCAACTGGGCAGTCAAACCCTTCACAATGTATGCCATCGCCCTTTTCTTCCTCGGCTTCCTTTTCCGTACTCTGATTGGAACCGATGCGGTTGACTATGTCAAGATGCCGTTTGGTCTGGACCTGGAGGTTGGTGCTGCTTACGGTATTGGTAAAGTGGTTATGGTCAACGGCACCAAGATGCTTTCGGTTCCACTCTGGCGCTCATTCTTAGCCGGCTGTATCCTCTTGGGCATCGCGCCCTGCACCGCGATGGTTCTGGTCTGGGGCTATCTTGCTCAGGGTAATGATGGCCATACCTTAGTGATGGTTGCCATCAACTCGCTGACGATGCTTATCCTTTACGGGCCACTGGGCGGTTTTCTTTTAGGTGTGGGCAGACTACCGGTCCCCTGGCAGGCGCTGGTCCTTTCCATTGCCATCTATGTTGCCCTGCCCCTCGTTGCCGGCTATTTCTCGCGTCAATGGATTATCAAGGCAAAGGGTCCGGCCTGGTTTTCTACCCGCTTTTTGCACTTCCTCACCCCGATTACCATTATCGCCCTGCTCGTCACCTTGATTCTGCTCTTCTCGTTCAAGGGTGATGTCATCCTCGCCAATCCGCTCACCATCCTATATATTGCGATTCCGCTTTTCATTCAGACCAACCTCATCTTCTGGCTCGGCTATTTCCTTGCCCGTCTGCTCAAATTCACCTATCAGGATGCCGCACCTTCCGCGATGATTGGTGCCTCCAACCATTTTGAAGTGGCGATTGCCACCGCGACGATGCTCTTTGGTCTCTCCTCAGGTGCCGCACTCGCGACGGTGGTGGGTGTGCTGATTGAGGTGCCGGTAATGCTTTTGTTGGTGAGAATCTGCCTGAGGACCCGGCACTGGTTTGCAACTGCCGTGGTTTAAATATGAAAGGAGATGAGTTATGTTTAAACGGGTCCTGTTTGGTTCTGACCTGTCCCCAGCCACCGAACAGATAATCAATGCGGCTGGTAGTTTGCGTCGGCTGGGCACAGAAGAAATTATGCTGGTTCACTGCCTTAACATCCGGGATGTTGGCACGCTTGCCGAAACCCTGATTCATCTTCTTCAGCCCGAACTTACTAGACAGGTGGAGAAATTGCAACAACTGGGTTTTGCGGTTAAAAGTGAAATCCGTCTCGGTCTTCCCGCCGTGGAGATAAGCCGTGCCGCCCAGGAGAATGACTGCGCAGTTATTGTGCTCGGTTCCCACGGCTATAACCTGACCAAGGATATTCTTTTAGGCGGGGTTGCCACCGCGGTGCTGCACACCGCCACCCGGCCGGTTCTGATAATTAAAATTACCACTGCCGCACCATTAACCGCCTGGAATCCACTTGCCGATATTCTCTATCCAACCGACTTCTCGGACAACGCCGAGGTGGCATTTGCGTATCTGAAAGAAATTGTCCAGGCTGGGGCAGAAAAGGTTACCCTGCTCCATATTCAGGACCAGATTATCGGCAAACATCTTAAGGACCGACTGGCAGAGTTCAATAGGATTGACGAGGAGCGGCTATCGCGGCTGCGGGACGAACTCTTAAGCACCGGCAGGGTGACGGTCAATATTGAAGTCCGGTTCGGATTGGTGGCACAGGAGATCCTCAACCAGATAAAATCTGCGGGGGTTTCAATGGTGGTGATGGGTACTCAGGGCCGGGGTCATATCGGCGAGATGTTTTTGGGCAGTGTCAGCAACAAGGTTGTCCGGTATTCCCCGGTTCCGGTGCTTTTAGTGCCCCTGGTGAGGTAGTGACTATGCCTTGGTCAACAATCGGATTTATCGGCGGCGGCAGAATCGTCCGGCTGATTCTTTCCGGCTGGCAAAAAGCAGGCATCATCCTCAATCAGGTTGTGGTCAGCGACAACAGCCCGGCGGTACTTGAGAGTCTGAAACAATTGTTTCCTGAAATAATTACTACTACTGATAACCATACTTCCGCTTCGCAAGAAATTGTCTTTATCGCCCTGCACCCACCAGCAATCCGAACCGCCCTGCCAGAACTAACTAACAACTGGCAACCCGGGGCGATTGTCATCTCCCTCGCACCGGTAATCACCTTTCAAGAACTTACCACGCTTTTGCCCGGCGGCACCCGTCTGGCACGGATAATTCCCAATGCCCCATCAATGATTGGCAAAGGCTATAATCCGGTTGCCTTCTCACCGGCAATCGGACCAAAGGAACGGGCAGCCCTTGACCCGCTTTTGAGCGCCCTGGGTGAATACCCGGAAGTGCCCGAACCAGACCTTGAGGCTTATGCCATCCTGACCGCAATGGCGCCCACCTATTTCTGGTTTCAGTGGCAGACCCTGCGGGAGTTGGGAATTGATTTCGGGCTCGGTTCGGATGAGGTTGACCGCGCACTGACAACAATGCTCAGGGGCAGTGTGGAACTCTTGTTTAATTCCGGACTTGATGCTCAAAAGGTAATGGACACTGTGCCGATTAAGCCGCTAAGCGAACTTGAACCCACCATCACCGAAAACTTTCGGCAGAAACTCGGCAGTCTTTATGAGAAATTAAAAAAGGCGAGTTGTGAACATTTAAAGCAAAAATAAAAAGGAGGAAAAAATGAACATCCAGATTCTTGGAATCGGTTGCCCCCGCTGTCAGGAACTGGAAAAGCGGGTGATTGACACCCTGGCAGAATTGGGCATGGCGGCGAATGTGGAAAAGGTGACCGACATCAAAAAGTTTGCGGCAATGGGTGTGTTTATGACCCCCGGTCTGGCGATTGACGGCAAGGTCGTCAGCCAGGGCAAAATCCCCAGCAAAGATGAGTTAAAAAAACTCATCACCGGCAAGTAGATGAAAGAACATAAACACCATCACATCCTGCCCGGAGTTCTGCGTTTTCTCGGGCTCTGGGCAGGAATCACTGGTGGTTATATGACGATGGGTTCTACCTGCCCCTGCTGTGGCAGACCTGGTTGCCCGGTTGGATTCGGCATCGCCGCCCTGTTCGGTGCTTTGGGTTCATTTTTGATTACCAAAGGCAAAAATCTCCTTGCCCGCTTGCGCGGAAAAAATTGAATTTTATTGTTAAAAATATAACCTGTTAGTACTCAAGTTATAAAAAGGGGAAAGTTATGAACAAGGAGATTTTTAAATGGCAGATGGTTATTAGCGTGCTTTTCCTGACCCGGTCCTGGGCGCAGCCGTCATTAGAATGGCGGTCAATCGGCATGGGAGGTGGTGGCTGGTTTACCACCATTGCCATTGACACATTAAATCCGGGCACGATTTATGTTGGCTCGGATGTGGGCGGGTTTTATAAGTCGACCGATTATGGCGCATCGTGGCGGATACTGAATAAAGGTTTGACCGATTATTATGTAGAGAAAATCGTGCCGGATCCCCATAACTCAGGGATAATTTTTCTCGGCACCTGGGGTGGTGTGCATAAGTCAACTGATGGAGGTGAAACCTGGGTGCCAAAGCGGAACGGTTTTCCAGCGCCGAGCCGGACAAATTATACCGCACCGATTGGTGCGCTGGCGATTGACCCAACAAATCCGAATGTCGTCTATGCCGGCATTGGTATGCCCCGGGTAATGTACACCGATCCGGTCTGGATTCAGGTTCCAACCCGGGGGGCGGTTTTCAAGAGCACCGATTACGGTGAGACCTGGGAGATGCTGAGGGGAACAACCGGCATTGACACAACCGCACTTTTCTATTCGCTTGCTGTTGACCCGCACAATTCGAATATCCTTTTTGCCGGCACCCATTTTGGTGTTTATCGCAGCACCGACGCGGGTCTGACCTGGGAGTTAAAAAATTCCGGTCTGCCACCAATGCCTGAGAGTGTCGTGGTGCGGGAGATTGCGATTGACCCGGTTGAACCGGGACGGGTTTATGTGGCAACTTCGCCGATCAAGGATATAGAGCGTAACTCCATGTGCAGTGGTATCTGGGTTACAACCGATTATGGCGAGATGTGGCAACCCTGCACCACCGGTGCCTGGAGGATTAACTTTCGGCGGATAGTTGTTAACCCTAAGAATCCAGCCGTGCTTTATGCCGGTGCGCTTTATGGTTATGGAGGGCGAGGCGGTGTTTACAAAAGCACCAATCGCGGGCAAAACTGGTTTCGGGTAACAAATGATAACAATGTCCAAAAGGGCTGGATTTACTTCTGGGGATATACGCCTGACGGTCTGGCACTGGACCCGAGCGACACGGCGATAATTTTCTATTGCAATTCCCATGCGGTAATGAAATCTACCGATGCGGGCAACAACTGGGTTTACTGCTACTGTGAGTCCCTGGGCAATAACAACTGGCGCGGCACCGGTCTTGAGGTCACCTGTATCAAACAGGTTATTCCTGACCCGATTGAC
>CAZPVT010000011.1:0-10498 GCA_964590395.1 uncultured bacterium
TAATCCGGATTTACCGCGCAGAGATTGCCAATTCTCTTTTTCCGGAGTTTCAGCGTTTATAAAAATTTAACCTATAGGTTAAAAAATTAAACCCGGTTAAATTTGCTTTACGACTTTGATTTTCAATAACTTATAATAAATTTTCCAGTTTTTTTGACCCCATCCCCGGAACCGTCCCCTGCAGGATAGTGAGTTCTGTTTTGGCGATTCCGTCCGGTATCGTTTTTGCCACAGCATGAACAGGGGTGGTGATTTGAGCCCGGTTAACGGCTATGTTGAGGGTTTTGTGCAGAGTGCCGGGTCTGGTTTGCGGAATGGTTTGGGGTTGGGTGGTGGTTAGGACCGCGGATTTGGATTTGGTTATGATATTAAAGGCGTTACCGATACTGGCTGGGATAGCAGTCTGGAGGATGGTGGGCGGGTTTAAGTTAAATAAAAACCGCCCGTTACGGGCGGTTTGACCGAGCCAGTTCAGGAGAGGTGCTTAATGCTGAGGATAGGGCCCTCTCTGTCGTTTATGCTCTTGCCTTTTGTGCCGGAACCGGTGTTGCATCATCGGACGTGGTCCGTCCTCTATGCCCAGCATCGGCAGGAAACTTTTGCGCTGTTCCGGGGTAAGGATTTTGTAAATCTCTATCTGGTGATTGACCTTTGCCAGCGCCAGTTTGTTTTTTAACTCGCTAAGCTCTTTGACCTTGGCAATTATCTTCTGCGCCTCAAGTTTTTCTGCCTGCCAGAGTCCGATAAGTTCCAGTCTTTTGATCTGAATTTCGTTTTCAATCGGTAGGATCTCTTTGAGGTGTTTAAGTTGCAGAGCCTGGAGTTGTTCTTGCTGGGTATCGGTCAGGTCTGGTATCGGTGGTCCTATCATCGGTGCTGGTTCCTGTTCTGCAAGGACACTGCCGAATAGCAGGATGATGCCGGTGATTATAATACCGGCGGTTACTCTTTTTCTGTCTCTCATTTTATTCCTCCTTTAATTAAAATCTCTGCCATCTTCTTCTGGGTCCTCTGCCTCTGGAAAACGGTGGTGGTCCGGGTGGAGGTCCTTGAATCATTCTACAGCAGGCACGGCGGACCCTTTCCCGGTGTTCTGGGGGCAGAAGCAGTTCTACGTTTCTGCCGGTTTTAAAGACCTCGCGGTTCATTTCCTGATGAATCTCGCCCAGTTTTTGTAGGATCTGTTCTAAGAGCGCAGGTTCTGGGTCTTCCGCAAGTGCGAGCCGTGCCAGTTCTGCCCGGGCAGACCAGTATTCAATGCGCAGTGAATCCATTTTGCGGTGGTGTTCATTAAGTAGAGGGGCAAATCTCTGGGGGGCATTCTTTATTGCCTGGCGTATTGGCAGGAAACGGGCACGGGTGCGACGGTAACGGTGGAAGACAAATGCACCGAACGCTGCCAGGTTTAATCCGAGTGAAGCGGCAAGGATGATATAAAGCCAGCGGTTTTTCATTGTTGCCCCGCGTTTTCAATCACAAACAGATTGTCCAGTGATGGTTCGGCATTGAGGAACGAGATTTCCGTGTAGATGCCGTTGGTGCGCGCCAGTGCTGAGCCGAGCATTATGCCCAGTCCGATCGCAAAAATGACCAGGATGGCACCCAGTAGTTGCCAGACCGGTGTTAAAACCTGGCGCGGTTTAAACTTTTTCTGTTCCTGCCTTAGTTGCGCCTGAATCCTTGTTACCAGATAAGGTGGTGTTTCCGGTGCTGGGATGGTGAGCATAACCTCTTTTATATCCGTTAAATCTTGTAACAGCCGGGCACATTCCGGGCATTGCGCCAGATGTTTTTCCACCCGCCCTTTTTCCCGGGTTGAAATCACACCATCCGCATAAGCGGAGAGCAGAAGTTTTATCCTCTTGCAGGCTTTCATTTTCGCTATATTAGACACCAGAGCGCCTCCTTTACTGCGAAGTTTTTTCATATCAGCCCCCTCTTTTTTGCAGGCAGAAGTAATTCGTGCAGTTTTGCCTTTGCCCGCACCAGGAGCGAATCAACCGCACGCACCGATTTGCCCATTATCTGCGCAATCTCTTTGTAACTCAACTGTTCATAAACAGATAATATGAGCGCGGTGCGCTGTTCGGCGGTTAACTCCTGCAGGACGCATCTCACCAGTTCCTGTCTTCTTTTTCTTAAATACTCCTCCTCGGGGAGATGTTTAGATTCAATTGTCATCGATTCGGCGAGTTTCTCAACCGGCCGACGCCGGGTTTTGTAGTTCAGGGTGAGGTTAATGCCAATCCGGAAAAGCCAGGTTTTGAAACTGCTTCTCTCCTGAAAACGGCTTATGTTCTGCCATGCCTTAACCCAGGTCTGCTGGGTCAGTTCTTCAGCATCGGTCTGGTTGTTAACGAGGCGATAGATAAATGAGTAAAGGCCCGGGGAATGTTTGACGACCAGGCTCTCAAAAGCCGATAGGTTGCCCGCCTTTGCCTGCCTCAGCAGGTCCTGCTCATTTACCTGTTGTTCAGTCAATATTCATTATTTTAGACCCGAAAATCAGCCTGATACTGCGGTACTACCGGTGAAGTTTAGTATTTCAGCCAGCAGTTTCTCCTCCGGCACCGCTCCCTCAATCTGCCGGATCTGGTTGATTAAGGTCTTGGGCACAGCCATCACGTTGTAATAGTTGGCAAGGACCGGAAACTCCTGAGCATCAATCGCATTGGCAGTTATCCTGTCGGACTCAAACGCAAACCGCTGTGCCAGACTTACCATCATGGGGCAGAATGGACAGGTCAGAGTAACGAATACATCAATTCGGACCGGCTGATTTAAAGTCTTGAGCCGTTCCCGGGTTAAAGGTTTTAGTCCGCTGTCCTGTTTTCCTATAAGTTGAATCGCATTCAAAAGCGAGGTGAACTCATAGCCCGCGGGCACACCGTAGAATCTGATGCCGTAATCTTTTTCACCCGCCACAATTAACGCCGGAACCCGCTCCACCTGAAACTGCGCCACCTGCTCCTTATCCTGCAGAAAGTCATAGACCTCCAGTTTAATCTGTTCGCTCGTCTGAGCGAGCTCCTCTGCCAGTTGACGATTTTCCCGGCAGAACTGACACTCCATCTCCTGAGTAAATACAATCAGCCGCACCGGATTAGTCAAACCTTTAAGTGCGGTCTGAAGCTGGGCTTTTACATCTTCGCCGAGTAAAGCCATAACACTCCTTTCTACGATAATTAGACAGGATTTCTCTAAACTCCGGTGCGGTTGGTCCTCATCTGCCGGTGATAATGATCTTACGGGTGATTTGCATATCCTGTGTGATAAACCGGCAGAAATAGGTGCCTTTAGCAACCGGTTGACCAAGGTGATCAAGCAGGTCCCATTGCAGGTAATGCCAGCCAGCCGGCATCTCCCCGCTGATCAGTGTGCGCACCAATTGACCCACACAGTTGTAGACCTTTAACCCAACCAGACCGGTTTGAGGCAGATGGAGGCGAATGTGGATGTTATTGTGTGCTGGTGTCGGTTGAGCCGTGAACTTTACATCTTTACCCCTGATACCGGGTAGATGTTCGGCTATTCCGATGCAGTGCTGGTAAATAACGTCGGTGTATCTGATCTCCCCTTCGGTAATTGGAGATGCGATGCGGATTTGTAGCCAGTTGAAATCATTCGGGCATTTAACCGTCATTCCGGGCAGGAAGTTCTGCCAGGGTGTCCATTTGATCACGCCGACATCATCAAACCAGACCTGCCCCGTGCCCGAATCCGGACCCGCACTTTTCAAAAACAGGTCAAAGAAAAGGGCATTATTGGGCACCGATGTGGTCTGATACCGGAACTGCCAGTCAAATGTGCTGTTAAGTGATTGGGTAAGACTGCAGGACCTGACTACCATTCCTCCAGTCCGGGAGTTGTAACAGTTGAGCAAAAGATTGACATTCCGGCAATTATCCCCTTTTATCCAGGCATAAACCGTTAACTCCCCGCTGTCGCGAGGGAGTACCGGCCTTTCCTCCAGATTGGTAAAAACCATACCTGTGCCCGCCTGCCGAATTTGGGATAGTGATCTTCCGCCACGCCGGGCAACCGAATCGTAAAACTCTGCCGGCTGATTGAGAAACCACATTGTCGCTCCCTCATCCTCCATATTACCAAACCAGACAATCTCTCTACCGAAGCGCACCTGCCAATCTCCCGCAGGGGTGATTTCGTTAATTGCCCAGATGTCACCCGATTCGCTGACAGGACATGGTACAGAAACCATCCAGCCGGTATCCGGCAGAAGACTTGTCGGTAAAATGTTATTGCACATTCTGCGGTAAATCTGAGTGGTATCAAGTACCACGTGGGCAGTGGCACTTTCCCGGTCAACAATAAGATAGGTGTTCAAGTCCCGGGAGAGACGGGCAAGGTGGCGTAGGATATTGACACCGAGTTCGCCTTTCGCCGGTCCGGGGATGTAATCGTCAATATAGACCGGGGTTACCGTAAAGTGATAAAATCCCCGCTGGTCAAGAAGGGATTGGAGAATGATTGAAGGGTAGGTTTCCGGATACTCCTGGTCAAAGGCGAAGTTGCCAAGCGAATGGGTAATAAGTTTTCCCTGATAGACCTCAAGCCCCTGTAGAATATGGGGATGATGGCAGATGATTAAGTCCGCACCTTGGTCAATGATGCGGTGGCGGAGCTGGATTGCGTTGCAGTTTGGGTTTTCGGCTGCCGGGTAATACCACTCGTCATCAGATTGGTCAAAAGGAAACTCCGAATACTCCTCTCCCGCGTGGAGTTGCACAATGATAAAGTCGCTTACCTTTTTTGCCTGATTGAGCGCCTGAAAGATGCGCCAGGTGTCCTGTTCAGCAAAGCCGGGTTTGTTATAACCCGCATTCAGATACGGCTGATAGTTGTCATATTGTCCTGTGCGGTCGCTGTAGCAGAGAAAACCAAAGTTGACGCCGGATTTAACCAGAAATGCGGGCTGAAACGCCTGATAGGCATCTGTGCCTGCACCACTGTACTTTATCCCGGCTGAATAATTCAGAAGTTCACAGGTCTGGTTCAGTCCTGCCAGCCCGTAATCAATAATGTGGTTGTTGGCAAGGGAGACAAAGTCAATTCCGGCATAGGTAAGACCACGGACATTGGTTGGTCTGCCCCGAAAAACAATCGGCTTGGTGGGATGGGGTGTGCCCTGATCGGTCAATGGGCATTCCAGGTTGGCGCTGGTAATGTCAGCAGCATCACCGAGCAGATGTTTGACCCGGGCAAATACTCCTTCTGGACCGAGCGAATCAATTATGCCCCCGGGCAGGTCGTAGCGCCTTGCCAGCATAACATCGCCGACAAAGTTCAGTTTTAAAGGAAAACTGCTTTCCCCGGGTTCAACCTTGACCCGGGCTGAATCCCTGCCCCATCTGTCGGTAGAGTCGCACACCTCACACAGCACCGTGAAGAGATGCTCATCCCGCACCGTATAGGTGTGAACCGGACAGGAGTCGGTGCTTGTTGCACCATCACCAAATGACCAGAAATAACGATGAGCGCGGGAGTCCGGGTCGGTAACCCGGCTGTAAAAATGGGCCGTGGTCTCGAAACTGCCATCCTGATTAGGCTGGATATTGCCAGTCTCATACCAGATTGTCACCTGCGGTGCCACTGGCAGGAGCCGGGTGATATCCACAATATCATCAAAATAGACCACGCCGGTGTCCAGGCTGTCCCGGTCATTAATAAATACGATACCAGTTACCGTGGCCAGATGACTAAACCGGGCAAGCCAGTCTTCACCGACCGGTAATAGATAGCAGTTCCAGGTGTTTAGGGGAAACGCACCCTGATAAACCGTAATCCACTGCTCAGGGTCGACCTTTTCCGTGCCAGCAAAGGAGTAGAACAATGTCTCAGCCGCACCAATCAGTCCGAACCCTTGAATTTCCGCCAGCGCTGTTACATAGACGTAAACAGCAATTACGGTGTTCGTGTCTAGCGCTATTGGCAGAATCGGTTTTACCTTCCAGGTGTTGCCAGAGAGTTTTAGCGCATAACGGGAATGATTATGAGTGATAACTGAGTCCAGTTGCCAGGAGTCAGGCTCTAAGTCTTGGTTCGGAAAAGAGAAAAGTTCTACCCTGCCGGATTCAAAGTTCTCGATCGTATCCGCGGGCACCGCAATCAGGACGCTAATCAAAAGCCAGCCCATTGTCACCGGTTAAAATCATAATCCAGTATGTTAGAATGTCAAACTGTCAGTGGGGACAAAAGACGGGTTCGGTTTGACCGATTTGACAGTTTAATCCCTTCGGTTATGATAGGAGAGGTTAACCAAAAAAGGAGTTTAAGGATGAGAAGAATCGTGGAGTGCGTTCCTAATTTCAGCGAAGGTAGAAGGCTGGAGGTAGTTGAGCAGATCGTTAATACAATCCGCTCGGTTACCGGCGTAACCCTCTTGGATACTGAGATGAATGCGGATCATAACCGGGCGGTAATCAGTTTTGTCGGCGAGCCCGAGGCGGTGCTTGAAGCAGCAATCCGGGCAACCCGTACCGCTGCCGAACTGATTGATCTGACCAAGCATCAGGGTGAACATCCCCGCATCGGAGCAACCGATGTCATTCCGTTTGTGCCCATCTCCGGTGTTACTCAGGCCGAGTGCATCGAGATGGCAAAACGGCTGGGCAAGCGGATTGCGGATGAACTGAGTATCCCTGTTTACCTGTATGAACTTGCCGCGACCCGACCCGATCGCGAGGATCTGGCAAACATCCGGAAAGGCGAGTTTGAGGGTCTACTTGAGGCAATTAAGACCGATCCGGACCGGGCACCAGACTTTGGTCGGCCAGAACTGCATCCTACCGCGGGTGCAACCGTGGTGGGTGTCCGTGCCCCGCTCATCGCCTATAACATCAACCTTGGCACCCCGGATGTGAAAATTGCGGAGAAGATCGCCAAGGCGATTCGATTCCGCAGTGGTGGCTTCCGATATGTCAAGGCGCTCGGTTTTGAACTCAAAGAGAAAAACTGCGCACAGGTCTCAATCAATATGACCGACTACACCAAAACTCCGCTCTACCGGGTCTTTGAGACCGTGAAGCGAGAGGCACAGCGTTATGGTGTCAACGTGATTGAGTCGGAGATCGTGGGGCTGGTACCGCAGGCGGCACTGGTGGAGTGTGCGAAGTTTTTCCTGCAGTTGAATGAGTTCAAGAAGGAACAGATTCTTGAAAACCGGCTGATGCCGGCACAGGGTCTGCCCGACTTTTTGAGTGAACTGGCATCGAGCGCACCGGTACCAGGGGGGGGGACTGCCGCGGCGCTGAACGGTGCCATCGGCACCGCACTGTTGACAATGGTTGCCCAGTTGACGATCGGCAAAAAGGGGTATGAGGAGTTTGACGAGGAGATGAAACAGGTTAAAGAGAAGTTGATTCCCCGGCGCGAGCGGTTCATCAACCTGATGGATGAGGATGCGGAGTCCTTCAAAGGGGTGATGCAGGCATACAAACTGCCAAAGATGACCGAGGCGGAACGACGGGAGCGGGAACAGGTAATCAGCGAGGCACTGAAAAGGGCGGCGGCAGTGCCCCTGCGCACGATGAAGTTGGCGCTTGAGGTTCTGAAACTTGCTAAGCCGGTGGCGGAGTTTGGCAACAAAAGTTCCATCAGCGATGCCGGGGTCGGCACGATGAATTTGGATACTGCATTCAAAGGGGCGAGGTTAAATGTGTTGATCAACCTTGCCGGGATCAAGGATGCTCAGTTCGTGGCGGAGATACAAGAAACAGTTGACGAACTCTCTGCCGAGGCAGAAGGCCTGGTAAGCGAGTATCTGAAAATTGTCAGCAGAAGGATGCAGTAGCAAACGGCATTATCTGTGAATAACTGCAGCAGTGCCTTCGTTGACCTACATCTCCATACAATCTTTTCTGATGGACTGTTAACCCCCGAGCAATTGGTGATCAAAGCCCAACGGCTCGGTTTCAACGCAATCGCTATCACCGACCACGACTCGCTTGACGGCATTGAACGGGCAAAAGTCCAGGGCAAAAGGTCGGGCGTGGAGATTGTGCCCGGGGTGGAGATGAGTTGCAATGTCAACGGCACTGATGTCCACATCCTCGGTTATTATATTGATTATCAAAGTCAGGCGGTCAAGGAGTTCTTCGCCCGGGTCCGGGAGTGCCGGCTCAAAAGGGCGGAAAAGATGGTGGCAAAGTTGAATGACTTAAGTGCGGGAAGATGGCAGGTAAGTCTGGAAAGGGTGGAGGAGATCGCGGGCGAAGGGGCGATTGGTCGTCCTCATATTGCACAGGCACTGGTAGAGGAGGGTGCAGTTAATAACTTGAGTGAGGCTTTTGAGAAGTACATCGGCTATGATGGTCCTGCCTATTTTCCCAAGATGCGTTTGACACCTGCCCAGGCGATCGGTTTTATTCACCAGGTAGGTGGTCTGGCGGTGGTAGCGCATCCGGCAACCTATGGTAACGACGGACTAGTTTACAATGTGATCAGCGCGGGTGTGGACGGCATTGAGGTCTGGCATCCCGAGCACAACCAGCGTGCCACCGACCTCTACCAGGAGATGGCAGAGAAAAACGGTTTACTCCTCACCGGTGGCAGCGACTGTCACGGTGGCAGAAAATGGAACCGGATTTACTTAGGCGATATCAAGGTGCCTTATAAGTATCTGATGGCGCTCAAACGCCGAGCAAGGAGATGGTAAAACTGCTATTGCTCCTGCCGATTTTGCTTAATCAATTACAGATTGCCCGGTTAAAGTATGCCGGAGGTGGTGACTGGTATAATGACCCGGAAATTATCCCCAATCTCTCTCAGGAGTTGAACCGCAGGACAAACATCCGGGCGGTTACCGATGAGGTCCATGTCAGCCTGCTGGATGAGAAACTGTATCAGCATCCATTCCTATTTATGACCGGTCATGGCAATGTCAGTTTCTCGGATGATGAGGCAAGGCGCCTGCGCCATTATCTGGAGTCCGGCGGTTTTCTCTATGCGGATGACGATTATGGTATGGATGAGCCATTTCGCCGGGAGATAAAAAAGGTCTTTCCCAACTCCGAACTGGTGGAATTGCCCTTAGACCATCTGATTTACCACTGCTTCTACGACTTTCCCCAGGGCTTACCCAAAATTCATGAACATTACGAAGGCTCACCCAGAGGTTATGCTATCTTTCTGGGGGGAAGAATGGTGGTTTTCTACACCTACAACTCCAACATCTCAGACGGCTGGACCGACCGCTACAACGATCCGCCAGAAAAAAGGGAACAGGCGATAAAAATGGGCATCAACATCATCAGTTATTTTCTGACCCAATGAGTCGACTTCATTCAGGACAGAACGATGGTAAGATTCAGTGAGGAACTGCTCAGGTCAGGCCGGACACCGGCGCTCGTAGGTGTCATCACCCGTACCAAGGACTGGGCGATTTTAACCACCCAGCACTGGTACCGGATTCCGGTGAAAAATGCCCCGGAGAACCTGGAACTGGCACGCTATCTTGCTTTTTATCAGACCAGGGTTTTCGGTGCGGAAAAGTGGGCGGTCAACTACTATGCCCGGGTCAAGGCGATAACCGTTACCCGGCGGATTGAACTCTTACCTAATGAGCCTGACCACCCGCGGGCAAACGAAGATTATTACCGCTTGGAGATTGAGGAGCTTAAAAAACTGCCCAACCCGATTCTTAGCCAGCGCCGGCGCCGTATTGTCTTTATCCCCACTACCTTAGAAAGACTGCTTACCGCAAAGGAGATCAACGAACTTTACTATACCAGCCCGATTGAAGCGCGACTATACCGTTACCTAAGAACCGCGGAACTGCAACCGGAAAGGCAGTTTTTTGTTCGTGACCGGGGCAGGGGTTACTTTCTGGACCTGGCGGTTTTCTGCGAAAAAGGCAAGATTGATGTTGAGTGTGATGGCGAAACTTATCATTCCGGCAGAGAGAGGGCGCAGGCTGACCGCCAGCGCGACAACCGCCTCACCGCGCGCGGCTGGCGCATCCTCCGCTTCTCGGGTAGTGAGATCAATAGCGATTTATCCGGCTGTGTGGCGATGGTGCAAAGGGTGGTAAAAAGACTGGGCGGAATAAAAACTGGCAAACCTCAGCACAAAACCCAAAATCCTACGGGTTATCACCAGTTCCGGCAACTTCAAAACAGTAACGGACTCCCTGCCGGCAAATATCCGACAAACCGTATAAAGCGCGACCGTTAAGAGGCTAATCAGGGTTGCGACCCACATCCTTCTCTTAACCGCGGTTAAAATCATCCTGGATAGACCGGCGGTAGTGATAATCACCATTCCTCCCCCAATGATACTGGGTGCAAAACACAATACCCTACCGGATACGGTTCCGGGGATGGGGTCAAAAAACTGGAAAATTTATTATAAGTTATTGAAAATCAAAGTAGTAAACCCAATTTAACCGGGTTTAATTTTTTAACCTATAGGTTAAATTTTTATAAACGCTGAAACTCCGGAAAAAGAGAATTGGCAATCTCTGCGCGGTAAATCCGGATTA
>CAZPVT010000012.1:0-22214 GCA_964590395.1 uncultured bacterium
CAGTAGTTTTTGGTTTTGAGAATCTGCTGGGTTTTTTCCACACAGCGCTTATTTAAATCACCAAACTCCTTGGAGCGGTGACCGATCATCCACTGTGCCTGCGCCTTCAGGACCTCCTCCCGCACCTCAGTTGGTCCGGGAACAAATAGTTTCTTATGACTCATTGCTCCTCCTGTAGTTTATTGCCAATTAGTTGCACAAAACACCGGCGCTGCCGGGGTCCATCAAACTCGCAGAAGAAAATCCCTTGCCATCTGCCCAGTGCCAGACGGCTATTTTCCACCGGTATCACCACCGAACAACCAACCAGCACCGACTTGATATGGGCATCAGCATTGCCTTCAGTGTGCTGATAACCGGCACCGGCAGGAACCAGCCGGTTTAATGTTGCGATGATATCACAAGCCACATCCGGGTCATAACTTTCGTTTATAGTAACTGCCGCGGTCGTATGGGGAACATAAAGGATGCAGATGCCGGAAGTGATGCCGCTTTTACTCACCAGTTCCGCAACCTGGCTGGTGATGTCCACCAGTTCGTTACGATGGCGTGTGGTAACGCTGATAGAATCCATACCCATCTTAATGTTAGCCAGTTTTGCACCAGTGTCAAGACAAGGGAAAGTTAAATACTTTTTAGCTATTAAATAGCAGGACGATGGACTGTTATGAGAAAACTTTTAACTTAAGTCATCCAGACTTTAACCAGCGGGGTTCGTATTTCACCATGATTCCACGGAAGAACACCAATCACCATAAATCGTTTCACCATAAATCCGTTTTTATTTGAAAAATTGTTGCTCATAGCCATCAGTTTTTCAACCACTTCATCAAAGTTCGCCTGGTTAGCCGGTTCAAATATAAACAGGCGGTATTCACAATCTGCAATAACCAATTTCAGATAGTCTTCCAGTATCTCAGTAAGGGTGGCTGTTCTCTCCCATACAATTTCACAGGCGAATTTCACACCCCGAAAATTATTCCAGTCTAATGTATTTGATGAGGTTTTTATCCAGCAGATGTCCCAGAGCCATTCGCCCCGGTCTTTTTCCCCGTAGTTGGCACAGGTTACCATATTATGGTTTTTGCCTAACTGCACGAGTTCTTTAGTAATTGCAATTGTCCAGGACGTTGTAGATGGCAAGGTTCGTTGTTCATAAATTTCTTTACAAGCCATTTCTACTGCATTGAGCATTTTCTCTTCTAATTCGGTCATTTCTACTTCTTTCATTTTTACCTCCTTTTCTTTTTAAGTCACAGACTATTATCGTATCGTCTAATGTCAACAAATATTTTTAACCTATAGGTTAAATTTTTGTTTTTGGGTTAATGCGGATTAAGTTTCGTAATTTAATGGAGTTATCTAAAATTTTTGCTATTTTTTGACCCCATCCCCAGAACCGTATCCCCAAGGATTGTAATATTGGTGCTGAATGTGGGTTTAAGGATGGGTTGAAGATGAGTTTGGGCTGGGGTAAACAGGATGGTCGTTGGTATGCTCCTGAAATGGGTTTTTATCTGGATAGGGCTTGGGGTTGTGAGTGGGACAGGAGTAACGGTTTTCGCCGGGGTATTCAGCCGGGTTGTGATAAGAGCGGAAGGGATTGTCTGCCCGGGTTTTGATGTTATGGTTTCGGGCAGGCTTAAATAACTTGCCCGAAGGTTAGTTTTTGTTATGATAAGGTTGTGCAGGTTGGCAGACTGGGTGAAGAGCGGTTGATTGAGTTAATTCAGCAAACGGTGAAGAGCCGGGGTAATCTGCACCTCGGTATCGGCGATGACGCGCTGGTGCTTGCTGATGGGCTGACGGTGATGACCACCGATGCCTATGCTGAGGGGGTGCATTTTGATCTGGGTTATATGAGTTATTACGATGTCGGGACAAGGTGTGCGAGTGCCTGTCTGTCTGATATTGTGGCGATGGGGGCTGAGCCACTGGTGATGGTGGTTGCTCTGGCAATACCGCCTCAGACCGATAGTCGTGAGGTCAAGTGGCTTTATCAGGGGATGGAAAAGGTGTGCGGTTTGCTGGGATGTGAAATTGGTGGTGGTGATATCATCAGGTTTGATCGGCTGGTAGTTACCCTGACTGCGCTCGGCAGGACCAATAGACCGATTTACCGGTCAGGTGCTAAACCGGGTGATTTTCTATATCTTACCGGTTATGCGGGACTGGCAGAGATAGGACGGTTGGTTTTGAAGAAGGGGCTTTCGCAAACTGGAAAGTTTAAGTTTGCAGTGATAAGGCATCTTTTTCCTCTGCCTAGGCTCGGGGTGTTAAAGCGGCTCAGAGAGCATATTAACGCTTTGATTGACACTTCAGACGGGCTGGCAACCGATGCCCGGCACCTGAGTAAGATGAGCGGAGTCCGGATCGTGATTGAGCCGGAGCGGATTCCAGTTCATCCGGCGACACGGCGGTTTTGTCAAGAGGAGGGTATAGTACCAGAGGGTTTTGCCCTGATTAGTGGCGAGGATTATGAACTGCTTTTTACTACCCGGCAGGTTTTACCTGAACGGATTGACAGGATTCCGTTGACCAGAATCGGCAGGGTTGAAGCGGGCAGTGGTGTGTACCTTGAGCAGGAAAACAGGCGCACTCGCCTGAAAGTCTCAGGTTATGACCACCTGAAACCAGCCCCCTGAGGACGTTTTTCCAGTCATTCCGCTCTGCCAGAGGGTGGCAGAACGTTCGCAATGATGCGCCCTCTTTCTGTAATTACGAACCGGCTTACTCACCTGTCATTGCGAGCGGTAGTGAAGCAATCTCCTCTCATGTAATCCCAGTTTGACCGCATAGAGATTGCTTGTGGCTTTCGCCACCTGCCAAGGGCAGAGCTCGCTATCGCTCTTCGCAATGACAGAAAAAGCAGAGCGCAAAGGGGGTATGTTAACAAAATGTGGATAACCCTGTTGATAACTTACTGTTAAGGAATTGTTAACCCTTGATAAATACATTAATATTCGTTTATATTTGTTTTCGTGGTGGCTGGATATAAGAAATATTTTATCAATGTGTTATAAAGATGCTCCTATTTTTTATTTTTGCTTGACATTCAATATGTAGTGCTGTATTATATGGCTAATACTATATGAAGTGTCCTTTTTGTGGGTGTGAAGAGGACCGGGTTTTGGATTCCAGGTCGGTGCAGGAGGGTTCGGCGATAAGGAGGCGACGAGAGTGCGTTAGTTGTGAAAAGCGCTGGACAACATATGAGTATGTGGAGCGAACTCCGCTAATGGTGATTAAGCGTGATGGAAGGCGGGAGCCTTATGATCGGCAGAAGGTGGTGCAGGGGGTAATGCTTGCCTGCCGGAAAAGGCCGGTGGGTCGAGATGAGGTTGAGCGATTGGTCGACCGAGTCGAGGGTGAAATTGAGGCGACGGGAAAAGCAGAAATAAGTTCTGCTGAGTTGGGTGAAATGGTGCTTAAGCAGTTAATTAATCTTGACCCTGTCGCTTATGTGCGATTTGCCTCGGTGTACCGTCAGTTTAAGAGTCCAGAGGAGTTTATGGATGAATTAGGAAGGTTGGCAAAAGGAGGTAATAGTGGGGAAAGGGAAACGTTTGCCAGTAACGCATAATGAGGCATTGGGTGATAATAGAAAAATTCAGGAAAAGAATCGGGTGCGATTCAAAAAGGTGCAGAAGCGATCAGGGGAGATGGTTGAGTTTGAGATCAAGAAGATTGCCGCTTCAATTTTTAAGGCGGCGCGGTCGGTGGGGGGGGAGGATTATGCCCGTGCCAAGTTTCTGGCTGAGCAGGTGGTTAAGCATCTTTACGAACAGCGCGGTCCCTATATTCCGACTGTTGACGAGGTCGGCGATGCGGTAGAAAAGGTGCTGATCGAGAACGGCCACGCCCAGACCGCCAAGGCATACATTTTGATGCGCGAGACACGAGCAAGGGCAAGGCGACGGCATTTAGCCCGGATCAAGCCGACACTTGCTGGACAGCGCGATACCACCGAGTTTGCGCTGTTTGTCCGTTCTTCAGACGATACCATTAACCGCTGGGACCGTAATCGGATCACCCGCACCCTAGTCCGGGAAACCTGTTTAGAACTAAGTAAGGCGGAAGCCATTGCTCGAGAGGTTGAGGAGACAATTGTCAATGCCAATGTGAAGCGGGTGACTTCCAGTCTGGTGCGGGAGCTGGTGAATGCCAAGTTGGTGGAGTACGGTCTGGAAGAATATCGTCGGCGCCATACCCGATTAGGGGTGCCGATCGCTGATGTGGAGAATCTAATCCTTTATAAGAACCGGGAGAATGCCAACACACCACATAATCCCGAGGCGACCAATATGACCCTGGCAGAGTGGACACTGAAGCAGTTTGCGCTCTCTTCGGTGTTTGATTCGGATATCGCGGATGCCCACACCTGGGGTGATATTCACCTGCATGACTTGGGCTTTATCAATCGGCCCTACTGTTCAGGGCAGTCGCTGGAGTATGTCAAGAAGTTTGGTCTGAATCTGCCCAATGCGCTGTCAATGGCGAAACCGGCAAAACATCCCGAGACCCTGCTGGCACATATGGTCAAGTTTTCTGCAGCACTGCAGGGGCATTTTGCGGGGGCAATCGGCTGGGATGCGGTGAATATCTTTTTTGCGCCGTTTCTCGTGGGGATGTCGGATCGAGATATCCACCAGTTAGCGCAGATGCTGGTCTTTGAGTATTCCCAGCAGAATGTCGCGCGGGGTGGCCAGGCGATATTTTCGGATATCAATCTCTACTGGGAGATGCCCGCACACTTTGCGGATGTGCCGGCAATTGGTCCGAGTGGAGAATACACCGGGAAAAAGTACGGTGAGTATCTCCGGGAGGCACAGCGGTTTGTTTGGGCGATATTCGATATCTATAAGGAGGGTGATGGTTCAGGAAGACCGTTTTTCTTCCCCAAGCCGCTGGTGCATCTAACTGAGAACTTCTTCCGTACCGAGGGGTATCAGGATTTTCTCCTCCACATCTCTGATGTTGCCGCAGACAAGGGTAATACCTATTTTGTGTTTGACCGGGGAAAGACGGCTAAGGTCAGTGAGTGCTGTCGGCTGAGTTTTAAACTGGATGATCAGGACCTTGCCGATGCTCAGACGCCGTGGAAGATGCGCTACTGCGCCCTGCAGAATGTAACCATCAACCTCCCCCGAATTGCCTTTCTGGCTAATCACGACGACGAGCAATTGTTCCGGCTGTTAAAGGAGCGACTGGCAATGGTGGTGCGGGCGCATCAGCAGAAGCGGACATTCATTGAGACCCTGCTTTCCCTGAAAGCCGAGGGACCGCTGGCATTGCTCACGATGGATGCGGATGGTGAGCCGTATCTGCGGGTCCACCGTGTGAACTATCTCGTCGGAGTTTTGGGATTGAATGAGATGGTGCAGTATCATACCGGCAAGCAGTTACACGAGAGCGAAGAGGCATTTCGGTTCGGATTGAAGGTGATGGCACTGCTCAACTTAGAAGCCCGCAAATTGGCAGAACAGAACAACATCCGGCTGGTGATTGAGCAGACGCCCGCGGAGTCAACCGCTTTCCGGCTGGCGAAGCTGGACTTAGAGCTTTATTCGGAACCAGCCCTGCAGGTCGTCAAGGGCGATATCCAGAACGGTGCGGTGTATTATACGAACTCTACCTATCTAAATGTCAGCGCCGCGCTCGATCCGATTGAGCGGGTTTATCTGGAAGGTAAGTTTCACGATATGATCGAAGCGGGGGCGCTCACCCATATCTGGCTGGCAGATGCCCACCCACCGAAGGAGTCGATCGCCAATTTTGTCGTGAAAACCTATAATTATGCCCGTAACGCCCAGATCGCTTTCTCGCCCGAGTTTACCACCTGCGTCCAGTGCCATCGGACGAGCCGGGGTTTAAACAGCACCTGCCCCTACTGCCACTCGGCAAATGTTGACCATATCACCCGGGTTACCGGTTATTTCTCACGGGTGTCCGGCTGGAATGCTGGCAAGAAGCAGGAGTTGAAAGACCGGTTCAAGAGTGACCTGGTGCACGTTAATGTGGTAAATGTACCGATGCGGCACTTTCAGAACCGTAATGGCGCGTGTTGCGGTTCGGGGCAAGCCTAGCTTCCGTAACGAAGTGGTGACCAGCTATCCGAATGGCAATCTGATGGTGATGGTAAAGGCGCCGCCGGTTGGGGCGCGGCTAATGATGCAGTTATCAGACTGCTCGCCGGGTTTTCCCGGATGCCGAAGAGTTCAATCCGGCTGGTCTAGGTGCCCGGTCCCGGCAGAAGTTTTTAAGGTCGGTGCCTAACTGGATTCGGTCAGTAGTTTGAATTCGGTTGGGCCAAGCTGGTAGTCGGTCTTGACATCAATCGCCAGTTCGTAGCGCCGGGCAAATTCCGCAAGTCGTTCAAACCATTCAGTGGTAAGAAATTCGGTTAACGATGGTGAGGCAAGGATCCGCAGTTTTCTTCCCCGTAGTTTGGGCAGGCGGGTCAGGATCAACCGTTCGACCCGCATCGCCACTTCGGCACGGGAGCGTACCCGGCCTGAACCTTGACATACCGGACAGGTTTCAAACAGCAGATACATCATTCCCGGTCGGGTTCGTTCCCTAGTCATCTCCAAAAGCCCAAACCGGCTCATCTTGGAAAAATCAGACTTGGCGCGGTCGTTGGCGAGTTGCTGTTTTAATTCCTGAACCACCCGTTCAATGTTCTGGTGATCGGCCATATCGATGAAATCGATGATGATCAACCCGGCTAAGTCCCGTAGGCGAATCTGACGGGCGATTTCGGCAGCCGCTTCAAGGTTAGTCTCCAGTATCAACTTTTCCGGGTCTTCCTCCTGGGCAGAGCGGCCGGTGTTGACATCGATCGCTACCATCCCTTCGGTTTGCTCAATCGTTATGAAACCACCACCTTTGAGCCAGACCCGTTTGTGAAAAAGCCTTTCTAACTCCGCTTCAACTCCGCAGGACTCCAGGAGCGGTACCTCACCTTGATAAAGTTCAATCCGGCGGACAAACCGCGGTGCCACCCGGCTGATATAATTTCTGATTGACTGGTAGGTTGTTTGGTCGTCAATAATCACTTTTTCGACATTGTCGTTAAGCAGATCGCGTACCAGTTTGATGCCTAGTGATGGTTCTTCGTATAGAAGAGCAGGGGTGGTTACCCTTTCAGCCTGCGCGCGGATATCTTCCCAGATGCGCTCCAGTTCCTGATACTCCCGTTGTAAATCTTCAAAGGTTCCCTCCTGCGCTACGGTCCGGACGATTAGGCCCGCATGGGTTTTTTTGAATCGTCGTACCGCTTCGCGCAGCCGGTTACGCTCCCGGCGGTCGGCGATGCGGCGGGATATTCCTACCCTCTGGGCATTAGGAAAATAAACCAGATACCGTCCAGGGATGGAGATAAATGAGGTAAGCCGCGCCCCCTTCTCCGCAAAGGGGTCTTTGACCACCTGAACCAGAATTTCTTCTCCTTCGCGCAGGGTGATGGTTCGGGCTTGGGGTCGGCTCTTTTCGGTCTCTTCAATCTCATCCTCTAAGGCATCAAATTCGGGGATCTCGGTCAAAGGGAGAAAGCCATTTTTGCGCAGACCGACATTGATGAAGGCTCCGCGCAATCCCTTGACCACATTCTCGACTCTTCCCTTATAGATTCTGCCGACCAGGTTCCGTTGTTCAGTCCGTTCAATATAAAACTCAACAAGGCGCTCGGACTCAAAGATCACAACTCTGGTTTCCCATTCATTGGTACTGATGACTATTTTGGTTTTGAATTTCAATTTTCCTCCTGTGGCAGATCGGTCTTTTCGCTGAGCAGTGCGATGGTGTCGCCCAGCGGTGATTTTAACTTACCATCAGTGAGGACCAAGCAGTCCTTCCTTTTGATCAAAAGACCGCGTGCCTGGTCTTCGATAATGTTAAACAGCAGGTTTAGAGTGCGCAGTAGCTTTATTCCCGGTGCGATCGCCAAGTCAAGGAGATAACGTTGATCGGACAACGGTATGATATTGACTACGCCGGGAATGCCCGTGGCAACTGGCGGTCGAGCCGGCACGGATAGAGCGAAGAGGATTTCATAGCGTCCGAGATTGATCATCGCGCCCAATGATGGGCTGCTCATCGGTACCGACTGGGCAGCGACGATTCTCAGCCCTTTAGGTAAGAAAGGGCTCAGGTCGCGCACGATATTGCCGTAATACCGAAAATCAAGAAAGATATCCACATATTCGCCATCGGAAAGTACTCCTACCGGCAGAGGCGGACCAAAAGACAGCATCGGTTTCGGGGCATAGCCTTTAGTCCAGATAATTGGTAGTTCGCTCCGCCTTAATGCGCGGTAAAACGCCCGGACGCGGTCCAGGTGGCCAGCAAATCGGAACGGTTCCTCAATTACATATTTCAAGCGTAACCGGTTCTTGAGTTCTTTAAATAGCCATCTCCTTCGTACAGGAGGAGCCTCTTTTTCTCCAGGTTCGATTTTTGGCTGTGGTGGTAGGGTGATCTTTTCTGTCAAACAGGCACCACAGTTGGTGCAACCGGCAGTCAAACAGTTCGGGGTCTCTTTTCCGGTTCTTGCCCGCTGATATTCATGAATGAGAAAATCTTTGTTTACCCCAACATGAATAAAGTCCCAGGGTAGTGCAGCGTTTGTCGGCAGTTCTCTTAAATAGTGAGCGGGGTCCACTCCTTTAGTCGCAAATGCGTCTTGCCACAAGGAGAAGTTAAAAAAATCTGTCCATTCCTGAAATATTCCGCCCGATTGGTATACTTGCTCGATTACCGGCCCGAGTTTTTCATCCCCCCGTGCCAGTACCGTCTGAATGTAAGAGCGTTCTGGATTTTCCCATTTGCACTTGATATTTCGCCGCTGGAGAAGGTTTTTAAGTAGAGAGATCTTTCCCTTAGTGTCATTGATGTTGGCAAAGCCGGCCCATTGCAATGGGGTATGGGGCTTGGGAATGAATGGTGTGAGGTTGAAACGCACGGCCCGATTCTTACACAATCGGGCAATCTCGTTAACAAAGCGGGCAATCTCCACCACATCCTGTTCGGTTTCATCGGGCAGCCCAAGCATAAAGTAAAGCTTGACACCACCCCAACCCGCATCCAGTGCGTTCCTGACCGATTCAAGGATCTTGGCTTCCGGGATATTTTTGTTGATCAGGGCGCGCAGACGACTGGAAGCGGTTTCCGGTGCGAATGTTAACCCTGCCTTTTTTACCTCTTGTAGATTCAGCGCTAGTTCCGGGGTGAAATCCTCGCCCCGGGTTGAGGGCAAGGAGATTGCTACCCGGCGTTGAGCCAGGACGCTGTTAAGCCGGTGGGCCAGTTCTAAGAGATGAGGATAATCGAGGGTAGAGAGTGCCAGTAGCGAGATTTCTTCCCAGCCGCTGGCGCGAATACCCCTTTCTGCCAATCGGACAATCTGCTCAACGGAGCGGAATCGTATTGGTCGGTTGATCATCCCAGCCTGACAGAATCGGCAGCCGTGAACACAGCCACGGGCGATCTCAATAGTTAGCCGATCATGGGTAATTTCGCAGATTGGCACCACGGGTGGGAATGGGAAGTAATCATCAAGTAATTCCGGTGTCAGGCGCCGTAGTACCGGCTTATTTTTAGGGTTAGTGTAATCTGGGACAAAAACACCGGTGAGCTGGGCGATCTGTTGTAAGAGAACAGCTCGGTTTTTTCGGCCGGTATCGGCAAATATCCGGCTTATCTCCTGAATTACCTCCTCACCGTCACCGATGACAAAGACATCGACAAAATTTACCACCGGCAGGGGATTGACCGTGCAGGGACCACCGGCAATAATCAGCGGATGGTTGTGATTTCTTTCGGTGCGGCACCGGGGAATACCGCTTAAATCGAGTAGATATAAAATGTTGGTATAAGACAATTCGCTTTGGAGCGATATGCCGATGATGTCAAACTCCTTTAAGGGACGCTTTGACTCTAAGGCGTAGAGTGGCAATCCACTGGATTGCAAGGCATTGCCGAAGTCGGGCCAGGGTACATAACAGCGTTCACAAACGACGCCGGGCATACGGTTGAGAATGGAATAAAGTAGCCGTAAGCCGTAATTGGACATACCGATTTCGTAGACCTCGGGCATCGCCAGTACCCATTTGACCTTTTCTTCAGTGGAACCAGAGTAGTAGGTATTGTACTCGCCGCCGGTATAACGAATCGGTTTGGTGACGAGGGGTAGAACCTCGTTAATTTTCTTTAACATCGGTTTATTCAGTTATGTTAACTTGATTGCTGTCTAAGTCAAGAAGGGGGAGAAATCAGGGAATGATATTTGGTTTCGAGATTCGGTCCAATGATGAATAGGGGGTAATTTATTCTCCTTGTAATTAATTGACAAGTGTCAGGCAGTGATTATATATTTATTTAGCAGCGGTAGACCTGGAAAACGGGTTGTCCAATAATGGACACAGGGAACGCCGTGAAATTCGGCGACGGGCTTGCTCGCTGTGAGCGGCATTAATTATTGCCGGATCATCGCCACTGGCATTGTGCTGGGAAGGCGCCCGGAGATCTGCCGCAAGTCAGAAGACCTTGTCGCTGCGTTTAGGTCGGTTTAACCTGCAAGAAAAGGAGGACCGAAATGGCGCTGTTTTTTATTCTCTTTGCCCTTGTGGGGCAATGGGAGGGAAGGGTGGTTGATGCGAGGAGTAATCAACCAATTCCCTATGTCCGGGTTGAAATTCTGTCATTAAATCTGGCGGTGTTCAGCGACACCAATGGTAGGTTTGTGGTTAATAGCGAAGACCTGCCGGCGGTTGTTAATATCCGGGCAGAGCGGATTGGCTATCAGGTGATGGAGTGGACAGGTGTTGGTACTGAGAAGCCGGTGGTGCTTTATTTGTTACCAAAGGCGATACCGATTTTCGGGGTTACCAGCACCGCTACCCGACTGGTTCAAACTCCAGCACCGTCAATGCCCATTACAGTAATTGAGCGCACACAGGTCGGTTTCCGTGGGTTTTCAGATATCGGAGAGGTAGTGGCAGTTTCACCAGCGGTACTGGTTCAGGATTACGGCAATTTGAGGACGGTTTCGCTGCGTGGGGCAACGGTCGAGCAGACGCTGGTGATGCTGGATGGGGTGAGGTTGAACTCTAGCCTTAACAATCAGGCGGATCTGACCACGGTTTCACCCTTTTTAGCAGAACGCATTGAAGTAGTGAGAGGTGGAGCATCTGCACTTTACGGTGCAAATACAATCGGCGGGGTAATAAATATCATTACTCCGGAGGCAAAGGCGAGAGCACTGGATTTAAATCTGGGTTTGGCTTCGTTTGGGACGAAATTTGCCGGTTTAAATGTTGTCTACCCGGGGATGCTCAATTTTCTTTTTCGGGGGAACTATTTTCACAGTGGTAACAGATTCCCCTATTATGACCTTAACGACTCTTTGCAGAGATTTAAAAACGGTTATTTAACCCGGGCCGAAATGTTGGTGAAAGTGGGAAGAGGGTTCGGAATGCACCATCTCTCATTTGCCGGTAGTTTAACCGGAGCAAAAAGGGGTTCACCTGGTCCGCTGACTTCTCCGAGCGACAGTGCGCGTCTTAAAGACAGCCGTTTGATATTTATTGCGGGCTATGATCTTCAGACAGGCGGGGTAAACAACAATTTAGCTGTGCGTTTACATCATCAGCGGCAGTTTCAGCGTTACTACAATCCCTCTGAGGATTTTCCTGCCAATGATACTCACCAGATTTTCACTAGTGGGTTGAATCTGGTGAAAAGGTTAGGTATTTTTAGAGACTGGATAGGTTTGAATTTGGTCTTTGGTGTTGAAGGAAATGCTGAGCAGGTTAATAGTACAAAGGTCGGTGCACCATCACGGCAGACCGGAGCCGGGTTTCTGGAGGTGGGGTTGGATTGGGCAGGTTTTAATTTCAGCCCAGCGTTACGGTATGAGATTCTTCGCAACCAGAAGGAGGCGGTTTTCTCTAATTACGGAGCGTTAAGTTACCGGGGGACACTCACCTTC
This sequence comes from uncultured bacterium, assembly GCA_964590395.1. Classification (GTDB taxonomy): domain Bacteria; phylum Hydrothermota; class Tepidihabitantia; order Tepidihabitantales; family Tepidihabitantaceae; genus JAOABP01. Next base: position 11,990 of record CAZPVT010000012.1, read on the forward strand.
CGGAAAATTTCACCGTTAAGTTTTTATATTGGTGCTCACCGTTCTTTCCGCACGCCGACATTTAATGAGCTTTTCTGGCCCGATGAGCAATGGGTAAAAGGTAATCCGCATTTAAAGCCGGAATGGGGCTGGGGTGTGGATGGAGGGTTGGCAATTAAAGCAGATAGAGGAGGGTTTAGATTTGGTGGTTTTTATAATGATGTGCAGGATATGATTCAGTGGCAGATGGAAGAGGAGTTTGTGTTTCAGCCGGTGAATATCGCCAATGCGAAGATCATCGGGGTTGAGTTTGAGCCGGATTTTGATTTTGGTTTCGGCGGTTTTTCGGGAGGAATTACGTATCAGATCTGCAGGAGTGATTCGTTCCTTCTTCCTTATAGGCCAAGGCTCTTTGGCCGGGCAACAGGGTTTCTGTGTTATAAGAACAAGGAGGATGAGCTGGGCCGTCTGACAGTAGGCGTGGTTGGCGTTAGCGAGAGGTTCACCAACCGTCTTAATACCGATACACTGCCAGGTTATGTTACTTTTGATATCGGCACCACGATCAGGATACCGGTCAGATTTTTGCGGGCAGTTTTGAATGGAGGCTGTCGGAATATTTTTGATCGACGGTATCAGGTAGTTAAGGACTATCCGGTGCCGGGCAGGAGTTTTTATTTAGAGACCGAGATTGGCATCTGAGTCTGCTGGGCAATTGGTGTGGTGATGGTCTTAAACAGGTGTATGTAACCATCCCGAACCGCTTGAAAATCTGCTAAATACTTCGCCGGTACCGGTTCAGCACGAGGCGGAATGATTTTAAGGGGGTTAACCGGTTTTCCACTTTGCCGGATTTCGAAGTGGAGATGGGGACCGGTGGCAAGGCCGGTGGCACCAACATAACCTACGGTTGCACCCTGGCGGACAAACTTTCCTACCTTTATGCCAGGACCGTAACGGGAGAGATGGCCATAGCGGGAGACAAGACCTCCAGAATGTTTGATTTCCACCATTTTACCATAACCACCATGCCAGTGTGCGGTAGTTACTATCCCATCGGCAACGGCGCTGACCGGCGTACCCTTTGGAGCAACGTAGTCAACACCCTGATGGGGTCGGACGACCTTGAGAATCGGGTGAAAACGCATGCCAAAATGAGATGATACCCGAGCAAATGAAAGCGGTGACCGAAGTATGGTTTTTCGTAGTGATTGACCCTTTTCGTTGTAATAGTCCCATCGTCCCGAGGGGGCACGGTAGTAAAACCCGTAAACATTTTCTGTCCGACCCCGGTAGTGGGCCATGTATATCCGACCATAACGGTAGAAGCGACCGCTGACCTCCAGGCGGTCAACCAACAGTTCAAAGGTGTCGCCGTTATTACACTCAGTAAAGAAATCAATATCATAGCGCAGAATTTCGGCAAGCTCCACTACCAGTTCTGGTGTGCCGCCCATTTTCAAAAGAGAATTCCAGAGGGAATTCTCAATTATGCCCTTTATCGCACATTTCACCGTGTCAACGGGTAAGGTGATCTTCTGGGCGATAGCGGTGCCATTACTGTCAAACCGCACCTCATAACTAGTGATCAGGTTGGGATAATAATCAATACCGTTCAGATTTAACCCCTGATATATCAGCGCGACCGAATCACCCGGTTTCATCTGCCGGAAGTTAAAGTCGGTCTTTGCCAGTGCGGCATAGATGTTATTGATTTTTTTCGGCGTGATGCACCAGCGGGCAAGTAGTCCGGCAAGCACTTCGCCTTTTTGCAGGACATCACCGGTATAATAGGTTGATTCCGGCGCGGGTAATTCCGGTCCGCACTGATAGGGATTTGCTGCTGGTCGCCGCGATAACACAAAGATGATAACTACTCCGGCGACTAATATTAAACTTGATAATAAAACGATCTTCTGCCAAGGGTATCTGGGAGATGGTGTCGGTTGGGTTACCTGTTCGTCGATCATTGGAATAGCAAAAGACTGCCTGCCATCACGATCATTCCAGAGAGGATGCCCGCGACACTCAAATGCTCACTGGCATAGGAGTAGGAGCCGGGAATGAGTTCATCGAAGGAGATGAATACCATCAGCCCGCCGACTCCGGCAAGAAGGAGATTTAGAGTGGTTGCGGTCAGAAATGGCATTAAAGCCAGTGCGGCAAGAATCGCGCCCGCCAGTTCTGCACCGCCGGAAAGTGATGCCCAAAGCAGAGCTTTCTTTTTTGAACCAGTGGCACAAAGGACCGGGACCGCTACCGCCAATCCTTCAGGGATATTGTGCAGGGCGATTGCCACTGCGATGGCAATACCTAAGGCTCGGTCTTTTATCGCTCCTGCAAAGGTTGCCATACCTTCGGGGAGGTTGTGCAAGCCAATACCCAGTGCGATCAAGAGACTGGTGCGTAAAAGGGTTTGGGGTGCCAATCCTTGTCCGTGCCGATAACGAAAACGTCCGCCTTCCCTGTTATTGACGGCAGTAAGTTCCGGACAGTATTTGCTGATATCAACCTTGTGCTCGCTAATAAATTCGTGCGGCACCGCCAGATCGACGAGAAACATAATTATTATACCGGTAAAGAAGGCGATCGCCGACGGAATAAATCCGATCGTGGTTATTGCTGTGGCAAGCAGTTCAGTAAATGAGACAAACATCATTACACCGGCAGAAAACCCCAGACTGTACGCCATAAATTTTCTTCCTGGTCGTCGGGCGACCATTCCCAAAATGCTACCCAGAGTTGTGCTGACCGCGGCGAGACTACTGATAATGATGGCAAACAGAAAGTTTTCGGGCATTTCTAAGTCTAAGTTAAATGCCTTTTTTCCTTCTTTGGCTTTCAAGCCATTGTTGTAACCGGATTAAGGTTTCCCGAGAGAGGGTGTGTTCCAGCCGGCAGGCATCATTAAAGGCAGTGTGTTTACTGACTCCGAGCACTGAGCAAAGGAAGTATTCCAGAAGCCGATGACGGCGATAGATGGCATCTGCCAACCCCTTGCCGCGGGGTGTGAGCTCCACACCACCGTAATACTCATGTTTGACCAATCCTTTGGTACTCAAGGCGGTGATGGCGTTTACGACTGATGGCCGACTGACCGCCAGATAGCGGGCGATGTCTTTGACGCGCACCGGGTGTTGTTCATTGCTTAAGACAAAGATCGCTTCGAGATAATCCTCCTGGCTTTCCCCTAAGCGGGTGGCACCGGCAAAGTTAGTCTTAATTAACATTGTTATACAAGACTAATTTTAACCCGGTTTAACACCGGAGTCAAGGAAAGCGGTATAAATTCATTATGAGTTGCAGGATGTTGAAAGCCTTGAAACTTACACATCCCGAGTGAGTCTAAAAAGGTGAAAGAAGAATTTAAACAGAAAGGAGGTGTTAACGATGGCAAAACATCTAACCAGCTGGGATCCGTTCCGGGAGATGGTCTCACTGCGAGATGAATTGGATCGATTGTTCGATTCGGTTTTCGGCCGGTTGCCCAGGGAGAGGGGTGAAACCTACTGGGCGCCACCGGTAGATATTGAAGAGACTGAGGATGCGATCATTGTGCGGGCAGAACTGCCAGGGATGAATAAGGATGATATTAAGGTCAGCCTTTCGGGTGATACCTTAACTATTGCCGGTGAGCGTAAGATGGAGTCGGAGAAGAAAGGCAAGACTTACTACCGGATTGAGCGGGCTTACGGCAAGTTCCAGCGGACGGTTACACTACCTGCTGAGGTTGAGAGTGACAAGGCAAAGGCATCATACAAAGCTGGCGTGCTGGAACTAGTTTTCCCGAAGTCGGAGAAGTCCAAGGCTAAGGAGATTACCATCGTCCCCGAGGACTGATCCGGCATGTAAAAAGAGACGCCCGGGCGTCTCTTTTTGTTTTAACCGCGGGACGCGGTGAATAGACTGATTCAATGTGAAGGGGATGGTTTATTTGGCAAGCTGGGTGATGGCTCTGTTATTGAGTATTAGCCGAATCGCTCAAACGGAAGGATTGAAGACCGCAGTGCCCATCGGCGACCATTTGGATTCAATTGTCCACCAGGGAATTAAAAGATATTTTTTGATTCACATCCCGGAGAATTTTAAAAATGGACAGCAGGTGGCGCTGGTGTTTGTTTTGCACGGTGGTGGTGGGACACCGCGGGCGATTGCAGATTTGACCGGATTTAGTAAGTTAGCGGATGCAGAAGGTTTTATTGTGGTTTATCCGGCGGCGGTAAACCGACACTGGAACGATGGCCGGGGTGTGGGAAGGTTTAAATCCCATCGGGAGAGTGTGGATGATGTCGGTTTTATTGCCCAATTGATTGATACGCTGAGCAGGCGGCTGGCAGTCGATCCCAGCCGGATTTATGCTACCGGGATCTCCAATGGTGGAATGATGTGTCAGCGGTTGGGTTTGGAACTATCGGATCGGTTAGCAGCAGTTGCTTCAGTTGCCGCCTCACTGCCAGAAACACGAGCAGTGGATTTTAATCCCCAAGCGCCGATTTCGGTGTTGATGATTAATGGTACTGAGGACCGTGTTGTACCTTATGATGGTGGTGGCGTCGGACTGTTTAGTAAGCGAGGGGGGGTAATCGGTGTGGAGAAGGCAATAGAGTTATGGGTGAATTATAATAAGTGTCTTAAAACACCAGTGATGACCGTTATCAGGAGTGAACAGGATACGGTCTACCGGGTGTTTTATTCGGGAGGAAGAGATAACACCGTGGTAGTACTGTATAAAATAAGTGGAGCGGGCCATATCTGGCCTGGTGGTAAAAGACGGCCGGCGCGGTTCGGGAAACATATCACCATAATTAATGCGACAAGAATAATCTGGGAGTTCTTTATTACCTATCCCCGGCGTTAGTTAGTTCAGCCGCTGCTCGGTTTGAGCATCAAAGATGTGCCAATTTTTTTGGTCGAATTCTATGTTAATCGTTTCTCCGGGTAACGGCGCCCGATTGGGGGTTGTGCGGAGTGTGCAGTGTTCGGTGCCGATTTTTAGATATACTAGCGCCTCGTTGCCCAAGTTTTCCGTAACCTCGACCAAGGCACTAAGCGTAGCTGTCTGGCTGATTTTAATATGCTCCGGTCTGATGCCCAAGTAGACTTCCCTGTCATCCACCAGTGACGGGATAGATGATGCGGAAATTTCGATGGTAAATGATGGGTTGACAAACCGTAAAGGGTTTTTAATGACCAGCCCGTGATAGAGATTCATCGGTGGTGATCCGATAAAGCCGGCAACGAACCGATTGACCGGGTGGTCATAAAGATTTTTTGGGTCAGCGACCTGAATTAACTTGCCATCCTTCATAACCCCGATGCGCTGACCCAAGGTCATTGCTTCAATCTGGTCATGGGTGACATAGATGATTGTGGTGCGTAATCGTTGATGCAGGCGGGCAAGTTCTGCCCGCATTCCCACCCGCAGTTTGGCATCTAAGTTGGAAAGTGGTTCGTCGAACAGAAATACTTTGGGGTGGCGGACAATTGCTCGACCTACCGCTACCCGCTGGCGTTGTCCACCAGATAGTTCACCGGGTTTGCGAGAGAGCAGGTTTTCAATACCGAGAATTTTCGCCGCCTCAGCTACCCGACGATTTATTTCATCCTTCGGAAGTTTGCGCAGTTTCAGGGCAAAGGCCATATTTTCAAACACGGTCATATGAGGGTAAAGGGCGTAGTTCTGAAATACCATCGCGATGTCTCGTTCCTTGGGTGCTAAATAGTTGACTAGACGGCTGCCGATGTAGATTTCACCGGCGTCTGCTTCTTCCAAACCAGCGATGATGCGTAAGAGGGTTGTTTTGCCGCAACCGGATGGGCCAAGGATGACGAAGAATTCCTGATCCTTGATCTCTAAACTTACTTGGTCGACAGCAATTACACCGTGCCGAAAGCCTTTTGTTATTTCTTTTAATACTACTTGTGCCACAGGACCGACAGCACCCGGACAATGGTATCTTTTAAAGCACGGCGGGGAACAACCACATCCACCATTCCGTGTTTGAGCATAAACTCTGCCCGCTGAAAACCGGGTGGTAGCTTTTCGCCGATGGTATCTTCAATTACCCGCTGGCCGGCAAAGCCCAGAAGGGCGTTTGGTTCGGAGATAATCACGTCACCGAGCGAGGCAAATGACGCCATTACCCCGGCAGTACAGGGATCAACCGGAATTGATATAAAAGGGATCCTTGCTTGCCGCAGTAGTCCAAGTTCGGCGCTGGTTTTCGCCATCTGCATTAGCGAGATTATTCCCTCTTGCATTCGGGCACCACCCGAGGTAGCGACGATCACTAACGGGCGCCTTTCGTTTCTCGCCAGCCGGATTGCCCGGGCGACCTTTTCACCGACTACCGAGCCCATACTACCACCTATAAAGTTAAAATCCATAATTCCAAACACCACCGGTATCCGGGCGATGGTACCGCGGCTATAACTGAAGGCATCGGCTCGGCCGGTTTTGATCTGGGCTTCCTTTACCTTTTCTGGATACTGTGGGAAGCACAATGGATCACCGGTAATTAGATTGCGATCGAGTTCCTCGTAGGTATTTTCGTCTAATATGATGAGGATATAATCGTCCGGGCTGATCCGGAAGTGGTAACCACAGCGGTGGCATACAAAGAAATTGGACTCGAGGGTTTTGCGATAGATTATTTCATTACAGCCGGAACAACGGAACCAGAGTGTATCAGATTTGCCGGTTGTTGTTTTGGGCATAGGGTTAGTATAAAGACAGGCATTGCCCAGTCAAGGCAATGCCTCTGCTATCGATTTTGATTAGTTGGGTGTGTTAACTACTTTGAGTTTGAGCCGCGCGGTGAACGTTCGGTTCGCTCACGTGCCTCATTCACAGTCAGCGGCCGACCCTCCAGCTGAAACTGGTTTAAAGCAGCAATGGCTGCAGCAGCCTGCTCTTCTTTAGCCATTTCAACAAAGGCAAATCCCCGAGAGCGATCGGTAAATTTGTCTTTGATTATTTCTACCGAAGTTACTTCACCGTGTTGACCGAAGAGATCACGCAGCTGGTCTTCAGTAGTACTGAATGGGAGATTTCCCACAAAGACGCGCTTACCCATTTACTTGCCTCCAGTAAGGTTTGCGCTTGGGATGCGTTACAGGCTACGGGAAATACTGACGCAGGCCCTAACGAACCACAAGCATATCCCGGGCTCTACCTAACCAATGAATCGGTTTAAGCCCGTATAAACCGATATAGTTATTATAGTAATAAATTTTTCTTTAGTCAAGTTTTGGCTGTGGATTGGGGAAAACCCAGGTAAGGCTTAATTTGACAAAGGGAATAACTCAGTTTAACCTATTATGTGATGCAATTGCTGATTATCTTTAATTTAATTGCCATTGACCCAGGTGCGGGTACCACTACCTTTGACTTTCTCCAAGTTTTTCCGACCACCAGAGAGGCGGCACTCGGTGGTAGTACGGTGGCGTCTACCGCTGGCGTGGCTGGTTTCTTTTATAATCCGTCGGTGCTCACCAGTCCCCAGTTATCGGCGGTTCAGTTCGATTATTTGAGTTACCTGGCGGGAATCCATGCTGGCACAGTTAGTTACCGGCAGTCACTTTCCTCGCAGCAGGGGATCGGTGTCGGATTGTATTATCTCCACGCCGGTACGATGAAACGAACCAATGAAGAAGGCGAGGAGATAGGAGTTTTCGGGGCTTCTTTTGCCAACCTGAATCTTTCGGGGGCGATGCGGATAAATGAACGGATTGCCGTTGGTGCTGGTCTGGCAGGCATCTACGGTAATATTGATACATTTTTCTCGGTGGCGGTTGCTGCCAACCTCGGTACCAGTTATGATCTCATTCCTCACAATCTCCAATTGGGTTTCAGTACCACGAATCTCGGTATTCAGATCAAGCCGTTTGGAGATGTTCGAGAGCCGCTACTAGTGGAATTCGCCGTAGGTGTCAACTATCAGCCGGTACCGGCGTTGAATCTTAGTCTGGCGTTCCATAAGCCGTTGAAAAACCGATTTAATTACCGGTTAGGGGTGGAAGGTTGGGTTAATCAATATCTGGTGCTGCGCGGTGGTTACAGCTCTGCCGGTGTTGATCTTAGTGGTGGTGGGGCAGCTGGAGTACTCGCCGGGTTCACGAGCGGTCTTGGTGTTCGTTACCAGCGGTATCGGGTTGACTATTCATTTGTGCCAATGGGAATTGTTGGTTTCTCGCATCGTTTCGGTTTTGGTTTCGATCTTTAGAGTAAATGAAGCGTCAGTTTGTCAAGGATTTAAAGATAGGAGCGATCGTTAATGATGTCTTCTATTGTTTCCGTCGTGACCTCAAGGAACGACGCGACGGTGGGCAGTTTCTAACTTTTGAAATACGCGACCGCAGTGGCGTTCTGCCCGCGATAATGTGGGATAATATTGAAGACGGACTGAACTACATTGCCGATGGTGCCTTCTGTCATATCCAGGGCAAAGTCAATGACTATCAGGGCAAACCCCAGGTTACGATCAGTGCGATATTCCCGGTAGAGCCGATACAGGTCGCCCGGACCGATTTCATTGCGGCCTCTCCTTTTGATACTGCTGAACTGTTGCGAGAACTCCATACCTACATTGACCGAGTTAAAAATCCTCATCTCCACACGCTTCTTAAGAGTCTATTTAGCGACCAGCGTTTTGCTGAGAGGTTTGCGGTTGCTCCGGCGGCAGTGCGGGTACACCACGCTTGGCTCAGCGGTCTATTGGAGCACACGGTAATGATCTGCCGGCAGGCAGTCCAACTTCCGGAAATTTATCCTGGACTTAACGCCGATCTTTTGCTCACCGGCTGTATACTACATGACATCGGTAAGGTCCAAGAATACACCGTGGAACGGACAATCGACCACACTGATGAAGGTAGACTAATTGGCCATATCGTCCTTGGTTATCAACTGGTTCAGGAAAAGATCCGCCAGATTGAGAATTTCCCCCCGGATCTGGCGAAGATGGTTCTCCATATGATCCTTGCCCATCACGGCGAGAATCAATTTGGTTCACCGAAAACGCCTAAGTTTCCCGAGGCGTTTCTGGTTTTCATCCTTGACTACCTTGATTCTCGGCTGACGATTTTCCGGTCAGCGATGGAGAGGAACAAGGGCGTCAAATGGACAGAGTTCAATGATTACCTCGAGACCGACATTTATCTCGGGGAACCGTTGGCTGACAATCCGTGTCAATAGGGCAGGCGCCCGATTATACCACCTTTGCCGGCGCGATCCGGCTGTTGGGAGTAGACTTAACACCTGAACATTATGAGAAGTTACTCGCTTACGCTCAGTTGGTCGTGCAGTGGAATGAGCATATCAATCTCATCTCCCGTCGGGACACCGCCAGGATTCTGACCTATCACATCATAGACTCAATAGCAGCAGCCCGTTTTATCCCCGCTGGTTCATATTGCGCTGATGTCGGTAGCGGAGCGGGATTGCCTGGTATTCCGCTCAGCGTCATTCGTCCAGACATCCGAGTGGCGCTGATTGAATCAATTAAAAAGAAGTGTCTTTTTCTTAAACAGACAGCGAGACAACTGCAATTGGCAAATACCACAGTGTTAGGCAGTCGGGCAGAGAATTTGCCAACACTTAAGTGTGATATTCTGCTCAGCCGTTTAACAGCAGGATTGAGCAAGACGCTGGTGAATACTCATCACCACCTGAAATCTAAGGGAGTAATAATACTTTATAAATTAGCCAACTGGGAAGATGAGTTGAAGAAACAGGAGAATTTTCTCACCCGTCTGAATATGAGGTATCTCAAGACCGAGAAAATCCGACTACCATTTACTGGTATTGAACGGTATCTTGTTCTACTGATTAAAATTTAATTCTCATATAAAAATTGAAGGCCTCCACCCCAAGGCCTTCTTTTTAAACTGCGGATGTAACATTTTAAAGCGCGCTCGGGTTGTGCGAAACTCGTAGAAAGGAGGTGATCCAGCCGCACGTTCCCGTACGGCTACCTTGTTACGACTTCGCCCCAGTCACCAGCCCTACCTTGGGCCCTCATTAATGTGGGACTTCAGGTATTGCCGGCTCCCATGGCGTGACGGGCGGTGTGTACAAGACCCGGGAACGTATTCACCGCAGCATGCTGATCTGCGATTACTAGCGATTCCATCTTCATGCAGGCGAGTTGCAGCCTGCAATCCGAACCATGGCCGCCTTTATAGGATTTGCTGTGCCTCGCGACGTCGCAGCCCATTGTAACGGCCACTGTAGGACGTGTGTAGC
>CAZPVT010000013.1:0-51546 GCA_964590395.1 uncultured bacterium
AGACAGACAGACAGACAGACAGACAGACAGAAACTCCCGCTTTAGACAATTTAGAATTTTGCTCTAATAAGGCGGAATCTTTTCTGCTGAAGCCGGACAGCAGAAGGAGAAAACTCAATCCGGCAACCGCGGCACCGAGCGGAAAAACGGGTGTTGCCATCCTTGGTGCCGGAATGGCAAAGAAAAGGAGGTTGTTATGTATCGGACCGCTCTAATCTGTGCCACAATTCTGGTGGCAACCATTTATGGGTGGGAACTAAGAGCACCGGTGCCTTTTGATTTTTATGTGAATGCCCATTCTGTAATTACCCATCCTGCTGATAAACGGTGTTATATACCTGACTCATTGTATACGGTGTGGGGGATATTCCATTATGAATACGATGAGGATACTACTATACCTGATAGGGACACTGCGACAGCTTTACTTTATTACTCTTCCAGTGGCGATTCGTGGTGTGTGGTTGACACATTTTTTGCCGAAATTATGGAGCGAACTGCGATGACATTCCAATGGATAGAGAGTCCGGTGTTATGGATTGTCTGTTCTGAGCGGTCGCCCAATGAATCTGAGCGAGAAAATCTTCTCTACTCTTACAATCTAATAGAAGAGGTTCAGGACTGGGAGGATATTGACAGTTTCAATGTAAGACCGCGTCCTGGATTGGCGTTTCGTCCCAACCCTCAATATAATCAGCAGTTACAGCCGATTCCGGGCTGGCTATACTGTCTGCCTGGTGGGTCTAATCGGTTCTGGCGTTACTGGATACCGAGTTCAAAACCGGTTGCTGTGAACGGTATTTATCCGCCACAGGGTTCGCTGATTGCTGATCAGACACCGATCTTCATCTGGCAAGATGAGCCATCGGCAATTCAATACCGGCTGGTTGTCTCAACTGACCCAGAGTTTTTAAATATGGTGATTGATGTTACCACTGCCAGACCCAGGTATCAGGTTGATACAAAGATGGCAAATGGCATCTATTACTGGAAAACCGCCTACCAATCATCTCACCGCAAGTGGGTCTGGAGTCCGGTTCACGGTTTTCAACTTCAAGGTGGCTGGGAGCGCCTTCCCGATATTCCTGATACTGTAAGAGATGGTTCTGCACTGGCTTATGTTAAAAATTTATTTGGCTTAGACGAACGCCTTGTTGCCCTGGTCGGTGGTGGAAGCACCCGCAACTATATTTTTGACCCAAGAGCCAACAGATGGGAAGGCTGGCATAGCACATACAGTGCTCAGAACCCCGGAACATCCCTTACTGCCCATCGATGGCAAACTTCTTGTGATCACCCCTGCTTTGCCATCTTTGGTGTGGAGTCAGACAGCGTTCGTTTTCCTCACATTCACTTTGAGTGGTACGGTTTTAGGGAACTGCCTGAGCCTCTTGGCCCGGGTGCCAGTATTGCAATGTCAGGATTAGATACTCTAACTCGTACCGCGTACCTTTATTTACTTTCCGGCAGCGGTTTGAATAATTTCTGGCGACTGCCAATTTCGGTTTACGAGGGTGAGAAAATAAGTAATAGCAGTGGCAGTCAGGGTGAACCTGGTCAAAATGCTGTAAATGTCCGGTTTCATCCTGTGTCTAATGGTATTGCGATTGATTATGAACTCAACAGCCCTGTCAGGGTAAAGGTAAAGGTTTATGATGCGACCGGCAGGCTGGTAAAAAATATCTACTCTGGTTATCAGGGTTCTGGTTTTCATCGTTTAATCTGGAATCCCGGAGTCTCGGGCGTCTATTTCCTACTGCTTGACACGGGCGATAATCAGGTTAAACTTAAAGTGGTTATAAGATGAGCAATAGACGCTGAAGGGGTGAGGATGAAAAGGCTTTTGTTATTGCTCTTACCTTCCGTCCTTTTTGCTCAGGTTGAGGTGGAGACTATAATTAAGTTGCCCAAATTCCTGGACAACGGGTACTATCTTCCCGAATTCAACAAACTGTATGTTCATGGCGATAGTGGTCTTTTTGTTGTTGACTGTTCAACCTATCAACTTTTGACCGTGATTCCGGATAACTTCAGAGGAAGTTATATCTTTTTCCACTATGACCGGGCGAGAAACAGACTGTATTATAACGCTGGATGGCAGGACTATGATACCACAGTTATAATTGATGTAACCGCGGATACGGTGATAAAACGAATTCCAGCCTGGTCTAAAGACAGGTGGGCATATAATTCCATCCTTAACCGTTTATACTTTACGGTTGGACCGCTGAAGGTTTTTGACTGTTTTACCGACTCAATAATCAAGGTGATTCAACCGCCGATTCCCGGCTATTCATTTAGGGTAGCGACCTGGGATTCAGTTGGGAACAGGCTTTTTGTCAGCCTTGATGGGTTTCAGACGCCTGGTTATATAGCGGTCTATGACTGTAACACCGATTCGCTTCTCACGCTCATTTACCTGCAGGGAACAGCTGCAGCATATTGTCTGAATTTTAACTATCAGTTCAAAAAGGCTTACTTTACTGGAAACTCAATACTGGGTTGCATACCTTACCCGGGTGTGATTGACATCAGCAGTTGTCAATACCTCAGGTGGTTTCCCATTATTTCTGTGGCCAGTGCCGGTGATTTTGTTGCTGTTGATACATTTCTTGACAAGGCTTACATTCTTGGGGCGAGAGAGGAAAGGGGGCGCGTGATTAGTGGCGCGATTGTTATTGACTGTGCCACCGACTCAATTATCAAATGGATAACGCTCAGAAGGGTACCTGGCTGTCTGATAACCTGGATTCCCTGGAGCAACCGGATTTATTGCCCGGCTGCCTGGGATTCAATGTATGTGATTGACTGTCGCACCGATTCAGTTATCGCCGTTTTCCCCTTCAGGGATGCAGAGCGTGTAAGGTGTTATACGCCCTGTGATTTTCAACTTGATCCTTTGCGCCGTCGTGTCTTTGCCCTCGGTTGTGACAGCAATGCCCAGAGTGTGTATGTATTTAAGGATGTTATGCCCGGGGTGGAGGAGAAAAAGACCGAGACCGCGATGCCTGGTGAGCCAACTATCTTCCGTAACACCGTTTACCTTAATAGAAAGAGCCATGCATTACTGTTTAACGCCAGTGGCAGAAGGGTGCTTAAACTTAAACCCGGTGTTAATGATGTCCGGTTTCTTGCGCCCGGGGTCTATTTTATCAGAAATCAGACAGGGGACTCAAAGGCAACCAAAGTGCTTATCACCCGGTAAGACTTTTCTGCCTAAATCTTAAGTGGTACCAATTTTTTAACCTATAGGTTAAATTTTAAAGAGCGGTTATTTTGGTTTATCTTATTGAAAAACAGTTGGTTAACTATAATTTTGCCGTTTTTTAGACCCCATCCCCGGAACCGTATCCCTGACGATTTTGCAGGTGATGGCTGGCAGGGTTCTGAAAGCGGTTCAGGATAGGCTGGATTGGGTGATTTGGGCTGGAGAGGTGTGGGTGGTTAGGCGATGGCTTGGGATAGTCATTTTCTTGTGGGTGGTGGCGGTGGTTTTCAGCAGGGTTTGGGGCGCGGTTTTTGTGATGGTGAAGGAAGTGGTGCTGGCTGTGACCGGGGCATAAGTTGTAAGCGGTGCTTTATTTGACAAGTGGTTATTAGATTTTTACTATGAGTTAATTATAAAGTTATGGCAGAACTGGAACGGATTAGAGAGGAACTGAAAAAACGTAATGAGCAGGCTTTGAAGGGCGGAGGAGAGGAGCGGATTAAAAAGCAGCATGAGGAGGGTAAACTTACCGCGCGGGAGCGGCTGGAGATTCTTTTAGATAAGGGGAGTTTTGTTGAGCTGGATCGGCTACGGGTCCACTCCTGCACCGATTTCGGGATGGATAAGAAGAAAATTCCCGGCGATGCGGTGGTCACCGGTTATGGTACAATTCACGGCCGGCCGGTGGCGGTTTTTTCACAGGATTTTACCGTTTTTGGCGGGACGCTTTCTAAGGTCTTCGCAGAGAAGGTGTGTAAGATAATGGATCTGGCGATGAGGGGGGGGATGCCGGTGATCGGATTGAATGATTCGGGCGGAGCAAGGATTCAGGAGGGGGTGGAGAGTCTGGGTGGTTATGCGGAGATCTTTCTGCGTAATACGTTGGCTTCAGGGGTGATTCCGCAGATTTCCGCGATTATGGGTCCGTGCGCGGGTGGTGCGGTCTATTCACCGGCGTTGACCGATTTTATCTTTATGACCGAGAGAACCAGTTATATGTTTATTACCGGTCCGGAGGTGATTAAGGCGGTTACCCGGGAGGAGGTGACCAAGGAGAAACTGGGTGGAGCAGATACCCACAACTCGGTTTCCGGAGTGGCACATTTTAAGGATATTGATGATCGGGACCTTTTGTTGCGAATCAGAAAGCTTATGACCTATTTACCGCAGAATAATCGGGAGAAACCACCCCGAATTGTATCGAAGGATCTACCGGACCGTGATACCGAGGGTATCGAGAATATTATGCCCGATGACCCGCGTAAGCCGTATGATATGCTGGAGGTGATTTTACGGGTCGTGGATGAGGGCAGTTTTATGGAGGTACAGAAGGACTGGGCAAAGAATCTTGTTATCGGGTTTGCCCGAATGGATGGAAATGTGGTGGGGGTGGTGGCGAATCAGCCGAAGTTTCTTGCCGGCTGTCTGGATATTGATGCTTCGGTAAAGGGGGCAAGGTTTGTTCGGTTCTGCGATGCGTTTAATATTCCGATCGTGACATTTGTGGATGTGCCCGGTTTTCTGCCCGGGACGAGTCAGGAGTATGGTGGCATCATCCGGCACGGAGCAAAATTGCTTTATGCCTATTGTGAGGCAACCGTGCCCAAGGTTACGGTGATTACCCGTAAGGCTTACGGCGGTGCTTATGATGTGATGTCCTCCAAGCATATCCGGGGTGATTTTAATTTTGCCTGGCCCACCGCAGAGATTGCGGTGATGGGTTCAGAGGGTGCGGTTAATATTATTTTCCGTAAGGAGATCAGCGAGTCCAGTAATCCGGAGGAGACAAAGCGGAAACTGGTGGCAGAGTATGAGAAAAAGTTCAGTAATCCGTTTAAGGCGGCAGAACTGGGATACATTGACGAGGTTATAGAGTTTCGCGATACAAGGCGTAAGATCATTCAGAGTTTGCGGATTCTGGAGAATAAGCAGTTAAGTAATCCGTGGAGGAAGCACGGGTGTATTCCGTTGTGATATATGGGTGGTGGTAAGGAGAAAAGGCAGGAGTTGAGGTCAGCGCTGGAACGTTGGGAGGAGGAGGTTGTAAAACCCGCGATTCAGAAGTTACCGGAGCGTAGGCAGGATTTTAAGACTGTATCCGGGATTGATGTCCGGCGGGTTTATACGCCTCTGGATTATGATACGGAGCGTTATCTTGAGGATTCCGGGTTGCCCGGAGTTTTTCCTTTTACGCGGGGTGTTCAACCGACGATGTATCGGTCAAGGCTCTGGACGATGCGCCAGTATGCCGGTTTCGGTTCCGCCGAGGAGACCAACAGGCGTTATCATTATCTCTTGAAGCAGGGGCAGACCGGGCTGTCAGTGGCATTTGATCTGCCGACCCAGATGGGTTATGACTCTGATAGCCCGTGGTCAAGGGGGGAGGTGGGGAAGGTTGGTGTTGCCATATCTACGGTTGAGGATATGGCAATGCTGTTTAGGGATATTCCGCTTGACCGGGTTTCTACCTCAATGACGATCAACGCTACCGCGGGGATTGTCCTGGCGATGTACTGCGTGGTGGCGGAGAGGCAGGGGGTGGCGTTGTCCCGGTTGCAGGGGACAATTCAGAATGACATCCTAAAGGAGTATGTGGCAAGGGGTACCTATATCTTTCCCCCGCGGGAGTCGCTGCGATTGGTGACTGATATTATCGCTTGGTGTGCCCGGGAGATGCCAAAATGGAATACGATGAGTATTTCGGGTTACCACATCCGTGAGGCAGGAGCGACCGCGGTTGAGGAGGTGGCGTTTACTCTGGCGAATGCGCTGGAGTATGTGCGTGCAGCAGTGGATAGGGGGTTAGAGGTGGACCAGTTCGCCCCCCGGCTTTCATTTTTCTTTGCTGCGCATTCCAATATCTTTGAGGAGGTGGCAAAGTTTCGGGCGGCAAGAAGACTCTGGGCAAGATTGATGTGGGAGAGGTTCAATGCCTCAGATGATTCCTGCAAACTGCGGTTTCATACCCAGACCGGTGGTGTAACGCTGACCGCCCAACAACCGGAGAATAATATCATCCGCGTTGCCTATCAGGCGCTGGCAGCGGTGTTAGGCGGGACGCAGAGTCTGCATACCAACTCCCGGGATGAAGCGCTTTCTCTGCCCACAGAGGAGTCGGTAACAGTTGCCCTGCGAACCCAGCAGATTCTGGCTTATGAGACCGGGGTGGCTGATACGGTTGATCCGCTGGCTGGGTCTTTTTATGTCGAAAGTTTGACCGAGCAGATTGAGATGGCGGCAAGGGAGCTGATTGAGGAGATTGAGCGGCGTGGCGGTGCGGTGCGGGCGATTGAGCAGGGGTTTATTCAGGAGAGGATTGCGGAGAGTTCTTACCGTTATCAACAGGAGGTGGAAAGAGGAGAAAGGGTTGTGGTTGGGGTGAATAAGTTTCAGGATGCGGTTGAGCCGGCTATGAGGTTGTTGAGGGTGGATGAGCAACTGGAGACAAGTAGGAGAGAGTTACTGAGGCTGTATCGTCAGCAAAGAGATAACCGGCTGGTAGAGGAGAGATTAAGGGCGGTGAGTGAAACTGCACGGGGTGAGAACAATCTGATGCCCGCAATTCTGGCTGCGGTAAGAGTTGGGGCAACACTGGGTGAAATCAGCGATGCTTTAAGGCAGGTTTTTGGTGAGTATGACCGGATGAGGTAGAAAAAGGAGGTGTTGTGATTAAAAAGATTGCCCACATTGCGATTGCGGTGAATAGCATTGATGAAGCGGCAAAATTTTATGCCGAGCAACTGGGGTTGAAACTCACCGGTAAAGAAACGGTTCCGCATCGGAAAGTAACGGTTGGGTTCATTGAGGTTGGGGAGACCAAACTGGAATTGGTTCAACCGGACACACCTGATGCACCAATTGCTAAATTTCTTGCTGAACGGGGACCAGGGTTGCACCATATCTGTTTTGAAGTTGATGACATCGAGGCGGAGTTTAAAAGACTGAAGGATGCCGGAGTGCGAATTGTTGATCCTGAGCCACAATCGGGAGCCAA
The DNA here is from genome assembly GCA_964590395.1 of uncultured bacterium. Lineage (GTDB taxonomy): Bacteria > Hydrothermota > Tepidihabitantia > Tepidihabitantales > Tepidihabitantaceae > JAOABP01. Next base: position 7,203 of record CAZPVT010000013.1, read on the forward strand.
TGGAACGAAAACATTTTTTATCCATCCTAAGTCAACCGGTGGGGTTTTAATTGAGTTAAACCAGCGGGTGAGGGATAACCGATAGTTTTCGGAGTTCGGTTATCATCTCTCTTTACCCAGGCGAAATGGGTTTAAATCTTATAGACCGTCTGCCGGATAAATGATTCGTTACGACGCCAGTTTTTTGCCACCTTCACCCAGAGTTCTAAATAGACCGGTCGAGCTAAAAATTGCTCAATTGCCTCACGGGCAATTGAGCCAACCTTTTTCAGCGCCTTGCCTTCTTCGCCGATCAGAATCGCCTTCTGTGATTCCCTTTCCACATAGATTACCGCACGGATATAGTCTTTGCGGTTAGGGCGTTCTTTAAACTCTTCGATAACAACGGTGGTTGAGTACGGAATCTCTGCTCCATACCGGTTAAAGATCGTCTCCCGAATCAGCTCCGTGACAAAAAACCGTTCGGTTCGTTCTGACAGTTGGTCCGGAGAATACAGTGGCGGTGCGCTGGGGAGTAAGGAAACAATCCCCGCCTTTAGGTCTTCGACGCCATCACCGGTTAGGGCAGAGATCACAAATATCTTCTGGAATCCCTCTTGAGCACACCGGTCAACGATCGGCAAAATGGAAGGTTTAGCCACCGTGTCAATCTTATTAATCGCAACTACTGCGTTATAGTTTTTTATCAGCTCCAGATCATCGTATACCGGCTCGGTAGCATCAAGCAACAGCAGTAAGGCATCGGTTTCGGCGATCGCCCGGTCGATTTCTTCTTTCATTAACCGTTGCAGGGTATATTTCGGATCAAGAATACCTGGTGTGTCAACCAGGAGTAACTGATAGTCTTCTCCGGTGAGAATTCCAAGAATGCGATGACGTGTAGTTTGGGGTTTAGGAGTAACAATTGCTAACCGTTGTCCCAAGAGCCGGTTGAGTAGAGTCGACTTGCCTGCATTAGGTCTTCCAATTATTGCCACATAGCCAGCGCGGAAATTTTCTTTCCCCACAAGCTTTTAAGCGGTCCGATAAAAGCCGATCGAGTTAAACCGGGCGATACGCCGGGCAACGAGTTCTTCTCCGGGTAGTGTGTTTAAGACATAGAAATTTGCCAGTACCGTCTTTTTTAGCATCTTTGCCGCTTCATCCCAGTCCTGATGTGCTCCACCAACTGGCTCAGGCACGATCTCATCAATTACTCCCAGATCCAGCAGATCAGGTGCGGTCATCTTCAATACCTTAGCGGCTTCTTCAGCTTTTGAGCCGTCGCGCCATAGTATCGCTGCACACCCTTCGGGTGAAATGACCGAATAGACCGCATTTTCCTGCATTAGAATGCGATCGCCCACGCCAATTGCCAGAGCACCACCTGAGCCACCTTCTCCGGTAACAACAACAATAATCGGCACCGGTAGTAGTGCCATTTCCCGGAGGTTACGAGCGATCGCCTCTGCCTGCCCTCGTTCCTCAGCACCAATGCCTGGATATGCACCGGGGGTGTCAACTAAACACAAAATTGGGACATCAAATCTGGCAGCAAGCTCCATTATGCGCAAAGCCTTCCGGTAACCCTCGGGATGGGGCATACCAAAATTACGGGCAATTTTTTCCTTGGTATCCCGGCCTTTCTGATGACCAATCACCGTAAATCGGATACCGTCGATTTTACCCAGTCCAGCAACGATCGCCGGGTCATCGGCAAACGACCGGTCACCGTGTAGTTCGATAAAATCGGTCATTATCCGCTCAATGTAGTCCAGAGTATAAGGTCGCCGGGGATGCCTTGCCATTTGTACCCGCTGCCAAGGGGTAAGATTAGCGTAGAGATTTGTCTTCAGTTCTGCGATCTGTTTTTCGAGTCGAGCAATTTCTGATTTCGCACCAAGTGCCGTAACTTCCTCGAGGCGCGTTAACAGTTCGACGATGGGCTGTTCAAAATCCAGCCAGCCCGATGTTGCGCCCGCAGGCATAGATTTAATATCCGAAGCTAATACCGAACCGGTGTGCCGCACCGAGATTGAAATTTAAAGGTAAGTAGGCGTAGTCAACTCGAAACAACCCGCGGTGAATCCCGGCACCAAGACTCAACTTATTAGCACCATTAAATGGTGCGTAACCGGCACGTAACGAAAAGAGTTCGGTAAACCGCCATTCTACCCCGGTACTAACCGACAACTCTTTATTATAAAAAAAATAGATGCCGTCAACCGCAAAAGTCAAAAGCGAACGGCCAGGTGTCAACCGATACGCGACACCGATCTTCCCTCGGGTCGGCAACCAAAACTGCTCGTATTTATAAGAAAGGGCACGACAAAAATCGACTACCGTGGCACCGACAGTCAGATTCTTCACTCCCCAAAACCTGAGACCAATGTCCGCCCCCCAACCACTCGTCTGATAAGAAAAGATTTTGGAATAGTAGAAACGGGCATTAACACCAACATCAACCTGGTCACCAAGGGTGCGGGAAAGGTTGAGATACCCGGTTATGTCAAAAGGAGAAAATGTGCCGATTGCTTCTTCAGTAGGCCGGTTCTCGCGGTACTCCAACTTTCCACTTGAAAAACTAACAACTCCTACGCCTACCGACAGCAACTTCAAATCTCTGGTAACAAAAACTGATTGCTGCTTCATGTCAAGAAACCAACGCGTGTAATCCACCTGAATTGAGAATTGGGTAATACGAGCCGATGCCGCTGGGTTATAGACAATACCACTCGCACCATCAGCCACCGCGGTGCCGGTACCCGCCATTCCTCCTACTCCGGTTCCGACTGGCACCTTCAGCCAGGCAAACCCAACATTCCTACTTGAATTTGCGTTCACACTCCCCAAAACAACCATCACGCCAATCCCCAAACCCAACAACCCCTCAAACCTAAAACTACTCAATGCCTACTCCTCGATTATCTCCACATTTGCTCGGGGCAAAACTACCCGCTCACCACTCTCCAGTTCTACCTCTAGAACCCGCACTAACGCCTCAGTTTCAATTTTTACTAACTCAACAGGTAATGCACTGACCCGGCCAATCATTCCAAAATACGGTTCCCGGATAATCCGCACCGCCATTCCCACTGCCAGTCCACCTTCGGCGATACTTGGTTTCTGTTCGCCCCCAGCGTCCACACACGGGACAATTACCTCGGGTCTTATTACCCCGGCGCGAATCTGAGTCGCACCATTAACCGATGCCATCTTTCCTTCGAGCGAAGCTAACAACTCAAAACTTCTCTTTGCCATTTTCATTTTACCAAATCCTTCGGTAACTACCACGGTTAACCCTTTCTGTTCTGAACCGGTAATCGCCACTCCAATATCATAACCCAAAAACCGCCGCAACGTTTCATCCTCAATACCGCCACCTACAACCGCGCGCGCGCCCACCCGCACGGCCTGTTCAATTGCTTCATAACTAACCAGAGATCCAGCAATCAACACCTTATCTCGATACTCCGCATCAATTTTCGCCGCGCTCACCACTTCATCCGGCGAATCCGCTACCCGTTTCAAAACTCCGCGTGTCTCACCTCCGATACCAAAAATTCCCTGAACCAAACTTACTTCATTCATTACCACTACCCCCTCACCCGCAATTACCTCATCAACCACTCCATCAATATAAGCGTCGACTTCAACCGCCTGCGCCGGTTCGCGCAAAATCACCTGACCAGTAACTGCGGAAACACTCTCCACGGTTCCGGACACCGGTGCGCGCACCTCACTTTTTAAAAGCCCGAAAAGCCCCCTTGATCGGGCAATTACTTCACCCCGTTGTACCGGATCGCCAACTATCTTAACCATCAAACTCGGTACATCCTCTGCCGGCACGCCCAAAAGTCCGGCAACATTCACGGTTTGAACATTGCCGGGTACCGCTGTCCTAGCGACTACAGCATTCCCCTTAACCACATCACCTTGTTTCACCAGCACTTCACCGGGTAGAGGTAACCTTCGTGTCTTTCTAATATATGTTCGACTACTAACTTTTAAACCTGGTGTATATGCGTGTGCCATTAGGGAATCATAAAAATAAATTTTTATGAGTCAAGTAAATGTAGCCGGAAATTTTGCCCAATTTTAAGTTTAAAGTTTGGACTCTACTCGTTTCGTAACTTTAGAAGGTGGCTTTTGTAATGATAGTTACATCGTGTTTAGAAGTGAGGGTATCTGGTCAGTTATATCTAATACACTTAAAATTATTTATTGATTCTCCCGGATGCAACGTTCACAATACACAAGAATTTACGGCTATCCCCCCTATGATATGGGGAGGGTGATAAGCTGAATGTATTTGATTTAATTTACGTTATTTTAATATAAATATATGTCTTTTTGTAACTTAAAAAGTAGAGAGGTATGTTAATATAGAATTAATATTTTCCTTGACAGTTGGTAAGGTGGGGATATAGTAATCTTTGATAATATGAAGTGGATAATTATGTGGATTTGTGTGGAAATTTTAGGGTGGGGGTAAATGCTTAATAAAGGTAGATTTGTTGGCACCTTTGAATATACAATTGACGGAAAGGGGAGGCTCGCGGTCCCCGTGGCATTCCGAAAAAAACTGGGTCCGGATGAAGTTACTTTTATTTTGGTTCCGGGCCGGTTTCAAACAATAGAAGTCCACCCCTACAATGAATGGAATGATTACGAGGACCGCGTGCTTCGCCACCAGCCTGAACATACCGAAGAAGCACAAAGATTTTCAATTTTACTATACTCTCAGGCGGGCGAAGCATCTTTGGATGTTCAGGGGAGAATTCTTTTGCCCAAACATCTACGAGAGTGGGCGGGTATTAATAATGATGTGGTAATAACCGGCGCGGGCAGATTTTTTCTTATCTGGGAGCCTGAGCGCTACCGCCGGTTTGTTGGTGATTCAATGCCCCGATATCATCAGGATAGAGATGAGGCAACTCGGCAGGGTTGGGAAAGGATTAGACAAGGTGCGAGAATGTCCGGTAACTTGCCATGTGCCGGTCCTGGTCAATGAGGTTTTGGAGAGTTTCAGGGCATGTTTAACTGCCGGCACAATTATCGACGCAACGGTTGGTGGTGGTGGACATTCCTATGCGCTTGCTCGCGAAATTGCCAAGGTTGTTCCTGTATCTGCGCGGCATGCTCGGCTGGTGGGTTTAGATGTTGACCCGCAGGCAATTAAAGTCGCCGCGGTAAAATTAAAGGAATTTGGATGTAAGGTAATAGAGAATCTGGACGAAGGGTGCTTCTCGATTGCATTAAGTGATTTGCCGCTGATAATTTTATTAAGGGCAAATTATGCTGATTTAAAAAAAGTTGTTAAAAAACTTGGTGTTAAGCAGGTGTCGGGTGTACTGATGGATTTGGGTATATCATCATATCATTTAGAGCCACAAAGGGGATTTTCTTACGAAAAAGAAGGACCATTAGATATGAGGTTTGATCAAGGAAGTTCCGGACCTACAGCGCTGAATATTATTCACCGCACCAAGCAAAGGGAGATGGAGATATGGCTAAGAGAGTATGGGGACGAGACGATGGCGAAAGGAATAAGCAGAAGGATTTATGATGCTCGTCATAGAATTAAAACCACAACGGATTTGGCTGAGACAGTGGCTAGTGCTGTACCGAGAAGGTATCTGAGAAAGCATCTAGCGCGAGTTTTCCAAGCCTTCCGTATCGTAGTTAATGATGAAATTGAGAACTTGCGTAAAGGACTTGAGGCGGGGATAAAAGTCCTTATCCCGGGTGGGAGATTGGCGGTTATCTGCTATCAATCAGGCGAGGATCGGTGTTTTAAAGATGTGTTTCGACAGTATAAGGATCAAGTGCGCTTATTTTCAAAGAAACCAATTAGACCCAATGCGGAAGAGATAATGGTAAATAACAAAGCCCGTAGCGCACGGCTGAGGGTTTTGGTAAAGTTGCCCGTTTCCAGTTACAAAGCTTGGGGTCAACGGTGTTATGAGAACTAACGGTAGTTTCCGGGGGATGCTAATTATGGTACTGCTTACCGTTATTGCGTTGGCTTATCTTTATCAGCATTCATACAGCATTAAAATGACGAGAGAGTTAATGAGGTTGGAGACCGAGAAAAAACTGGCATTGGAACGGGTTGAGAGTATCAATGCTCAACTTAAAAAATTGCAGAGTTTTTGCCGGTTAGAGTCACTTTACTTATCTGGTGTTCGGTCGTCAATACCCATGCCGGCTATTGCCGGAGAAAACCCGGCAGTGAAGTACCCTCGATTCGGGACGCTCACATTGGCAAATCCGCAGGAGTGATCAGTTATATGAAACAGCATGGGCGGCGGGGGATGATTTTGCTGGCTGGGTTTTTCGCGGCGTGGCTTGGTCTATTTGGCAAGTTAGCGGAAATTCAGATTGTCAAGTGGCGCTATTATCAGAATGAGGCAAAGAAACTGCATTTTAGACGGATAGAACTTTTGGGAGAGCGCGGCCGAATTTACGACCGGAAAGGACGGGTTCTCGCTCATAATCGTTCCTGCTGTTCGATTCAGATTTTGCCGCAGTATGTGCGGGACAAGGACACATTGGCAGCGATTTTGGCGGATTTTGGGTTGGGCACGGTTCGGGAAAACAAAGAGCTATTAGACCGGCATCGCCGGCTCTTCTGGTTTCGGCGGTTTGTTGATTATGATACCGGTGATTCCCTGCGCAGGGTCCTCACGCGTCGGCGGTTCAGTAATGCGGTACTGGTTCAGGATGCGTACGAGCGGGAGTATCCCTATGGTGAGGTTTGTGCGGATGTGGTGGGGTTTGTAGGGACGGAAAGGGGCTTGGCAGGGATTGAATGGGAATACGATTCCATCCTTCGGGGTAGCCCGGGTTGGATTATGCTCCAGAAGGATGCGCTCGGTTGGAGTTATCCTTATCCGACCTTGCCGGTCAAACCTTCGGTCCCCGGGGCAGATATTTACCTGTCGCTCGATGTGGACATTCAGGAAATTTGCTACCAGGCTCTGAAACGGGGAGTTGAGCAGACAGGAGCTAAGCGTGGTTCGGTTCTGGTTTTAGATGTACACACTGGGGCGATTCTTGGTGCGGTTGATTACCCTGCTTATGCTCCTGGGCGTTTTGCAGATTATCCTCCTGAGCGGTTCAAATTAAACGCGGTTTCTGACCAATTTGAACCCGGCTCCAGTTTTAAGATGGTGATGTGTGCGGCAGCGTTAGGAGATTCTAATCCGGAGCGCTTCACATCAAGGGTTTATGATGTATCCTCGGGCTACATTTCGATTGGTAGTAAAAAGATTAAAGATGTGCATCCCAACGGGGTGATTTCCTTTGACAGTATTTTCATCAATTCCTCAAATGTCGGTTGTGTGCTATTGTCATTTGAGGTAAATCCGGAAGTTTACTATCTTATGGCGCGGCGGTTAGGATTTGGCGAGAAAATTGGCATTGGGTTTCCTGATGAAGGGGCGGGCAGGCTTGACAAACCGGACAAATTAAGAAATCGCCTCCGGTTTGCGACGGTTTCCTTTGGTCAAGGGGTGATGGTTACGCTTTTGCAAATGGCAGCGGCGTATCTCTGCATTGCTAACGATGGAGTTTATGTGAAACCCTATTTACTTGAGTCGGTCCGGTGTGACCGTACTGTCCTTTGGGAGTTCAGGCATAAGAGTGCTGTTCGACAAGTATTAGATAAGGCAAGCGCGCAACGGCTCAAAGACATCCTGGAACGGGTAGTGCTAAACGGCACAGGAAAACTGGCCAAAAGTGGACGGGTCAGCGTGTGCGGCAAGACCGGTACTGCGCAGAAGGTTAACCCCGGGGGTGGGTATTCCAACACCCAGTCGTTGATGAGTTTCATTGGATTCTTTCCCAAGGTGGAATCAAAATATGTTATAGCGGTTATCCTTGATGAGCCAACTAGGTTCCGATTTGCGGGTAGTGCTACTTGTCCGATATTTCGCGAGATTACAGAGCGGCTATTGAATTTAGGACAGGTGGCAGATGCTGTTAAGGTATTTGGTCGTGACGAGTTAGCGGCTGGCACGTTCAACAAATCAGTTCGTAGGTAACATTTTTATGTCAGCGACGGCGCGAGTAAAACCGCTTACAGAGTTGATAACTGGCATCCCTTGTTCCGTAGTGCCGCCGATTTCCTTGCGGGGTCGTCCGGGCAATACGAACATCGAAATTGCCGGCATCGCTTATCATTCAGCGCAGGTAAAGCCGGGTTATCTCTTTGTTGCTATTGACGGTATGCGGGTATCAGGCCAAGACTTTATTGATGAAGCGATCAATCGTGGTGCTATTGCGGTAGCGACCAGTGATGTCAGACGTATCAACAAAAATTGGGTAGTGGCGATTCAGACCAGTTCACCACGCAGATTTTTGGCGCAGGTGGCCAACCGTTTCTATGATTTCCCATCGCGCAAGTTAAGTTTGATCGGGGTGACCGGCACTAATGGGAAAACTACAACCTGCTATTTGTTGCGTTCGGTATGTCGACAACTCGGTTTTGAGCCCGGTTTCATCGGGACAATTGAGTACTGGGACGGGGTAGAGAAAAAGTCCGCGGAGAACACCACGCCGGAAAGTTTGGACCTGGTCCAGATGCTTTCACAGATGGTAGAGAGGGGGATTAAACTCTGTATCAGTGAAGTATCGTCGCATGCGCTGGAGTTGGACCGGGTTTTTGACCTTGACTTCAGAGTGGGGGTGTTTACTAATTTGACTCAAGATCATTTAGATTTTCATCGGACGATGGACAATTACCGGCGGGCAAAGATGAGATTGTTTGAATCTCTGACACCTAACTCTTGGGCGGTAGTGAACTTTGATGATCGGGTAGGAGTTGATATTCCCAATCTGACCAGGGCAAAAGTTCTCGGGTACGGGACCCAAAAAGAGCCGGATTTGGTTATCAAAAGCGAGCATAATATTGTCGGCTATATCTGGGGCGAGGTGATAGATGTCAATCCGAACGGGCTGAAATGTGTTATCCATACAGATGCTTTGAAAAGTAAAAAGCAGAATATCGCGGTAAGATTGCGACTGGCGGGCAGGCACAACCTGCTAAATCTCCTGGCGGTGTTTGGCGTGGGTGAGGCAATGGGCTGGGATCAGGAGGCAATCGTGCGAGGTGTAGAGGAGTTAGAGAGTGTACCGGGAAGGATGGAGCGGATTGAGAACGACCACGGTCTATATATCTATGTTGATTACGCCCATACTCCGGATGCCCTGAGTCGGGTGTTACAGACAGCGCGGGAATTGACAAAAGGAAGGGTAATTGTGATTTTCGGCTGCGGGGGGGATCGGGATCGGACTAAGCGACCATTAATGGGTAGGGTGGCGATTCAGAATGCGGACGTTGTCGTGATTACCTCGGATAACCCCAGAGGTGAAGATCCGGCAGTGATCATTGAAGAGATTTTGTCCGGGATCGATAAAGAGGTAAGGACTGCATCGGAGCATTGCTGGGTTGAGATTGACCGACGCGAAGGAATCAGACGGGCGATTACGTTTGCTCATCGCGGGGACACGATAATCATTGCGGGTAAAGGGCATGAAGATTATCAACTGATCGGTGAGGAGCGGCGCCATTTTGACGACCGAGAGGTTGTTCGTCAGATTCTTCAGGAGTTCAATCAGTGAGTTTATTTTGCGTGTTGGTTAGGTAGGTATCTATGCTTTATCAGTTATTAACGCCACTTGCCCGGTATTTCACGCCGTTCAACCTGTTCCGTTATATTACTTTTCGTGCGGCACTTGCGGGAGCGCTGGCGATTGTGCTGACGCTAATTTTGGGTGGGGCATTGATACGGTTGATAAAAAAACTCCAGATAGGTCAGAATATCAGGGAAGAAGTACCAGAGCGACACCGTGCCAAGGCAGGGACGCCAACGATGGGCGGTGTGTTAATGCTGGTATCAGCACTCATCGGTATTGTGCTTTTTGCTGATTTGAAAAATCAGGCGGTTCTTTTGGGGTTAATGGTTACGGTGCTTTTAGGTATATTAGGTTTCTGGGATGATTATGTGAAGGTGCGGGGTGGTAAGGCAAGGGGAGTAAACAAGCGGACAAAACTGCTCTTTCAGTTTTTGGTCGCTGCGGCTGTTGGGGCAGTGCTGTATTATTTTCCCACTGACCCGGCGATGAAGACCAAGACCAACTTTTTATTTTTTAAAAATGTGGTCATCGATTTGGGGATTCTCTACATTCCATTAGTGATGCTGGTGATAGTGGGTGGTTCCAATGCGGTAAACCTAAGTGACGGTCTGGACGGCCTGGCAAGCGGATTGCTGGTTGTCGCGCTGGGAAGTTATGCGGTACTTTCTTATGTTGCGGGAAATTTTAAAGTCGCCCGGTATCTCAATGTCCAGTATGTTCCGATAGCAGGTGAGATGACCATAGTATGTTTGGCTTTGGCTGGTGCCTGTTTAGGATTTCTCTGGTTCAACGCATACCCGGCAGAGATCTTTATGGGGGACACCGGTTCCTTGCCGCTGGGTGGTGCGTTGGGTTTAGCCGCGGTTGTCTGCAAACAGGAGCTACTTTTACCGTTGATCGGCGGGGTATTTGTGCTGGAGGCAGGCTCGGTGTTGATTCAGGTGATTTACTATCATAGTACCGGTGGTAAACGGGTCTTTAAAATGGCGCCATTCCATCATCACTGCGAACTGAAAGGTTGGGAAGAACCGAAGGTGGTGGCCCGTTTTATCATTCTGGCGGTATTATTGGGAATGCTGGCGCTGGCAACTTTGAAGGTGCGGTAGTGGGAGTAGTGACATGGTCGCTGGCAATTGCCACCAGCCGATGATTAGTCTGGGTGAGTATCAGAACCGCTGTTTTCTTATCTTGGGTTTAGGACGAGCAGGAATGACATTGGCAAACTCATTACTAAGGGCGGGTATTAAAGTTTACGGTTACGATGACAGTGCTGAGATGCTTAATAGTAATAAGGTAAAGAGATTGTCAGCACTCGGACTTGAGGTTGTCAAAGATTTCTGTGGGTTAGTTGAGCCGGTGGTGGTTGCCAGTCCGGGTTTTGCTGCCACGCATCAGGCGGTGCGCTACTGGACAGAAAAAGGTGTCCCGGTTTACGACGAACTGGATTTTGTCAGCCAGTTTGTACCCGGGGTGATAATTGCTGTTACCGGCACGAACGGCAAGTCAACAACGGTAGCGCTAATCGGTAAAATTCTTAAAAACGCCGGATATAATGTGTTTGTCGGTGGCAACTTGGCACCGGGAAGGCCGTTCTCGACTTCCTTGCTCCTACCACCGCGAGATTTTTATGTGGCGGAGGTTTCCAGTTTTCAACTGGCGCGTGCCAAGTTTCTCAAGCCCAGGGTGGCGGTTTTGCTCAACATTACTGATGACCACCTTGACCGACACAGCTCCTTTGACAATTATGCGGCAACCAAGGCGAGAATTTTTTCGCGGCAAGGAGCGGAGGATTATGCAGTGGTTAACTACGATGATCCGGTGGTTCGTAAGTTAGTACCAGCGATCAATTCCCAGGTCCTGTTTTTTTCTCTTACCCAGCGTCAGGATGGGTATTATAAACAGGGCTGGTTTTATTTTCAGGGGCAAAGGGTGGCCGGTGTTAGGTCGGTAGTAGCGGTAGGAAGCAGGTTCTTTAATTTGCGCCGATTACCGATAATAGAAAATGCACTGGCAGCGATCTGTGTTGCCAAGATTTTCGGTGTTCCAAACCGATCGGTTGAAAAAGGATTAAGGGGTTTTAAGCCCCTGGCGCACCGTCTGGAGTTCGTCCGCAAGTTTAAGGGGGTATATTATATCAACAACTCAATGTGCACCAATCCTATGGCAGGCATCCGTTCTTTGCAGGCATTCAGGCGCAAGGTAATACTGATTACTGGCGGCAAGAATAAAGATTTGCCGATTGATGATTACATCCAGGCAATTGTTAGGCGGGCAAAATTGGTCATCCTGCTCGGCGAGACAACTGAATTAATGGCAAAAAAACTGGGTGAGAAGCGATTTGCCCGCTTTCAGATAGTCGCGACGATGGCGGAAGCGGTCAAAACTGCTGTGAGACATGCCCAACCTAGGGATGTGGTTATCCTCTCGCCCGGCTTTGCCTCCTTTGATATGTTTCAGGACTTTCAGGAAAGGGGCAGGGTGTTTAAGAATGCGGTCAAGCAGATTAAGTAGACCCGGGAGTTGGTATTTTCCTCTGACAAATTACCGTTCGGGTAGTTATGCCTATCAGCGCACCAGCCTACTTGAAGAAGTGCCAACCGCACCTATTGACTATACCTTACTGTCTGTGGTTGTTATTCTCGCTTTAGCCGGGGTGGTGGTGGTATATTCAGCCACCTATCATCAAGGATTGGGTTATCTGAAAAGTCATTTCTTTCGGGTATTACTCGGATTTATTGCGCTATGGGTGGGGATGAGACGTAAACTCACCCGTTTGGAAAGTTACGGTTTCTCCTGGTTCGTGCTGATAATCGGCGTTCTTGCGATGCTCGGCACTCTGTTATTTGGCGATGTGATCGGCGTTGCCAAGCGGGATTTTCTGGGTATTCAGCCCCAGGAGTTTGCAAAATACTCGATAATCGTCTGGTTAGCGGGCTATTTTGCCAAATTAAAGGAATCGGACACCCCGGCCAATTTTGTAAACTCGGTTATCAAACCCGGCTTACCGGCGGGGTTAATTGTCGGCTTGACACTTGCTCAGCCAGCGGTTGGCACCAGTGTAATAATCGCATTATCCTGTTTTGTAATTTTTATCTTTGCGGGTGTTAAATGGCGATATATATTGTTCATTCTTGTTGTGGCGGCGGTATTGGTGGCTATCGGCTTGTTGATGATGCCCCACCTGAGAAATACCGAGTTCAAATATATTCCGGAGCGCTGGGAGAAATTTCGTGCCGGGGACCGTTATCACCAGACTCAAGCGTTGATTGCACTCGGTTCCGGAGGTCCCATGGGAAAAGGTTTGGGGGAAGGGAGACAAAAGTATTACTTTCTTCCGAAACTGTCCAAGGACTTTATTTTCTGCGCAATAGGTGAAGAGTTTGGTTTTTGGGGGTGTCTGGCAATTATGGGGCTGTATGGACTTTTTTTCCTGCGAACGTTGAAAATTGCTGAAAAGGCGAGCAGTGAGTTCAGGCGGTTGGTAAGTGGCGGTGTTGGGGTTATAATTATGCTTTATGCCGTGATTCATATTGCGGTTGCGGTGAATATACTGCCAACCACTGGTCAGCCATTGCCGTTTATTTCTTACGGTGGTTCGGCAATCGTGGCAAATATGTTAGCGGTAGGTTTAGTATTAAATGTTTCCCGCTATCGGAGGAGCAGTGTTGAAGATAAGAATTTTGATCGTCGCGGGTGGAACCGGTGGCCATATTTTTCCCGCAGTCGCCCTGGCAAATGAATTAGTCAATCTGGGAGCAGATGTGGTATTAGTGGGCAGAGATAACAGTCTGGAGCAGGTGGTCGCTTCAAGGTGTCAGTTCCCGTTTGAACCGATTAAAGCCGGGCAGATTGTGGGTAAAGGTTTGCTTTTGAAGTTGAAGGGTTTAATCGCGATCCTGCAAGGATTTTTCCGGGCACTGGCACTCATTGACCGACTAAAGCCGGCGGTGGTTGTGGCGGGCGGTGGATTCGTGAGTGCGCCGGTGGTTTTGGCGTGTCTGATTAAAAGAAAGAAATTCTTTCTTCTGGAGCAGAATGTGATACCCGGACGGGTGACCCGTTATTTTGCGCCGTATGCTCAGGAGATATTTCTGACTTTTCCGTTAGCCATTAAACTCCGGGGAAATTTCTCTATCACCGGCACTCCGTTGCGCGAAGGTATCATTCGCCAGGTGGAAAAACATTACCAGGAACCTGCTCAGCAGACCGCGGTGCCAACAGTTTTGGTATTGGGTGGTAGCCAGGGTTCACGGGCGTTGAATCTGGCGGCATTGGACTTAGGTGCGACATTGAGCAATGTCCGGGTGATCATCGTTACTGGGAAAAGGGATTATGAGATGATAAAATCGAGAGTCTGTTCCAGTAATTGCCAGGTGATTGAGTGGAGTGAACATCCTGAGGAGCTTTACAGCCAGGCGACATTGTGTATAACCCGGGCTGGTGCTCAGGTGCTGTCAGAGTTGTTGGCGTCTGGTGTGCCGATGATTATCGTGCCTTTTCCTTATGCTGCTGACAAACATCAGGATGCCAATGCCCGGTATTTGGCAGAACTTGGCGCGGGGGTGGTTTTGGAGCAGAGTCAGTTAGCGGGTTTAGTCAGCTTGGTGCAGTCATTAATTAAAGACCCGGAGCGGCTCAATTTGATGCAGACCAGGGCGCGCAGTGCAGCACGGCTCGATGCGGGGCGGGTGATTGCGAAAAAGGTTATCGCGATGTCCGAGGGGAATTAAAAGGATGTTTGGCAGATTAAAGCGACTTCATTTCGTCGGCGTTGGTGGCGCAGGGATGTCGGGCATCGCACTGGTCTTAAAAAATCTCGGTTTTGATGTCAGCGGTTCAGATATCCAGGCAAGCGAACTAACCGAGAAGTTGCAAAAAGAAGGGATTAGAGTTTTTATTGGCCATAGTGCTGAGAACTGTACTGATGCGGAAGTGGTGGTTTATTCCACCGCAGTGGCAGAGGACAATCCGGAGTTGCATTTTGCTCGAGCACAGGGGATACCAGTGATTCGCCGGGCAGAGATGCTTGCCGAGTTGATGCGCTTGAAGTTCAGTATTGCGATCTCGGGTAGTCACGGCAAGACCACCACTACTTCGCTGGTAACCCATATGCTCACCCGTGCCGGACTGGACCCGACAGCGGTGATCGGTGGGAAAATCATCGGCGTTGATGCGGGTGCCCGGCTGGGCCAGTCAGAATATCTGGTTGCGGAAGCAGATGAAAGTGACCGTTCATTTGTTCTGCTTTATCCGTCAATCGCCGTGGTTACCAACATCGAGCCCGAGCATCTCGATTATTACCAAAACCTGCAGGATTTGAAAAAGGAGTTTATCCGCTTTGTCAACCGCGTGCCATTTTACGGTAGTGTGATACTATGTCTGGATTCTCCAGCAGTGCGGGCGATCAGGAACCGAGTGGCGCGTCGGGTAGTTACCTATGGTTTGGACAGTATGGCGGACTTTACCGTGAAGGAGTTACAGTTATACCGGTTCAGTTCAGCCTTTACCGTGGTTTATCAGGGGAAACCGATAAATCGTTTCAGTCTGGGAATGGCGGGCAGGCATAATATTCAGAATGCGCTGGCCGCGATTGCGGTCGGTGCCGAACTGGGTATCGATTTTTCCACGATTGAACAGGCGCTGGCGACCTTTTCTGGTGTGCACCGGCGCCTAGAGAAAAGAGGAGAGGAAGGTGGAGTTGCAGTGTACGATGATTACGGACATCACCCAACCGAAATTAAAGTAACCATTGAGACGTTACGGCATGCTTATCCGGAGAATCGAATTGTCGTTATCTTCCAGCCTCACCGTTACACCCGCACCCAGTTGCTGGCGGATGAGTTCGGTACTGCTTTTGACCATGCGGATGAGGTGGTGATCACCGGTATTTATGCCGCGGCAGAACCGCCCATTCCTGGGGTGGATGAGCAATTGATCGTTGAGGCAATCAGAAAGCGGGGCAGAGAAGGACTGAAACTTTCCCATATTCCAGAACTGGAAGCGGTGTTAGATTTTATTATGCCGAAAATAAAGCGAAATGATATCGTGTTGACGCTGGGCGCGGGTAGTATCACTTATCTTGCTGAAGGACTGCTAACCAGACTGCGGAGTCGGTAAATATGTGGCAAGAAAAACTAAAGCAGGTGGTAGAAAACTGTGGTGGTACGGTGTGGTTCAATGAACCGCTTTCCCGGCACACCAGTTTTCGCATTGGTGGACCAGCAGAAGCACTGGTGACCGTTACTACTGAAGCGGGGTTAAAACTCGTTCAGCAGGTCTGCTTGGCTAATCAGGTGCGGATGAGCATTTTAGGTCGGGGTACAAATGTGTTGATTTCAGACCAGGGGGTTGCTGGTGTGGTCATCAAATTAGCCGGTGAGTTTACCCAGGTAACGGTCAGCGGGACAGAAATTTATGCCGGTGCTGGAGTGTTACTGGACGATATCGCAGCAGTAGCGGAAGATGCGGGAATGAGCGGTACTGAATTCCTTGCCGGAATTCCGGGAACAGTGGGAGGGGGGCTGATAAGCAATGCGGGTGCTTATGGAAGTTGTCTGGCAGATGTGGTTAGCGAGGTTGAGGTGATCAATTCCCTTGGAGAGAAAGCGGTTTTAGGACAAGGACAGTTGATTAATCAATATCGTCAACCAGTGATACCACCGGGCTGGTGGGCATTGCGGGTGACGATAAAGCTTTCTGTCGGGAAAGGGCGGAGTGTGCAGTCAATCCGGCAGGAACGTTGGACAAGACATCCGCAAGAGCCATCTGCGGGTTCAGTTTTCAAAAATCCCGCTGTTTTACCCGCGGGCAAATTAATTGAGCAGTGCAGGTTGAAGGGGCTGGCCCTCGGTAGAGCGGTGGTCTCTGAAAGACACGGTAATTTTATCGTCAACAGGGGCAATGCCCGTTTCGCCGAGGTGTACGAACTGATTCAAATTGTGAAGGCAGCGGTGGAAGAGATGACCGGCATTGAACTTAATGAGGAGGTGCAGTTGTTTCCTCACCAATGCTCGGGGACAAAAAGGAGGTAAGAGTAATATGGCTAAAGGGAAAAAAGTTGCTGCCATTGATATCGGTAGCACTAAGGTTGCGTGTCTTATCGCCGAAGTCGATGTGCTGGGCAAGACCGAGATAAAGGGGTTTGGGACTTCCCCACCCGAAGGGTTCCGGCTCGGCGTAGTGATCAGTCTGGACAAAGCGACCGATTCGGTTGCGAAGGCGATCGAGCAGGCGGAAAAAATGGCGCAGTGCCGATTCAGTGCCTGCCAAGTGGTGACCAGTATCACCGGCGACCATATCAAGCATTTGTCAGGGTTGGGCGCGGTGCCGGTTAATAGACCAACTCGCGGGATACAGCCCAGAGATATTGAGGATGTAATTCGGCAGGCGCAGACTATCCGTCTGCCCAACGATGAGCAGATTTTGCATGTGATTCCTACCCAGTTTATTGTCGATGGCCAGAAAGGGGTGCGGAATCCATTAGGGCTGTTTGGTATCCGACTGGAGGTGGAAGCACTGTTAATTATTGGTGCGGTAACTGCCATTGAGAATATTTCCCGAGTACTGGAAAGGCTGGATGTGAAAAGCCGGCTACTGATTTTGCAATCATTGGCGACATCTTATGCGGTTTGTGATGAGCAGGACAAGGAGCTGGGGGTTGCGGTGGTTGATATCGGTGGTGTGTTGGATATCTCCTTGTACCGGGAAGGAGAG
Source organism: uncultured bacterium (assembly GCA_964590395.1). Classification (GTDB taxonomy): domain Bacteria; phylum Hydrothermota; class Tepidihabitantia; order Tepidihabitantales; family Tepidihabitantaceae; genus JAOABP01. The sequence goes on from CAZPVT010000013.1 coordinate 24,537, forward strand.
ATCCGATTTACCAAGATGCTACCGGTTGGTGCGGCGAATATTACGAAGGATGTTGCTATCGGATTACGGACGTCCTATCAGCAGGCGGAGATAGTTAAGAAGGAGTACGGCGTGGCGATGGCTAATATGCTGGAGAAGGACGAGCCATTGACGATCGACGACGCTTCGGGCAGAGGACCAAAGCAGGTTTCCCGGCGGTTGCTGGCTTCGATCATTGAACCGCGGGTGGAGGAACTTTTGAACCTTGCCGATGCGGAGATGAGAAAGTCGCAAATTGCGGATGGTCTTTCCGGGGGGGTGATTCTCACGGGCGGCGGGGCATTACTGCCCGGCATTGATATTCTCGCTGAGCAGATCTTCGGTATGCCGGTTAAGATCGGCAGGCCGGAGTTAGTTAACGGCCCACGCGAGGTGGTAGCCAATTCAGCGTTTGCCACTGGCGTCGGCTTAATTCGTTGTGCGACTGAGGGGAGAAACCTGCCGTTTCACCAGTTACCACCTCCCAGTTTGTTTCAACGGCTGTGGGATGATATTAAAGGCTGGTTTGCTTAATGATCTTAATAGCCAAAAAGAAAGGAGGCGTTAGTGATTGAACCGGTAGAAGAAAGAAACCTTACCCGAATCGGGGTATTCGGCGTCGGGGGTGCAGGTTGTAATGCAGTTAATCATATGGTTGACGCCCGCTTAAACGGTGTAGAACTGTTTGCGGTCAATACCGACCTCCAGGCACTGTCAATGTCGCTGGCGCCGAATAGAATTCAGATCGGTGCTCAGTTGACCGGTGGGCTTGGCTCGGGCGGTGATCCGAAAATCGGTCGGCAGGCGGCTGAGGAGTCAATTGAGACCCTGCGGGAAAATCTTAGTGGGTTTGATCTGGTTTTCATTGCTGCTGGAGAAGGTGGTGGCACAGGAACGGGTGCGGCGCCGGTTATTGCTCAAGAGGCAAAACAGCAGGGGGCACTGGTTGTGGCAGTGGTAACCAGGCCATTTGACTTTGAAGGTAGACAGCGCCAGCAGCGGGCACAGGCAGGGATCGATGCGATCCGGCCAAATGTAGATACTCTGATCGTGATTCCGAACCAGCGGATCCTGGATGTTTACGGTGCCCAGCCCTGCTTTGAGTCGTTTCGCCTGGCGAACGAAGTGCTGCTAAATGCGGTTAGCGGGATTGCGGAGATCGTTACCACGAAACAGTTGATTAACATTGACTTTGCAGATGTCCGGGCAGTGATGAGAGAAAAGGGCGGTGCGGTGATGTCGGTCGGAATCGCTTCCGGAGAAGGGCGGGCAACCGAATCGGCACACCGGGCATTGCATTCTCCACTGATTGAAGATGTTTCAATCGAGCATGCTCGACGCATACTTTTGAATGTCGCCGGTGATGGCTCAATGACCCTGAACGAAGTTGATGAAGCCGCAAAGGTAATCTCGCTTGCTACCAACGGTCAGGCGGATATCAGGCTGGGGGCAGCAACGCACAGTGAACTGAAATCGGTAATGAAGGTTACCTTAATCGCCACCGGTCTACCCGAACCTTTGCCCCGATTGGAAGACATTACTGATCTCATTACCAGTAGTGAGGAGATTAGATTCCGACGGCGGTCAATGGCTAAAGGTGAACCGTTGGTTGACAAATTAGACCTGGAGGTGCCGACTTTTATCCGGCGGCAGATGGATTGACATTCTTGATCCAGCGCTGGCGTTCCGCTTCCAGGGCGCGGAGTTCCGAAGTCGAGATGCCGGTGGGATAGTTACCGTTAAAGCAGGCGGTGCAGAACTGCCGGTTGGTCAGCGGACCTGCTACCGCTTTTATCAGTCCTTCGTAAGTCTGATAGATCAATTCATCCGCGCCGATTATTTCGGCGATCTGCCTTTCGGTTTTGCCTTTGGCGATGAATTCGCCGCGCGTCATCATATCAATCCCGTAAACACAGGGATGACGTAGCGGTGGTGCGGTTACCGCCAGGTAAACCCGGCGCGCGCCAGCATCACGCACCATCTGGACGATTTCCTTAGAGGTGGTGCCCCGAACGATTGAGTCATCAATCAGCAGTATGTCTTTCCCCTTAATCTGGGATCGGACCGGGTTGAGTTTCTGGCGTACCGAGACCGAGCGGTTGACAGTTGCTGGGGTAATGAAGGTGCGGGCAATGTATCGGTTTTTAATCAAACCTTCGCGTAGTTCCAGCTTCAAAAGCCGGGCAAGTGCCACCCCGGCAGGGCGCGCAGTATCCGGAACCGGTATTACCAGGTCGGCTTTTATTCCCCGACGTTGCACTTCGTCTGCCAGTGCTTCACCAAGCCGGAGCCGAGCTTCATAGACCTCAATTCCATCTATCACCGAGTCAGGTCGGGCAAAATAGACATATTCAAAAATGCAGGTGTGCAGGTCTCCGGGTGCTACCTGGCAGTGATGCAGGTGGTGGTGCCGATCGATAAACACCGCTTCACCGGGAAGGATATCCCGGAACTGCTCAAAACCTAACAGGTCAAGTGCGACGCTTTCTGAAGCGATGGCGTATTCGTAAACCGGTCTTTTCTTCAGCATGCCGTGGCGGGTGCTCCTCGGGTCGTAGGCGGTGGTTACCGGCCGTTTACCGATGACCAGCGGTCTGATCCCTTTGGAGTCCCGGAAGGCAACCAGTCCGTGCTGATGAATCAGCGCGACAGCCGAATAGGCACCATTTGCCCGGCGGAATACGGCGCTGACTGCCTGAAAGATGTGCTCTGGTTTTATCGTTGTCAAACGGGATTTTTCCAGTTCCAGGGCAAAGATATTCATAATCGGCTCCACATCGCAGAAACTGGTCAACTGGCGCAGGTCTTTAGTTTCAAGTTCGTGGCGCAGGGAAAAGTAGTTGGTCAGATTGCCGTTATGAACCATACCGATGCCATAGGGGTGATTGATAAAGAACGGTTGAGCGTCTTCGCTGTGTCCGGGACCGATAGTGGGATAACGGGTATGGCCAATTCCCAGTGCGCCGGTCAGTCGGGGCAGGTTTTTTTCGTTAAATATCCGGCTTACCAGCCCGTTACCCTTTTTCATATGCAGGGTAACATCTGAAGTTAGGATGCCGGCAGAGTCCTGACCCCGGTGTTGAAGCGCTAATAGTCCTTGTACCAGGTCCGGTCCGACCTGCTGATTAAAATAGAAGAGCCCCAGTACGCCACACATTCATTAATTTTATAGTCCCCGGCGGAAAATGCAAATTTAGGATACGATGTGGTTACATAACCAAACTTTTCCCTTTCCCGTCATCGTATTCTGCTTGAGGGAGGTGGAGTCCATCATTTACTCGTCATTGCGAGGCACGCAGTGCCGTGGCAATCTATGAGCGGATAAACTGGCATCAAATGCAAAGAGATTGCTTCCTGCCTTCGGCAGTTCGCAATGACGAAAGGAAAGTCATCGCGAGGAGCGTTAGCGACGAAGCAATCTAAAAGTGGATAAATTGGCATTACACGCAGAGAGATTGCTTCGCTACCGCTCGCAATGACAAGGGAAGGGAGACGGTTCGGAATGACGAGTTGGAGGGAAGTCAGTGTATTCTGCGGAAGACAGGTGGCAATCTCCAACTTTGGATTAACTGGTGTTTTTAACTTAAAGGTTAAATTAGATTAACTGTTTGAATTGTCTTATTTTATATTATGGACGATATTTGAAACCCTACCCAGGGGGCAGTATCGGGGATGGTATCCATTAGGGTTGTGGTTTGGGTTACAGGATGGGTTTTAGGTATGGTGGTGGTTTTGGTGATAGTGTGAGCGGTGTTTGTCGTTTATGACAGGGTTCTAACTTTGGTTGGTTTTACGGTGGTTAGCAGGGTTTGCGGTTGGGTTGATGTTTTGCTTGTGGTTCTGGTGATGATGGGGGTTGTAGCAGGAGTAATGCCGAGAGTAGTAAGGAGAGTTGCGAGACCGGTCAGGACAGCACAGGTGTTGATAAGGACCGGTCAGGTCGTTACCTTTTTTACCTTATCCTGCATCGTTTGTTGTTTGTCCCGTCGGTCATCAATTTTGATCGTGGTTATCAGGCGCGGACAGCCGATTGAGGTTAGTTTTTCGTGGATCTGTCTTATAGTCTGGAAGATAGTTTCCCAGTCTCCTTCTATACAGGTGCCCATCGGATTTACCGAATAGTTTAATCCGCTGTTTTTTATTATCTCCAGCGCGGTCCGCACATACCTGCTGACACTCGCGGTATTGGTGCCGACCGGGACAACGCTGATTTCAACTATCGGCATAGTTCACCTCACAGAAACCTTTCAAACCTTTCTTTGTCTGCTTTGCAGATTGGGCATTTGCCCGGCGGTTCGTTGCGCGCACAGAGGTAACCGCAGACTTTGCACCTCCAGACCGGATAGGCAAGTTGGGTTGGTGTTGTTTGCTGGGGTTGCGGTGCGGGTTCAGAATAGCCTCCAATCATAAACTTTGTGGGGCGACGTTCCGGAATTGAGCCGTGCGGTATTTTGCGGTTTATCCAGTCTTCAGAAACATAAAGGGCACAGTAACAGGCACCGTATTCCTCAAGGTCGCTGTCCCGATAATAACAGGGGCAGATGATATCAATGTCTTTATTTTTTTCACCGAGGGCAAGACGGCAGGGACAGGCATGGTAACCGTAACGTTTTTCGTTGGTCAATAAGCCGGCGACCAGTTTTAAGGTGAAGTTGCGGTCTGGGTTAAGGTGGTAACCGCCCTCCTCTGCCTCTTTTTGCAGTTGTTCGTAGAGTTTGATGATTTCGGGTGTGAACTCTTCGTTCATAGTCAGATGCCGAGCAGTTGTTTGATTTTTTCCTCATCGTAGCCAACGACCACCTGGTCGTTGATGACAATCGTCGGGAAGGAACTGCGGGGGTTAAACTGGCGAACCTGGTTTAGTGCCTCTTCCCGTTCTTCGCCGGTGGTGAGGTCAACGTCAATAAACTGGTATTCAATTCCGTATTTCTGAAGTAGTTCTTTTGTCATCCGGCACCACCCGCAGGTGGATAAGGCATAGATGGTTACGCGGTGCTGGTTGTTTTGACCGCTTACTTTTTGGAATGGCATATTTAATCCTTTCATTTTATTTCTTTACTACAGTGCGGACAGCTAGTTGAGTTTTGGGGCAGGGGGTGTCCGCATTCAGGACAGAGTTCAATTTTTGTTCCGCAGGGCCGGCAGAGATTTTTGTCACCGATGAGGGGCTGGTTGCAATAGGGACAGCGGCATTCGGGCTGGGGTTGCTTTTGTTTGCGCAGGTAGTCCTGAATTGCAGCATGGAGGGCATCCGCGCCAAGGTTGGAGCAGTGCATTTTGTTGGGCGGCAAGCCGCCGAGTTCGACAGCAACCTGTTCGTTGGTGATTTTCAGCGCCTCTTCAATGGTCTTGCCTTTTGCCATTTCACTGACCATTGAGGAGACCGCGATCGCTGCACCACAGCCAAAGGTTTTGAATTTGACATCGGTGATAACGCCGTTGTCCACCTTGATATAAAAGGTCATCATATCACCGCAAACCGGGTTGCCGACTTCGCCGACGCCGTCCGGGTTTTCAATTTCACCGACATTGCGGGGGTTGCGGAAATGTTCCATTACTTTTTCCGAATACATACACTCAACTCCTGATTAATTATTATTTTCCTCATTATAGTGGTGTTGTCCAGCTGGGAAGTTATAGGGGTTTTCGCCTTTCAGGTATTTGGCATAAAGCGGAGAGAAACTGCGCAGACGCTGGACAATCGGTGGCAGTTGGTTAAGAAAATAGTCAATCTCCGTGTCGGTGTTGTCTTTACCCAGTGTGAGCAACAGAGAGGATTGGGCAATGACCGGTTCAATGCCAATGGCGGTAAGTACATGGGAGGCTTTGAGGGTGCGGGCGGTGCAGGCCGAGCCTGAAGCGACAGCGATGCCCAGATCATCAAGGGATAGTAGTAGCGCTTCCCCTTCAACAAATTCTACGCAGAGGCTGACCACACCGGGTAGTCGGTCAGTGGGATGTCCAGTAAAGACCAGCCGTTCAATTTTCCGGGGCAGTTCGGTGTAAAGACGATGGCTATACCGTTTCATCTTTTCTATCCAGTTCGGTAACTGAACAGCACAGATTTCCGCTGCTTTGCCCATTCCGGCAATTGCCGCGATATTTTCAGTTCCGGCGCGGCGCCCCCTTTCCTGAAAGCCACCATCAATGAGCGGGTATATCCTTATACCCTGCCGGAGATATAGGACCCCAGCACCCTTGGGACCGTAGATCGATTGGGCAGAGAAGGTATAGGCATCAACATCCAGTTCCTGGATGTCAACCGGTATTCTGCCCAGCGCGGCAGTGCCATCAGAGTGTATGAGAACCTTTTTTTCGTGGCAGATCCGAACGAGTTCTTTTAGTGGCTGGATTGTGCCAATTTCATAGTTGGCATGCATTATTGATACAAGTATGGTGCTGGGTTTGATCGCGCGGGCAATCTCTTCCGGGTCAACCTTGCCGTAGTGGTCAACATTTAAGACGGTGAATTCAAATCCCAATCGTTTTAAGGTTTTAGTTTGCTCGATGATTGATAGATGTTCGATGGCAGAGATGATGAGATGGTTGCCTTTGTTGCGGTGGGCAAGGGCAATTCCTTTGAGCGCTAAGTTGTTGCTTTCTGATGCGGAGGCAGTGAAGATTATACTTTCGGGCTGGGCGTTGATCAGATGGGAAATTTGTTCCCGGGCAGTTGCCAGTGCTTCGCGTGTCGGCTTGCCAAACTGGTGCAGACTGCTCGGGTTGCCAAACTGTTCGCGCAGGAATGGCACCATGGCTTCGTAGGCTTCAGGAAGAAGCGGGGTGGCGTTGGCGTGGTCAAAGTAAATTCGCTTCATAATTTATTTGACTCATTTGGAGAGTTAATGGATTTACATCCGCTCCATTACCTCAATACCAAGGAGACGGAGTCCGGTTTTAATCACTGTGCCGGTCATCGAGATCAGGGCAAGGCGGGTGAGTTTAAGCTGTTGCGTTTCACTGCCCAAGACCGGAATACGGTCATAAAATACTGAAAAGTTACGGGCAAGGCGGTAGATGTGGTTTGTGATACGATGTGGTTCATAATGCCGGGCAGCAGATAGCACCGCATCCGGAAACCAGGCGAGGTCACGGAGTAGAGTTTGTTCTTCCGGTGTAACAAGCAGTGTGGGATCAGCGCCGGTGAAATCGGTGATGCCGGATTTGCGGATTATAGAACGGATGCGGGTGTACGCGTACTGAAGATAAGGTCCGGAGTCGCCATCAAGGGCAAGCATCCGGTTCCAGTCAAATATCACATCCTTGATGCGGTTCTGCGCTAGGTCAGCATATTTGATTGCACCGATGCCTACTTTGCGGGCAATCTCTGCTTTTTCTTCAGCAGGTAGTTCCCGGTCAGCCACGATTGCGCTTGCCCGTTCAATTGCCTCTTTTATTAACTCTTCTAAGAGGATGATGCGGCCGGCACGGGTGGACAGTTTACCTTCGGGTAGTAGTACTAACCCGAAGGTAATATGGATGCAAGGGGTGTCGTAGCCAAAGAGTTTGAGGGCGGCACTGAACTGCCGGAAGTAAAGGGTCTGTTCATTGCCGACAACGTATAGAATTTTTTCGGGTTGCCATTTTTCAATCCGGTATTCAGCGGTGGCGATTTCTCTGGTGGCGTAAAGGCTGGTGCCATCAGATTTCTGTAGGATCAACGGCACTGAGATGCCGAACTTTTCCAACGGGATCAAAACGACCGGCTCTTGTTCGCCGAGGATTTCTTCTTCATCATCGGTCAACATCGCGGGTGGTTTTTCCATGCGGGCGATGCCCCGGGCAAACGCCCGTTCAATTACCGATGTTAGCCGGTCAACATAAAAACTTTCGCCGAGCGTAACATCAAATTCTATTCCCAGGAGTTGATAGATCCGCTCAAATTCCTTGCAGCTTAACTGGACAAACTGTTGCCAGCGAGAGCGGGCGATATCGTCGCCAGTCTCCAGCCGGTGAAACCACTCCCGGGCTTTGGCCTTAAGACTTTTATCCTGCTTGGTGGTCTCATGAAACCGGATGTAAAGTTCCAAAAGATGCCCGGTCGGGTTCAATTTTAATTTTTCTGGTTCGCCCCAAAGTTCAAAGGCACAAAGCAGTTTGCCGAACTGGGTTCCCCAGTCGCCAAGATGGTTGTCGCCGATAATCTGGTAACCGAGGAACTTAAAGATATTATAAAGCGCCTGACCGATGATTGTGGAACGGAGATGCCCCACTGAAAACGGCTTGGCGATATTGGGCGATGAGTAGTCAATGACGATGGTCTTGTTCACCCCGATCTTAAAACTGCCGTAAAGTTCATTAGGATTATCCGTAATTGGGGCTGTAGTGCCGAAGTAATCGTTAAAGACCTGCCGGGCAAAAAACTGCGGGTCAAATTGCAGGTTCACATAGCCCTTTAGGGCAGTGGCGGTGCGTAAGCCAGTTTGGCTTAGGTCAATTTGCCGGACGATTTCGCGAGCAAGGGTCTCGGGTTGGACGCCACCTTTTTTCGCCAACCGGAAAATTGGCACCGCGAGGTCTGCTTCAATCCCAGGTTCCCCCCCACGGATCTCGGTGGGCTGGATTTCCAGACCGAGCGACGAAAATCTTTCGCTGATCGCACGCCGCCAGCGGAAGAGAAAGTAGTTGATTTCAGAGTCGTTCATACCGTTCAACTACCGCATAGACCTCGTCAGCGGTCTGTGCATTAAGTAAGCCGGTGCGCACCTCTTCACGGCGTAACAGGCTTGAGAGTTTGGCGAGGGTCCAGATGTATTCTCGTTTCATTGCTTCAGGTGCGGCGATCAGGAAGATCAGTTGGGAGGGTTTGCCGTCCAGGCTGGAGAAATCAACCCCAGCATTTGATCTGCCAAATGCCAGTACCGCATCCTTGACCGCATTGGTGCGGGCATGTGGTATGGCAACTCCGGATCCAATTCCAGTGCTTTCAAGGTTTTCCCGACGCAGGATTGCGGCGATGAATTCTGCTTCATCGCTGACCAGTCCTTCGGCAATTAACGGTGCGGTGAGTTCTTGGATGGCAGCGTTTTTTTCTTGTGCCTTCAATTCCAGAATTACTGCTGAACGGAGCAGTAGTTCTGAGATCTTTTTGTGCATCAGTCCTCCTTATCCAATTTGTAAAATATTACCGGTTTTGGTAAGTGCCGAATTAGGCTCTCAGCCGAAAGTAGGGTGTCGGCACTTACCACGATGATATCAGGCTGGTAACTTGTGCAGACTTCGGTCAGCCGGGACAATGGGTCGCCGGTTTCCAACAGGAGCGAAATCCGTACCTGTTGGTCAAACGCCTCGTCCTCTACTTCGTAAAGTACCTGCCAGGCTTGCTCCTCCTGAACGGAGTTTCTCTTTTCCCGCCGACTTTTGGCTGTGGCGGGTAGGACGTAGAGCGCATAAATCCTGGCGGAAGTGGAACGGGCAAAGGCAATCGTCCAACTGGCAGCGGCACGGGCAGCGGGCGAATTGTCAAGCCAAAGGAGAATCTGGTTGATCATTTGCCGACACAAAACTGACTGAATATCCGGTTGAGGATTTCTTCGGTAGTGGTCGGAGCATCGATCTCTTCTAATGCAGTCAGGGCAGAGCGGAGTTCAGTGGCGCGGATCGTCAGGTCTAGTGCGTTCAGACTGGCGATCAGCCGAGCCCGAGCCTGCTGGAGCGCCTGGAGTTGACGCTGGGTGGTAACCGGACATCGGGAGTTGGTCTGCCGGAAATAGGCACGCAACAGTTGCCGTAAGCGGGCGATGTTGCTGCCGGTTTTGCAGGAGATAGCGAGTGGACGCTGATTGAGCAGGGAGCGATAGTTGAAGTGAGTTTTTAGGTCACACTTATTGATAATATAAATTTTTGGTTTTTTTTCGCACTCAGCAATAATTGCCCGATCAAGTTGATGCACAGGCTGGGAGTTGTCAAATACTACGAGGAGTAGGTCTGCCTGACCAAGCGCATGGTGTGTCTGTTGGGTGCCGATTCTGGTCAGTGGGTTTCGGCTAGCAGGATCAAAGCCGCAAGTGTCGATCAAGTTGATCTTAATTCCGTCAAGAGAAAGCGCCGATTCGATGCGGTCACGAGTGGTGCCCGGAATTGGACTGGTGATCGCCCTCTTTTCTGCCAGGAGGCGATTGAACAGGCTAGATTTGCCGACATTGGCACGGCCCACGATTGCCACCTTTGCGGGAGTGAAGAGAAAACTGGTTTTTTCTGCCTGGGTGATCAACCGATTCAGTTGCGTCAGCACCGAGTTGGTGGCACGATCTAGGTGGGCAACATTCGGCTGGGGATCTTCGTCAAGACCTAACAGGTACTCAATTTCCGCATAAAGATTGCGCAGTTGTTCGGTGAACCGAGCGATAACTTTTGCAGTTGCACCCTGATATGCAGCAATGGCAAGTTGGTGTGCCCGTGGTGCTTGGATGGTGACCAGTACTTGGACAGCCTCTGCTTGGGTTAGACTCAGTTTGCCGTTGAGAACCGCCCTTTTAGTAAATTCACCAGGTTCAGCAAGGCGCGCACCGTGCTGTCGGCAGAGTTGGACGATCTTATCCACGATGAGCGGGCTACCGTGACAGGCTATTTCTGCCATATCTTCGCCGGTATAGGAGCGGGGTCGACGAAAGACGGTGATCATTGTCTGGTCAATCGGCTTGCCGTTTTTGTCCTTGAGCCAGTAGAGCTGGGCGGTGTGCGTTGGTTGAGTGGTGAGTTTGCGGCCCGTAATAATGCAGGAGAGGAGTTTAAAGGTGTCTGTGCCCGAGATGCGGATGACCGCCAGACCGGCGATACCGGCAGGTGTGGCAGGCGCGACGATCGTGTCAGTCCGCATCAGGTACTCAAGAGTCGGATTCCACCGGCGCGATAATGACATTCCGGCGGGAACCGGTGCCTACCGCATACACTCGAACCTGCGGAATTTCGGTAAGGGCATTGCGTACCACCGCAAGTTCCTTCTCACTTAAAAAATCCAGTGCCATTTCCCGTTTGGTTTCGGTAACAATTTTGGCTACTGCCAGCGCCTTCTTGCGGAGAAAGTCGTCCCGGCGCTGCAAATAGCCGGCGACATCAACGGTGATGGTCGAGATGTCCGGATATTTGCGCCGGACAATGCTCCGTATCAGGTGCTGGAGTGCCTTCAGCGTTGCGCCGCGTCTACCAATCAGCACCGCGCTGGCTCGTTTGGTCTTGATATTAGCTAGGTAGCCGTCAGTAGTTTTTGTGACTTCAACCTTGGCACGGATGCCGATGTGAGTGATCAGGTCGGTAGTAACCTGAGCGATATATGCGCTTTCTTCGGATTGGCTGGCATCCGAGACGGGCGCTGATTGGATATTTGCCGTCGGATTTAACTCCTCCCCAAATTCGGTTTTTTTCTGAATTTCTGCCATAGTGTGCCTCCTTTGGTTACGATTAAACTCTCGCCAATTGAGAGTAAGTTGTAGATAAACCAGTATAATTGCAATCCACTGGAAAGATTAAGAAAGATTGCAGTGATAAAAATCGGGAAGATGATACTCATCGCCCAGTTCCTTTTGTCGGTGGCGGTAAGGAGGTTCTGGGCGATGAAGGACGCTCCCATCATTATTGGGAGCAAACCGATAGCAAAACCACCGATCAACGGAATTTCTTTTGGAATCTGCCCGAACAAGGTATCGGGTTGAGACAGATCATCGAGCCAGAGAATAAAGTTGGCACCCCGCAGTTCGATAAAGTTACGTAAGACCGCATAAAGAGCAAAGAAGACCGGCATCTGCACCAATAACGGTAAACAGCCGGACAATGGATTTACCCGGTATAACTGATACAGACGCATTGTTTCCTGGTTGAGCATCTGGGGGGCATCTTTATATTTCTTTTTCAGTTCTTCAATTTTGGGCTGGAGTAGCTGTAACTGGCGCATCTGCCGGGTTTGAGTTCGGGTTAGGGGATAAAATATCCCTTTCATCAGGGCAGAAAAAAGCACAATTGCCAGACCCCAGTTTTTAACCAGTAGGTAGAACAGGCGCAGTAGATAGAGAATGGCAAGGGCAACCGGCTTAAGCCAGCCCAGACTGACGACATTCTCAAACCCGAGGTGGAACGAACGCAAGCGGTTGTATTCAATCGGTCCTAAATAGGTCAAAAACCGGTTTTCTTTTTGGGTGCCAAGCAGTGAGGCTTTCATTCCGATGCGATCATCGGGTAACTGTTTTGCCCACACCGAATCAAATTTGCCATTGCTGTTGACCAGTGCTAAAAAGAAGTATTTAGATTTCAATCCTGCCCAGTCAGCAGAAGTAACAAAGGGTTTTTTTCGTAAATTTCCAGCGGCAAGCTGGTGGACGCGGTTGCCATTGCGGGCATAAAAGTGAAAGTTTGCCAGATCTTCCTTGACATTCGATTCAGTAGTAGCAATACCCGCAAGGGCATCAAAGGTTAAATTACTCCCTTCAGGTTGAACCGTAATCACCAAGCCAAGAGTATACTCTTTCCCTAATGTCCAGGTTTTAATCACTGTGCAGTTAGGGGCATAATAGCGGAGGGTGACCGATGATCCCGATTGGACAAAACCGCGCAGTGGTGTAGTGCTGATTTCTTCGGTGCCGAGAATTGTTTGTCCCAAAGGAAGGAGTTGAACACCGTATTTTTTCAAGGAACAGGATGTGATTGCACCGGCTAAACTGGTGACTTTTAGCAACAGATAGTCATTTTCGAGCGTAAAGGTAGTTTCCGGAAGTTCTACCGGTGGCGGGGTGATTTTTTCGTATTCGGTGGGCACTATTGCCGTGGTTGATTCGACTGGCGGTGAGAGAACCGGTGGCTGGTGTTTGGTTTGTCTGTTGCCGGGTAAAAAAATCTGCCAGATAATCAGAATGAGCATTATCAGGGCAAAGCCGATTAGCATTCGTAAATTATCGGAATTCATTGCTTTTTCTCGTTAGCTGTTTTCCCCGGCACCGGATCATAGCCACCAGTAAAAAACGGATTACAGCGGAGGAGTCGTTTAATCGCCAGATAACCACCGGTTCTAAATCCGTAACGGCTCAAAGCGGTTAGGGTGTATTCGGAGCAGGAGGGCGTGAAACGGCAGGAGTTGGGTAATACCGTGCCCAATGTCCACCGGTATAACCGGATAATGATTTTTGCTATTTCAGTTACCATTTTATTTTTATCTGTTCGGTCAGTAATTTCAAATCCTTTTTTAACTGCTCAAATTGCTGGCTTTCGGCACCGGGTTTAACCTGAATGAGATAATTATAGCCGGGTGGAAACCAGGTTTTGTTTCGACGATAGATTTCCCGTAAGCGCCTTTTCAGTCGGTTACGAACAACCGTACCTTGGATTCGAGAGTTAAGTAAAAAGGCGATGCGTCTTGCCGCAGTGGCTGCCGGATTTTGCCAATACCGCAGGGTTAAAAAACCGCTCATTACAGCGGTGCCGGTGCTCAATACCAGTTGGACATCCCGACGGTGCCTGATGATTTCGGTTCGTTTTAAACTTTCGCGCATCAACCGACCTGTGCTCCAATGGCACATTGCCAATCATACGGTCAGACGGTAACGGCCCTTGCGTCGGCGGTTAGCGAGGACGCGTCTGCCGCCAACCGTCTTCATCCGGGCGCGAAAGCCGTGGGTTCGCTTACGACGAATATTTGATGGTTGATATGTTCTTTTCGGCATAATTAATCCTTTTCAGTATTTTAGCCCCTGGTGAATTAGAGTCAAGAGTTACCAGATGACCCATCCCGTTACGTTTTTTTGACTAGAAATAACTTGGTGTTGATTATCAAGTACGGGAGGGAAGCTGGGGGCGAATACGGAATTATCTTGACTTTTAGGAAATTTATGATATAATTATTAATTAAGTTAATATCCGATTTTAGCAGTGGTTCAAAACGAGAGTTTTATATTTTGGGTATCATAAAACAGGAGATGATGTGGTTAAGATATTAAAAAGAGATATACTTACACAAGGAATCAAAAGGTTAGAACTTAACGCACCGGCAATTGCCAAGAAGGCAAAGCCTGGGCAGTTTGTGGTTCTGCGTATCAATGAAGAGGGAGAGCGGATCCCTTTAACCATCGCTGATGCCCTTCCGGATACCGGGGTTTTAGTGATCGTTTTTCAGGAAGTTGGCAAATCGACCATGCTGCTCGGTACTCTTAAAGAGGGTGATGAGATTATGGATTTGATTGGGCCGCTGGGTAAGCCAACCGAGATTGAGCGGTTTGGTACCGTGGTCTGTGTAGCGGGTGGCGTTGGAACCCCGGAGATTTATCCGGTGGCAAGAGCGCTGAAGCAGGCGGGTAATAAGGTTGTCGGTATTATCGGGTTCAGGAATAGAGAAATGATCGTGATGGCGGAGGAGATGAGGCAGGTAGTTGACGAACTGATCGTGGCGACCGATGACGGTTCTAATGGCAACAAGGGGTTGGTGACTGATATGCTTCAACGGGTGATTGACCAGGGCGAGAGAATTGACCGGTGTTTTGCGGTCGGCCCGGTGATAATGATGAAGATGGTGTCGCTTTTGACCCAAAAGTACGGTATCCCGACCGTGGTCAGTTTGAATCCGATTATGCTGGATGCAACCGGGATGTGCGGAGTTTGTCGGATCGAGGTTGATGGTAAGACTCAGTTTGCCTGTGTTGATGGGCCAGAGTTTGATGGCCATAAGGTCAACTTTGACCTGTTGATGGCGCGACTCAAAACCTATGTGAATGATGAACGTCGGGCAGTGGAGATATTTCAGCAGCAGGCCGCGAGTTGTAGTTGCGGAAAGCGAGGCGGTAATGGCTAAAATCAATCCGAAAAAAATACCGATGAAGGAACAGGCACCGGCAGTGCGCCGTCATAACTTTGATGAGGTACCTTTTGGTTATACACCGGATGAGGCGGTGGTGGAGGCGGGTCGTTGTCTTCAATGTAAGAAACCGGGCTGTGTTGAAGGTTGTCCGGTTCAGGTTGATATTCCCGGATTTATCCGACATATCGCTGAGGGTAATTTTCTGGAGGCGATGAGGGTGATGAAACGAACGAATGTTTTGCCAGCGATCTGCGGCCGGGTCTGTCCCCAAGAGGTGCAATGTGAAGGTGCCTGTATATTAGGTAAAAAGATGGAGCCGGTGGCAATCGGGAATCTGGAGCGTTTTATCGCTGACTGGGAAGCAACCCAGCCGGAATGTGTGATGTGTGAGATTCAGCCGGCAACCGGTAAACGGGTAGCGGTGGTCGGTTCCGGACCGGCAGGATTGACCGTTGCCGGGGACATGCGAAGACTGGGGCACGATGTCACCATCTTTGAGGCATTGCACAAGCCGGGCGGGGTGCTGATGTACGGAATACCGGAGTTTCGTCTGCCCAAGGCAATTGTTGAGCGGGAGGTGAACTTTGTCCGGTCGATGGGGGTCAGGTTGGAACTGAACTATGTGGTGGGAAAACTGCTGACGGTTGATGAGTTATTGCAGGAGTCTGATGCGGTCTTTATCGGCACCGGTGCTGGACTGCCGTTGTTTATGAACATTCCTGGCGAGAACTACCTCGGAGTTTATTCGGCAAACGAGTATTTAACTCGTTCCAACCTGATGAAGGCTTATCTCTTTCCGAAATATGACACCCCGATCGTCCGCGGGAAAAATGTGGCGGTGATCGGTGGTGGGAATGTGGCGATGGATGCAGCAAGAACTGCATTAAGGCTGGGCGCGGAGCGTTCAATCCTTATCTACCGGCGCTCACGGGATGAGATGCCGGCAAGGACAGCAGAGATCCATCACGCAGAAGAGGAAGGGGTGGAGTTCCGACTGCTGACCAATCCGGTGCGGTATATGGCGGATGATAACGGCTGGGTTAAAGAGGTGGAGTGTATTCGAATGGAATTGGGTGAGCCGGATGCATCAGGCCGACGCCGGCCAGTGCCGATTCCGAACAGCGAATTTCGGATACCAGTTGATACGGTAGTAATTGCGATTGGCAACAGTCCGAATCCATTGATACCGCAGACAACTCCGGGTCTGGAGGTATCAAAGCGGGGAACGGTCGTGGTCGATCCAGCCACCGGTAGGACATCAAAGCGAGGGGTTTTTGCTGGTGGTGATATCGTTACCGGTGCCGCGACGGTAATTCTGGCAATGGGGGCAGGTAGAATTGCGGCACGGTCAATGGATGAGTACTTCCGTACCGGAGTGTGGTGAGTAAAGCGAGGTGAGGTAAAATGAGCAGAAGCGACATCGTGCGTCGATTGCGCAAGCGGCGCATCGGCGTTTTGATGGGAGGTTGGTCAAGTGAGCGGGAGGTTTCTCTGCTTTCAGGCCAGCGGGTGCTGGAATCGCTCAGAAGACAGGGGTATCAATCGGTTGGTATTGACATCAATCGTAGTTTTGTCGACCAGATCCGGCAGGCAAAAATCGATATGGCTTTCATTGCTATGCACGGTCGGCCGGGTGAGGACGGTACAATTCAAGGATTTTTAGAACTAATGGGGATACCTTATACCGGTTCCGGTGTAACCGCTTCTGCGATCGCCATTGACAAGGTTTTTACCAAAATGCTTTTTAAACAGATAAACATCCCGACCCCAAACTTCATTGCAATTGGGGCGAATGATGACATCGCTGCCGGATTGGCAGAGGCGGAGCGGCGGTTTGGCTATCCGATGATTGTTAAACCGCGATGTGAGGGTTCAAGCGTCGGGATTGAACTACTCGAGGGCAGACGCGGAGCACGGGATCACTGTGAGCGGGTCTGGCGTGGTTTTGGTGATATTCTGATCGAGCCGTTTGTGTCTGGGATGATTGTTACGGTGGGCATTATCGGTCAGCAGGTACTGCCGATTCTGGAACTGGTTCCTAAAAGCCATGAGTTTTACAGTTATGAGGCGAAATACACTCGGGGTGAGACCGATTTCATTCTACCTGCACGACTGGATTCCCGGGTACAGAAAAAGATCAGCGAACTGGCATTGAAGGCGCATAATGGCATCGGCTGTAAGAGTTTTTCCCGGTTGGATTTGATCGTCAAGGACTACCGCCATTGCTATTTTTTGGAGATCAATACCATTCCCGGACTGACCGACTTATCTGATTTGCCGGCGCAGGCTGCCTACGCGGGTATTTCCTATGATGATCTGATCTTTAGAATTCTTGCGGATGCCCTGGTGTGAACGCTGATAGTGTTTTCTTGACATCGGGAAAATCGTGAATAATATTGAAGGCTATGATT
Organism: uncultured bacterium; assembly: GCA_964590395.1. Lineage (GTDB taxonomy): Bacteria > Hydrothermota > Tepidihabitantia > Tepidihabitantales > Tepidihabitantaceae > JAOABP01. The sequence goes on from CAZPVT010000013.1 coordinate 41,742, forward strand.
AAGGAGCGTATATTAAGAAGGCATTTGAGTATCCGGCAGCGGATTAGCGGTACACCGGAGCAGCCGAGACTGTGCGTGTACCGAAGTAACCGGCATATCTATGCCCAGTTGATTGACGACACCACCAGTCGGGTGCTCACCGCAGTTTCAACGCTCTCGCCAGAACTGAAAGGGCAGAAGAATAAGCCGGTTAAGCTTGCGGTTGAGGTGGGCAAACTGATCGCAGAACGGGCAAAACTGTTGGGGTTTAAAAAGGTAGTTTTTGACCGGGCAGGCTATCGTTATCACGGCCGGGTTAGGGCGCTGGCTGACGGTGCTCGGCAAGGAGGTCTGGAATTTTGAGCGAAAAGATTACCGATACCGAAGCCATTCAACCCGGTTCAGAGTTGATTGAACGGGTTATTCATATCAAACGGATTTCCAAAGTGATGAAGGGTGGCAAGCGGATGCGGATTTCGGCTACCGTGGTAGTTGGTGATGGTAAAGGACAGGTCGGTGTGGGTCATGGCAAAGCGGTTGAGGTTGCGGGTGCGGTACGCAAGGCATCGGCGCAGGCACAGAAACAAATGGTCAAGGTGGCGTTTAAGGGGCATACCATTCCACATGAAACCACAGGGAAATATGGGGCGAGCAGGGTGCTGGTGAAACCGGCTGCCTCTGGAACCGGGCTGATCGCTTGTCCTCAGGTCCGCGCGGTACTGGAGGTGGTGGGATTGACTGATGCCTTAAGCAAGGCATTTGGTTCGCGCAATCATTACAACACTGCTAAAGCGACCATCATCGCTCTGGAGAAGTTACGCACACTTGATCAGGTGGCATTGGCAAGAAACAAGCCGTTCAGACATTTTATTGAGAAGAAAGAAAATGAAAAAACTGAAAGTCCGGCTGATTAAGAGCCTGATTGACGAGAAAGAGGAGCACAAACGGACCGCGCGGGCACTCGGTCTGCGGCGGGTAGGAGCCGAGCGTGAGCACGAAGACACACCGGTAATCAGGGGAATGATATTCCAAATTAAGCACCTGGTAAAAGTGGAGAAGTTGTGAAAATAAGCGAATTAAGACCTACTCCCGGTGCAAAGAAGAGAAAAAAGCGGGTCGGTTGTGGTCCGGGGTCCGGACATGGCAAAACATCCTGCCGTGGGCACAAAGGCGCGGGACAACACTCAGCATCGGAGTTTGATGCCCGGTTTGAGGGTGGGCAGATGCCATATTACCGCCGGATTCCCAAGCGGGGTTTCAATAACCCGACCAGAGTGGAATACAGTGTCGTCAATCTTAATGACATTGTCCAATTGGCTGATAACGAAATTACGGTCGAAAAACTACTTGATCGAAGATTGGTGAAAAGGAATCGGCCGGTGAAGATTTTAGGTAAGGGTGAAATCAATAAGCCGATTACGGTTCAGGCACATGCTTTTTCTGCCACCGCCAAGCAGAAGATCGAACAGGCGGGAGGTAAGGTGGTAATTATCGTTCCACCATCACAAACCACGGAGCAGTGAATTGACTGGCGGCGTCTCCAGCATATTTAAAATCCCGGACCTGCGAAAAAAGATCCTGTTTACGCTGGCGATGGTGGTGGTCTATCGGCTCGGGACCCATATTCCGGTTCCGGGAATAAATGCCGCAGCACTGGGCTGGGTTATATCCCAGATGAGCGGGACCATCTTCGGACTGTATGACATTTTTGTTGGTGGTGCCCTCTCCCGGGCATCGGTCTTTGCCCTCGGGGTGATGCCCTATATCTCGGCGTCAATCGTATTCCAGTTGCTTGGTTCGGTGTTTCCGGTTTTGGAAAAACTACAGCGGGATGAGGAGGGACGAAAGAAACTCAATCAGTACACCCGTTATGCCACAGTCGTACTGGCGGTAATTCAGTCAGCGAGCATCGCGGTTTACTTAGAGTCTCAACCCCCTACTGAACTTGGTTCGATTGTACTCCAGCCCGGGCTTTTCTTCCGGATTATGACCATCTTCACGCTGACTGCGGGTACGATCTTCGTTATGTGGCTGGGTGAACAGATTACCGACCGCGGTATCGGCAACGGGATTTCGTTTATCATTTTAATCGGCTGTCTGGACAGCACACCTCGGGACCTGGAGCGGACTTTCCAGCAAGCAAGGATCAGTTCCTGGCTATGGCTGATTATCATCGCGGCAATGGTGTTTATCATTTATGCCACGGTGGTTTTGTTCACGATGGCGGTGCGGAAGATTCCGGTGCAGTATCCTAAGCGGATCGTCGGCAGAAGGATGTATGGTGGTCAGAGTACGCACATTCCCTTGCGGGTGGTTACTGCAGGGGTGATTCCGATCATCTTTGCCCAGAGTCTGATCGTGTTTCCCTCCACCTTTGCCACTTTTCTGAAGCTGCCGTTCCTGACATGGCTACAGCAGTTTCTTTCTCCAGGGGGCTGGCTTTATAACCTGCTCTTTGCGGTGTTGATTATCTTCTTTACCTATTTTTACACCTCGATCGTATTCAATCCCCGGGACCTGGCGGACAATATGCAACGTTACGGTGGGTTTATCCCCGGTATTAGACCAGGGGAAAAGACCGCGGCGTACATTGACCGTAGTCTATCACTTCTAACCTTGCCCGGCGCGCTCTTTTTGACGGTCATTGCCCTCTTACCCTGGCTACTGATGAGTGCGTTCCGGGTACCGTTCTACTTTGGTGGCACGACCCTTTTGATCATTGTCGGCGTTGCACTTGACACCCTCCAGCAGATTGAGGCGCACCTGGTGATGCGTCATTATGAGGGGCTGGTGAAGGGGGGCAAGTTTCTGGGCCGACGGTTCGGATAATACCCTCTCTACCAGGTGGACTTTCTAAGTCTGCTCAGACGTAAACAGGAACGGGGCAGGCTGAAGGTTGAGGAGATTGAGTGGCTGGTTAACAGTTACACCCGCGGAGAGATTCCTGATTATCAGATGGCTGCCTGGCTGATGGCGGTCTACCTGCGCGGGCTGGACAAATCAGAGACGGTTGCTTTAACCCGGGCAATGATGAACTCGGGAGCCGTGTTGGACCTCAGTGCCATTTCTGGTTCAAAGATTGACAAACATTCCACCGGTGGAGTCGGAGATAAGGTATCGCTGATCCTCGCACCACTCGTTGCTGCTTGCGGGGTGGTGGTGCCGATGATTTCAGGGCGGAGTCTGGGCCACACCGGTGGCACACTGGATAAACTGGAGTCAATTCCCGGTTTCCGCACCGATCTTTCCGAGACGGAGTTTATTGAAGCGCTCAATAAAATCGGGGTAGCGATGATCGGGCAGACAGAGACGATCTGTCCGGCGGACAGAAAGATCTATGCCCTGCGCGACGCTACCAACACGGTTGCTTCAATACCTTTGATCGCTGCCAGTATAATGAGCAAGAAACTGGCCGAAGGAATTGATGGCTTAGTTTTAGATGTCAAGACCGGGCGGGGTGCGTTTATGAGGACCCAGCGTCAGGCACGCAAACTCGCCCGACTGATGATTGAGATTGGTAACTCACTGGGCAAAAAGGTGCGGGCGTTGATTACCGGTATGAATCAACCATTGGGGAGGACCGTGGGCAATGCGCTGGAGGTGAGGGAGGCGATCGATTGTCTCAAAGGTGACTGGGCGCCGGATTTAAGGGAGGTTACCCTGGAACTGGGAATGGAAATGCTTTTACTCGCTGGGGTGGCTAAAACTCCCCAGCAGGGACGCAGGCTACTCCTGCGGGCAATTGAAACCGGTCGGGCGCTTGAAAAGTTTGCCCGGATAATTGAAAATCAGGGTGGCGATCCCGCGGTCATTGATAATCCTGAGAGTTTGCCGGTTGCTAAATACAGACAGCAGGTCCTGGCAACTGCCTCCGGCTATATCCGCGCAATTGATGCTTATCGGGTGGGAATGTTAGGTTTGGAGATCGGTCTGGGCAGAAAACGGCTCGACTCTGCGGTTGATCCGGGAGCCGGCTTTATCTTCTTTAAAAAGGTGGGGTCAGCGGTAAAGGGAGGTGAGGTGATCGCTGAGGTTTATGCCGCATCACAGACAAAGGCGGAAAAGGTGGCAAGAGAGCTTGCCGACTGTTTCAAATACCAGGAACAACCGGTAAAACCGGAGGAAATGATAATTGAAAGACTGGGAATTCAGAGGAAAGATAAGTCCAGAAAAAGGGGGTAAATGTGTGCTTATTAACCTTCCTGTTACTTTTATTAACCGGCTATCAGGTGGAATGGCAACTGCCGATTCAGCGGGGCTTTGTTTCCGTTGGTCCGGATGTCACCGGAGACAGTCTGCCGGAACTGGTGATTGAGTACGGATATACGCACCGTGATTCGCTGGTTTTTGTCAGTGGTCGCACCCGACAGCGGGTCTGGACGATTCCCAATCCCTATTCAAATTACGACTACTGGCAGATTGTTGGTACTGCCAATACCGACGGCGACGGCGCAGATGAACTGCTGGTTTACGGCTACCGTTATGAATATACCAACTATCGTTACTACACCCGATTTCATATCTACGACTGTAACCAGCGCACCCTGGAGTTTGTAAGCCCTGAATTTGTCAGTAACTATCATTTTCCCTATCCCCGACTTGCGGAAATTGATGGTGATGGAATCTGGGAGATCTGTATTGGCTACGGTGACACCATTAACTACACATTTCTGGTCTACGGTTGGCAGGGTGCGGGTATAAATCAGTACGGTGTAAAGTCTCGAACCACATTCAACGCCTTACCGGTACCCGCGGTCCAGAAGGTGACAATACCGACAGCCGGGGGTAAAAATGTCTTTGTTTTTGACCCGGCGGGCAGGCTGATCCGGACAATACCGGTGCCCGCTAACTCCGGTTCGGTGATCTGGGATGGTCTGGATGAGAAAAAAGAGCCGGTCCAACCCGGAGTTTACTTTTACCACAACGGCAACGGCACCGGAAAAATCGAGCTTGTGCGCTAAAAATCGGTTTTAAACCCCGGCTTGATTTCTGCCGTTTTTCTCGCTATATTGCGGAGTGGTAAAAACGGCGGTGCCTTCAATTCAGGGGCGGGTTAAAGAACTGCTAAAGCCAGAGATTTACGGTGCCGGGGTCAAAAAGGTTCGATTGATTCAGACCCATACCTCCTGGGTTTTCATTGCGGGTGAGTTTGCCTACAAGGTGAAAAAACCGGTAAACTTCGGTTTTCTGGACTACACGACCCTTCAAGCCAGGAGATTTTTCTGCAAAGAGGAGTTTCGCTTAAACCGGAAACTATCACCGGAACTTTACATCGGTGTCCTGCCTGTTGTTGACCGGTCAGGGAAAATCCGGTTTGGAGGCAAGGGCAGGGTAATTGACTACTGTATCAAAATGCGGGCGATGCCCCAGTCAGCAATAATGACCGAAAAACTGAAAAAAGGCAGGGTGGACTATTTGACAATTGATGAACTTGCCCGGATTGTGGCACAGTTTCACCGGCAAGCCGAGACCGGTAAAGAGATTGCCCGCTACGGCTCAATCAAGACCGTCAAATTCAACTGGGAGGAAAACTTTATTCAGACCCGGGAGTTTATCGGCAGGACGATAAACGAAGATCAGTTTTACACAATCAAACGGGCAATTGAGCGGTTTATCTTTACTAACCGCAGATTATTTCTCACCCGTCAGCGGGCAGGCTTTATTAAACGGTGTCACGGTGACCTGCACCCCAGAAACATCTTCCTCAAAGACAAAATTTACATCTTTGACTGCCTGGAGTTCAACCCGAGATTTTTCTGCTCTGACACCGCCGCGGAGATTGCGTTTATGGCGATGGATTTAGACTTTCACAACCGCCATGACCTGGCAAACTTTTTTATTGAGCGGTATCTGATTTACTCCGATGATCCGGGTATTTTGCCATTATTAAACTTCTACCGGTGCTACCGGGCTTATGTCCGGGGCAAGGTTACCAGTTTCCTCCTCAACGACCCCAATGTCTCATCTGTTGCCAAAGCCAATGTCCGATGCGATGCCCGGCGCTATTTTCACCTTGCCTTTCGCTATGCCCGTTTTCTGGACAGAAAGCCATATCTTATGGTGGTCTTTGGCTTGCCCGGGGTGGGTAAAACCTACCTGGCACGACGCCTGGCAGAAAAACACTTAGCGATGCATCTCCTTTCTGACTCCATCCGCAAACAACTCTGCAATGTCCCGGTAACCGAGCACCGGTTTGAGGGCTATGGCAAAGGGCTCTATGCATCCGGTGTTTCTCAAAGGACCTATGCGGAGATGTTTAACCGGGCAGAGATGTTTCTGCGCGGTAGGATAAGCGTAATATTAGATGCCACATTCACTTCTGAAGAATCAAGAGAGCGTTGCCGGCAACTGGCAAAAAAACTGAATGTGCCATTACTTTTCATCTGGGTAACCTGTCCGGAAAAGACGGTCGTCAGTCGTCTGCGCCGCCGGGCAAATCGGGCAGGCTTCTCTGATGCCAACCTGACGATCTACCGGATAATGAAAGAGAAATTCATTCCACCTGCACCGGCACCGGACCTGATTCAGATAGACTCAAGACAGAAGACAGAAAGGCTTTTAATTCAGATTGAAAAACGGTTAAATCGGTTATTATTAGAAACTTAATACCTGTTTGCATCCGTGTCCGATTTTGGCTTTTTCTAACACCCAATATATAAATAAGCCCGGACTGTCAAAAGTGCAAAAGTTTAAAACGGTGGTGGGTCAGAGAGGTGCTGTAGAGGGGGCAGTACCCAGGACCGTCCTTTTAACGCTTATTTCAACGATAAGAATAACAATTTCAAAGAGTTATATGATAAGGGTTTTCTCTGGGGTTGTTTGGACTATTTTGCAAATTCTACAAATAGTCTTACCGCTGATTCTCGTATTAAGGATACAAACCATGCTCAATCAGATGGTATAACAAATGGGAATAGGGAGGCTTTTTATATTTCTATTCCTCACGATTTCATCCATCACTCTTATTATGATATTTCCTGCGGTGACCTGCAGGCTATTGGTTGAAAAATGGCATAGTACCAAATTGACAACCGTCTGAAAAATGATAACTTTGAGTTAGAAAGCAAGAGGTAAAAAGTGCAGGAAAAGGATTTAAATTTTGAGGAGAAACTCTGGAAGGCAGCGGACAAATTAAGGAAAAAGCTTGAGGTTCACGAGTATAAATATGTTGTCTTAGGGCTGATATTTTTAAGGTATATCTCCTACGCATTTGAGGAGAAGCAGAAAGAACTAAAGGGGAATCGGCAAAAGGATTTACCGCCAGAATTTGCCAGAGAAATTTTGGCAGATAAAGACCGCTATCTTGCAAATGGTGTCCTATACATACCCGAAAGAGCCAGATGGGATTATATAAGGAAAAATGCCACTCAACCCAATATCGGCGAGATTATTCAGAAGGCAATCAAAGTTCTTGAAGATGAATACTCAAAACAACTCTACGATGTAATTCCTAAAAATTATTTTACCCATCCCAAACTCGACAGTTACGACCTGGCATATCTTATTAATACTTTCTCGGAAATTCAGTTTGATGACAAACACATAGAAAAGGACATTTTCGGCAGGATATACGAATATTTTCTGGCAAAATTTACTGAAGCCGAGGGCAAGAAAGGAGGAGAGTTTTACACTCCCCGGTCATTAACAAACCTGATTGTTGAAATTTTGGATGTTAAAGGGGGCAGAATTTTTGACCCGGCTTGTGGGTCGGGTGGTTTCTTTGTCTCGGCGCTGAGGAAACTTCAAAGCGAAGGCATTGAGAAAGAAACATTGTCTATCTATGGCCAGGAGTCAAAGGAGTTTGTCTGGAAGGTGTGCAAAATGAATTTAGCAATCAGGAATGCGGAAGGTGATATAAGAATCGGTGACTCCTATCACGACGACAAATTTTTTAATTTGCGAGCAGACTATGTGGTTTCCAATCCGCCTTTTAATGATAGTGAATGGGGCAGGGACCGGATAAAACCTAATGACCCGAGATTTAAATACGGACTGCCACCGGAAAATAATGCCAATTTTGTTTGGATACAGCATTATATCTATCATCTGGCGCCGCAGGGCAGAGCCGGTTTTGTGATGGCAAACGGCGCCTTATCAGGAGGAAATCAGGAAGGAGAAATCAGAAAGAAAATTATTGAGGATGATTTAGTTTACGGAATAATTGCAACGCCACCAAAGATGTTTTATACAGTTTCTTTACCCGCCTCTTTATGGTTTTTAAGGAAATCAAAGCCCGGGCATATGAAAGGGAAGATGCTTTTTATTTATGCCAAAAAGATGTTCAAGCCCATCTCAAGAAGGCAGAATGTTTTTACTGAGGAGCATATAAATAAGATTGTTGAAAAATTCAGGATGTTTGAAAAGGGAGAGCCAGAGGATAAGATAAATGAAATTGGATTTGCCCGGGTTGCTTCTATTGAGGATGTCGCTAAAAATGGCTATGTCTTAACACCGGGAAGGTATGTGGGGATAAAACTTGACGAAGAAGATATACCGTTTGAAGTGAAGATGAGCGAGTATGCAAAGGAACTTTCAGAATTGTTTAAACAAGAAAAAAAATTAACTGATAAAGTTAAGGAGATATTTAAGGGCTTAGGTTGGGAGATATGATTGAGACACAAAATATAGAATGTAAAGAAAAATTTACGGATAGGACATTGAAGAAATTGTGTGCATTTGCTAATACGAAGAGAGGAACTTTATATATAGGAAGGATAATAGATAGTTTAAAATCTCAGGGATTACTTGAGCCAGAATTTAAAGAGGAGATGGGCGGTTTTTCTGTAAGATTTTATAAGGATATTTACACAGAAGAGAATTTAAGGAATATGGGACTAACTGAAAGACAAATAAAGGCGGTTTTATATGTGAAGGAGAAGGGAAAGATTACAAATAAGAAGTATCAGGAAATAAATAATACCACAAAAAAGACCGCTTCAAGAGATTTATCTGCTTTGGTTGATAAGGAAATATTAGGGCAAATTGGCGAGACTGGTAAAGGAACTCACTATGTTTTAATTAAAAGAAAACTTATAGGGGACAAAGGGGACACAAAGGGGACAAATGGGCAATAAACGGGCATTAAAGGGGCAATGAGTTATGCTTAAATTCCGCCGGGAAACTGAATTTAAGGAAACAGAGACTGGAGAGATACCGAAGGATTGGGAGGTGAAGAGAATCAGAGAGGTTTTAGAAAGTTTAGAAAGTGGAAACAGACCCAAAGGAGGCGTATTGGCTCATAATTTAAATGGGATTTTAAGCATTGGGGGAGAAAATATAAATTGGGATGGAAGTTTAGAACTTGAAAACTGTTTGAGATTTGATGAAAGTTTTTATAATAGTTTGAACAAAGGAAAAATAGAAGAAGGGGATATTTTATTAGTAAAAGATGGAGCGACGATAGGAAAACTTGTTTATATCAGCAAAATCCCGGAAGAAAAAGCAATGGTAAATGAACATGTATTTTTGCTTAAAACTAATATAACAAACTTCAATTCAAAATTTTTATTTTATTTTTTATTTTCACAAATAGGACAACAACAAATCGAAAGTTCAATTTCTGGAAGTGCCCAAGGCGGGATTAATAAATCTATTCAAGATAATATAATAGTGTTTTCTCCTCCCCTCCCCGAACAATCCCGCATTGCTACTGTTTTATCCTGGTTTGATGATTTGATAGAGAATAAGAAAAGGCAGAACGAGGTTCTGGAAAAGACAGCAATGGCAATCTTCAAAAACTGGTTCATTGACTTTGAGCCATTTAAGGCTGAAAAGTTTGTTTATAATGAGGAATTGGGAAGAGAGATACCGAAAGGGTGGGAGGTGA
>CAZPVT010000014.1:0-2758 GCA_964590395.1 uncultured bacterium
GCCGATAATTGAGGCGGTTGGTAGTTTGCATCGGTTGGGCACCGAAGAGGTCGTTTTGGTTCACTGCCTTAACATCCGAGATGTTGGCACGCTTTCTGATATCCTGACTCGACTTCTTCAGCCCGAACTTACCAAACAGGCGGAAAAACTGGAAAAGCTGGGTTTTGCGGTCAAAAGCGAAATCCGTTTCGGTCTTCCCGCTCTGGAAATAAACCGGGCCGCCCAGGAGAATGACTGTTCAATCATTGTGCTCGGTTCCCACGGCTACAGCCTGCCGAAAGAGATTCTTTTGGGTGGGGTAGCCACCGCGGTTCTCCACACCGCTACCCGGCCGGTCCTGATAATCAAAATTACCTCCGCCGGACCATTAACCGCTTGGAATCCGCTTACCCATATTCTCTATCCAACCGATTTCTCGGATAATGCCGAGGCGGCATTTACGTATTTAAAATTAATTGTGCCGTGCGGGGCAGAAAAGGTTACCCTGCTTCATATTCAGGACCAGATTATCGGAAAACATCTTGTGGATCGCTTGGCGGAGTTTAATAAGATTGACGAGGGGCGGCTGTTGCGTTTGCGCGACGAGTTGCAATCTAAGAGTAAGGTGGAGGTGAATATTGAAATTCCTTTTGGCTTGGTGGCGCAGGAAATTATCAATCGGATAAAGACCAGTGAGGTTTCACTGGTGGTGATGGGCACTCAAGGTCGGGGACACATCGGCGAGGTGTTTTTGGGTAGTGTCAGCAACAAGGTGGTTCGGTATTCACCAGTGCCGGTGCTTTTAGTGCCTCTGGTGAGGTAGCGACTATGACCTGGTCAACAATCGGATTTATCGGCGGTGGGAGAGTCGTCCGGGTGATTCTCACTGGCTGGCAAAAGGCAGGCATTTTGCTCAATCAGGTTGTGGTCAGCGACAATAGCCTGGCGGTGCTTGGGAGTCGGAAAAAATTGTATCCGGAAATATTTACCACTACTGATAACCATATTTCCGCTTCACAGAAAATTGTCTTTATCGCCCTGCACCCACCGGTAATCCGAACCGTCCTGCCCGAACTAACTAACAGTTGGCAACCCGAGGCAATTGTCATCTCCCTTGCACCGGTAATCACCTTTCAAGAACTTACCAGGCTTTTGCCTAGGAGGACCCGTCTGGTCCGGATGATTCCTAATGCACCATCAATGATTGGCAAAGGCTATAATCCGGTTACCTTCTCACCGGCAATCGGGCCGAAGGAACGGTCAATCCTTGACCCACTTTTCAGCGCCCTGGGTGAATACCCAGAAGTGCCCGAACCAGACTTGGAGGCTTATGCCATTCTGACCGCGATGGCGCCTACCTACTTCTGGTTCCAGTGGCAGACCCTGCGGGATTTGGGAATTAATTTCGGGCTCGCTCCGGATGAGGTTGACCGCGCCTTGGTCGGAATGCTCAAGGGGAGTATTGAACTCTTGTTTAATTCCGGACTCGAGGCACAAAAGGTAATGGATATTGTGCCGATCAAGCCCCTAAATGAACTTGAACCCACCATCATCGAAGCCTTTCAGCAGAAACTCAGCGTTCTTTATGAGAAATTAAAAAAGGCAAGTTGTGAACATTTAAAGGAAAATAGGAGGACAAAATGAAGATACAGATTCTTGGGATTGGTTGTCCCAGATGTCAGGAATTAGAAAAGAGGGTGATTGCTGCCCTAACGGAATTAGGAATTGCGGCGGATCTGGAGAAGATAACGGATATTAAGAAATTTGCCGCAATGGGTGTTTTGATGACCCCGGGATTGGTAATTGACGGTAAAGTTGTCAGCCAGGGCAAAATCCCCAGTAAAGAGGAGTTGAAAAAACTCTTCACCGGCAATCAGTAATTGAAAGAACATAAACACCGCCACATCCTGCCCGGAGTTCTGCGTTTTCTCGGACTCTGGGCAGGACTCAGTGGTGGTTATCTGACAATGGGTTCTACCTGCCCCTGCTGTGGTAGACCCGGCTGTCCAGTTGGTTTTGGCATTGCCGCCCTCTTGGGTGTAGTTGGCTCAGCGCTGGTCAACTTCAGCAGTAAGTTATTTTCTTTTCTGCACCGGCGAATTTTCCGATAATAAAATCAGACAACAACTTTGGCCTTTTTCGCTTTTGGCTAACCACCAAAGCAAATCTTTTATTTTTATCTTTGGGTGATAATTTCTTTCTGAACCAAACCTTTTTTCTTTAATGAGAAAAAACTTGACATTATATTTTTTTATTGTATAATTTTTATTATTGGAATACTGGCTGATGCTGGAGAATAGATGAGTAAGGAGGAAGGTATGTTTAAACGTATACTCCTTGCTTCGGACCTTTCCCTAGCTGCCGAGCCGATAATCAATGCGGTCTATAGCCTGCATCTACTTGGCACGGAAGAGGTGGTGCTGGTTCACTGCCTTAACACCTATGATGTGGACTCAATTGCTGATAACTTGACTTCTCTCCTCCAACTAGAACTTAACCGAGAGGTAGAGAAACTGAAACAGATGGGCTTTACCGCCCGTGGCGAAATCCTCATCGGTCATCCCGGGTCCGAGATAAATCGGGTGGCGCAGGAGAGGGATTGCTCAATTATTGTCACCGGCTCACACGGTTATAACCAGACCAAGAACATCCTTTTAAGTGAGGGGGTGGCCACGGCGATCCTTCAAACCGCAACGCGACCGGTTCTAATAATCAAAATAACCTCACCCGCACCGCAAACCGCTTGGAATCCACTTCGCCATATCCTTTATCCAACCGA
>CAZPVT010000015.1:0-7993 GCA_964590395.1 uncultured bacterium
CATCATAGTATGTCCAAGGGGTGTAATCAGAAAAAATGGTCTCCGGAGTAGGACCCGTTAGGTCAAGATACCAGCCGATAAAGGTGTAATCCCAGTCGTAGTCAATCTGAGTGGAATCGCCGTTAATCCACCAGTGAAGATAGACGTCGGGACCGGGAGAAGAACCATTATACCAAACCGTGGCAACCGTCTCTGGATTTGGGCTCTGATTGGAACTCCGCCAACACTCTATGCGGGAACCAGGCCACTGTGGGCCTAAACCACTTTGCCATAAGTTGCGGGTGTAAAACCCCTCATCCTGCGACTGGGCTATCAAAAGGCACATTCCGAAAAGCACCACCATTGCTAAAAGCGTCCTTTTCATTTTCAACCTCCTTTCAGGTTCTGTTTCTCTTTTTCATCCATAACCAAAACCGAATTAGCATTCGAGACAATATCCGCCTGGAACGCAGAACCTGCCACCAATTACCTCGCCTGATTGATTATAAATTATAAAACCGGTAAACCCAAAAGTATAGTATAGTATCATACTCAGCCTTATACATTATTTTACACAATCCTGCCCATCTGTCAAGAAGCTGGGGTTGTGCCTTTACCAATAATGCCAGTTGGGCATCGTTGATTTTTGTATCAGTTAAGGTATAGTTAATAAAAACGAGTAAAATGAGAACAGCAGTAGTTTTTTTACTTGTTTTCGGTATTTCCGAGGCAATGCCGCCCAAACCAGATTTTTCCGGACCCCTGCCGGTCTTTCCTGCGGGCGTTGAAGTTCCGGGTGCGAATAAACTCAAGGGCTATGACTATTGCGAGACCGTAACGATTCTGATGCAGTTCCCGGATAACCAGGCGGATACGATTGAGCATTCACCAGCAAGGTTTGATTCTATGCTTTATTCGGTCGGGGTTTATAATGGCCAGCCTTATCGGGCAGGGAGTCTGAATGACTTCTTTTTAGAAAACTCGTATGGTCAGTATTCGGTGCGGGGCGGAATTGCTGGTAACCGCTGGTTTATGTCCAGATACAACTATTCCCGTTATTATGACGGCAATTATCTGCTTACAACGGGCGGGCAACTGGCAAGGGAGAATGTTCAGCAGGTGGATTCGTTTATTGATTTCCGGGATTTTGATATTAACGGTGATGGCCATATTGATGCGATGTTTATGGTTCATGCGGGTGCTGATGGCGCAGATAACGGGGATGTGAACTGTCTGTGGTCGCATGCGATTCCGAATTTTAATTATCGGACCAATGACGGGGTAATAATTGATGGTGTGACCAATGTGCCGGAGTTCGCAATGGTGACCGAAACCAGGGACACAACCCTGTGCTGTATTGCGGTGATGTGTCATGAACTCGGGCATCTGGTCGGTCTGCCAGATTTGTATGATTATTCACGCTATACCTGGGGTGTTGGGTACTGGGGTTTGATGGGTTATGGTGCCTGGGGTGCGGGTGGAAATACACCCTGGAGTCCATCACATATGGAGGCGTGGAGCAAGGTTGAGGCAGGTTTTGTCCAGCCGGTGGTCATCACTCACGATACAATCGGTTTGCGGATTTTAGATGTAGAAACCCATCCGGTTGTTTACAAGGTATGGCGACAGGGCAGGGATTGTGATACCTGTTTTCTTTTGGAAAACCGGCAGAAAAAGGGTTTTGATGCACCTCTGCCCGGTTCCGGTCTGTTAATCTGGCATATTGACCCGTATTACAGTGCCTATCACAATCGGGTTGACCTGGAGGAGGATTCAACCTATCACCTTGACCGTGGTAGTGGCACAAGACCTGACCCTCATATCTATCACGAGGCGTTAGGTGATACATCTGACCCGTTGCCCGGAATCTGGAACCGGACAAGTTTTGACAACTGGTCAAATCCGTCAAGCAAAGCAAGGAATAATCAGCCGACCTGGGTGAGTGTGCGCAATATTCAGGAGGTGGGCGATACGATAATCTGTGACATTACTTTTGACTCCAGTCAGGTTGATGTTGAGGAGGTGCCGGAACCGGCAAAACGGGTAGTGATTGGTTTTCAGCCCAACCCGTTCCGTCATAAGACTGAGATTATTTTGAGTGGTGATGAGCCAGAACTGATTGAGATTTATTCCAGCGCTGGCAGAAAGGTATGGCAGGGCTGGGTGCAGAAGCGGATAATCTGGAACGGGGCTGATTTCAACGGCAATGTGTTGCCCGCCGGGATTTATCTTGTGCGGAGCAAAAGGCACCAGTCAAAGGTTTTGCTGGAAAGGTGAGGGAATTCCTGGGGTTTATTTGACCACGGTGAAACTCTGCACCTGTTCAATCTGGTTATTATTTGAAATAACCGTTGCGAAATAGACCCCGGCGGCAAGATTATGAGCATCAAAGGCCGACTGATTTGGTGCTAATTTGCCTACCATTCTACCGCAGGCATCCACAATTTTAATTGTGCGGTTACCCACAGGTTGCACAATAAACCGGTTGCCAACAGAAGGATGAAGAAGCGGGGGCTTAAAACTGTGATTTCCTGAACACTGTTCAGGTGTTCCAATCAGATTGTCATATACCGCTACCACTTTTGCCCGCCAATGGTCATTGACAAAAACGATGTTATTCTCGTAGTTCCAGGCGGTTCTTGTTGGCACAAGAACAGGAATTTTGGCAATCAGGCGGTTTGTCCTGCAATCAATTATATACCCACAGTAATAGAGCCGGTTGCTGAGCGGGTTCCAGAACCCGATATCTCCAAAAATCGCAAAGTTTTCCTTGAATCCCGGAGCGGTGGTTTTTATTGTATCAATAATCCGATTAGTAGCACAGTCAATGACCAGAACTTGCACTTGTGCTTGTTCGTAAACTGGATAATAAATTCGGTCGTCAATTGAGTCGTAATAGGCGAAATTACGGTTATAAACCGGGATGTTTGGTACGGTGTCAATGGTCTTTTCCAGCAACGGGTCAAACACATAGAGACAGGTATCGCTGTGGGCAGCGATATAAACCTGATGAATATCGTCTTTGTTGCGGAACACAAGGGGGTTACCAAGACCACGAATGTGTTTCAGAACCGTGCCTGCTGTGTCAACGATATAAAGATATGAAGGGTTGGTGCCGGTAGTAAGATAAAGCAGTTCATTGTAGCGGTTGAGATAACCATCGGTCGCCCCCTCATCTATCCAGAGATGAGCCAGAATCCGGTCGTTTTCACAGTCAATAATGTAAAGATAGCCATCACTGGTAAACGGGCAGACAAACATCCGGTTTGACCGTTCACTGTAAACAAGTTGGTGACCGCCGGCATCACAGGGGATAAGGTTGATAACCGAATCGTTATTTCCGTTAATTACATAGACACCGCGGTAATGCCCTGAGGTCAGGTAGATTTTATTTACTCTCGGGGCAGATGCCATATCATAAAACCACTCTTCAGGCTCAACCTGATGGCGATAGTCAAGGATGCCAATGGGCTCAAGGGTAGCTACGTCATAAACAACCAGAATTGATGACATTGAGTCCCGGCAGGCGTCATTCACATAAAGCCGGTTGGTCACCGGATTTAAAACCAGACCCTGATTGACGAACGCCATCTTGAAGAATTTTTCCAACTCCAGTTGATTACAGTCAATCATCCCGATATTAAATCCATCATCAACCATAAATAGTTTGTCCGTCTCGGGAATCATCAACCCACCCCAGCCGGGCGCTGGTATTTGAGCAACCAACCGGTTAGTTGCGCCATCAAATACATTAACGAATGGAGAGCGGTAGGTCGGGATAAACAAGAGGTTTCGGTTCGGGTTGTAATACAGTTCTCCAAATGCATTGAGCGAATCAGCAATCTGAGCAGTTGGGGCATCAATCACATAGGTGTTTTGAGTATTATAATCCTCCCAGCCTGCATAAAGTTTGCCATTTACCGGATTGTAAGCCAGATAATCAACCCCACCCGGCATCTGAACCATCCCCAGCACCTGATTGGTTAGACAGTTTATAATGTAAATCCGGTCATACCAGGGCGTCCCTCCTGAATCTACCGGAATAAATAGCAGGTCAGATTCCGGGGCAATAAGGGCAGGTGAATGAAACACCCATTCCGGTGGCAAAATGATTGAGTCAACAATTGAATCGGTAATGCAGTCAAAGGAATAAATCGCCTGCCCGTATATTCCCAGTGCCGGTCCTTTTTCAAGACAAGTTATCGGTCGGCTCGGGTGATGAATAAATGGTCTTCCCCTTATCTGTTTTATAAACGCGCCGGTATTACCATCAACGATGAATGCGAGAGTGCATTGGGTTAAGAATACTTGGTTCGTTGATGTGTTTATCGAAATGGCGCCTATAGGAAACTGACACTGGCTTCTGATAAAAATGGTATCAATCACCATCCGGGTTGAGCAGTCATAAACCAGAGCAAATAAGTCGTTAGGGTATTGTCCCATACTGTAATTTCTTGCCAGATATAGTCGGTTATTGTTTGGATTATATGCCAGCGCACTCCAGGTAAGGTAGTGGTCTGATTGATAAAAGTTATGAATAGGTTTTTTCCTTTCCCCGGTTTGTGCATCCAGACTCCCGAGGGCTTGGGACCGATTGGAAAGAATATATAGCTCGTTCATCCGCGGGTTATAAAACAAAGTGTCAAGATCTGCACAGCCGCCCAGTGAGTCCGGAAGATAAAGCGGCTTGAAAGGCTGGCCAACAACCGGTTGTTTTAAAAGGATTGCGGAGAGTAAAATAAATATAAAATGACTGCGGCGAGGCGTCATTTTTTACCTCCTTATGATAAGTTTACCTTTTATCTCATTTCCATCGGTTTTAACCCGATAGAAATAAACACCCGCGGACACTCTTTTACCAAGGGCATCTCGCAGGTCCCAGGTGGTTCTTCCTTGACTTAAATTCAGAGCGCGCACAATCTGTCCGTTCTGGTTATAAATCAAAACTGCGCCGATGCCCTTAGACTCAAGTTGAAATGAAACCGGTTGGTTGCCGGGGTTTGGTTGAACTTTCAGCACATTGGTTAAACTGGTTGCGGTCCAATTGGACTGACTGCCTTCAGGTTCAGAGAGATTTTGCCACGGAAACCTGTTCCGGTAGTGAATTCCGATATACCATTGGTTGTTGCCAAAACTCGCCCAGATACAGTCTTTGTAGTAAACCTCACCATTATACTTATACCAGATTCCACCAAAACATAAATCAGAACCTGAACTAACGGTATAATCGGGGTTTTTGGAGTCTGAATTCCAGAACTCACTCCCGGCAATGATGTCATAACAGTCAAACTCGTCAGTTGGGATATTTTCCCTATTTTCGCCCCGGAAGCAGTGGAGTATGGAGTTTATATCATAAGGCGGGCTTTCTTTATCCGGTGGGTCATCATCCCGGATGTCACCCCATTTAGGATGAGAAACTAACGCACCGCCCAGATAGGCACCATTGCCAAGAATGTCGTCCCTCAGTTCCCACCGGTTCTGGCTGACCCGGTATAATCCGAAAGGCTTTCCGTTCCCCCGCATAGCGAAGATTGTATCAGGTGCTGGCAACTGATATGGGTCAGGGTGATACATCGCCAGGTCAGCACCCTTATAGAAAGGCTGTCGTTTGTTAGGGTCAGGTCCTCCGAATGGTTCAAGCATCTCCCAATATGAGAAATTTCCTTTCGCCGGGATATATGGTCGGTTGTATGCCATAAATTCATAACTACCACCGCCTTTAATAAGATAGAAAGTCGTAACTGGCACCCCATCCTTGTACAGGAACCCGCCAAACTCCATACTGGCTCCTTTATCCGGCAAATTGGTTCCGCCAATTGCTATTTCCTGTCGCCACTGCTTTGATGGAACATCATAGGTCCATAGATACCGTTCACCCGCAAAGACCGCCAGGACCTTTTCCTCCAAACTGATTGGGTTAAAGAGGTAACATATTGCCGCATCAGCACGGGGTGTGACACCTGAGATTGGTGGAGGAGGAAGTTCTTCCCAGTCTAAGAAGATTGTCTGTCCGGTCCACTCAAAATATGCCGGGGCTTTGAAGAATTTATAGCACTGGGTGTTGTAGTCCACTGCAAGCAGAAAAATCTTACCGTAGGGTTGTTCTACCCTTTTGCCGTAAGTCAGAGCAGAACCCGGGCCGGTATAAGTCCAGGGGGGGGGTGCTAAAATACCACCAGTATGAACCCACCGCCTGGCCAAGTAAAACGAGGGTTATTAACCCTGCTTTTGCTGTTAAGCGATTCTTCATTGTAGCCTCCTTTTACTACTTATCACCTCGCCGCAGTCATTAATATTATATAATTCTATGATGTCCTGTCAAGCAGATTTTTATTGTCGGAGTGTCAACCATCAGAGAGGGTATATTTAATCAATCTATTCTAATTTTACTTGACTCGGTTTGAGATTTGACTACATTGGAATAGAAAAAGATGAAGAATTATATCAGCCCCGGTGCTAAAATTTGCCTTCGGCATTAAGGAGAAGTTATGAAAAAGGTTGTTATACTATTTGTTATCTTTCTGAGTTTTACGCTTGGAGTCCAGAAAAGCCAGATTTACGGACTTGATTCTTTGGGTCTTGCGACGCTAACTGAGGCGCTGAAGATTCAGGGGATGTCAGCGGACGAGTTGGGGTTTTATAAGTTCTGGGCGGTTGACAGTTTCTTCCGGCTCAAGGTTGTTGACCGGCTGCTTGCCCAGCCATTGGCGGTTCTACCCTATGTTGAGGAGGAGGCAAAGACGGTCAGGAATCGGGAGCATTCTGCCTCAGGTCTGCTGTTCCATCAATACCGGCAGGTTGATGTTAAATTGACGGGCAGGGATTCGGCCGCTTTACTGCGGGAAATTGAAAAGGAATTCCGGCAGAATCTGGCACTTCCGGATTCAATAACACCGGCTTTGCGGCAAGCGGTGAATCTGATTCTTGCCGGTTTTGTTGTCGGCAATCGGTATCTTAAAAAGGCAATCAGCCGGATTCCGGAGCGGGAACTTGACATACTCCTTGGTGAGGCACCAGATTTCTGGAAGGATGAGGATGATACCTTAGAAAAGGGGTTCAGCGGCATTTTGCACCGCGAGTTTGGTAAGGAGTACGATACGACAATACAGGTAAAGGCTGAGACTTTACTTGCCTATGCCCGAAAGATTGACCGTAAAGCACTGGCAATTTCAGGCCTGGCGGTGGTGATGGCGGTTGATAGGGCATCAACCATTTTAAAGGACGGGTTAACTGATGTGGTTGGGAATCAGCTGGTGGAAGGGGTAAAGGGTGAGGTGGTTTATTATCAGGAGACCGAATGGGGTAGCGTGATTATCGGTGGCAGTGGGGATAATGTTTATGAGCGTGAGGCGGCAGTGATAATTGACCTGGGCGGTAATGACATCTATTACAATCGGGCGGGCGGTGCGATAGGTGTTCTTGACAAGCCTTTCAGTGTGGTGCTGGATTTAAATGGTAATGACCTGTATCAGAGCAATAAGATTTTTGCCCAGGGTTCGGCAGTTTTCGGGTGCGGGGTGCTTTTTGACCTGCAGGGTGATGATGTTTATCAGAGCAGGCACTATGCCCAGGGTGGGGCGATATTCGGCACCGGTGTCCTCTGGGATAAAGAGGGTGATGACATCTATGATGCCGGTTTTTTTGCCCAGGGTGCTGGTCATTATGGCGTGGGTGTGCTGATGGATATAGAGGGTAAAGACACCTACCGCTCCTATTGCTATTGTCAGGGTTTTGCCGGAACCTGGGGTTATGGTCTGCTGGCTGAGGCAGGTGGCAACGACCTTTATTATGCAGGTGGAAAATATAAGCACGAACCGCTTTTACCAAGAGAGTTCCGCTCGTTTGCTCAGGGTTTTGCCATTGGCGTCCGGCCAGATGCCGGCGGAGGCATCGGTTTTTTGTGTGATTTTCAGGGCAATGACTTTTATAATGCCGAGGTTTTCTGTCAGGGAACAAGTTACTGGTATTCGCTGGGAATGCTTTATGATGAGGAGGGGTTTGACCATTATACTGC
>CAZPVT010000016.1:0-11797 GCA_964590395.1 uncultured bacterium
CATATCTTCAAAGTAATTGGCAAGTTTTTCTTTTCGGTTTTTACCCTTCAGGCCAATCATCTCATCTTTCAATTCGTTTACATTATAGCCAAGATATTCCAATTGGGGTCGGTCATTTTCAGCGTAGTCAATAGCAAAAGAATAAGGGGGCGATGTAATAATAGCATCTATTGAGTTGTCTGCTAAATTCAGGTGCCGCGCATCGCCGATTTCAAATCGGGCATTGCCAATCTTAAGGTCAAGCTTATCTCTTATCTGGATAAATGAATTGATTTGCCCCACATACCTTTTTAATACAGAGGGAAAAAGAACATCAATACTTTTTGAGCATCTTCTTGCATAACCCATCGCATCTAAAAAGGCAAGCAGGGTTATTGCTTTCTCTGGTTTGAATCCATTGTGATAAGAGAAATCCGCAGGCAACTGTTTACTGCTTATTAGGGTTTCATAGTTTGGGGACAGTTCGTTAACGATCGAAGATAACGTAGAGTGAGCAACTTTTAATGCTTCAAACTTAACTTTACTCATTAAAACGCAAAAAGGGCTTTTTTCAATTCCAATAGAATCAATGCCGATTATACTTGCCTCTACATTCAAAGTTCCGCTTCCGCACATCGGGTCAAGGACTGTCTCTCCTGGCTGAATCTTTAGGATATTTAATATCCCTTTTATTAACTGGGGATGGAATTTACCCCGGTACGGAAAAAGTCCATGGGTGGCGTAACCGGTAGAAAAGTTGCCTTCTTTGAAGTAAGACTTGGTTAGTTCTGACCTGCCTTCCCAGATAAGCGGGCTGTTGTTTGAGCAAATTAGATAATGATAGGTTGGTATACCATCAACATTTTTAAAAAAGCCCCCCGGCGAATGATTTCATCTTTAGTAAGAAATTGGTACTCATAGAAGGCAAATTCCAGTTCAAAGATCTCTGAGGTGTTGGGTAACAGTTCAAATTCTTCAGGCAATATAATAGAAACGATGTTAGGCAAGTTTGCTATTGAGTTAATTTCACTAACCGGTTTAATTCGCATATTTAAAATAGAAGTCCCTTTCATATTTGGATTTATCTCGGTCATATAACAACTTTACACACGCAATTATTTAATCATTTTATTAAATAAAAGTCAAGCCCAAATTGGGGGGATGATGACGGCACAGGTAGCCATAATTTTATTTTAACTCTATCAGGTTAACAGGACTTTCTGGGCCAATCCTGTAGACAAAAGAACCGGGCAGGACCCGTAATATCGCATATTTATATTCAATCTTTTCAACTCAGCCCCTTCTTATCCAGAAGTTTTAAAATCATATCCCGGTCCAGTAATTTAAGTTCGTGCTTGTCCTCAACAAATCGCTCGACATCCTTCCTTACCTTTGTAAAATCAATCCGCGCCAATCTCTCTTTTAAAAAATCATTAAAATTATCTGCATTTAACTCCATTTTCTCTTTCTCGGTCTGCGCGATCGCATTATTGAGTAGTTCAAAATTAGGCATAACCCTTTTCCCCAAATACCAGATAAGGTCATAAAAGTCCCGCCCTTTAATGTATTTTCTAAAAAAGCCGGCATGAATTTTAGTAGCGTAAAGCGAAGGGATATCAAAATGTAAGACGGCAAAAACAAAATGCCTGTTCACCAGAGAAAACTCTGTATTCCAGTCCGGAGGTGGATTGGAATCTATTTCCAGTTTAATAGCGACTCGCTGGTTCTTTTGTGGGGATAATTCTAAAGGATACAGAATATCTTTAAACTTAACCATCGCTGATTGGACAGGTCCTTTGGCACCTCTCTTAATCTCTACAGCAAGACCATATTTCTCTAATTCATGGGTAACTCTTTCTAAAAAACGGTCAAATTTATAGCCCTGTTTATTAATCAATGAAAAGTCAAGGTCTTCAGAAAATCTCCTCAAGCCATAAATCAGTCTCAGCGCAGTGCCACCAACAAAGGCAAGGTTCTTAAAATAACCCTCATCGGCAACAATCTTTAATATCAGTAATTGTAAAAATTCTCTAATTGTGTGCACCTTCATCTCGCGGTTCGGAACGCCGGTAATAGTTTGCTTTATTAAATCAAGCATAAATCAATGCTCTTTTTTTATAAAACTTAATAAATTTCCCACGACTTTAAGGATCTCCTTGTTTTCGTATCTCCGGGCAAAATCGATCAGAGTTCTCGTTCTTAATATCTCTAAATTTTGCAACCGGTACGAGAGACTGAAGAGGTCCTCTCCTTTGCCTTTAAAATTCGCTAAATTTAAGTAAATAAAATCCAGAACTGCCTTTTCTGGCTCGGCGATAAAAACCGGAAAGCCATTTTCATCCGCAATCTCCTTGAAGCCAAAAAATAAACCGGTTTTAAAGTGCTGATAAATGAAGGTGCCAAAAGCATTGGTAAACTGCGCCGTCTTTTTGGTGGTAACTGAAGTAACATCAACCACCTTTTCCGGAATCAAATCATAGTAGCCTAAGGCGTAAACTGTGCTTACATAGGATGGTGAATACAGGGCATTAGCAAGGAAGATTCTGGACGGTTCAATTTTCCTGTCCCGCTCGTTTAAAATATAAAGCCCTCGTCTCAATTTGATAACCAAACCCTTCTTTTGCCACCCGACCAGCTGAGTTTTAAGCGTCCGGGTCCGCCGGTTGATATTAAAAATATGGGTCGACGAGATGATGGGAAACTCCCTAACCGCGTCTTTAAATGCTAAATATTTCATTTCCGTAAATTATAAAAAATTATTATTTACCGAAACAAGTATAAAACATCAAATTGGATTTGTCAAGGAAATTTAATCAGAAACCGCCCGCTACCCGCGCAGGGAAAAGTATAAATTTAAAAAGGCAATACCTTCCTTACCGTTTGTATCCGGGTAACAGAAAAAATTGATTTAAACATTCCCAAAGCCCCTTTTCATCACGAAGGAATGGAACCTTTGTAATCTCCTCTTTCAGAATTCAGAGTTTTGCGAGATACTTTTCGTAGTCCACAACCAGCAACTTACCGCCCTTTTTGATAATCCGGTGCCCCTCTTTTTCTAAAAGTCCTTTTTGGTATTCAACACCGCCCGGATATTTGGAATTTACTTCGCCGCCGGCACCCGTTTCATAACCTCATCAACCTCAATCGGGGCGGGAATCAGGAACGTATCACCCAGTTTTGCGCCCCAGCGCCGCGCCAATTTCGGCGTGAGTTTAACCACCCTGGGCAAATCTTTACTATCGGTCAGTTTCTCCTGCCAGGACTTGACTCTTTTAGCCATTTTTTCTCCGGTGTCAGGCAGCGGCTTCATAATCTTTTTGCGATTGCCTTTACTAATAACTTCCCGAGAGTCTTGGCATTTTCAATCGGATTGAGGTCTTTATCCTCTTTAACATTACCCTTTCCACCGACACCGAAATATGGGTAAGATTTCAAAGTGAGCGGGGCCATTCTCAGAGCCAAAGCAAAATTGAAGAGGTGTTCTAATACAAGACGGGGGTCGTCGCCGCCACAAACGGCAACGAGACCGCAGGGTTTATCGTTTAGAGGATGCGGGTCTTTGAATCCTCTCATATCGTAAAAAAAGGATAGGCAAACAAGACGTTCCAGAAAGGCAGTCAATCGCGACGGAATCGGAAAATAAAGCGGTGAGCCAATCACAACTGCCTAAGAATGCTTCATCTTGTCAAAAACAATTGCCAAATCGTCCGGTATGACGCATTCATAGGGGTTTTTGAACATAAGTTGTAGCAGGCACGACAGGGTTCGATATTCAGTTCTGAAATCTGGATTACTTCTTTCTCAATCTCGGGAACTGTCTTTTTCGCTGATTTTAGAACTGTGGTTATCAATAGATTAGTGTTTCCTTTCTTTCTCATTGAACCGACTATTCCTAATATCTTCATCCTATTACCTCCATATTTCAAATTTGGTATATCGCCAAATGCTTGGCAATATAAAGGATAGTGCTGAAATGGAATTTCGGAGACCGTTGGGGTTTAAAGTTTTACATTTCATCCCTCAGCACCTTCTCCATCTTCCGCATTATTGTCCGATAGCCTGAATTTTTAAAAAACCTCAGCGCCGGCTGGTTGAACTCCCAGGTGGCAAGCTGAATAACCGTTATTCCTTTCTCTATCGCCCAGCGCTCAGCCCGCTGTAACAGCGATTTGCCGATGCCCATACCCTGAGATGCCCTTTTTACCGCAATTTCATTTATGCTGAGATAGGGGATGCTGATTAAATCATCGGGCTGGGTTTCAATGGTGGCATAAACATAGCCGACCAGTTCATCCCTTGCCGTCTCGGCAACAAAGATGACGCTCTCTTTAGAACCCGATTGCGTGCAAATAAAAATCGGCACTGTGGGGAAACTCCATCAATTTCCCAAACTGGTTTGAGCGATGGTTTTGAACCATCTGGTAAACCTGCTCAGCAATGCCAAGAATCTGTTTTATGTCATTTTTCCTGACAGTCCGTATTTTAACCCGGTTATTCATTGGATTTTCTATTTAGTAGTAAATTTGCGTCTTCCCCATCATCTTCAACCCTGATGATATACCCCCCCTTCCGCTCATTTCCGTCAGGCCTGCTGCGCTGCCTGCCTTTTTACAATCGCCATAACTTTATCCGGCTGATTGGTTGAAAAGACAAACTCCTTGAACCCCGCAGTCTTCAGGGTCAAAACAACCCGTGGGCTTCCAATGACATTATAGACCAGGCGCCATTTTCCCCGGACTCTGCCGATGCGAATTCCCCAGCCGTAATAGTTGAGGATTGAGGCATCATCTAAATAACAGTTCTCAATTTCACGCCAGAGAATCATACGTTTAAAAACTCCATAGGCAACAATTAGGTAATGAGCGGTGATGGCGATGCGCAAAAAACTGAAATTGATGGTGATGCCAAGAAACAACAGAAACATAATCAGGAAAAACCAGTTTGGTGCCGGCCGGTCGCCAACCGGTCCAAAAATAATCTGATAGATGAGCATAAAAAGCATTACCGCGGTAACCACGGTACCAATAACTACCGTCCATCGGGAAAGTATCCTTTCCTGGTAGAGATTTTCAGCTGGCTTTTTCTGGGAGAAATTATTCATATAATCTCTTCACCGCTTTAAAGATCAGAATTTATTAGCCCTCCCCTTCATTAGAAATTCTGTCTGATTTGCGATCGCATTTCCGCCACTTTTTCCATTCTTTATAGCCTGCCCAGTCCGACCACCAGGGCTGACGTCTGAATAAGAGTCGCACCCCGATAACAATGAGGATGCCGGGCCAGATGACACTCCAGACCGCAATCGAGATGACCCCTAAATTTTTCAACAGGAAAATGATTCCGGTGATGATAAGGATAATTCCAATTGTCATTTCCTTTCCTCTGCTTTCTGGTTATGCCCGATAGCTCTGGCATATCCTTTTGGGAGTGGATAACCTCGTGCCCAAAGTTTTTTAATTAAAAGCATCATTATTCCCTTTGGCAAATTGTAACCACCTGCCATTGTTTGTCAACCCAGTGTTTAAGCCCCTGTCTGTGATTGCGGTCAAGTTCTCAAGGCGATGGAATTTTATTACGTCGGGGTTGGTCTTTAATCGCTCACAGGAGCATTGAGGATATTCACTACATAAATCAAAACCTTTACCATAACAGCACCGGCGAATCTCGCAGCCTCTAACATCGCCCGGGCGGATTAAACAGACCTTTCTTAATTGTCAAAGCACCAAAATTCAAGTACCAGTTTCTGCTTTTTTCATTCCTAATAAATCAATAAAACAAATATCTATTTATAATTATATACAATATATACTTGTAAGTAGTTAAATTTGTTTTATCTTATTGATTATTAATATATTATATAATTTTGTGGTTTCTGCCCCCCTCCCCAGTATTGGGGACGGTATTGGGCTGGGTGGTAAAAATCGTGCCTGGTTTCGTATGTTCTATGGTTGGGGCGATGCTTATGGGTGTGGTTTACGCCACGGTTCTATCGGGTGTATCAGGATGAATCTCTGTTGCGGTTCTCATCAGGGTCAGGTGTTGAGTCCGAAATCAGGTGGTCAGGAGGGCAGAAAAGATGGCAGGAAAAATGGTTTTCATTTGGGTTGCGGTTTTGGTTGCCAATCGGGCTAAGATGAGTATATTTGATTTGTAATGAAGGTCCTTGTTACTGGCGGTGCCGGTTATATCGGCAGTGTAACAGGCAAACTGCTCTCTGAAGCAGGCTATGATGTGGTGGTGCTGGACAACCTCTCCCAGGGCCACCGCTCCGCAGTAAAGAGACCGATAAGGCTGACGGTCGGCGACCTGGGCGATGTGGATCTGGTTACTGATCTGTTTAGACGGGAAAAGCCGGATGCGGTTTTGCATTTCGCCGGCTTGATCGCGGTTGAGGAGTCAATTAAAAAACCCGCAGTTTACTTTTATAACAATGTCGCCTGCGGGATTAATCTTTTGAACGCCTGTCTGCAATACGGAGTGAGGAAGATAATCTTCTCCTCAACTGCTGCGGTTTACGGCACTCCCCAGAAAATCCCGGTTACCGAAGACTGTCCGCTCGCACCGGCAACTCCTTATGGCGAGAGCAAAAGGATTTTTGAGGAACTTTTGAAAGCCTATTCTCAGGCAGGTAAACTCCGGTTCTGCTCACTGCGCTATTTTAATGTAGCAGGTGCTTATCAGGATTTAGGTGAAGACCACCGTCCTGAAACCCATCTGATTCCCAATCTCCTGCGTTCGGTTATTGAGCCGGACGCGGTTTTTACTATCTATGGCGATGACTACCCAACACCGGACGGCACCTGTATCCGCGACTATATCCATATCTATGATCTGGCACGGGCACACATCCTGGCGCTTGAGGCGCTAAATGATAAAAATCTGATTTACAACCTCGGTTCAGAAAAGGGTTACAGTGTCAAGGAGGTGTTTGCCACAGCAGAGCAGGTTACCGGCAGAAAACTCAACTACCGGATCGGTCCCAGACGCGCGGGTGATGTCCCGGTACTGGTTGCCTCATCAGAGAAGATCAGAAATGAGTTGGGCTGGCATCCAACCAGAACTTTAACCGAGATGATTGCGGATGCCTGGGAATGGCTGAAGGCTCATCCTGAAGGCTACCCGGATTGACATAATAACGACGTTTCTTGACCGCTAACCTGAAATCTATTATTTTAATTTTATATGAGAAGAATTGGTATTGCGGGCGCCACCGGCCTGGTCGGTGAGACGCTACTGAAAATCCTTGAGTCCGCAGATTTAAAGATCGACGAACTCCGGCTTTTTGCTTCCAAACTGAGTGCCGGTAAAAGGTTGAGGTTTCGGGATGATGAGTATTTAGTTGAGGAGGTAACGGTTGAACGGTTTAAGAGCTTAGACATCGCCTTTTTCTGTCTGGATAATCAGTTTGCCCAGAGGTTGGTGCCCGAGGTGGCAAAACAGTGTCCGGTAATTGATAAATCCAGCGAGTTCCGGCTGGAGCCGGAAGTACCGCTTGTTGTGCCCGAGGTGAACCCCGCTGCCCTGAAAGGACACCAGAATATCATCGCCAACCCCAACTGCACCACCATTCCATTAGTGGTGGCACTCAACCCCCTGCATCAGGAGTTTGGGTTAAAAGAGATCTTTCTTGCCTCCTACCAGTCGGTCTCCGGTGCCGGCAGAGAGGCGCTGGAACAGTTGCTTTATGAAAACGAGTTTATTGTGCTGGGACAAACACCGGACACCAAAGACAGCCCGTTTGCGGCCCAGATCGCCGACAACATCATCCCAAAAATCGGTGAAATTGAGCAGGATGGCTATTCTGCCGAGGAGAAAAAAACCATTCTGGAAACAAAAAAAATTCTTAATCTGCCCGAACTTGCAATCAACTCCACCTGCGTAAGGGTACCGGTTACCGTGGGCCATAGTCTGGCGATAACCGCGGTGTTTGAAAAAACGGTTAAGGTTAAAAAGGCGGTTGAGATATTAAAACCCGCCCCCGGCGTGGTGCTGAAGGAAGACGAAAAACCCCTGACCCCTCTGGACTGCCGGCAGAAAAACGATGTTTTTGTCAGCCGAATCCGACAGGGGGCAACCGAAAATGAGTTAAGCCTCTGGGTGGTTGTGGACAATCTTTATAAGGGCGCCGCCACCAATGCTCTCCAGATCGCGCGCCTTTTGTTTTCTAAATAACGGAATTATAACCGGATAAAACGGGTAAAAAAGGTGCGGTTGTTCAACTGGCAAATTGCAAAGTAACTGCCGGGCTGGTCTAACTCTAGTTGAAAGGTATAAATCCCGTTATTCAGAAACAATTCGCCCGACTCCATAACCATTCTGCCGGCTGAGTTATAAACCGTTATTCCTGCGGTCTGGGGCTGGTCAAGGTTGAAATTAACCGTTATCTTACGGTTGCCCACCGTTGGCACAACTCTTACCGGCACATCAGAGGTCCGCTTCTTGCTGTCTTTTGCCCCCTGCCGACGGAAAAGTAGAGTAGAGTCAAATTCACTTCCATCAGACCTTACTCCCCGTAAAAATACCGTGTCTCCGACCACGTCAACCAGCATAAAATGATAAACCGCCTCTCGATAAACGGTCCAGGGCTCGGGTTCACCCCAGTTATTATAAAGCGGTGCTCCACCCCCGCCGGTAGTAAAGTAATGAATACCATTGATCAGAGAATGCTCATAAGCGTGAACATGCCCGCAGAAGACCGCCCGCACCTGATATTGCTCAAAAAGCGGACAGAGGTATTGTCGGACCGCCTGGTTGCCGCGGTGTCTCTGGTTAGTAGTGTAGGGTGGCTCATGAAAGACAACAAATATGTGTCGGACATCCCGATCGATTGAAAAACGGTTCAACTCCTTAACCAACCAACGATACTGCTCACTTTTCGGATTAAACTCGCTGTAATTATCAATGACAACAAACGCACAGTTACCATAGCGGACTGAGTAGTACCGTTCGTTACCGGGCAGGACAAAGTTTAAAAGGTAGTTATTGATATTCCGGTTCTCATGGTTGCCGATGGCGGAAAAGAGAGGTTGATTCCGCAGAAGATCCCGGGAGATGTTAAAGAAGGTAATATATTCCTCAGGGGTGCTATTTTCGGTCAAATCACCCACATTAAATAACACAACCGGCATCGGCTCAACCTGTTTAATCCGGTCAACAACTGACTGATGTGCGACACTATCGGTGCGATTATCACCGTAAATTACCAGCCGGAACCTGTTCAGTGTCTCTGCCGGTGTGCGGAAAAAGCCGGTCGGACTGGTATCTGAGGGGGTAACTACCTGATAATAATAAACAGTATCCGGCATTAGTACGGAAAGCAGAACCTCATGCCGGCTCCTTCTTAGCGTATCAATTACCATCAGTTCCTTTGCCGGACTAAGACCGAAATTGACCCGAGCGGTAGTAGACTCACTCTGCTCCCAGCAGACAAAAACCGTGCTGTCGGTAATATTCTGCAGATAGGGCAGTTTGACAAATCCGCCCCAGACCGCTAAGGGGAAAAACATCACTATAACAACCGCCCGCCTCATAGTTGAATTATACTGGACGCCATCTCGCTGTCAAAGATAAGGCAGATTATCTTGCCTCTTGCTTGCCAATTACCAGTTTTTTTGTATAGTTATATTACGAGGAACTTAATGCCTTGCCTCCTGTTTTTCGCCCTTATTGGCGCTCTGGGTTTTGAATCGGATTTTAGCCCGATCTTTCATCATCCGCTCCCGGGTGAGGGCTTTTTGCCCGTCTGTACCGAATCCCTGAACTCCTATGATGTCCGGCATTATGAACTGAACCTCGACCTGCCGATGAACAGCTCTGCCTACTTCTGTCACGAGCGGGTCAGCCTGAAAAGTAACCTGCCACTTCTGGATACGGTGCAACTGGATTTTGCCGGTTTGGTCTGCGATTCGGTCCGGTATCTGGGAAGAAACATACCATTTGACACTCCGCCCGGCTATCTTCTGGTCCCACTTGATCCGCCTCTGCCTGCCGGTGAGTCCACCATAATTGAAATATTCTTTCACCGGGGACCGAACGCACCCCAGCGGGGGTTTTTCTTTGCCCAGCCACCGACCGTCCGTTATGCCCATGCGATGACCTGCGGTTGTCCCCGGGACAACCATTACTGGTTTGCCTGCTGGGACCTGCCCAACGATAAGGCGGAACGGGGTTGTGCGCTCAACATCACGGTGCCTGACACTTTTCAGGCCTGCGCCAACGGACTACTTGACTCGGTTACGGTGTCACCAGGCGGTAAAAGGACCTGGTGGTGGCGACATCCTTATCCTATCTGCACCTATCTGATGACCTTCTCTGCCTCAAGGTTTGCCCGCTGGGATACGATAGTGGTTGACCACCACGGTGATACCATACCGCTGATTTACTTCATCTGGCCCCCCGACTCAGCCGCAAGCAGAAGCGCCTACTGCAAGGTGCCGGATATGATGCTTTACTACTCCCACCCCGAACGGTTTGGCAACTATCCGTTTGAACGGTTTGGCTTGGTGCCCGGATATTACGGTTTTCCCTGGGGAGGAATGGAACATCAGACCCAAGTGATGATCCATCCCTCCTATCTTAACGGTGGTGGTGAAGCAACCATTTGCCACGAACTTGCCCATATGTGGTGGGGAGATATGGTTACCCATGTGGGCTATGCGGATGTCTGGTTAAATGAGGGTTTTGCCACCTGGGCAGAGTGCCTTTATATGGGCCATCTGAACGGCAAAAACTATTTCCAGCAGTATATTGCGGGCAAGGCCCGGCAGTATTTCTCCCAGCATCGCCGCCAGGACTTTCCCATTTACAACCCACCGTGGCAGGAGATTTATAACTACGGAATTATCTATTGTAAAGGCTCCTGGATTTTAAGGATGTTGCAGTATCTTACCGGTGACACCGCCTGGCAGACACCGGGCATTTTCTTTCAGGCACTGCGGACTTATGGCGACTCCTTCCGCTACCGTACCGTTGCCACCCCTGATTTTCAAAGGATCATCGAGCAGGTCACCGGCTTAAACCTGAACACCTTTTTTCAGGAGTGGATTTACGACCGGGGCTATCCGAAGTTCTATCTCTACTGGACCAAATTCCCTGCCGGCGACTCCTGGCAGGTGCTCTGCCGTTTAACCCAACGCAACGACACCAACTCCTGCTCGCTTTTCCATATCCCGCTACCGATTCGGCTCAGCGGGGTAAATGAGACACTGGTGATAACCCTTGACGGTGCTGATACCACCCGCATTGACACATTCCAGATTAACTTTGAACCGTTGAGCATCACCCCGGACCCGGACAACTGGATTCTTGACAGTTGCTATGTAGTGACAGTCGGGATTGCCGAACTGGTTACCAATCTCAACTCTGCAATCACTGTTGTGCCCAACCCCGGCAGGGAACGGCTCTGTTTCTCGTTGCCCGCCACTTACACCGGTGAGTTAAAAATCTATGACCGGTGCGGGAGAGAAGTATTTACCGCTCCCGTGGTGCGCCAGAGTTTTGTCTGGCACCGTATTGATCACCAAGGCAGACGGTTACCGGCTGGCGTCTACTTTGTCCAGTTCTGTAACCTTCTCCGGCAACCATTTAAGGTGGTACTCACTGAATAAACCGGGCGCAGACTGGTCTTTCCCACTTAGAGATTGCCACGTCCGCCAAAGAAGGCGCGGAATGACAAAAAGCAGGTTTCTGGGGTTGACTTGGCTATTTTGGGGTTTAATGTTTGGTAAATGAGAGCTATTAAAACCTTAATTATCCTTTTGACGTTTTTCGGTTGCCGGGGAAAAGAACAATTCGTGGCGGTTGTCAATAAT
Organism: uncultured bacterium; assembly: GCA_964590395.1. Lineage (GTDB taxonomy): Bacteria > Hydrothermota > Tepidihabitantia > Tepidihabitantales > Tepidihabitantaceae > JAOABP01. Next base: position 11,790 of record CAZPVT010000016.1, read on the forward strand.
CAGCGGAT
>CAZPVT010000017.1:0-96125 GCA_964590395.1 uncultured bacterium
AAAGACACCTTTTGAACTTGTAAAGCAACAAACAAATATTCTTGATCCTCACTTTCTGGATTTTCCACCAATTATTTTAGATGCTCTTCCTTGGTTGGCCAAGGCCTTACAGACTGTCCCCTATGTTGCCGATGACGTCATTTTGTAGAAAAACATGACAGTCATACCTTTTAAAAATATTTAATTTTGATTAATCGTGAAATTAATTGGTTATATTTTTTATCTTCAAATTCATATTTTCCTAAAATCGATTTGATATAATTAAGATATTTTTTACGAACTTGAAAATTTTTAAAATCAAAAAAATTTTCGTCAAGTTCTCGGTACCTTCCACATGCTTTTTTTAACAAAGTTTCACCAATGTCCATTTTTTGAGAAGAAAATTTTGTGATACAGCTCATATAGCCGAATTTTTTCTTTATTATAAGATCAATTGCTTTTTCGCCAAGTTTTACGGTAAAGTCACGATCAATTTTTATTGGATCAGAACCAGACAAGAAATTTCCAGGAATTGCGATTTTTACTTCAATCCCTAAATTTTTTTCAATTTCTTTTTTTAAATCTAAGGAAACAAAAAAGGCGCGCTCTATCCCATATTCGTCGGTTGTCAATTTTAAACCTTTAAGCATATCGAACTTTGTTTGATGAGCTAAGGCCAGAACAACAAAATTATTTTTTCGGTAATAATTTTTAATAATTTGAATAAGTCTTTTAATTTTAACTTTTTTTTCTGGGGGTAAAATTATATCTACGCCTGAAAGTGCGGCTGCTGCACAAAGCCAACCGGCTTTACCTCCCATTGTTTCAATAATATAAATTTTTGAAGTAGCGTATGCAGTTTGTTTTATTGCGTCACAAAATAGAGCAAAATTTTGAGCAGCAGTGGGAAAACCAGGAGTGAAGTAAGTTGCGGATAAATCGTTATCAATAGTTTTTGGAATGCCAACAATCGGAATTTTATATGCCTCCCAAAGTTTGGTTGCCGCGCCAAGTGTGTCATCGCCACCAATAGCTACAATATAATCAATTTTGTATTTTTTAAGTTGACTTTTAATTTCAAAAATTCCACTTTTTGTTTTAAACGGATTGGTGCGACTTGTTTTTAAAAAAGTTCCACCATTTTTTTTAAGTGACTCAATATTGATGTTTTTTAAATCTAAAATTTTTCCTCCTAAAAGTAAACTTTTCCAGCCATAAAGTCCGCCAAGTACTCGAAATCCATGTCTTCTTGCAGATTTGATCGCACCATAAAGAGAGGCATTAAGTGCGGGTGCCACTCCGCCACCAGTAAATAAAATAATAGTTTCTTTTTTTGGCATAAATTTATAAATACCTTTACAAACTTATTATTTTTATCAACTAAAATATTTTTTGGTTTTATAGGCTTATCAGTTAGTTCAAACCCCATAATGATAATTTCTTCACCAACGGAAATTAGGCGAGCTGCTGCTCCATTCAGACAAATTATACCTGAACCAGCCCTATCCTTAATAATATAAGTTTCTAGCCGTACGCCAGATGTATTACTCACAACTAATACTTTTTCGCCTGGCCAAAAACCAGCTTTTTTGATAAGTTCTTCATCAATGGTGATACTGCCAATATAATCTGGATTGGTTTTAGTAACAGTGGCTTGTGAATTTTAGATCTTAAAACTAAGCGCATAAAAATTTATTGCCGGAGGAGGGATTCGAACCCTCAAGCTCTTGCGAGCACAAGGTCCTAAGCCTTGCGTGTCTGCCAATTCCACCACCCCGGCAGATAGAGAATTATAGAAAAAGACAGTTTAGTGTCAAATTAATGTTGTTTGACTACCGGCAAAGAAAAATTAAAATTATCCTGTGCGTCAATTAACCATCATTTGCCTAACTCTGTTTTTGGCTGTTCTCCCTCACTGCCGAAGCCCAGAAAAAAGGATCAAAGTCCGGTTCTGGCATGCGATGGGTGGTGAGGCTCAAAAAACCTTAAAGGCGATGGTTGAAGAGTTCGAAAGGAAAAATCCGGATATAAAAATAGAATTGGTGGGAATGGGGAATTACGACGCACTGGCACAGAAACTTTTAGGTGCAGTTGCAGTAGAAAATCCACCCACCATCGCCCAGATGTATGAGAATTGGACCACCCAGTTACACACTGCGGGACAACTTGAGTATCTGGAGGATTACATTCGCGGACCAAACGGTCTCAGCGAAGATGAACTGTCCGATATTTATCCCAATCTCCTCGAAAATAACCGCTGGGATAACAAAATCCTAACCTTGCCATTTAACAAGAGTGTACCGGTTTACTACTACAATGTAAACATACTAAAACAGTTTGACTACGACTCTTTTCCCCGCACTTGGACTGAGTTCCGGAATATGTGTAAAAAAATTACCCGAAAAACTCAAACCGGTGAAACGAAAATCTGGGCAACTGCCAATGGTACGGACATCTGGATTTTCGGTTCAATGCTTTTTCAACGGGGGGGCAGATTTCTAAATAAAGAGGATGGCGAACCAGAGTTTAACAACCCAATTGGGGTCGCCGTACTTACCTTTCAGGTTGACCTGATTTTAAAGGACAGTGTGCAGGTAACCGCGCGGGGCAGAAATCCGATGGAAGACTTTCTTTTAGGTAAAATTGCTACCGTAACCGGTAGTTCCACCTGGCGGGCACCAATTTATGGCCAGGAAAATTTCCCGGTAGGTATGGCGCCGATCCCAGTTGAGGGACAGCCCGCAGCAATAATTTACGGCACAAACATCGGTATATTCAAAAAAGCAACACGTGCAGAAAAGGATGCTGCTTGGCGATTTATCAAATGGTTTATCGTTCCTGAACAGCAGGTTAAATGGTCGCTTGGCACATGGTATGTACCAATTCACCGCCAGTGTCTCGAGCATCCTTTACTCAAAGAACGTTTTGCCCAGACTCCGGGATTACTTGCTGCTTACCGACAGATGGAATATGGTGTTTTCGAACCCCGCGGGCTGAAATGGTTGGTAGGCAGAAAAACGTTGGTAGAGGAATTAGAAGCCGCTAGTCTGGGAATGAAAACACCCCAACAGGCCTTGACTGATGCCGCTAACCGCTATCGTCAGAATTAGCCAGGATGTAAAAATTAATATTGAACCCCCTCCAATATCAATCCTCTTGCCGGCGCGATGACAAATGGCTTATGCTTTCTACCCTTTAACGCCCGTCGGATATCCCTCTTGGTCAAACGGCAAGATGAGTAAGCAACGAGCGCACCGACAATACGGCGCACCATTTTATAAAGAAATCTATCCCCTTTTACCGTGATCAAAATTTCATCCCTGAACTGCTTACAGGTAATTGACTTTACGGTGCAGATACTGGGACCTGACTGACAATGACAGAACGGTTGAAAATCAAGCGTCCCAATGAATAACTTTGCCACTGACTTCAGCCGCTGAACATCGAGCCGAGTCCCAACCTCCCAACTGCGTCTTGACCGTAGTGGTGAACGCCCGTAAACGATTCGATAAGTATAGGTCTTAAGTCTGGCACTGTATCGAGCATGGAAATCCTCAGGAACGATATCAGCCGACTTTACATAAATATCCGCGGGTAGATAAAAATTTAGTGCAGCCGGAATTTTTTCTACCGGTAGGGACGATGAGTAAGAAAAATTGGCGACATAGTTTCGTGCCGAAACTCCTGCGTCAGTTCTACTACAGCCATAGATTTTAATCCTTTGACCGAACAACCTTTGCGCTGCTCTTTCCAGCAGCCCCTGAATGGTTAAGTGATTAGGCTGACTCTGCCAACCCGCATAAGCGGTGCCATCAAACTCAATTATCAACTGAACATTACGCACTACACTATCCAGCTGAGATTTAGTTGCCCTAAGCAAGTGGTGGGTAAACCCAGATGCTAAACTCCGTTATTGGTTTTTTTAACACACTTCATACACAACCGGGCATAAGGGATAACCTCAAGTCGATTCAACGGAATCGGCTCACCACACTGCTCACACCAACCGTATGTCCCTTTGGCAATCCGGTTAAGAGCGTCGTCAATTTCCCGAAGAGATGCTGTCTCTATTGACTTAAGTTGGGAGGCGAACTCGCGCTGATAATTTTCTGTACCTTGATCGGCGATATGAGTACGGTGGCTGGATAAATCACCGGCCGATGCCGGCAAATCCATCACCTCCCGGGTAAAACTGCTCTGCCTTATTATTCGCTGTTTTTCTGTCAACAGCGCCTTTTCCAACCGTAACAAATCCCTTTTTTTCAGCGGCGAACCCGCTTTTTTTGCTTTTTTCTGCGCCATTATTACCTCACTCTTTTCAATTCAACCCGAACTGGGTCGTGATTGATCACATATTCCTGCTGAATCTCACTATTCCCCAATGAACCAAACCTGATATCATGTGCTAGGGTCTCCTGGGCTATATACTCGGAAAACATCGCTACTGCTTCTTTCAGTTTGGGTGAACATTGAAAACCGATTATAACCCGGTCAACAACATCAAATCTCGCATTTTTACGCAGACTCTGAATTCTGCGGATCAGTTCCCGGGCAATGCCCTCCAACTCCAGTTCCCGAGTCAGCGTTGTATCAGATCCGATGACAAAATCAGTGCTTTCCTGTAATAGCAGACCGTTAGGCATCGGCTCCCCAACAGCAAGAAACTCCACCTCTCGAATGTTAAGTTCGTCCTTAACTATCTCCAGATAGGGCGAAAGCCTCCTTTCATCCTGCCCCGCCTTTAAACCAATTACCATTCGTTTCAGCGGCTGACGCACTTTGATCTGGGCCTTCTCCCGTGCAGCATGCCCCAAAGATACCAGCGAACGTACAGCCTGCATCTCCTGCTCCAACTGTTTGTCGATCATACCCAATTCCGGCTCAGGGTAATAACACAGGTGGACACTTTCCGGTGCCTCCGGGTCACATCGGCGTACCAAATTCTGATAAATTTCCTCAGCGAGAAAGGGCATAATCGGCGCTACAAGTTTTATCAGTGTCACCAGACAGGTATAAAGCGTGTAATAAGCACTATCCTTATCCGTATCCTCAGCCGATTTCCAAAACCGGCGACGGTTCCGGCGTACATACCAGTTGGATAAATCGTCAATAAAACCCTCAACCGCCAACGTCATACTCATACAGTCGTAATCATCCAGACGTTCCCGGGCTAATGCAACAAGGGAGTTCAGTTTAGATAGAATCCAACGATCCAGCAGATTCAAATCTCCTTTCGTCACCTGCAAACCGACCGGATTAATATTATCAATATTGGCATAAGTCACAAAAAATCCGTACACATTCCATAGGGTCAGCAATCTCCGGTTTACCTCTTGCCCGACCTTGAACCCGAACAAAAGATTTTGGACCGGATTGTGCCGGGCAAAAACCCAACGCATCACATCCGCACCCATCCTCTCTACCGCCTCCTCGACCTCGATCGCATTGCCCCATGATTTATGCATCTCCCGCCCATCCTCTGCCTTCATCGTCGCATAACCCAAAACCGTCTTGAACGGTGCGCATTTCTCTAATACGGTACTCATCGCCAGGATCGCATAGAACCAGTTACGGAACTGTCCAGGAAATGATTCGGTAATAAAATCAAACGGAAACCACTCCTGCCAGCACTGCCGATTTGCCAAATAATGGGTAGTGGAAAATGGGACTATGCCAGCGTCTAACCAGGGGTTACCAACATCCTTAATCCGCGGCACTAACGCCTGGCACTTCTGACAGGCGATTTTAACCTCATCCACCCATGGCCGGTGCGGAGTGTGCTCTTGGAATTTATCCCAACCCACAACCGCCCGCTGCTGTAACTCCGCCTTCGAACCGATAACATCAAACCAGCCGCATTCACATTTGAAGATCGGCAGTGCCAGCCCCCAATACCGTTTTTTCGAGATGCACCAATCAGCCATATTCCTGAGCCAGTCCAGTTCGCGCTCCAGCCCGAACTCCGGTATCCATCTAACCTGCCGTGCCGAATTCATAATCTCCTCGCGCAAAGGGTCCATAGCGATAAACCACTCCTCAACCAACCGGAAAACTAACTCCTCCCCGCAACGCCAGCAAACCGGATAACGATGGGTATAATTCTCCACCCTGAATAACAGACCTCTGGACTTAAGAAAATCAAATATCTCATACGCTACCTCTCCCGCACTCCGACCTGTAAGCCAGCCGAATCCATCTCTGAATGAACCGTCCTCCAACAGCGGTGCGATAACCGCTAACTCCGCCTCCATGCCCAGAAGAAAATCCTCCTTACCACATCCCGGTGCAATATGGACAATTCCGGTTCCCTCAGAATCACTAACACCTTTCCAGAACACTACCCGGTGTTCAACACCATTTTGTGCTGGCAGGTCATCAAACGGACCACGGTATTTAAGTCCTGCCAGCTCTTTACCCATAAACTCATTAAGTACCACCACATCTGTTCCCACTACCCTCAACAGACTCTTCGCCAGGATATATACCTCATCCCCCATTTTTACCCGCACATACACCATTTCCGGATGAACCGCTGCACCGGTATTAGCGGTCAGTGTCCACGGCGTTGTCGTCCAGACCAGAAGACTCTCATTTTCCCTCTCAAGTAATGGAAACCGCACGTAAACTGCCGGATGCGTTAACTCGCGATACCCCTCGGTGGCAATCTCCATATCGGAAATCGCGGTACCGCAACGGGCACACCAAGGCATAACATCTGTCCCCTCGTAAATGAGTCCCCGACGGTGACACTCCTTGAGAAAATACCATATGGCGTAATTATTTTCTTCCGACATCGTATAATATGAGTTTTTCCAATCCATCCATTGCCCGATCAAAATTGACTGCTGGGTCTGAATATGAGAAAACCTCCTTACCCGCTCTTGACACTTCTCCACAAACCGGTCGATACCAAATTTCTCAATATCCCGTTTAGACTTAAATCCCAGCTCCTTCTCAACCTCTACCTCCACCCACAAACCCTGACAGTCAAAACCGTTCTGAAAACGCTGGTCAAAACCAAGCATCGCTTTATAACGCTGAAACAGGTCCTTATAAGTTCGACCCCAGGCATGATGAACCCCCATTGGACCGTTGGCGGTTATCGGACCATCAAGAAATCTAAACTTAGGCCCCCCCCGATTCCTCTCCATCAACCGGTAAAAATAGTGCCCCTCCTCCCAGAACTTTAGCACCCGGGAATGAATATCCCGATAATCCGGCTGTGCGGGCACTGGCTGAAATATCCGATTTGAACCCGAAACCTGCTGTGCACTCACGCTCTCACCTCTGTCTACCGTACCCTTCCTGAATTGCACATATCACCTTGATACATTGGCCAAGATGAGTTAGCCGGTCCACCCTTGCCGACCACACACCACGCTCGATAGCCACTGCCGATGTACACCAAACCAGCATTATCAATCTTCGGGCAGGAATTAAATTCTCCTGGCGTACCGACGCCCAATCCCACTGCCCAGCGTTTTGTGCCGTTAATATTCACCGCATAAAGCGAATCAGCCGCGCCAGAAACGACCGAGCAGAACGCCAGAAAGTAAATCACCCCCCCACTGGAAACCGCCGGCATTGACAGCTCTTCTGCCACAGCGGGTATCCATTCCCAAGCAATCGCTCCCTCCTGGGTTACTGCCCACAACCGCCCGCTACCGGTAAGATAAATTGTCTCACCCTCTCCGATAACCGGACCAGAAGCATCAGAACCAATAAAGACACGCCAGTTCTCATTACCCACTCCCAAGTTCACAGAAACCAGCCAACCATCCTCATCAACTAAATAAAGGCAATTACGCCGGGAATCGATTGCCGGCGGTGCAGTCAACGACTGACGCATACCAAATTGCCACTTAACCGAGCCGTTACTCGGGTCCAATGCGAACAACGTATCATCCTCAGAAACATAAACTGTACCGTCAGATCCGACAACCGGCGACTGTCCACCACCGCGGTGATAGAAGTGCCACCGTCGGTTCAGATTAACCGGATCAAGGGCAAAAAGAGTGTCATCCTCGGTCTGGACGAAAACCGTGCCGTCAATTCCTAATGCCGGGGGACAGATTACCGGCGAACGGAAACTGGTTGAAGCCTTTACTGTTCCAGAACTGGTTAGTGCATAAAATCGCCCCCCTTCAGTACCAACATAGATTGTACCGTCGTCACCGATCACCGGTGCCGAACTGAACTCCTCCTCCTCCACATCCACAAACTCCCAAACTCTCGCACCACGCTGGTTTCGACATAGTAAAGCACAGATATCACTGGACCCTATATAAACCCTACCATCCTGACCGATAGCAAAAGTATGAGTGGAAAAATCTGCGGAATCCTCCGGATCCTCAGGATCAAAGTAGCCAAACCGCCACCAGACAGTACCCTCACCTGGACTAACATATATCTCCAGTGGCTCTGACCAATTAGAAATCTTTCCCTTACGGCTTTTAACTCGCGCGGTAATTTTTATATCGCCCGGCTGAGTGTAGGTGTGCGTGTCGGCAAAAACCTCCCCTACTCCAACCCAGTCCGACCATTCGGAACGGATACCATCCCCCCAATCAAACTGAAAAGCAACCTCACTGCCCGCTGGTTCGGCAACAGTGGTGCTACAAGTATAAACAACATCCTTCAGCGCCAGTTCCGGACCCCAAGGGGTCTCTGGCTTGGCTAGTGGTTTCGGACAGCCTACTATTGCCAGCAAAAAAACGAACAGAAAAAACAACCCGAGATGTCTTTTCATTAGTGCCGTCATATTCATAGCATCCTCCTACTAATTACTGCCAAAATTCCCTATAGGATAACTAAGAATTTTTAACTGTCAAAAGTCAACAAACCCCGTAATCAACTATAACCCCGCTTAATTCCTGTTATTATTAAATAATCGCCAGTCAAGAAACTCACTCACCACCGGCTTGATAGACTGCCATTCATAATTATGACCCTGGATATGCCACACCTCTTGAAATCTTAATTCCTTCCCTTTAATCCGCTGCCAAACCAAGTTAAAAAATCCGGTAATCAGCGACGCCAATAACTCCTCAACTTCGCCGCTGGCAAGCGGGTCCGTACCACTATTATTAGCAATGTGCAAAATGCTACTATCTTCACACACCCCGCGCCAAAACGGCACACCAATGGTTACGCCGACAATTTGTTTTCTCAACTTAGGGGAAAGCAATGCCATGGTATTATCAACAAATCCCCCCCCGTTCGAAAGACCAATCAGTATAAACTTAGTTTGGAGATTTGCCGCCGCAACCGTCTCAACCTCAGCCGCAAAGCGACGTGCCCGGGTTTGATGTAATCCCAACAGTTCAGTAATTACTGCCACCTGGGACTCAAAACTGATTTGGTCTCTAACATCAGGACGTGCACGACGATATATTAGTACCATTGTACGCAAACCACGGCTCTCAAGATAATACCGGATACCATCAACAGTGGGCTTCAGGTCAGCTGCTAAATGCATTGGCACATTACCCCAGCCACCAAAGTTAACCACGATCGCCACATCCGACTCGATCTTTTTGTTCTTTAAATCCGAAAAATCTATCTCCCCCTTAATCAAAGAAATAAAGAGAATACCGACGAAGACCCCTATTGACCCTTCTGCTCCTGAGTACTTTGATCCTTTGTCTCAACTCCTGGTCTTGGTGCCAGCAGGTGAAAACGATAACTCGACTTCTGTCCGTGCTTGGCAGCGAATGAGACACTCTTGGCATTCCGGGCAAGAATCAGATCATAAGTCCCGCCGTGTGTAATGCCGGTTATCGCTGTCCCGGTCAGACCCTCCCAATTCAACGGATAGATAAACTCCATTGTTGTGGTATTGGTCTCTTCATCGTAGTCAACATCCCAGTCTACCAGTAGCTCGGCGGTGCCTTTTACCGTCGCATGCATTTTCCCTTTTCCCACATGATTAACCACCACCGCAGAATCATCGGTATAATAGCCGATCAACATATTGGCGCCGTTCATAACAGGCGAACCAAAACCAATCGCCAACCAGCCTTTACCTTTCGCCTCTAATGCCAAATAGATCAGACTGTCATCACATCCCCAATAAACCGTAATTCCAGTAACCGGATCCCGAAAACTCCCTGGATACTCGTTCTCCTCAACATCAACATACCCGTCAATGCTCACCCATTCGTCTAAAGCCGGATCATAAGGAACTGTTAAAGTATCTGCTCGCTGCTGTCCCAAACCCACGGTTACAGCAATAATTAAAATGAAAAGACAAATTTTAATCTTCATATATAATTTTAATTATCCATCCCTCAAAAGTCAAGCCGGTTTGCGAGCCAAATAAACCCGTTACCACTACCAACTCATTGAAGTTCGAAACCACTACCACTACACCAAATAAAACCATCGGGATTGCCCATCAACCAGCCATTGCCCATAGCACCCCCCAATTCCCAAACAGCATCATCACCACATCCCTAATAAACACCCAAACCAACACCTAAAACAAAACTCCCACCCCAATTCCAACTTCTACCCAATTTACAACGCTAAACCCCACCCGGAACAAAACCCACTCCCTTACCAAAACAAAAACGCTACTCACCACCGCCCCCAATACTGCCCAGGGAGATAGACTTCTAAACCAAGGAAAATTGCCTAACACACACTTTTAAATAAGTTAGACTAACAGGAAATCAGCTCTCAGCTAAACAACGCATTAATTTCATCTATTCTTAGAGCTTTTAACGTACCTCATAGAAAACCTCTGATTGCAAATGTAAGAATTTTATAACCCGCTTGATTATATTGACATCACTGGTTGTTTAGTAATACTTAAATATAAAATGGGGCCGTGGCGCAGTTGGGAGCGCGTTTGACTGGCAGTCAAAAGGTCACGGGTTCAAGTCCCGTCGGCTCCAATTGATAAACATAATACCCAATAAAGGAGCCTATAATATGATTAAAATAGTTAGCTACCTGATAGTTGGCATGGTGCTTATTACCGCTTTTGCCAACATCATTTTCACCGGTTGCGCACCAACCCAAACGGTAAATCCCTCCAACGACCAGCAGACCAAGGCAAGACAGGACACCTCGCTGATGTATTACAGTATCGGTGCTCAGTACTATAGTCAGGGGAATTATGATGACGCGCTGAGCAATTTTGAAAAATCCCTCCGCTACGATTCGCTGGCTTACGAACCCTACATCGGCATCGGGAATGTTTATCGAAAAAGACGCGATGCGGGTAATGCCGAGACCTACTACCGGAAGGCGATCAAAATCAACCCCAAAAAGGCAAAAGCATACGAAGCGCTGGGTGATTTGTACCTGGAAATGGGCAGGGATGATGAGGCACTGACTGCCTATCAAGAAGGACTCGCTCAGGATTCAACTTTAGCGGATTTGTATAACGGCTTGGCAGAAATCTTTGTGCGCAAAGGACTGATGGCTAAAGCCGACTCGGTGTTTAACATTGCCCTGCAGCGATTTCCCGACGACCCGGCAATTCTGCGTCTTTGGGGAGAATTTCTCTATAAGGTCGGCCGCTACCGTGAAGCGGCAAATGTGTTGAAACCGTTGGTTGACCGTTTTCCTGATGTTCTGATATTAAGAACCAAACTTGCTGATGCCCTGATCGAACTCAAAGATTATAAAAGTGCCCTTGCACAATTAGATACGCTTTTCCGCTATGACCCGACCAATCTAATGGCTAAGTTACGCCAAGGGTTGATCCTGGCTCGTCAAGGGCAATTCAAACAGGCAATCGTCTGTTTTGACGAGGTCATCGCCCGCGATTCAACATTGGCAATTGCTTATCTCTACAAAGGGGAAGCGTTAAGTGAGCAGGACAATTATACCGCATCTGATGCTAACTTGCGCAAAGCGCTCGCCCTTGACCCCAATTTACTCCAAGCATATGTTGACCTCGGCGACAACCGGCGTAAGCAGGCTGATGCCAACCGTGGCACCAACATTACCAAGACACCGACCGCAAAATTGATCGCCGCACGCACGCTCTACGAAGAAGCGAAGAGCTTTTACCAGCGGGCAATCAATGACCCAACAATGGTAAGTTATGTCCGGGCACAACTAGGGTATATCGAGAAAAACCTTAACGCAATTCGAGATGAATTGCACATTCGCTAAACAAAACCGATGCTCAATCGACCGGTTCTACTGCTAAATCAAAACTACGAACCCCTCTCTCTATGCCGTCTCAAACGGGCATTAGTCTTAGTGATAAGTCGAAAAGCCGAGCCATTGGAAAGGTCCGAACTGGTTATCCGCACGGTAAACCTGAATATCTCCGTACCGACTGTTTTGCGGCTGAATTACTATGTCCGCGTCCGCCGAAGGGAGGTACCCCTAACCAAACGGAATATCCTCCGCCGCGATAACAACATCTGTCAGTACTGCGGTATTCGCAAACCGGTTATGACCACTGATCATGTAATACCCAAAGCACTCGGTGGTACTGACTCCTGGGAAAATCTGGTGTGCGCCTGTCCGGAATGCAATGCCAAGAAGGGAAACCGGACACCAACTGAAGCAAAGATGACCTTGCGTCACAAACCCAAGGCACCCCATTATGTAACATTTGCGGTAAACAGCATTGGTGAAATTCCGGAGGCTTGGCGTCAGTATCTCTTTCTCAGTTAAACTGAATATATTGGTATTCGCCTTGACGGCAAATCCGATCGTCACAACTCCGGTCAACATATCACCAAACTGGCGGTTAAAGCGAATAAAAATCATCGGCTGGCACCCACCCAGAACATTCTATTATTCATTGGGCGATACCGTTGACTATGAGTCACTAAAACAGGTAGCGGACAAAATCATCTATTACCTCGCCGAACAGGGGTATATTGCCGCATCCGTAGCAATTGATACCGTTGTCGACTCAACCGGTATTACCGTTACCTATCTGGTCAACACTGGTCACAAACGACTGATCAGTAACTGGCAATTTCGGGGCAACGAATTTTTCGGCCAAGAACAGTTATCAACTGCCATTTACCAGCGGAAACAAACCTTTTCCACTGCCGAGATGGCAAGAGCACAGCGACGGTTAACTAACTTATATCAACGGCACGGTTTTCCTTTTGTCGATGTCCAACTCCTTGGTGTCGCAGAGACTGCTGACAAATTAACACCAATTATTAAGATTACTGAGGGGCCAAAAGTAAAAATCAGCTTCTTAAAATTTTTAGGGGGAAAAGTCCCAGAACTGTTACTTCAGCGCTACGCCGGCTTCAAAAAACCCATCGATTATAACATCACGAAAATCAACCAATGGCAGCGCCAGTTGAAAAACACCGGCTGGATCAGTGTTGACAGCACTGATATCGTTTTCCAAGATTCATCATACGGAATCAGATTCTGGATCACAAACCAAAGGACCAACGAAATCTTCGTCATTGTTGGCTATGCCCCGGGAAGACCGCATCTGACCGGCTGGACACGGTTATCAATTCTCAACCTTTTCAACTCAGGCAGAATCTTCCGCGCTGGTTGGTATTCCGCTTATCAAGAAACGCAATATCAACTCCAGTACACCGAACCCTGGTTGTTCAACCTGCCATTGAGCCTGACCGGGGAAATCAGTCATACGGTTTGCGACACGCTTTATGCCCTTTCCAGTTTCTTGGTTACGGGCACAGTAAAGTATGAATGGGGTCAGTTCAGTATGAGTTCGGGTCTTGAACGTATCATCGCTGGCAGATTGACCAAAACCACCATCTGGGCAGGAACCGGTTTTACGTTTGACAACTGGGACGACAATCTCCATCCTAAAAAGGGTATCTTCTTTAATATCACCAGCAAAGCCGGTAATCAGTCGGTTGACACCGCCAATGGCAAACTAATCGGTGCCCTCGAAGCAAAACTTACCCCGGTCTTTCCGCTGACGAGTTCCATTTCCTGGTATCATAACATCGGATTCGGTACAGTCTATTCCGCCTTACCACTAACTGAACCGGAATTGTATCCAGTGGGAGGAATCAACAACGTTCGCGGCTATCGGGAAAACTCCTATCGAACGCGGCAATTGGTATGGTGGATCTGTGAACCCCGTTATTACTTCTCGAACAACAGTCGAATTCATCTATTTTATGACTTGGGATTTTTCATTGACCGCGACCGTAAACCGATCTTTTTATCCGGCTACGGGCTGGGCGGCAGATGGTCTACAAAATTGGGGTTACTGGGTATCGACATCGCCTTTCCGTTCGCCGGATCTTGGTTACAAGGTAAAATCCATTTTACCGTTCAAACCGGTTTTTAAATGACCTGGCTTCAGGGAATATTACTCGGACTGGTGCAGGGAATAACAGAAATTTTCCCCATCTCCAGCGATGGCCATCTGGCACTCCTACTCATCTTCTATAAAATCCCGGAAGCCGTCCGTCTGAACTTAACCGCAGCTCTGCATCTGGGCACCGCTTTGGCGATCCTGTTATTTATGTTCAACCGGGTAAAAAATATCCTGACTGGAATGGTGCATCCTGACCCGGTAATCCGAAAGGACAATCGTCAATTGGTGCTGTTCATAATTATTGGCTCTTTACCAGCGGTAATCGCCGGCACATTACTGGAAAAACCGGTGACAGAACTTTTTTCTGCCCATCGCCTCATAGGCATTTTCTTCTTTTTAAACGGTATCCTGCTTTTTCTCACTCGGTTCACCACACCCGATAGAAAACGCCTAAATCTCTTCCGTACGCTACTTATCGGACTAATACAGGCAACCGCAATTCTACCAGCTATATCCCGTTCCGGCACCACTATCAGCCTAGCACTACTTTTGGGAATAAATCGAACCCAAGCTTTCGAATTTTCCTTTCTTTTGGCATTGCCTATTACCTTAGGCGCAGCGGCGTTCGAATTGCTCAAGATCGATTTCTCTCAACTAAGTTTATTCGCAGTAGTCGGCGGCATTGTCGTTGCCGGGGTAACCGGGTTTTTGATGCTTGTCGCCCTCCGGCGTTTAATTGTCACTCGTAATTTTTATCTATTTGGTATTTACTGCTGGCTAATCGGCATCCTTACTCTGATAATTTTATCCTAACGAATCCGCTCAATCTCGGTCGAAAGCACATCAACCCGGCTATCGTTTTCGATCAGCGCTATAATCTTATTGGTGCTTTGCTGGAGCATCCGCCAGTCGGTATTAACCAGCACAATCGCCAACTTTGACCGCTGCCACTGGTTCTGGTAATCAACCTCACAAAAGGCAATGTTAAAGGAACGACGCAACCGTTGGGAAAGGCTCAAAATTATCCGTCGTTTATCCTTCAATGATAAACTTCCACTAAAGAAACAGTCAATGAGTAGTAAACCAATACTCACAATTCATTAAACCGGGGATTTTACAACCTCCTCAATCTGATAGAATTCTAATGTATCGCCAGCCTGCAGGTCAGTAATATCCTTGATACCAATACCACACTCATAACCAGCAGTAACCTCTTTAACATCCTCTTTGAACCGACGCAGGGAAACTACTTCACTATACAAGACCTCCTGATTATCCCTGATTACCCTCACCAATGTCCCGCGCACAACCTTTCCCTCACTAACAAATGAACCGGCAATCAGCCCTTGCTTCGGGATACTGAATACCTGTCTCACCACCGCCCGACCAATCGTTACCTCCTGCTTTTCCGGTTCGAGTAAACCCAGCATTGCGGCACGAACATCATCGATCGCGGCATAAATGACCTTGTAGGTACGAATCTCCACACCTACCCGTTCAGCTAACTGTCGGGCGTGGATATGGGGCCGCACATGAAAACCAACAATTATTGCCGACGACGCCTGCGCCAGCAAAACATCGTTCTGAGTTATGGGTCCTACCCCGCAATGGATAACCTTCACCTTGACCTCATCTAACGAAAGTCCTTCTAATGCCTCGCGTAACGCCTCGGCTGACCCGGAAACATCGGTCTTAAGCACGATGCGCAATTCCTTAACCTGGCCCTTAGCAATCTGTTCCTGAAGGGCTTCCAAGGTTACCTTGGCTTTACTGGCAGAAAGCATCCGGTCCCGCTTTGCTAACATGCGCCGCTGGGCAATTTCCCGTGCCGTGCGTTCGTCAGCCACAACCTCAAACCTATCTCCTGCTTCAGGCAAGCCGGCAAAACCCAGAACTTGAACCGGCATTGATGGCGTGGCTTCGGGAACGGCAATAAAATTATCGTTAAGCATATCCCTAACTCGCCCATGATGCTCCCCGGCAACAAATGGACTTCCCCGTCTCAATGTCCCTTCCTGAATTAACACCGTTGCGATATTACCACGACCACGGTCAACCCGAGCTTCAATTATCACCCCCTGTGCCGGTCCATCATAAGCGGATTTTAAATCTAATTCCAACGCCACCACCGAAATTGCATCTAGCAACTCCTCAATACCCTGTCCGGTTACCGCTGATGTCTCTATACAAACAGTATGTCCACCATACTCCTCAACTCTAACATTATAATTGGCAAGTTGACTTTTAACTCTTTCCGGATTCGCGGTGAGCAAATCAGCCTTTGTTATCGCTACAATGATCGGTACACCCGCAGCGCGGGCATGGTCTAAAGCCTCAATGGTTTGCGGCATTACTCCCTCATCCGCTGCTACCACTAATACCGCTATATCGGTAACCTGAGCGCCTCGGGCGCGCATTGCCGTAAACGCCTCATGCCCCGGCGTATCAAGAAAAACTATCGGCTTGTCTCCATAGTACGCCACATAAGCACCTATATGCTGGGTGATCCGGCCAAACTCCTTTTCCACTACCTTGGTCTTACGGATATAGTCCAAGAGGGCGGTTTTACCGTGGTCAACATGACCCATAACGACAACCACTGGTGGACGAGGTTTTATTTCACAGCGATTCACCGGTATTTTTATCTCTTCCTCCTCGCAAACCTGGATGTTAAATTCGTCGGCAATGAGCATAATCGTATCGAGATCAAGCCGGTGATTTACCGTTGCTCGCAAACCTAATTCTAAACATTTTTTAATGATATCGGCGACAGAAAGATTTAAAGCATGGGCAAGTTCTGCAACGGTCATATAAGAAGTAATCTTTATCGCCGCCGGTTTACTGAGTTGGCAAACCCTCTCCGCCTCTTCTCGGGTAGAACGCCTTTTTTTCTTATCTCGCCCCTCAATCTTTGTCAAAGTCTTTTTGAGATTCTCCGTAATTTGTCGTTCATCAATTGGGGTCGGCGCGGCTGCTGTTCCTCCTAATTGCCGCCGCCGTTTGATCGATTCTTTAAATTGATGCTTCTCTTTTTTCAACCGCTGGCGGGCAGCTTCAAATTCCTCCTCAGTAATATAGGAGGTGTAACCGCGCGGCGGAAAATTCAAATCCCTCAGAATCGCCAACAACGCCTCGCTTGATAGGTTTAACTGTTTTGCCGCCTCGAATACCTTTAGCTTGCCCATACCCGCTCGCGGATTTGTTGTTTTAATTGCTCGATACTTTCCGGCTCCAGTTCAGTAATCCGCGCCAAGTCCTGAACCGAGGCGTTCAAAACATCAAAGGCGCTCTTGAATCCGGCTGCGCGTAACTGCTCTCCGAGTGCGATCTCCAATCCGAGATTTTCCACCGGAACCTTTGCTGCCTTATTCATAATTACCCGGTTGCGATAGTCACTTTCTTTTAGCACCTCAATCTTTGTGGTGCCGGTGAGGCGACTGGCTAACAAGACATTCTGCCCCTTCTTGCCGATAGCAATTGAGAAATCACTGTCCGGTACCACTACCACATAAGTATCATTTTCCCGCAATATCTCGGACACCTTTGCCGGACCCAACGCCCGGGCGAGGAAAACCTGTAGATCCCGACTCCACTGCACGATATCGATTTTCTCGCCCGATAACTCCTTGATAACATTCTCAATTCGCGACTTTCGATAGCCAACACAGGCTCCAACCGGATCAACCTTGTCGTCTAAAGAAGCCACCGCCACCTTAGAACGAAATCCTGGAGCACGCGCAATCGCCTTTATCTCCACCACTCCCTCTTTGATTTCCGCCACCTCCCGGACAAGCAGTTTGCGAAGAAATTCCGGGTGGGTTCTGGAAAGATAAACCCGAGGTCCGATTGGTGTTTTTTCAACCCGGTCAACATAAGCCTTTATCGGCATCCCTTGACGGTAATGATCGGTTTTTAATTGCTCCCAATTACGGAGCACCGCTTCGACCAAACCTAAGTTAACGATGATTTCATCGCGGCCTATGCGCTGAATTGTGCCAGTAACAATCTCTCCCTTTTTCCGGTTATATTCCTCATACAGTCGGTCACGCTCCGCTTCACGGAGTTTCAGCATCAACTCATCCGATGCCTTACGGATGGCTATTCTACCAATCTCATCTAAAGGCAGTTCAACGCGCACCGACTCACCGAGCTGAATATCTGGCTTGACCTGCTTTGCCTCCTCGACTGATATCTCCCAACCTGGATTGTGAACTTGCTTAACAACCTGCTTTACCAAAAAAATCCGTATCTCCCCCGTCTCTGGCGAAATGCTGACCTCGGATTCAGTATTCATTCCGAAACGACGCTTAAGTCCCGCGATGATACTAGTGCGAAGTGTTTCGCAGACATAAGCTATATCAACATTTCTGATTCTCGCGATCTGCGCAATTAGATTAGCCACCTCTTTATTATTCATACTGCCGATACTCCTTTTCAAACTTTATGGATTATAACCCTTTATTTAAATGGGTCAAGATTAACTCGGTGCTTAAAAAGTTCGCTTATTTTTCGTCTTCTCCCAAACCTTTTCCATCTCATCCAACCCAACGGAACTCAATTCCCGTCCTTGCCGGGCAAATTCCCTTTCGATTCGTACGAATCTCTTTTTGAATTTAACTATTGCATCCTTCAGCGCGCCTTCCGCATTAACCTCAAGGTGCCGAGACAAATTGACTATCGCAAATAACAGATCACCCAACTCCTCTTTAACCCGCTTATTGGTTTTCTCCCTGCCCTCGCGGTATTTCGTCATCTCTCGTTTCAATTCTGTTAGCTCCTCTTCAACCTTGCTCAGCACCGCTATCGCTGATGACCAATCAAAACCAACTCTTCGACATCGCTCCTGAATCAACTGCGCCTGCTGTAACGCAGGCAGTGCTAACGGTATTCCAGCAACGATGGATTTAGGGAAAAACACTCTTTTTAACTTTTCCCAGTTATTCAGCACTTCGTCGACATCCTTCACTTTGATTTTGCCGTACACATGGGGGTGTCGGTACTTCAACTTCTTCACAACCCTATTGAGGATTGACTTAAGTTCTATTGCTCGCTCCTCTCTTAAAATTTGAGCAAGAAAAAAACCCATAAATAAATAATCTCCTAACTCCTCAACGATCGCCACAGGATTATTCTTGCGCAGTGCTTCATCAAGTTCATAAACCTCATTCAGCAGCAGTGGTCGGATTGAATCCACTGTCTGCTGCTTATCCCAAGGACAACTGCGCCGTAGCGTCCTGATAACCCGAATTAACTCCTCAACCATAGTCAATGTTAACAAAACCTGTTGAATAAGCAACTGTAACAAATCTTGACTTTTCAAACGCTGTCGTTAAGTTTACCCAATAATAGAAAGGAGAAGAGTAATGACTCCAAAGGCTCTCTTTGAAACCGACCCAGAAATTTTTGATGCAATAGTTAAGGAAACCAATCGTCAACATTCCAATTTAGAACTGATCGCCTCAGAAAACTTCTGTTCCGAAGCGGTATTGGCTGCCCTCGGTTCGGTGCTTACTAATAAATATGCCGAAGGTTACCCCAAAAAGCGGTATTATGGCGGATGCCGCTATGTTGATATCGCCGAGGAGCTGGCAATCCAGCGTGTGAAAGAACTTTTCGGTTGCGACCACGCCAATACCCAACCGCACTCCGGCACCCAGGCAAATATTGCCGCTTACCTTACTCTTGCCCAACCCGGCGATACAATTATAGGACTCTCACTGACTCACGGCGGGCATCTTTCTCATGGCCATCCGATAAACTTCTCCGGACGGTATTTCAAGGTTATCCACTACACCGTTGACCCCGAAACCGAAATGCTGGATTATAATGCAATAAGAAAATTAGCCCAGGAATATAAACCCCGGGTCATCGTATCCGGGGCATCAGCATATCCCCGCACAATTCACTTCGATAAATTTCAAGAAATTTGTGATGAGGTCGGCGCTGCGCAACTTGCTGATATCGCTCACATCGCTGGACTGGTTGCCGCGGGATTACATCCTTCCCCTGTTCCCTACGCTGATGTCGTTACTACCACCACGCACAAAACACTGCGTGGTCCGCGCGGAGCGATAATAATGTGCAAAGCAAAATATGCCGAAGAACTGGATAAAGTTGTCTTTCCTGGAACTCAAGGAGGACCTTTAGAACATTGCATCGCTGCCAAAGCGGTAGCATTCAAAGAGGCGCTCACCCCCCAATTCAAAGAATATCAGCGCCAAACAGTAAACAATGCCCGTGTCCTTGCTGAAACCCTTGCCAGTCACGGATTCCGACTTTGTTCCGGAGGCACTGACAACCATCTGATGCTCGTTGACCTGCGACCGAAAAATATCACCGGCCGGGATGCGGAACGGCTTTTAGGAAAGGTAAATATTACGGTCAACCGCAACACCATTCCCTTCGATCCAGAAAAACCTTTCATTGCCTCCGGCATAAGACTGGGAACACCAGCGCTCACCAGCCGCGGTATGAAGGAACAGGAAATGGTAAAGATCGCAGAACTTATTGACCAAACGATCGCCGCCGGAAACGACGAAACCAAACTGGCAAAAATCAAAATGGCAGTAAAAGAACTGGTCGAGGCATTTCCACTCTACGCCGATCGTCGTAGCGAATACCAGCAGTTTATCAAGGAGTGAGGTATGAGACCGGTAATCGCACGTCTTGTTGCCCGGGAGATTCTTGACTCTCGCGGCAATCCCACACTGGAAGTAGATTGCTATCTTACAAATGGTATTATGGGCCGGGCATCGGTACCCTCCGGAGCGTCAGTGGGCTCTTTTGAAGCTCTAGAGTTACGCGACAAGGATCCCAACCGCTTCTTTGGCAAAGGCGTATTAAAAGCAATCGCCAACATCCATGAAATCATCGCCCCCCGACTCATCGGAATGGACGCCACTGATCAATTCCGTATTGACCGAACACTGATAGAACTTGACGGCACAAATAACAAATCCCGGCTCGGCGCAAATGCAATTCTTGGTGTCTCTCTCGCTGTTTGCCGTGCGGCCGCGGTATGTGCCGGACTGCCCATCTATCGTCTCCTTGGTGGCGCGGGAACCAGGTTAATACCCACCCCGTTTCTCAATATCATCAACGGCGGTGTTCATGCCCCTAATAATCTGGACATTCAAGAGTATATGATTATTCCTGCCGGCTTCTCCAGTTTTTATGAAGCCATTCGGGCAGCGGCAGAAATCTACTACGCCCTCAAAAAAATTCTGGAAAGTGAACACAAACCAACTACCGTTGGCGATGAAGGCGGAATGGCGCCAGACTTTGCCAGCAATGAAGAACCCTTGCAAACAATCATGCGGGCGATTGACCAGGCGGGCTATCATCCTGGGGAAGAGATTTACCTAGCAATTGATGTTGCCGCCAGCAGTCTTTACTGTGACAATGCCTATGTTTTCACCAACCCTGAAAAAAGGATCGTTACCGCCGACGAACTAATTGACCTTTACATATCATGGGTTAAGAAATACCCCATCATTTCCATTGAAGACGGGCTCGCCGAAGAAGACTGGGATGGCTGGCACAAACTTACCGCAAAACTGGGTAACCAGGTCCAGCTAATCGGAGATGATATCTTTGTCACCAACATTGAACGACTGAAAAAAGGAATCCAGCAGGGTGCCGCCAACGCGGTACTAGTCAAACCCACCCAGATCGGCACTGTTAGTGAAACGATTGACTGTGTGAAAGTGGGAATAGAAAATGGCTATCGGGCGATCGTCTCCCACCGGTCAGGAGAAACTGACGACCACTTCATCGCGGATCTTGCGGTCGCTACTAACTGCGGACAGATTAAAACCGGTGCGCCTTGCCGCGGTGAACGAACCGCAAAATACAACCGACTTATCCGGATCGAAGAGGAAGACCGACTGGTTTTTGCTGGATTAACAACCTTGTTAAGATGAACAACCATCACCTGTTTCACCAGAAAAAAATCCCCTTGACCTTCATATTACTCCTCTTCTCGCTTGCTCTGTTCTTTCTTCCCGGACCTAACGGCTTGATCAGTATTTTGTCAAAGATTTATCGTATTCGTCAATACCGGTCGCAGATCAGTCGTCTCAAGGCGCGTGCTGACAGCTTGGAGAAAGAATTAAAGTTATGGCATAACCCTGATTACGCGGCAGAATTTGCCCGCCGACTTTTCCGCCATCTGCCTACGGACAGCGTTAAATAACTAAAACGCCGGAAAAAGAACTTGAGGCAATCTGTTAAGGGGATGAGTTGTCATCACTGGAGCGATGCCGTAACATCGCTCAATTAGCTCTGCGGTTATCACCTTCGCCGGCGTATCACAGGCAACAATCCGACCTTGCGATAAAAGCAAAATCCGAGAGCACGAAACCGCCGCCTCATTCAGATCATGGGATACGAACAGAATTGTCTTGCCCTGCGCTCTCAAACAGGAAAGAATTTGCAAAATCTCTACCCGATGAAACATATCAAGATGTGAGGTCGCCTCATCCAGCAGTAATATCTCCGGCTGCTGAACTAAAGCCCGTGCCAAGATCACCCGCTGCCTCTCTCCTGCCGAAACCTCGTTGATGCTTTCATCTCTCAACTCATATACTCCAGTTTGAATCATTGCCGCCTCGACTATCCTCCAGTCATTTACGCTCGGCTGTTCCCAGACCTTCAAAAATGGATTTCTACCCATCAGAACAACATCACTTACCTTCCACTCAAATGCAAACGAACTTTCCTGAGGCACAAAGGCAACTATCCTTGCCACCTCACGCCGTGTAAGCTGATGGATCGGCCTCATCAACAACCTCACTTCGCCTTTCCAAACCCGCAGAATCCCCCCAACCAATCTCAGCAAAGTCGATTTACCAGAACCATTAGGACCGATGATACCCAGAAACTCCCCTGACTCAACCTCAAGATCAATTTTTTCAAAAAATACCCGCTGCCGATAGCCAAAGACCAGCTCTCTGATGCTTATCGCACTCATACCTTGGTCCGCAGGAGATAAATAAAAAACGGCACACCGATCAACGCGGTAACGACCGACAACGGTAGCCCTGACGGCGTCAGGTTCCGTACTGCCACATCGGCCATAATTAATAACCCGGCGCCCAGCAGAAAAGAACCGGGTAAAACCAAACTGTGGCGCGGACCGAAAATCATTCTCACTAAATGGGGCACGATTAAACCGATAAAACCTATCGCACCAGTCCAAACAACTACCATCGCCACCACCAACGATCCGACCAAAAAAACGGTCCTGGTCAACCGCGGGGTATCCACACCTAAACTTAAAGCCACCTCCTCATTAAAGGAAATTATATCCAGCTCCCGGGCATGAAAAATCAACCAGCCACAGCCAACTAACGCGAGAAAAAGAGACCCCACCAACATTCTAACTGAACTTTTGGTAACAACCACACCCAAACTGCCCATCATCAGATAAACCGCCTCGCCGATTGTGCGACGGCTCAAGACAATAACCAACATAACAAGACTTGAGAACAGAAAACTTACCACCACCCCAGCCAAAACCAATCTTGTCACTGGCAACACCCCCCCGTTACGGGCGAAAAGATAAACTAACCCGATCGCTAATAAAGCACCGATAAAACCGGCAATAGGCAAAACCACACTTGACCCCATACCCGATACTATTGCTAAAGTCGCCCCAAAAGCAGCACCGCTTGCCACCCCCAATGTCCAGGGATCAACCAGCGGATTGCTTAACAACCCCTGTAACGCACCGCCCACAACCCCCAGAACACCACCCGCACAGATACCGATAACCAACCTGAGCACACGAAAAACCAATAGATCTCCAGCCTCGTTCAACGAAAATCCCCCCGGCCCGGTAAAAACTGCAAGAACACTGGCAGAAAGGAACACAAAAACGATACCCAACCAGGACCAGACCCTCTTTTGCCTCATTTAACGAGAATGCAAAATTCGAGCAAGAAGGTATATCCCCTCGACAACTCTCGGCCCGGGACGGGAAAAAAGATCCTCATCCAGTCCGTCAAAAACCCTACCCTTCTGGACCGCAATAACATCCTGCCATCCAACCCGCTCTCGCACATCCTGAGCACTCGCCCCAGGGTGAAGGATCAATATCACCGCCGGATTTCTCTTCACCACCGCCTCGGATTCAACAATCGGGTACGGCTGTTTAACATCTTCAAATATATTTACCCCCCCCGCCTGCCGAATTAAATCATTTATAAAGACCCCAGACCCCACACTCATCAACGGGATAGCAGAGATCTCAATATAAACCCTTGGGGTATCGGCAAAAACCGGCAACATCGACAACCACTGGCGAAGGCTGTCAACCAAATGACGAGTCCGCTCCTCCCTTTTTAAAATCGCTCCGACCGATTCGATCTCTGTGAAAACTGAAGCAATATCCACTGGCTCTGAAATATAAACCCTGATTTTCATCTCCTTTAGCTTTTCGATTAAACGGGCGTGCATCGGCACGGTAGCAAAGACAACCGTAGGCTTAAGTGCCACAATCCTTTCCAGATCCGGTGTCTGAAAATCGCCGACCTTATAAACCATCTTTGCCTCTGCCGGGTAATCGCACTGATTTGTCGTCCCCAAAAGCAACGCCTGAGCATTCAGGGCATAAATGATCTCGGTGATACTCGGCACCAATGAAACACATCTTACATCTCTCGCCCCCCTGTGAACCGCCTCCTCCTTAACCGAACCATTGGGACACCCACCCAAAACTAAAACAAGTGCCATCAGCAGCCAACCTATTTTAACCGAGTCCACTCCCCTGTAGTCTATCACCGCTAATACCCCCTAACTTTTCCCCATCGGACTTTGCCTTATAGGCAAAAACAAGATAAACCGTATGGGCGACCATTCGGTCAACCGGCCTTATACCCGTTTCACGCAAAAAATACCCCCGTTCCAAGATCTCCTTTGCCCGAATCCGAACAAAACCCGCTCCTCCCAAAACAGAGACCAACCGGCGCAACTGCTCAAAAGTCGGAATAAGCGCAGCAAGTGGATGCCCTCCTTTCAAAGCCTGCCTTACTGCTGGAACCAAAACCCATGGTTCAGGCACATCCAGAATCACCGCATCCACCTCGCTCTGAATAAAACCCTGCTCTCCGGGGTCAGAAACAAAAAATTCACAAAACTGTGCCAAACCGTATCGACGTACATTCTCCTGAGCGTTAGCACTAAACTCAGGCCTTTTTTCGTAGGAATACACTCTGCCATCCGGACGAACAAAATTGGCGAGAATCGCGGTTAATGCACCGGAGCCTGATCCAACCTCAATAACCCTTGCTCCAGGGAAAACCAATGTCTGCAAAAGAAGATAACCTGTATCTTTAGGATAAACGATCGTCGTAGTCCGCTTAACCTTCAACGCCAGATCAGCAATTGTGGGCTTCAACAGGTAAAACCGTGTGCCGTAATGGGTCTCAACCCAATCTCCCCACTCCTTACCCTTGATCAGGTTAAAATCAATATTTCCCCGGTGCGTAGAAAAAAAACCCTGCTCCTGCACCATAATAAGAAACTTCATCTTATCCGAATGGTAAAGCAGAACAAAATCACCCGGTTTAATCATCGTGAAACTATAAAATTGCAAGAAGTATAGTCAAATACTATCCTGAGTCAATTTACGATGTGTAATTTTTAGCCACTTATACGATTCTGATTTCCTTACCTCTTCATCGTCGACCTCGGAGCATTATTCGATTTTTACCACCACCAACATTACAATTCCTAAAATCATCTACACTACCCATCAAACAACCATTACCCATATCACCAACCAAGCCCGAAACAGCATCATCACTTCAGCCCTACTAAACACTCAAACCAACACCCAAGACAAAATCCCCCCACCGGTCCCAAAGTCTACCCAAATTAAAACGCTAAACCCCACCGAAAACAGAACCCACCCCACCACCCCAATAAAAACACTACTTACTACCGTCCCCAATACTGCCCGGGGGCAGGTTCTTAAAACCGTAAATATCCTAATAACATTTTTTTAATAATTTAGCAAAAAAGACGATAAAAAATTATCGAACTACTCATTATCTTTGACAATTTCACAAGTCTCTCTACGCTATTTCCCGAGCGAACTACCTGCTCCTTGACTTTTCTCCTTTTGCCAATATCATCATAATAGTGTCGGTTATTTCATTACTCTTAATCATTGCCGAATTACCAACCACGCTGGTACCACCCCCATTTTTTCATACCTTCGGATTTACCCGCATCAGCAGTTTTTATCTCAATATGTATCTTGGCAGTGATTTCCGTATTGACGAACCTGAGGGACTCTGCTGCGCCAAAATGAAAGAGGAAGAGGATACCACAACTTGGCGTAACAATGCCCTATTAACCATTTTTGCTGTGAATTCCGGAACGGGTCAGATTGTCTACAATGTCAAACTGATCAAACCGGGCATCTACGGATCAACAGGCACTGGTGTTGGTAAGTTTAATCGTCCTCACGGCATTACCTGCAATGAAAACGGCGATGTATATGTAGCGGACACATATAACAACCGTATTGTCCGGCTCCGTTATGCTCAAGGCACACTCCAATGGGTAACCGTAGTCGATTCCCAACTCAATTTGCCTTATGGTGTCTGTATGGATTCCCAAGGAAGGATTTATGTAACCGATACCGGAAACGACGGGATTATCGTTTACAATCCGGATAACACCCGTTTAACCGCATATTATCCTGGACTCCGACATCCTACTAGTATCGCGATTCTTGACCGCCTCGCCCCGGCAAATGATTTAGGGCTCGACCTTTTAGTTGTAATTGACCAGTTTGGAACCCGTATCAACCAACTTAGCTCCACCGGCGAAATAGTTCGCACCATCGACTGTCGACGTATCGGACTTGACACCGCTGGATTCTCCTATTGCGCATTTGACCGATACGGCAACCTTTATGTTACCGACCGGGTCAATTCGACAATCCACATCTTTGATGCACGGTTAAGATATATCATCTCCTTCGGCAAAGCACCCAACGCTCCGGGTAACCAGCCAGGGTTCAACTCACCGCGCGGTATTGCTATTGGAAGAAAGTTCGGGCAACTGTTTGTCAGCGAAGTAGATGGGGGTCAATATTACCTGATTGCCCTTGACGGCTGGTTGATCGGTTGCTTCCCGGAACAGTTTGACTCCACTAAACCGGGCACAACTATCGCCCTTTATCTAACCCAGCGCGCCGAAATCGTTGTTGATATCACCAATTCATCAGGTAACATCATCCGCACTTTGACACCTGCTCACCAACAAGGTCCCGGCGAAGTATTGATCGTCTGGGATGGCAGGGATAACAAGGGAACGATCGTACCCGCCGGTACATACTCAATCTGCATTACCATCCGCCCGACCTACTCACAACCGCGATATACGCTAAAAAAAGAGATCATTGCCCAAGTCTCCCGTTTACCGGGATAGAAATAGCAGGAGGTTTATGTACTTAAAAACACCTCTGGCTTTGGTGTTGCTACTTTATTTTAGCGCCCAGGCAACCAAATACGCTGGTGATTTTGAAGAGCTGGGTACATCAGCCCGAGCGCTGGGAATGGGGGGAGCAGTTGTTGCTGCCGCCAATGATCCAAGTGCCATTTACTACAACCCGGCTTTTACCGCGCATCTTCTACGCCGGTCAGCACTGCTGATGCATGCCGAGGATTTCTCGGGACTGATAAAGCACAACTTTTTAGGAACCGTGTTCCCGGATCGCCGGCAAGCCTTCGGTATCGCACTCCTTCACAACGGTATCCCGGACATAAAACTTACCACCCTGCCTAAGCCGGACAGTCCCCCTAGTGAAAACAACCGTCCTTTTGTTTACAAAACAGTCAGCGCAACTCAACTGATTGGCTATTTTAACTACGCGCGTATGGTATCACCGGTATTCACCCTCGGCGGTAATACCAAAATTATCTATCAGGATTTAGGCGGCACCGCGACCTGCTTCGGAATGGGAATTGATTTGGGGATTAACATCTCTCCGCTGCACGATTTTAATATCGGCTGGCGCATCCGCAATCTCAGTACCTCCCCGCTCTTTTGGGACACCGGCACCCGTGAACTAATAACACCGCGTATAGCTATTGGTTTCGCTAAGAACTTCACCTTCGGTGCTAACCGATTACGACTGGCAATGGAAACCGAAATGTCATTAGAAGAAAAAAACTTGCTGACCAACTTCGGCACGGAATACTCCTTCCGAGACCTTCTCTTTGCTCGATTAGGCTTCTATCGCAATAATTTAAGTATCGGCATTGGCATTAAATTCAAAAGTTTCCACATCGATTATGCCTTTGCCACCGGTGCTGCTCCGGATGCTCGGGACCTCGGAACCCCGCAGCATATTTCAGGGGGTGTGGAGTTTTAGGGCCGGAATTAGGCAGGAAACTTGCTCATTTGGCAGCGCTCGTCATTCCCGTCGCTTATTACCTCATTCCCATCCGTTCATTATCACTGACACTTATGACAATCGCCACTGCTATCTTTTTGATTGTCGACCTGTTGCGCCTACGACTCAACCCCTTTAAAGACATTTTCATCATTTTGTTTGGTACCCTGTTGCGACGCAAGGAATTCACCTCACTAACCGGTGGCAGTTACCTGATGGTCGCGTCGCTGGTATGTATGTTCCTCTTCGGCGCTAATAAAGGTGTTTTCATAGCCGCGATCTCCTTTTTGGCGGTGGGCGATACCGTTGCCGCCATAGTCGGGCTCTCTATTGGAAAAATCCGTATCTTCCGCAAAACTTTAGAGGGGACCGTTGCCGGACTTATCGCCTGCATTGGCGTTGCCTATCTCGTCTCCCACCTACCTTATATTGACATGCCTTTTTTAATTGGTATCATTGGTGCAGTCTCCGCAGCGGCAGTTGAAGCACTGCCATTTGAGATAAATGATAATGTCGTTATCCCGATTTTTTCGGGAGCGATCATGATGATCTTTCTGCAGTTGCTTCATTAAACTACGGAGGCATTCTAAACTGTAAACAAAGACATGCTAAACAAGGAGGAAAGATTATGAAGTTTTTATCAGCATTCATATTAATTGCTACGCTGTCATTCGGTAGCCCAATGGTGCTACCGGCATCAGACAGCCTGTATTTTTACTATGTGGAAAACGACCTTAACCGGGCATTCAACTTACTCCAAAGGCTCAGCATTCAAAAACTTAACAAAGACCAACGATTACTCCTTTCGCTGGAATGGGGAGACTATTATCTTGATAAACTGAATGACTATGTTCGTGCTGAATCGGTCTATCAGCAAATCATTACCGGCTATCCCCAACACCCCCTGCTGCCAACAGTGATTTACCGACTTGCCATTACCCAGGAACTTCAAGAGAAATATCTCGAGGCAGCAAAGAATTATGAACAGGTTGCCACCCGTTATATCAAATCGGTGTATGCCCAAGATGCCTTGGATGCGATTGAGCGCTGCTTCCGTAGGAATTATCAGGAACGGGTTGCTTATGTCAACAACTATCCGATTACCCGCATTGAACTTGACGACCGCATCAGCCGGAATCCAACTAATTACGAAAGTTTTGAAAGCAAACTGAAATTACTGGACACAATGATTGACAACCGGCTGCTTTATGAGGCAGCGGTAAAAGCTCAAATCGCGAATGATCCTGAAATTGCTAAAAACCTCTCTGATATTAGAAACCGCCAGATGTTTCAAGTGTGGTACGAGCGCCATGTTACGAGCAAAGCCGAGCCAACCGAAAGAGAAATTCGCACCGCTTACAATAAAAACCAAGCAAAATATACCGTTCCCGAAAAGGTTCAGGGTTACCAGCTGGTAGTAACTGATAAAAAACTTGCTGATTCCTTGCGGGCGATCATTTTAGCTGATACCAGCAAATGGAACGACATCGTAAAAACTTTTTCCATCGCCCCGGATAAAGAACGCGGTGGCGATATGGGGCTGTTTGCCCGAGGTGTCCATCCCAAACCGATTGAGGCTACCGCCTTCAAGCTTAAACCCGGCGAAATCAGCCCACCGATCGCAGTCGGTGACACTTATTATATCATTCGCGTCACCCGCCAGGAACCGAAACGCATAAAACCGCTTAAGGAGGTCAGAAATCAGATTGCGGTTGAACTACGCCAAGAGCGAATCAACAAGATCTACGAGCAGAAGATCGCAAACTTAAAAAATGCCGCATCGGTTATTCAGGACAGCTTGGCAATTGACCAGCACAAAGAAACTCTGGCAACGGTTAACGGCATACCGATTACCTATCAACAACTTGAAGAGCGGCTTAACGCCATAC
The DNA here is from genome assembly GCA_964590395.1 of uncultured bacterium. Taxonomy (GTDB): domain Bacteria; phylum Hydrothermota; class Tepidihabitantia; order Tepidihabitantales; family Tepidihabitantaceae; genus JAOABP01. The sequence continues at coordinate 30,518 of CAZPVT010000017.1, forward strand.
CACCGTTCTTTCGCGGCCAGTTCGACACCCCGGAAGGCAAACGTCGCCTACTTGACCAGTTGATCATAGAAAAACTGTTGCTCAAGGAGTGTGAAAAGGAAAAGATCTGGCTCAGTAACCGGGTATTAGACCAAATTATCAGCCGCCGTACTGCACTGCTAATTGACGCTTACCGCCGGCGCGAAACAACTAACAAAGTGCAACTGGACTCTGCTACCCTCTACGCTGACTACCAAAAGAACATAAATGATTTTAAGGAGCCAACGCGGGTAAGATGCCGAGAAATGGTTGCCAAAACCAAACTTCGTGCCGAACAACTCCGTTCCTGGGCAATAGCCGGTAAAATACCCCCACTACTCAACGGTATTGCCTTCTTGCTTCCGGACGAAAACCAAGCACCAAAATTTACCCGACTCCTTAAAGAAACCACTAATTTAGAATCCCTCACGGTCTTAGGCGCACTTGCTGCTCCAAACTTCCGGATCAGAAATTCCCCCACTCAGAACGTCGGTGGTAAAGATATCCCCGATTTAACCCGCGCCTGTAAACTGGCAGGCCCTTTCAGCGGTTCCGAACTGTACGCTTTCGGTTTCAATGATCTCTCTCCCGAAGATATTCTCTATCAACCCGAAATTATCGAGATTGCCTCCCCCGAAGGATTAAGCAGGCTCTTTGTTGAACAGGGATTGCAGGAATCAGCGATCGGTACTATTGACTCGATGCGTCTTGGTGCTTATGTTAAACTAATCACTTCTCTGCCATCAACATTTCTGAAAGAACTGTTTAAACTCAATACTGGTGATGTCAGCACGCCGTACAAAATTGCCGGTGGCTATCTATTGGTGAAAATCACCCGAAAGGACACTGCCCAGAAAATTGACTTTCCCGAACTCATCCGTCGCTTCTCCACCGCCAACAGCAAATGGGCAGGAGGTGAAATCTCTTTGACACAGGATGATAAAACTCGCGACCCTAAAATCGTTACTGCCGCTTACAACCTTACCAAGGGTGCCTTTTCACCGGTAATCAAACTCAACGACACTACCTTCACCTTTATTAAAATGGAAGAAAAGAAAGAGGCTTATATTAGGCCATTTAAAGAGTTAAAAGGCAAAATAGAAAGTAAACTCCGGCGTGAAAAGGAAAAGCAACTCTACGAAGAGTTGATTACCCAATTGCGCCAAAAAGCCAAAATCGAAATCCTGATGAAAGAGGAGGACTTCAGAACCGAACCGTTAGAACAGATACAGGAACGCAAGTAGGAGTAGAAAAACGGTGATTCCTGATGGTTTGTTACGATTTAAAAAATAAAAGACGGATAATGGACATCTATTGTTCCCCCACGCTTACCAATCCCAACTTATCTCTTGACACCAGAATCAATGCCAATAACATATAAAATATCGCAAAGAGAAAGGGAAAAATATGTCAAAAAAAGTTAAATTGGGAATTAACGGCTTTGGACGAATCGGCCGGCTGGTCGGTCGACTGGTAAGCCAACATCCAATAATTGAATTGGTAGCCATCAATGATGTCACCGATGCGGCAACCTTAGCCCACATTCTGAAATACGACTCCGTTCACGGTATCTGTAAGGAAGAAATCAGCACTGCAGGGGACGCACTGATTATCGCCGGAAGAAAAGCCAAGGTCAGCGCTTTCAAGAACCCGGCAGAAATCAACTGGGGTAAATATGAGGTTGATATTGTTTTAGAATCAACCGGGCTGTTCCGCAGTTATGACAAAGCGCTGGGCCATCTGACTGCTGGAGCGCGCAAAGTCATCATTTCTGCACCGCCCAAAGGAGAAAATGTCAAATCGATCGTTATGGGCGTCAACGAACAAATTTATGATCCGAAAACCGACCACATCATTTCTAACGCCTCCTGCACCACCAACTGTCTCGTTCCGGTAGCCAAAGTCCTGCACGAACAGTTTGGTATCCAGTGGGGTTATATGACCACGGTACACGCGTACACAAACGACCAGCGAATTCTCGACTCTCCCCACTCCGACCTCCGTCGTGCTCGGGCTGCTGCAATGTCAATGATACCCACATCTACCGGGGCCGCGAAACTGATCGGGGTCATATTTCCTGAACTCAAAGGAAAGATCGACGGCATGGCGATCCGTGTGCCTACGCCGGATGTATCGATCGTTGACTTTGCCTGTGTGGTCAAGGAAAAGACAACCGTCCAAGAAGTTAACGAAGCATTCAAACAGGCAGCGACTGGTGAACTGAAGGGAATCATTGAATATCAGACGGCACCACTTGTCTCGGTTGACCTGATAGGAAATCCCCACTCTGCGATATTAGATGCCAGCCTGACATCAGTTGTTGATGGCACTCTGGTCAAAGTCTACGCCTGGTATGATAACGAATATGGCTATGCCTATCGACTGGTTGATCTGATCAACTACATTGCTCAAACACTGTAATCGATGGCTAAACTTACGGTTCGTGCGCTGAATGTTAACGGAAAAAGAGTTCTGGTGCGCGTAGACTTCAATGTCCCAATGGATGCTAACGGTGAAATAACCGATGACCGCCGAATTCATGCTGCCCTGCCAACAATCAACTACTTACTAAGCAATGGTGCTACGGTTATTCTTGCCTCACATTTAGGTAAACCCAAAGGTAAACCCAATCCTAAACTCAGTCTGAGGCCAGTTGCAGACCGATTAGCAAAAATACTGGACCGCCAAGTATATTTTGCCCCTGACTGCGTCGGATCTAATGTGGTAAGATTCCTCCAAAAGGTACCTCCAAACTCACTCGCGCTACTGGAAAACTTACGGTTTCACCCTGGCGAAGAAAAAAATGAGCGCGATTTTGCTAAGGCGCTGGCAACACTCGCTGACCTATATGTTAATGATGCCTTCGGTACCGCCCATCGTGCCCACGCCTCTACCACCGGAGTAACTGCTTTCTTCGCTCAACCGGTTGCCGGCTTGCTGATGGAAAAGGAACTGCAATTTCTCACTCCATTACTGGAAACCCCACCCCAACCTTTCATCGTTATCATCGGCGGTGCCAAGATTTCCGATAAAGCCGGTGTAATAAAAAACCTCCTACCGCGGGTTGACCGTTTACTGATCGGCGGTGGTGTGGCGTTCAACTTCCTGAAAGCCCGTGGTTATCCCATCGGCAAATCGATCTGGGAACCTAACCTGATGGCAGAAGTGGTGTGTCTTGAAAAAAACCCGAAAATCGTCCTCCCTGTTGATGTTGTGGTGACTTCCAGTCCTGATACCGAAAACGGTCGCACTGTCGAAATCGAAAATATCGGACCTGACGAAATCGGTTTGGACATCGGTGACAAAACTATCCATAACTTTACACAGATAATCACCACTGGTAAAACGGTGGTATGGGCAGGTCCGATGGGAATGTTCGAAAAACATCCTTTTCAGTACGGCACCATAGCTATAGCACAGGCAATCGCCGTGGCCACCGAAAACGGAGCAACAACTGTTGCTGGTGGAGGTGACACCATAGCGACTCTCAAAAAAGCTGGGGTCTCTGACAGGCTAAGTCACATTTCTACCGGTGGTAGTGCCACCCTAGAATTCCTCGAAGGAAAAGAACTCCCGGGCATTACCGCTCTGATGGACGAACTATGAACCGCAAGGTTCCGTTAATTGCTGGCAACTGGAAGATGAACAAAGGTATCCAGGAAACACGAGAGTTTGTGCAACAGTTGTTGGAACGATTATCCTCTCCGCTCCCGGCAGAAGTGGCGATTTTCCCGCCATTTACATCAATACCTGCGGTAGCAGAAATACTAAAAAACCACCATATTACCTATGGCGCACAAAATATTTACTGGGAACTTTCGGGTGCCTTCACGGGTGAAATTTCCCCTAAATTCTTGGTTGAATTAGGATGCCGATACTGTCTTATCGGCCACTCGGAAAGAAGACTAATGTTTGGGGAAACCGATGAAACCTGCAACCGTAAAGTCAAATCCGCGCTGAACCACAACCTCCGGCCGATTCTCTGTTGCGGGGAAACGTTAACCGAGCGGGAAAATGATGACACCATTAAGGTAATCCGCAGGCAACTTGAGCGTGGATTAAGGGGGATTACTTCGCCTGAACTGGACATTGCCTATGAGCCGGTCTGGGCAATTGGCACTGGTCACACTGCCACGCCAGAACAAGCCCAAGAAATCCATTACTGGATTCGACTCTGGTTGAAAGAAAGGTTCCCCCATAACGACAACAGCATCCGCACCCTTTACGGTGGCAGTGTGAAATCAAAGAACGCCGCTTCACTCCTGAACCAACCCGATGTTCAGGGATTACTCGTCGGCGGTGCGAGCCTCGATATTGATGAATTTGTCCTAATCGTCAACTCTTGTCAAAACAAAGAAAGTAAACCCACCTCTTGACTTAGCAATGAAATCCGCTAATCTAATGTAAAGGAGTTGGTAAAATGTACGCAATATTAATATTTCTTCATCTATTAGTATCAGTGCTACTTATTCTGGTGGTTCTAATTCAACAACCCCAGAAGGGTGGACTGGGAACCATATTGGGTGGTGGTGAATCAATTTTTGGAGGAGGCGGTGCTGCTCCCTTAATGGCAAAGATTACCAGTGGTCTGGTGGTGGCGTTTATGCTCACCTCCCTCGGTCTGGTTTTGATCTCCGCCCGTCGGGTAAGAATACAACCCTCAACCGGTAGTGCACTGCTACCCAAAACCAGTCCGGTTGTAGTCCTCCAACAGGAGATGAAAGATGTTTGCAGTAGTTAAAATCCGTGGATTTCAATATCTCGTTAAGCCCGGCGATGTGATTACCGTTCCCCGCCTAAAAGGCGAACCGGGCACTACGGTCAAGTTTAACGAAGTTCTCTTAGTCCGTACTGACGAACAGACGGTTATCGGCACACCTATCGTCGAGCGCGCCTATATCGAAGGGAACATCCTTGAACACATCCGAGCAAAAAAGACGACTACCTTCAAGTTTATCCGACGAGAAAACTATCGACGCAAGAAAGGACACAAGCAACCCCAAACGAACATTCAAATCAAAGACATCTTCTACGAGGTTTAAAATGTTGAGAAAATACCGTTTCCAAATCACCAATAATATCCTCAGTAATGCGGTAATACTGACATTCTTCATTTCAGCGGGGGGCAGCGGTAACCTGCTGATGAATGGAGACTTTGCCCATTGGGAAAGTTCCACCCAACCGACTGCCTGGATCGTCGAAGACACCACTAAGGCTAAAATCGCCCAGAATAACGATATAGTTCGTTCCTCACCCTACTCTTGTAAAATCACTCGTATGGTTACAGGTACAGGAAACAATTATGGCCTCCGCCAGTTTGTGAACGTAACGCCAGGAATGGTCTACACCTTTAGTGCGTGGTTTTATGATGACGACATCAATGCCCGTGGTGGTTTACTGATCACCTGGTGTCGCAACGATTCGACGGCGATCAGAAGTACCACCGTAACTTATACAGATTCCTCTATACATACCTGGCAGAAACTGGTCCGGACCGACACCGCTCCAGACAGTGCTGTTTATGCCAAATGTCTTTTACGCATCTACGGCTTCAGCGGTGGTCCCTCCGGTGGAATAGTGTTTGTTGACGATGCGGAGATGACCCAGGGCACTGGTAGTATCAATGAGACCGACGAAGCAATTAGTAACAACCGACTGACGGTCGTTAACCTCGCACACACCAACATAGCAATTCGGTTGACCGTTTCCTCACTAAGTAATGTCAATCTGGCAATTTTTGACATCAAAGGTTCAAAATGCGTTCAGTTACACTCGGGCAACATTAATGCCGGCACCCATGCCTTTTACCTTGATGATCACAAGTATCTAACCAGGGGTGTATATTTTGTTGTTGCCCAACTGTCAGATTCAAAACGACTGGTTAGTAAATTAGTAATCAGTCATTGAATTATGGGCTTAAGAAAAAATAAAAATTAAAAAGGGAGGAAAGTTATGAATATGAAACAGACCAAACAACATCAGACCAGCTCCCAGAACCTCACCGCCATTCATAAAATTGAAAAACTGGGCAAAAAGGTTGCTGGAATGACTCAGGCAGAATTAGCCCGGGCGGTAGGAGTATCAAGGGAACGGATCCGGCAATTAGTACCCAGAATGAAGATTAAACCCGGAAAGCGTGTGGTTGCCTGGCATCGCACTATTTCCCAATCCCGAAGGGAATCAATGCTAAAAATGCACGAAAATGGCGTCCCTTTGAGTACTATCGCCAAAAAATACGGAGTCAGTGAATATCATGTCCGGGAAGCAATCAGGCTAACTCGGATTGAACTGAATATTCCGCGCGGTCGCGGCAGACCGCGTAAGAAAATATAATATTATGGGCGATACACGACTTGAACGTGTGACCTCTGGTATGTGAGACCAGCGCTCTAACCAACTGAGCTAATCGCCCTTGATTTATTATAAGAAAGCAATTACCAAAGTCAAATTTTAATTACCCCCCTACATTAACAACAGACAATTTACTCAAAATCTGATTAATTGTCTCCCCCCCCTCGATGGTCTTCAATCTGTTGACACAAACGGAGCGCCTGCTCAAGTGTTAAGCGCGCCTCTACCAGTTGATTCTCTTTTGCCAGCAAAACTCCTAATTTTTGCAAACACAATGCCTGTCCACTTAAATCATTAATCATCCGATAACAACTTAGCGCCTGATTGTAATTCATGATGGCATCTTCCGCATCATACTGCTCCACCGCATTGCCTAACGCTGATAGAAATCTTGCTTCCAGACCGATATCCCCTACCTCTTGGGCTATTTTTAAACCTAACTGCAGCTTATCCTTTGCCGCCTCTAGCCTCCCTGCAGAAATCAATACCGTTCCAATATGTAGTAAGTCCACAGCCACCGCCATTTGCATATTCATCTCTTGGTGCTTTGTTAGTGCTTGATTCAATAAATCAAGGGCGTTTTCCCAATCGTTCTTTTGAGCCAATATCAATCCCGCTTCTACCCAACCATCTGCTTCCAGAACATCATCTATGACATACTTTGCTACCGACTTAAACCGTTCCAATCTCTGCTGTGCCTGTCTACTATCACCTGTAATGCGCGTTGCCCGGGCAAGCTCCAGTAACACCTTTGCCTCGTGACGGCGATCATTTTGCGCTTGACTTAGCTCAAACGCCTGAGTTAGCGCCGCGATTGCCTCAGTGGTCTTACCTAATGATAAAAACAACCGACTGTGAACAATCAGCGTCCCTGCTAGTTCCTCCGGATCGTTTATCTGACGAGATAAAGTTACCGCCTCTTCAACAAGCAACTTTGCTCTTTCATAATTGTAATGAAGCATGCAGTTAACCGCCAGTCCTGTCAGGTTTCTAATGATTAACCGGTTATCCTTTATCCTTCTGGCGGCAAAAAGCCCCTGTTCAAAAAACTCCCGCGCAATGTCAGTCTTCCCGTTATTTTCGTGGGCAAGCGCCAGTTCGCATAGCGCCTGTGCCTGACCCCGGATAAAATTTATATCTCGATAGATGTGAAGTGACCGATCTAAAGCATCAATCGCGCGTCGATATTCTCTTTGTAACCGATGAACTGTACCTATCCCCAACAAATTTTCTGCTTCTCCTAAGTGATTACGGCTCTTCCTGGCAAGATGTAGACCATCTTCATAGGATGCCCGCGCCTTATCAAAATCCCGTTGAACAAGAAAAAGGTCGCCCATCACCCGGTATTGAACACTTGCCGCCCCGTGGTTACCAATATTTTCAAACAGTCTAAGTGCCTGCCGGCGTGAACCAATCGCCTCATTAAATAATCTCTCCGCTTCCTGAACTACTGCCAGTCTAACCCAAGCCTCCGCCATCAGTTCAACATCCCCTATCCGTTTACATTTAGCAATAGTTTCCCTCAGCAATCTCTTCGCTCCTTTATATTCTTTTCTCGTTGATAGCAAGCTGGCAAGCATGTAATTGACAGCCGCCTGCGCTGCTCGATTATGGCTTTTCCGGGCAATGCTCCTTGCCTGTAGCAACTCCTGTTCCGCCTCCTGCTCACGCCGACTGAGGATCATACACCCACCACAGAGAAAATACAGCCCCGCTAACGCCTCACCCTTTGCCTTCGCCTTTGCCTCATTCCACCGCAAACAGGCTTTATCCCACATTCCCTGTTCCGCAAATCTCACCCCAGCATCAAACAACCGAACAACCTCTGGTTCATTACTGACTGGCAAACTGTCTATGTAAACCACACCCAACCGCTTTTTAAAAACATTTAATCGGGTATAACTACGGCTGAATGCCATTTGTTCGAGACGAAAGACCTCAGCCTCTAAGTTGCGTATTCGTCCCAGCACTTTTATCTTCCAGAACAAAAAAAACAATATCGTACTGATAGACAAAGTTACCAGCGCCAAAATCAAAACCAGTAAAAAGTTAATCATCTATTCAAATATTAATCAATTTTATAACCGCTGGCAACTTATTCACGGACAGTTCCTTATCATCATAGTGAGTTTGCAAGTATTGATGTTAAAGTTCTTCTATCTGACAACCGATGATAGACTGAGATGAGGCCTTTCTATTTATATCTTATTAAAGGCAATACAACAGAATATTTTTATCAATACTGAAATCTACCCCATGGACAGTATCGGAGATAGTGGTGAGTAACGTTTGGATTGTAGCAAGACAATAAGTAGTGGTCAGGATGGGTTTAGCGTCTGACTAGGGTATATGCACCCAACAGTATCTGAAATATCTCGTACTAACAGGATGTAATTCTCCTTTTTAAAAACTTGACCAAAATGTTTATTCTATTATGCTGATAGCAATGAAACATAAAATTCTATCGGTCGTTTTGCTGGTGATATCGATAACCTTAGCAACCCGCGTCTGGACCCCAGAGGAAATCCGAGAATGGGAAACAAAGTATTGTCCCTACTGGCTTGTCCAGCCAGAAAGTTTGCTCCCTGGACCAAGGAAGTTTAACTACCTACAACGGATTAAATGGATCTGCGACTTCGTTGCTCGATATCAAGTCGCTGATTCTACCTCTTCTCATTTTGGCGGTATCATTGAAGCAGAACATCTACCAAATATAATCGAAACTGACAACACTCAGGAGGCGATTTGGGTCTGGACACGCTGGTACCAGTTAACCGGCAGAGATGACTACCGGGAAAACATCCGGCGCGCTTGGATTTATGTCTTGCGTAATCCAGCATATCAAGAACACGCCGGTAACCCAGCATACACCTGGTATGCAATCTGGAACTGCGGACTCGGCTTATGGGTTGAGGCGCTTTATCGACAGATTTATCAGGACTCAACATTCCGCGCGTATGCTGACTCCTGCCGTAACTTCTATCTCAGCAATCCGCTCAGCTCAACGGTTTACCTCAACAATTTGGTAACCGCTCAAGCATCGGGAATGGCTTACAACTACGCCCGGGAAAGAAACGACCAAGAGTTACTTGATACCGCCCTCGTCAGGGGAATCAGGGTTAAAAACTGGATTGAATCTAACGCGCGCTACTGGCTCGGTTATCAAGACTGGGCGATGTGTGGTGGCACCGCTTTCTGGGGTGTCTCTCAAACATTCTGCCAATATGACACCATCGCTGGTAAAAACTGGATTCAGACCTATGCCGAATCCCTACCCGGATTTTACCCCTCAGGAAGCTGGAATTGCTCCCACAATATCTGGCTTGCTTACGCCTTTCGCGCTGCCGCTGACATTATCAACAATCAACACTACCGACGACTGCATCAGCATCTTACTGATACGCTGCTGATGAAAGACCTTGACCTTGACGGCGGTATCCCTGCAACCTGGACTGACCCTCCAACCCAGGATCAAACCTGGATTTCAACCTATTTGGATTTTATGGGAATGGATCTATTGGCAACTCCAGTTTATGACCATGACATTTCAATATTGAATTTTATCCAACCCAGTGCTGACACATTCTACCTTATCGACGACACACTAAACTTTACTATCCCGGTGGCTAATGCCGGAAGACATTCAGCAGGACAGACAACCATCACACTATTTATTTTCTCTGAACCATACGACTCAATCCGTATCGACTCAATCCCATTTATCAACGTAGATACAGTAACCTTAACCCCGCTTCCTCTCAGAACTCCAGGAGAACTTGCCGTCACTGCTGTTGTATCAGCCGATGACAATCCGTTAAATGATACTACAAAAATGAATCTTAAAATCTATCGGCACTGTCTGGTTGCCGGTGTCGTTCTGGATGCAACTCATAACACGCCGGTTTCAGCGAAGATCAAAGCCTATCTCTATAACCGAACCACAATGTGGGACTCTACAATTACCGACTCTTTCGGCAGATTCCATCTTAACCTCATTGACTCACTTTTTACACTCGTTATCGAACCACAGGTGCCATATTTTCGTCGTACTTTCCATGTTTATTTCTCCCGTGACACCAGCATCACTCTCTTTGCCACACCAGCACAGGTCATAATCGTTAACAACGACACATCAGAAAATTACACCAGATTTTACACCTCAACTCTGGATACCTTAAACATCAAATGGTGTCTATGGACCAGGCGCGCTTCCGGAATTTTACCCTATCATTTACTCAACCGCCTCGAACGCAAGACGATCATCTGGTATTCGGGTAACGCTACGACCCAAACCGTCCACCTTTCAGATCAGGATAGCCTAACCAGATTTATCACCGAGGGTGGAAATCTCCTAATAACCGGGCAGAATATCGCTGAAGAATTGTCAGGAACTTCCTTTTTGGAAAATACCATCGGCTGCCGTTTTGATTCATCTGGCTGGCAGGGATTCTTCGCCTTTGGACAACGGGACGACCCATTGGGGCGACTTATAATCGGTACCGCTACCGCTGGGGGTAATGGTGCTAATAATCAGACATCAAGAGATATGCTTAGCCCCAGTAGTAATTCCACGCTATTTATTGTTTACGATACCAACGTCCATGTCGGCGCCGGGGTTAAAAGACAAACCGCTAATGGCGGAAGAATTATCTTTTTGGGATTTGGCTTTGAAGCAGTTAACCGCCCAGCATCACGGCCCCAATATTTAAGCCGAGTGCAATTAATGGAATTACTGCTAAATTGGCTTTTTACCGGCACTGGTTTTGTCGAACTCCCGCAAAATGGCAAGTTATCACTGGGGTTGGATATAAAGCCGGCAATATTTACCCATCATCTTTTGATTACTGCCCCATATTCCATCCCGCTCAAAATATTTGACATCACCGGCAGAACAGTTGCCCAGTTTACCGTACCGTCTGGCACAACCCTCTGGCAATCTTTCTCTTTACCCGCCGGGGTCTACTTTGCACGGATTAACGACCAATGGTGCAAAACACTGGTTAAAATCCGTTAACAGACAAACTGAATCGTAGTCGCCATTACTCTTGTCTAAATAAAAGGAGTGAGTTGATAATAACCTTGACTTTAAAATGTCTTTATTCTAAAATATAAGGGAGAAGATGCAGGAAAAATTTACTGAAAGAGTACGGAAAGTAATGAACTACGCCCGCCAGGAGGCGGTTAGATTACATCATGATTATATCGGAACCGAACACATTCTCTTAGGCATCGTCAAAGAAGGGGAAGGTGTTGCGGCGGTCGTCCTAACAAACCTGGGCATCAACCTTGCTGACCTTCGTCGTGCGGTAGAAAACGCCGTCCCTGCCAGCTTTGAAACACTGGTATTGGGTGAAGTGCCGCTGAATCAGGAGGCAAAATCAGCGCTGAACTACGCAGTTGATGAAGCACGTAAGATGAACCATACTTATGTTGGCACTGAACATTTGCTTTTAGGTCTACTCAGGGAAGAGCGTGGCATCGCTTGTCAGGTTCTTCAATCCTTAGGTGTGGACATCGAGTTGGTCAGACAGGAGACAATCCGCCTTCTCTCTGGAGACAAAAACCCTGCGAGTTCCAAAAGTAAATCAAAAACACCGGCGCTCGATTATTTCTCCCGGGACCTAACTCAACTCGCCCGCGAAGAAAAACTTGATCCGATTATCGGTCGAGAAAAGGAAATTGAAAGGATCGTCCAAATCCTTGCCCGGCGCAAGAAGAATAACCCCGTATTGATTGGCGAAGCCGGCGTAGGCAAAACCGCGATTGTCGAAGGACTGGCACAGCGCATCGTGGCTGGACGAGTACCTAATGTTTTAAAAAACAAACGGGTCTTGGCTCTGGATATGGCGGCAATTGTTGCCGGAACCAAATACCGGGGCCAGTTTGAGGAACGCTTAAAATCAATCCTCAACGAAATCCAGCACTCTGGCGACTGTATAATTTTTATCGATGAAATTCATACCATCGTCGGGGCTGGTGCTGCCGAAGGTGCGATCGATGCCTCCAGTATTTTAAAACCTGCCCTTGCCCGAGGGGAAATTCAGGTCATCGGCGCAACCACACCCGAGGAGTATCGGCGCTATATTGAAAAACACTCGGCATTAGAACGCCGTTTCCAGAAAATTATGGTTGAACCATCAAACGTTGCTGAAACCGTGCAAATCCTGCAAGGACTGAAAGAAAAATATGAACTCCACCATAATGTTACTTATGAAGACGGAGCGCTATACGCCGCGGCCTATCTGTCCGACCGTTACATCACCGACCGATTTCTACCCGACAAAGCCATCGATGTGTTCGATGAGGCTGGTTCAAGGGTAAAACTCATGCGACCGGTGATCAACCCGGAACTTGATGATATTGAACAAAGAATCGAAAAAATAACCCGGGCAAAAGAAGATGCGGTCCGTCGACAGGAATTTGAAAAAGCAGCCGAATTGCGGGACGAACAGAAAAAACTGACCGAATACTTAAAACGCAAGCGGAAAGAATGGGAAAAGAAGGGTAGTTTTCCGGTAGTCACCGAAGAGGATATTGCCTATGTTGTCTCATCTTGGACATCCGTGCCATTGTCAAAATTAGAGGAAAAGGAATCCTCGCGCCTATTGAGAATGGAAGAGGAACTCAAACAATGGATCGTTGGACAGGACGATGCGATAACAGCAGTCGCTAAAGCAATCAGACGCTCCCGCGCCGGCATTAAAGACCCCCGGCGTCCGATTGGCTCCTTCATCTTTCTTGGACCTACCGGTGTCGGTAAGACAGAACTTGCCCGCGTGCTGGCTCGTTTTCTCTTTGGCGATGAGGATGCCTTGGTTCGATTTGATATGTCGGAATATATGGAGAAATTCAATGTCTCCCGGCTGGTTGGCGCGCCGCCTGGTTATGTCGGCTACGAAGAAGGTGGCCAGTTAACTGAAAAGGTTCGGCGCAAGCAGTATTCAGTAGTTCTATTTGATGAAATTGAAAAGGCGCATCCGGATGTTTTTAATATCCTACTACAGATCCTCGATGATGGCCAGATTACCGACTCTTTAGGTAGGAAGGTAAACTTCAAAAACACTGTAATCATTATGACCTCCAATATCGCATCCACCGAAATTCGGGGGACGTCGGGTATCGGCTTCACATGCACATCCCCAGAAACAAATTACGAAAACATAAAAAACAAAGTGATGACCGAGGTTAAACGGGTATTCCGCCCAGAATTCCTTAATCGTGTCGATGAAGTAATTGTTTTCCATCCCCTTGACCGACCCCAGATGGAAGCAATCATTGACATTCAACTACGCGAACTTGATAATCGGCTCAAGGAAAAGAAAATTAAAATTGAACTTACCCCCGCAGCCAAAGAACTCCTGCTGCAGGAAGGATTTGATCCACAGTTTGGCGCACGCCCGATAAAACGGGCGATGCGTCGACTACTTGAAGACCCATTAGCTGAAGAGTTACTCAAAGGAGGATTCTCAGAACCAACCTATATCATCGTCGACCGTGATGGGGACCGTCTGATATTCAAAGAAACCCCGAGTGAAGCAGGAGCGCCGGTTCAGGAATGAACATCCTCCTGCTGACACTATTGGTTGTATCTTCGCCATCCTCTGATGTGAATAAAATTGTGTTACTTCGTATTTCTGCTTTTACCCAAAATACCGATCCCAGTCTGATTATCCGCACCTCTGGGCTGACTGAAAACAGCATTTTCACGCCAACCGGCTTTCGAACCGCGCTTGCTGAAGCGATAAGAAAAATCTACGACCTTGGCCTTTTCGGACAAATTGAAGCGGAAACAACACAGATTGCTGATGGTATCTATCTTAACTTTCTGGTTCAGGAGTATCCCCGTCTTAAAAATGTTGAATTTGAAGGTTATCGGCGCATTAAGAAAAAGGAACTGCAAGCAAAGGTTAAATTTAAAGAAGGGGAAATTCTTACCGCGAAAAAGGCCTTTGATTGGCAACGTGAAATCCTGCGCCTTTATAAACAGAAGGGGTACATTTTAGTCAAAATTAATCTGAATTACTCGCCGCCAGACGCAAGCAATCAAGTTCTTCTAACATTTCAAATTGACGAAGGTGAACCAGTCAGTATCCGTAAAATTGAAATCTACGGCAATGAACACTTCTCCGACCAGCAGATTGAAAAGAAAATGGTTAACCGTCATAAGACATGGTACCGCAAGGGAATACTAAAAGAAGAAGAACTCGCTAAAGACCTCGATCGGATCATTGATTTTTACAAACAGCGTGGCTTTATTAACATCAAAATTTTGGACTATGATATGAAAATTGATCAAAGGTGGGTAGATATCAATATCTATCTTAGCGAGGGTAAAAAGTACTACTTTGGGACATACACCTTTGTCGGAGAATCAGCAATCGACTCTCAGCGCTTAAAGAAAATCGTCCGTTTTCGTCCCGGCGCCGTTTATAATATAAAACTCGCTCAAGCCACGATAACCGAAATCTACAGCGCCTACTCAGAAGAGGGGTATATCTATGCTCAAATTTCTCCGGTCGAACAAATTACCAATGACACCGTTTGTTTCGTCTATCAAATTCGCGAAGGTCCGCCAGCATATATCCGCCTGGTAAAAATTGAGGGCAACACCCAAACGCAGGATAAAGTGATCCGCCGGGAAATTGCTTCGTTACCAAGCTATCGGTTCAAAAGATCAGAAATCATTCGCAGTCAACGTGACATCTTTAACCTCGGTTTTTTTGACGATGTGGCGATTGATTACCGACGGGTAGATACATTAGGAACCATCGATATCATTTATAAAGTCAAAGAAAAAAGTTTCTTTGGAACAATTGGCGCGGGAATAACATATTCAGCCCAAGATAAACTCTCCGGTTATATAGAACTCCAACAGCCCAACCTCTTCGGTCGTGGCTGGCGCACCGGTCTCAGATTAGAAAAAGGACGAAAAAAAACTAACTTCGAAATCAGTTTCACCGAGCCCTGGCTATTTGATACTCCAACATCGGCCGGTTTTGATATCGCTTACCGCACCAATGATTATGACTATTACAGCAAACAGGTTTTAAGTGGAGGGATTTCTTTTTCCCGTCCCCTACCCCTTGATTACACCCGGGGATACCTATCATTGCGTCTCAGTGATGGCTATGTACCCCCTACTTCTATTAGCTCTGGATATAATCCATCCAACCGCTTCAATGTCTACCGGGATACGGTCCACAAAACATCCTTTTTACCATCTATTACCTTAACCCGTGATTCCCGCGATTATATCTATAACCCCTTGACCGGTTCAACGATAAATTACACTTTAGACTTATCGTTTTTGGATATCCGTTTCCACCGGCACACAATTGATCTAACTCAACACCTTCCGCTTTTTTGGAAATTCGGCATCAAAGGCCGAATACACTTCGGTTACATATCCGACTTTTCTGAAACCGACACCGTTCCTTTATCAGAAAGATTTTACCCGGGTGGCACCGGACCAGACGGCGTGCGGGGATATGGTGAAAGATCGATCGGTCCGTATGATTCAGGTTATCCGGTTGGTGGCACACTACTGTCTATCTTTTCATTTGAATACCGTTTACGTCTTAACCACCAAGTTACCTTTCTTGCCTTCTTTGATGCAGGTAACACTTGGAACCGACCCGAGCAATTCAGCCTCTCGGACTTAAAAAGAGGTGCCGGATTAGGTGTCCGATTGGAAATTCCGATGCTTGGTCTTGTCGGCTTTGATTTTGGCTACGGATTTGACAGATCTCGACCGGGCTGGGAGCCCCACTTTCAGTTAGGCACCTCATTTTGAAATTAAACCTGTTTTCCAATTACCGGTAATCAAGTGCCTTCCTCCCAAGATAAAATATATCGCTTCTGTTCTGCGGTAAGCCGGTCGATTTCAATCCCCATCGTCTTTAATTTTAAAAAGGCAATTTGCTCGTCAATCTCAGCGGGCAGCTTGTAAACCTTTGGTTCAAGTTGCCCCTGGTTCTTGCAAATAAACTCAACAGCCAGGGCTTGATTAGCAAAAGAAAGGTCCATCACCATTGCCGGATGACCTTCCGCGGCTGCCAAATTGACCAACCGGCCTTCGGTAAGAAGAATAATTCGTTTCCCATTAGTTAACTGATACTCAATACAGTGCTGGCGCAGTTGCCGCTGGCTTTTTGCTAGACGCGTGAGCGCTCGGCGGTTAATTTCAACATCAAAATGACCGGAGTTGCAGACAATGGCACCATCTTTCATTCTCAGCATATGCTGACGATCAATGACATTGAGATTCCCGGTCAAAGTCACAAACACATCGCCGAGTGGTGCAGCGTCTTCCAGTCGCATTACACGATATCCGTCCATTCTTGCCTCCAGTGCCCGCACCGGATTCACCTCAGTAACGATTACTTCCGCACCCATTCCCCGCGCCCGGTTAGCAAAGCCCCTGCCACACCATCCATAACCGCAGACCACTGCCGTTGAACCGGCAAAAAGAATATTTGTTGCGCGCAGGATACCATCAAGCGTAGACTGGCCGGTACCGTATCGGTTGTCAAACATATACTTTGTTGTTGAATCATTAACCGCAATAATCGGATATGCCAATACTCCATTCCTTTCCATGCTTCGTAGGCGATAAACACCAGTCGTTGTCTCTTCCGTACCACCAATCACACCAGCAAGTATCTTCCCATTCTTTTTATGGAGGGCGGTAACGAGGTCAGCACCATCATCAATCGTAATCTGCGGATGATGTACCAATGCCTTTTCGATATGTCGGTAATATCCTTGGCGGTCAATGCCGTTAATAGCAAAAACCGAAACCCGCTCATTTTTCACCAGCGCTGCCGCAACATCATCCTGAGTTGAAAGCGGATTGGAAGCACATAACCTAACTTCGGCTCCGCCCGCTTTAAACACCTTAATTAAGTTAGCAGTCTCAACGGTCACATGGAGACAACAACTTATCTTTATCTCGCTCAGTGTTTTCTCTTTTCGAAAACGCCTCTCAATACATTTTAACACGGGCATAAACCTTCCTGCCCACTCGATCCGCTTTTTGCCTGTTTCAGCTAAACTCAAGTCTCTAATTTCGTATTCAAGTTGGGTAAACTTTTTCACCTCGCCTCCTAATGCAAAAATCTACGTAACTCTTGGGCACGATCGACCTTCTCCCAACTAAAAAACTCTAAATCTCGGTTTAACTGCTTGTCTTTAACAACATAAGGTTTTCTACCAAAATGACCATAGGCCGCGGTTGATTGATAAATAGGATTACGTAATTTAAGGTAATCAATCATCGCCGGCGGAGTTAGGGGAAACATATCTCGAATTATCTCAACCAGTTTGTTTTCACTAATTATACTTGAACCGAATGCATCAACTGATACATCCATTGGTTCTCTTCTGCCAATAACATACGCCAACCGCACTTCTATTTCATCGCAAAGCCCGGCAGCAACGATATTTTTAGCAATATAACGTGCCATGTATGTTGCGGAACGGTCGACCTTAGTAGGGTCCTTTCCGGAGAACGCTCCACCGCCATGTCTAGCCCACCCACCGTAAGTATCGACGATAATCTTTCGCCCTGTCATTCCCGTATCAGACTGTGGTCCTCCGACTACGAACCTTCCCGTTTCGTTTACATAAAAAATGGTCTGCCGATCCAGATACTGTGCGGGAATAACCGAACGGGCAACAACATCAATGATTTCCTCCCGAACCGTTTTTTTAATTTTCTTACCGGTGCGGTCTAAAATACTCTCGTCGTGTTGGGCGGCGATTACGACACTATCAACGCGGATCGGTTTACCATCTTCATATTCTACCGTAACCTGCGTCTTACCATCCGGGCGCAAATAAGGTAGAATCCGTTGCCTCCTTACTTCGGTAAGACGTTGCGCAATACGATGTGCCAGTACAATCGGCAGGGGCATAAACTCCTCAGTCTGCCGGCAGGCGTAGCCGATCATCATCCCCTGGTCGCCAGCACCACCAATATCCACTCCCTGAGCGATATCCGGTGACTGTCGGCCGATTACATTCAATATCGCACAGGAACTGGCACTCAAACCGGATTCCGCATCAACATAGCCAATCTCTCTCAACACACTGCGGACCAGTTGCTCTAGGTCAACCCAAGCAGTGGTGGTAATTTCGCCCCCAACCAGTACCATTCCCACTGTAACGAATGTCTCGCAAGCAACCCTACCATTGGGGTCTTGACGCAAAACCTCATCAAGAACTGCGTCAGATATCCGGTCACAGATCTTGTCCGGATGACCTTCCGTCACCGACTCTGAAGTAAATCTTGTTCCACTCAACTTTGTCTCCTTTTACAATAGACTAATTACTGTTTGGCAACACGTCAAGTAAAAGCCCTGCTACCTGCTGGACTACTTCGTCAACGGTTGTCATCTCAAACCAATTCGCTCCACTCAAAGAGCCCAGCCAAGTTAACTGCCTTTTGGCGAACTCTCTCGTCTTTCTCTTGGCAATCATTATCGCTGTCGTCAGATCATATTTACCATCTAAATAATTGAAAAGTTCCCGGTAACCGTATCCCTGTGCTGCTGGCGAATCAGGACCAAAACCGCGCTCCTTTAACTGGCGCACCTCCTCCAAAAGCCCCGAAGCCATCATCTGGTCAAAACGCTCGTTAATCTGCTGATACAGCCTTACCCGGGACATCGTCAGCACCGCATAAACCGGCAGATATTCAGCCTTTTGCTCTCGCGCCTTAGCCAGTTGAGAAAATGTTTTACCCGTCAACTCATAGATTTCCAGTGCCCGGACGATTCGGTAACGATCATTACAATGCAGTTGTGCTGCTCGTTGGGGATCGAGCATCTTCAACCGTTCATAGAGTTGAACGATGGGGACTGCGGTCAGTTGTAACCTGATTGCTGGGTCGCTTTTCGGTAAGTTGAATAACGGTCGGAATAATGCCCGAAGATAAAAATTCGATCCTCCGACGATGATAAACCGCTTCCCCTGTTCACTCAGTCTTTTCATAATTAACTTTGCGTCCCGCGCAAACTCGGCTGCTGAATAACTCTGGTTGGGCTCCAGAAAATCGATTAGATGAAACGCTATCTCCTGCCGTAACGGTAAACTCGGTTTGGCTGTTCCAATATCAAAATACCGATAAATCTGACGCGAATCAGCAGAAATTATCTCCAGATGATACTTCCTTGCCAACGCCACGGCCACCATGGTTTTTCCCACACCAGTCGGACCGGTAAGAACAAAAATCCTCAAATCCTGCCGAATCTTCTTTCCAGATCATCAAAAGTGATCTTAATAATCACCGGTCTACCGTGCGGACAGAAGTAGGGCTCCTTACAGGCAAAGAGCCGGTTAATCAGCGAACGCATCTCCTCTACTTTCAACCGCTGTCCCGCCTTTATCGCCCCCTTACAGGCGATCAGTTTCGCTATCTCCTCTGCCGTCGCTTTATCTGAACTTACTTTAGCAAGTTCGCCAAACAACTCTCTAACCTCTTCCTTGCCAAAGTAAGAATCAGTGGGGACCGTCTCAACTACTACTGTCCTACCACTGAAACTCTTCGCTTCCACCCCCAACTCTGCTAACACCAGCTGACAGTATTCAAAAGCCTCATACTCTTCAGGATTCAATTCAATTATGACTGGGAAAAGTAGTCCCTGTGCTGGCGAACCACGCTGCCGACTCTTTATCTCCTCATACAGAATCCGTTCATGGGCGGCATGCTGGTCAACAATAACATAACCGGATGCTACCTGAGCAAAGATGTAACTGTTGTGCAACTGCCAAAAATCCTCGGCGCCCGTCTCCTTGCTAACTAAGGCGTCCTGGACCAAATTATCTTCTGGAAAAAATTTCTTCCGCTGATGGATCCCCAATCCATTACGAACCGCCTCGGAGATAAAATCAAAAAGAAATCGCTCATCGGCAAATTTCACCTCCTGTTTTGTTGGATGGATATTAACATCCAGACGCCCAGGGTCAGTTTCAATAAAAATCACAAAATTGGGCGTCTTACCAGCAACCACTGGACCATACCCGTCGTATACTGCTTTGGTAACAATCTGGCTCCGGACTGGCCGTCGGTTAAAAAAAACCGCCTGCACATCATAGAAACCCTTAACTTGGCTAGGGTCACTCAAAAACCCAAGCACATTCAGACTGGAGTGATCAAATTTAAACTCCACCATCGCTTCAGCAGTCTGGCGATCGATCACGCTGGCTAATCGCTCCCGGAGAGAATCAACCGGTGGCAACTTCGCCAGTACCCGGTCGTTGCTAATTAACTCAAAGCCGACCTGAGGAAATGCCAATGCGTAGTTACGAAACACCTCGACAATTAACCGTAATTCATAGCTATCTGATTTTAGAAATGCCCGACGCACTGGCAAGTTAAAAAACAGCATCCTGACCGACACCGTTGTCCCGGGTACTCGGACCGTTTCAGAAATCTCCTTGATCTCACCACCGTCTACCTCCACCCTTGTTCCCGGTTGCCGATCGTCTGTATTTGTCTCAATCGTCATTCTACTTACTGCTGCTATTGCTGCCAGCGCCTCCCCCCGAAATCCATAACTAAAAATCTTGGTCAGATCATCAACCGTCTGCAGTTTACTGGTTGCGTAACGCCAGATCGCCAGTCGAGCATCCTCCCGAGTCATACCTATTCCGTTATCAACCACCCGAATAAGATTTTTCCCGCCTGCCCTGGCTTCGATTTTCACCTGTCCTGCCCCGGCATCAAGTGCATTTTCGATTAACTCCTTTACAACCGATGCCGGCCGAACGATTACCTCGCCAGCAGCAATCCGTCTTACCACCTCTTCAGGCAGGATCTTCACTGGCTTTCTCGGCACACTCATTTTTTGTAACGATCCAGTTCAACCGCCAAGCCATCACTGGCTGCGATTACCTCGCAACCTGCTTTTTCGCTCAATTCCCGAGCCAGCTGCCAGGGTTTTGCCCTAATCATTGTCATACCGAAATGGGTCAAAATTGCCAGTTTGGGTTTCATCGTTTTAACCAGTTCCACTGCTTCGGGGTAATGAAGATGGTCAAGCGTTGATACTTTATATCTAACGACATTCAGAATTACCACATCGGCACAATAATATTCTGCCAGTTCGGGGAAATAAGCAGTATCGGCAATATAGGACATCTTCAACTGCCCGGCATCAAAATAAAATCCGTAGACTTCTCCACGATGCCGATGTCTAACTGGACAACTAAATTTTATTGCGCCGATTTCATACTCTGCCTTCTCTTTCAACACCACCACCTCCGCCAGATAATCTCGCAGATACCGCAGAACTACCGGATCATCTCCCTCCAGGGCATCTATTGGTGCAAATAGCCGTCCTCGCTTTTGCGCCCCACCCATTGTCATCGCCTCAATCATCACATTCACATCAGCCGAATGGTCAAGGTGCCTGTGGGACAAAAGGATGGCTGACAACATAGGTGGTTTCAGACGATGCCGGCTTGCCGTTGCTCTCACCAAAGCCCCCGGCCCAGGGTCAATATGAAACTGCGTCCCATTGATAATCCCCCAAATTCCGCCTGATGCTCGAACCTGACGGGTGACAACGACCCTCGCCCCACCTGACCCGAGAAAAATCAATTGGTCACGGCGGTTATCCATTTTACCTATTTTGCGTCCTCTTCAAACGAAAATTTCTTCTCACATCAAACCAAGCGCGTACCATTGATAACCAATTCAAAACGGCAGTTAAGAAAATCAGCTGCCCTACGGGAAATAACCATTCGGGTCAGAAAAATCTCAAAATATTCCATCACCGGTGCGATATCGGTATCAACAGTCAAATCAAAAACAATTCGGCGACCAGTAGCATCCACCGTCAGAATTGACCGGCGCACCGCATAGTTAACCCGGTCGTGGATATCAAACTTAATCAACGCTGGGTTACGAACTCGGCTCCGGTGCACATCTGCCTTATCAGCAAGAATCAGCGCAGCCGCAATTTCAGAAACCGGATTACCACCGTTTTCGTGGTGATTGCCAATCGCCGCCATAATCTTGGCTATCTCCCCAAAATCCATTCTCAACCGCACCAAAACCGCATGGGCAATAATCGCGCTGGTCTTTTCATGCCCATCCCGACTGACCACATTACCAATATCATGTAGGTAACCGGCGATGGCACTCAACTCAGCAATCCGCACCTCATACCCCAAATCCATTAGAATCTGCCGGCTGTTTTTAGCCACTAATCGGGCATGGCGGACACCATGTTCAGTATATCCTAAAACTGCTAGTTGGCGATCTGCTTCGGTGACCAGTGCCTTTACTTCTTGGTCTTTAATAACCTGTTTAAAATCTACCACTGGAATATTTCTCTGTTTTTACTGCCGCGGTATCCTTTAAATTGCTAACAATAACTCGCCAACCACCCTAAGGCTTATGTGTCATATTGAGTAGAGAGTTCTTTAAATATGCCTCGAAATCGGCAAGCAGCAACTCATCACCCACCAGCTGCGCCTTCCATCTTATCGCCACCTCATTCGCTCCAAAAGTTTTATCCAGAAATATCTGCAGTTTAGCACCCGTGGGATAGTTGCGGTCCTCAATAATTATCCCGCTGGTGGAGACATTGTCCCCACAGACATTATAAATCTCTGCCGCCTTCTCAGGATTGTAATCCCACTGCTCTGGTCCTCTATTAGACCGCTTATACAGCAGGAATTCTAAAAGATTATTGGCGACAGAAATCATCAGCGCATAATCGGTAGTCGGGTCAGTCCCCGCCACATAATTTTTAATTGGCAGATGAAGGGCGATACCACATTCTCCTCTTCCTTCGCCAAAGAATATTCGCTCCCGGTCGATATAATTAGCAAGGTCAAGTGTCTGAATGTATAACATATCCTTCATTTTAAACAAAAAAGGGCTAAAGTCAATTTATGATTGTAAATTTCCGGTGGCAACGATTACGACAACAACCGGTTTCCCGGCCAACTGCTTGTTAATTGTCATTATTGACCTTTGATAATGACCAAGGTAATATTAAAAAATGAAATACTCTTCACTATCCACTATCTACTTTCACTGTTCAGGCAAATCCAATACCACTGAAACTTTGAAATTAGCAATAGCCCAGGCACGGAAGCGGAAAATAAAACATCTGGTTGTCGCCTCAACATCTGGGACTACGGCACTACGGCTGGCGCAACTGTGTAAAAATGAGTTAAGCATCATCTGCGTTACCCATCAATGTGGATTTGCCCGCGCCGGTCACTGTGAACTTCACCCAGCTGTCGAAAAAAAACTGAAAACCCACAATGTCAAGATTCTCAAAACCACCCATCTGTTTGCCGGAATTGACCGAGCAATCCGGCTTAAATTCGGTGGACTTGCCCCTGCAGAAATTGTTGCCAACACCTATCGCACCTTGGGCGAAGGCGTAAAAGTCGCAGTGGAAATCGCTATTATGGCATTGGATGCCGAACTTGTGCCGTATGGCAGAGATATCATAAGCATCGCGGGCACCGGTGTAGGTGCTGACACCGCGATCATTATCCGCCCCGCTCACTCCCATCACTTTTTCGCAACTAGGATCAAAGAAATTATCTGTAAGCCGGTTAAGTTTTAGGAGGAAAAGTTATGCAGGAATGTCCATTCTGTCAGATAGTTTTGGGTAAAGCACCTGCCCGCAAGGTTCACGAAGACGACCAGACCCTTGCCTTCCTTGACCTTTATCCAATATCCCGTGGCCATTGTTTAGTGATTCCCAAAAAGCACATCCAGTGGTTTACCGATATAAAACCCGAGGATAACCTCGCCGGTCCTTTTTTACGAACCTGCTATATTGTTGCCCGTAAAATTAAAAATGCATTTGATTGCGAGTATGTCACCATGCTCATACGTGGCACAAGAGTTCCCCACCTTCACATGTTGCTCATTCCCACAATTAAAGGCGAAGATAACCTCCTGGACAAAACATTAAATCTCCATCACTTCTGCCAGGTCCGAATGAAACCCCTGTTTTCAGACTCAGAATTAGATACCATCACCGAACAGATCCGCCAAGCCCAGCCTTAGCCCTAAAACTTCGTTCGTTTAGGAAATAGACTCGCCCAGACGCTAAAAAACGGGGGACAAGCCCCCGCGAGAAAAGAACAGCCGCTAAGAGAGTAAACCTACCGCTCTTTACTTTAACACCACCTTAATCGCAGCAGTTTTATTACCGAGCGCCGCCTCCACAATGTAAACACCAGCACTAAACCCTTCCAGATTTATCACCGCGTCTCTTCCGGCAACTACCTTTGAGAGCACCGCTCTCCCTGTTACATCATAAACCTTCACGAGGGCTGACTGGAAAACATTCAACTGCAAATGCATCAGTCGCCCCACCAGCGGGTTAGGGAAAATAACAATATCAGGACAATTAACCTCGCTGGCGCTGTTTGTCATTGCGTTACTACCCTTTAAGGAACCGGTAAACACCGTATCCACCAGTAGATAACGCCACAGTTCCGGTGACTTTCCACCTTTGAGTGCAAAAAATGCTCCGTCCTCATAAAGAACTATATCGCCACCGCCTTTCACCCGCCTTCTTCTACCGGCAAATCCCGCCTGCGGTATCGTATCAAGTTCATCCCAATAGTCGTCACCAGCATCATAACGCCAAAATTCGCAGGTATTGCCACCTTTCAGCGCATAAATCGCTCCGTCATACCAGGCGCCTGCACTGCCATCGCGCGATTTTTTGAACCTCCCGGTCAAACGACTCTGGTAAGGCATTCCATTCAATTGCTGGCTAAACCATGAGTCCCCCAGCACATCATATTTCCACAGTTCGTGAATTTTTGCCTTATGCGCATAGATGTAGTAATTCTGTCCTACTTTGCTATAAACGATCCAGGAACCGCGGTCCCATCTCCTGCCACTAACCGTAAGCGGTGCTGGCGCCAGAGTATCCCACTCTCCGGAGATAGTATTATATCGGTAAAATTCATCGGTATAACCCTTCAGAAGATAGACATAACCGGTATCGGTCTGTGGCCTCTTGATATAAACCATATCGGTTCCTGCCTTAACCCGTTTACCACTGTTTGAGGGTATATCTTTTAATTGCTCCCATGTATCACGGACTAAACTGTACCGCCAAAATCCGAGTGTGTTATTACCATTGGTAGCATAGATATAATCACCGCCCGCTACTCCAACAGAGCCGCGACGGGGTGGCTTTCCATCACTCCCTAATGGCATCGGTTTCAACTGCCGCCAGGTATCTCCAATCGGATCATAAAGATAAAAATCGCCGGTCTTATTACCCTTTAGCGCGTAAATGTAGCGGTTACCGCTAACTTTTTTCTGGGTCAACCAGGCGCCGTCTCCAGGACCCTTATTAGAAGGTGAGAGGGGCATTGACCTAACCTCTTTCCAGCCATAAGGCCAGTTGGGCAGTGCTCGCACAGTAAAATTAACACTCAAAGTGTCGTTTTCTGGAGATGTATCTGACAGGCAGAAGGTTGAGCATCGGGCACGCCATAACCCGGGTGCACCAGAAATCCTGGTTGCGGGGAAGTACAATATCGTATCCCGATGACCCTGTAAACCATTTACCACCAACGACTCAAAATACACCCTGTTACCTGAAGCATTAAATAGTTGGAAATAGGCGACAAAATCTGCCTGGTTGGTTGAACGGTTCCACCACCTGGCGCGCGGCGTTACAACTGTGCCGGTATCAACCGTACCGCTCGGTGCTTGAATCTGAAACATCTGGATATCAGTAGAGTAGATCTCAAAATTAGCCTCTCTTACATCGTTACCATTATCCTTATCCATCGCCGCACTGGTAGAACAACGCACCGTCCAAGTGCCCGTACTATTAACAGTAAAACCGGGAAAATAGACCGTTGTCTCGGTATTTACTGGTAAAGCGGTTATGTAAATCGATTCGGCGTAGACCTGACTTCCTGAAGGACTGAAGAGAAAACAGAACGTCCAGAAATCAACCTGATTAAAGAAACTAAAATTGTGCCATTTAACTACCGGGGTCACCGACGCCCCCGGTGGCACACTACCTGTCGGTGTAATTATCTGCGCAACCCCGGCATCTACCAGTTCACCCCTGATATAATACACATCATTATCACCATCAGAGTCGTCGTACCAGACGATATGCAGGTCATCAAATCGGTCACAGTCCAAACAAGGAAGTAAAACATTGCTACCGGAACTGCGGTTAGTCAATTGCCAAACATTACCCCACTCACCATCCCTTTTCCATCGATAGAGAACCTCCATTCGCTGGGTAGAGACCGCGGTAAATCCCCGCCATACTATATGCACTCCGCCATCCTGATCAACATCCACCACCGGGTCATACTGGACCCCATTTTCGTAAGTGCTGACGATCTCAGTATTATTCCAGCCCGAACCTGTCCGGGAACGATAAAATATCCGGTCATTAGAACTACCGGGAATATCGCCGTTCCAGACCACATGGACCGTTGAACCCATACTGTCAACCGCGGCAGCACAAGCGTACATATGGACATTAGGATTGACATCCGAAACCTGCTCAATAGACCGCCAGACACCGTTACCGTTTCGCCACCGGTAGAAGACCTGATAATAACCGCTTACCTGTGTGCGCCAGACAACATACACGCTGTCCCATCTATCAACCGCAACCGAGGCAACCTCGGTCATACCGGCTGGCATTGTATCAACAATTGTTACCGGATCCCACCCAGAACCAGGGGTGTATTCAATATGCCGCACCCGGTAGTAAGTTGGATTTGCCGCATCCCGTCCATACCAGACAATATGGACATTATCCCCCCCGGGCCGACAGGCAATTGAAGGGTAGTAATTAAGATAATTTCCACCGGGGTTATAAAGCCACACCGAATCCTCCCAGCTTCCCGTATTCACATTCCACCTCTTATACCAGATACCGTAAACACCACTACTTGAGTGATACCATACCACATGCACATTACCAGAATAATCGCAGGCAACCGCAGGCCGATAAACCGGGTTTAACTGATTGGTTATCTGGGTTATCGGTCCCCAAGTGCCTGACGACTTAGACCATTTTCGGTAGTATACCTGATTTCTACCGGTTCGATTGTCATACCATACCAGATGGACATTTCCCGCCGTATCGGTCGCTACCGTCCACTGATAACCATATCCCATATACTGGGCTACACCGTCATCGGAAAGATTTACAATTCCACCCCAGCCATCTTGGTGGGCAACGGTTCCACCATCAGGGATTGCCGCGACCACCACTGTCGCCGCAAAAAATACCCCAAGCACGCTATTTCTAATTATATTTTTGAGATCTTTCACCACTCCTCCTTTGTATTTTGCTTTATTACTGTAAAACTTACAATTCCCGGGCAAAAACAATAGCGGCACATAAAACCACTAAGACCACAATGCTTCTTTTTACCCAGAGTCACTCCTTTTTTAGTATAAACTCCGATAATTAAGAAGATATAAATCATCTATTAACCCTCTATTAACTTTATGCAGTACATGCAGTACCGCAAGTTAAAAACTATCCTGACACTAATAATTAATGGAATAAGAATGCATTAACCTTCTTCCGGCAAGCCCGAATGCACCGCTAATATATCACACATAACCCGGCAAACAGTTTCCCATCGTCGTTAAATCTAACTGCCATTGGAACAAAAATGTGAAGAAGGATGAATGTAACCCACGGTTTATTATAGCAAAGAGATGCCAGGTGTCAAGTCTCTCCCTGAAACTGACAATCCTGTTAGTTATCAGATTTTTTCACCATAACCCCTTTTTCAGTCATTGCGAGGAGCGCAGTACCGTGGCAATCTACAAGCGGGCAAAATGGCATTACCCGCAAAGGGATTGCTTCCTGTCTACGGTAGAACGCAATGACAGAAAAGAAGTAAGGCTTGGAATGACCAAAGGGTGTGAAACTCATTTGTTCTGCCGGGATAGAGACAAAGTATGCCCTGCAGGTACAAGAAAATTAAAACCCAAAACCTGAGCAGGATAATTGCAGTTCCTGGTCAAACCTGCCGGGAACCTTCCCGGTAACAAAAATTTTAATCCGAAAAAAGCAGTCGTGCCAGTTGAGTAATCAGTTCATCTTTGGCGATGTTCAATAGACTGTCCAGCGAGAGATCAAATTCCGCATCTCTAGTGCGGATAACTAGACCACCCGCAATCGGCATCGGCTCGCCTAATTTTGCCTTAAGTTTCTTTCCGTATTCTGCGGTGTCCTGAGGAGAAAGATGGATAACCACCTCCTCGCCGCGAGCATATCTCGCTATTAACCGATTCAGGGTTTCAGGGTAATCAGGACTGGTTAAAACCGCCTTTTTTGCCTCCTCACAAACCTGGCCAATAATTCGCCACTTTACCGCAAGGAGTAACTTCTTTTTCTCCAGTTCGGCTCTGCTGCGGGAGTTTTCCAGAATGGCGGCAGTTCGCTTCCTTAACAACTCCTCACTTTCTGCCCGTAGTCTTGCCTCTGTCTCCTTCAGACGCTCTGCAATCTGGTGTTCCTGCTCTGCCCGCTCTGTCTGAATTGCCTTTGCCCTTTCCTCGGCGTCCGCAATAATCTTATCCAGCAGTTCTCTGGTACCCACGCTTAACCGAGTTTCACACCCATCTGCAGAAAGATAGTTGCTAAAAGACCCAGCACCGCATAAGTCTCAACTAATGCGCCAAATATCACCGCCTTGGTTGACTCCGTGGGTCTTTTCGCCACCATCTCTGCGCCCGCTGCACAAACCTTACCCTGCCAGACCGCGGTCAGCAAACCGGCAATACCCACCGGTAAACAGGCGGCAAACATCTGAAACCCCTGTGCCAGTGTGATCGGCGCCAGTTGCCCTAATAGCCCAAGTTTCATAATTGCTAAAAAAGCCCCTAAAAATCCGTAGAATCCTTGTGTTCCGGGTAGCGCAACCAAAATAAACAGATTTCCGAACTTTTTCGGGTCCTCAGCCATAACACCGTTGGCAACCTCGGCAACCAGCCTTATCCCCATTGCCGAACCGATGCCTGCGGGTAAAACCGCCACCACACATCCCAGGATTGCGACAATCAAACCAACCGGATTAACCATTTAACGCCTCCTTATGTTCTTAAGATTACAAACTGATTTACCTCCTTAAAAGGCTGAAACGGTTCTCCTCCACCGGCGTAAAACCGGGGAAAGAATTCAACATACTGCAATCGCAAAGAATGAACAAATGCACCCAGCACATTCACCGCAATATTATAAGAATGCCCAACTAATAAGACAATCAGCGCTAAGAAAACCCCGATGACCGGAATGGGCAAAAGCATCCAGGCGATAACATTGATTGCCATCGCCACCCCACCGGTGCACATCCCCAGAGCCATTAACCTGATATAAGAAAGCAGTACCCCAACATAACTACTGGCACCATACAGGGCATAACCGCCCCAGACCAGTTTCTTTATCAACCGGGAACCACTGGGCGCAAGAAAGTAAAAAATCATCCCGATTAATCCGGCAATCGCTGCGGGCAAAACTCGTATAAAATACAAAATTAACCCCCCAATACTCAACAGCCCCAAAATAATCTTAAGATAACTCCACATCCTTCGCTGATAGAGCGTGAACCAGGCATAGCCCAGCATCCCCATAAAGATCGCTACAACTAACCAGCGCACACCGGCAAATTCTGCTTTTATCCAGCCCAGATTGCTGGCAAAGAAGACCAGCAGACCGGACAAAAGTAGAAATAGCAACCACTGGGAGAGCATCGTTTCTCGCTCACGCCTGGTGAAAACTACTATTGCAGCAACCGCACCGAGCACCAGAATCACCAACCAGGAGTTAACCTCGGGTGAAAACGAGCTACCAAACCCCAGT
This sequence comes from uncultured bacterium, assembly GCA_964590395.1. Taxonomy (GTDB): domain Bacteria; phylum Hydrothermota; class Tepidihabitantia; order Tepidihabitantales; family Tepidihabitantaceae; genus JAOABP01. The sequence goes on from CAZPVT010000017.1 coordinate 60,745, forward strand.
CTCACAACCAAAGCGATTAAAAATACTAACCAGGGCAACTGTCCCAAAAGCCCCTCCGCATATCTTTTTACCCTGATAGCATCCGCAATCTCAAATGCGATACCCGCAACCAATTGGAGATAGCCAAGCCCGATTGACAGGATAAAGAACTTCATCGGATCCTTCATCGGATCAAATAGCATAACCCGGTTCTTAAAGGCAGCCAGCCAGCCCAGACCTAATCGGTCAGGAATATCACCAAACCATCCTCCGACCATCGCACCAATCGGAACGGTTAATACTGCACAGATAAAAATAATCTTTAGCAGTTTGTTATCACCGCGCATCTTCCTGAGTAACAGGTAAGCCAGTATCGCTAAGACTATGCCGTAACCGGCATCGGTCAGACACAAAGCGAAGAAAATGCTAAAAAACGGGGCGATCAACCAGGTTGGGTCCATCTCATCTGGTAACGGCAACTGATACAACTCTAAGACCAGTTCAAATGGCCGCCAGAGCGGACGATTCATCAGCGCCACCGGTGGCTGTTCGTTTTCTTCCGGTTCAACCCGGGCAAGCGTCGCAATACGGAACTGCCTGACCAACTGTTCGAGTTTTTTGATATCACGGTCTCTTATCCAGCCCGAAATCAGATAGACCCGCTCCGTTTTACTGATCTGCTGTTCGACTTCTAAACGCCTGTTTTCGTTTAAAAGCACATCTGCCTTGATTTTCAGCCTGGCCAGCTCCGCACTCAAACTGCTGCTCTCCTCCCGAATCCGCTCGATTTCCTCGGCTATGTGGGTCTGCTCCAGTTTAAGTTTCTCGATAACCTCATTGGGTGGTGAAGTCAACCCAAAAAGTTCCACACCCTGCCAATTTAACTTCGTCAAAATTGAAGTAACCTCATCCACCGTTTCCTTTGCCACCGCAACCACCGTATAAATACCCTCCTCATCCTCACTGATCACCTGAAAGGTTACCGGTTTATCCCCAAACATCTGCCGGGCATCCTCATACCCGCTCAATTCGGTAAACCTCCCGAAAATAAACTCCACGTCGGATTGCTTTAAACTTGCTGGCGCATAGGAAAATTTTGACCAGGGGTTAAGCCGTTTTAGTTCATCCTCAATCGCTTGGTGCCGGTGTTCCAGTTCATTCCTTTTGCTGTTCAAAATCTCAATCCGCTGCAAAACCTCTTGCGGGTCATAATTCCGGCCAATCTCATCATACTCCTCCCGGGGCACAGCAACCTTGCCCAAAGATTTCTTACCCGCAACCGTCGATAAAATTTCGATAGTTGCTAACAACTTAGCAAACGTTTCTTTCTTGGTTTCGGATTCCACAAAACCGGTCTGGACAATGTGAAAAATACCCAATCGTTGCAACTGAACCAAAAACTCATCCTTGGCACTATTATGGACTGCGAGCAGGAACTTACTAACCGGCGCTATTGCCATTTCTCCAGGACCTTTTGCACCAGCAAATCCCGCGCTTCCCTCAACCACTCAGCAGGCAGGTTTGCCAAGACTGTAGCCTCCTTTTCTGTTGCCCGGATAATTTGCTGGAAGGTCTCCTGCGCTGCTTTCTCCGCATCTCTTATCCCCTGTTCCAACTGCACCTGTAACTCTTTTCGCAACTGCTCGAGCCGCTGTTTTGCCGCGGTTTCTGCCTCAAGCACCGCCTTGGTTCTTTCTGCTTCGGCACGCTCGATGATGTCTTTTGCCTTCTGCTCTGCTGACCTTATCTCCTGAATGATATCCTGGCTCTGTCCCTCCATATTACATTCCCCCTGTCCCAGGGAATTACAACTAACATCAACCACCCTCTTCCTCTAATTCTATCTCATCAGGTTCCTCCAGCGAATCGGAAAGAGGCTGGACCATAAATCCTACCTTAACTTTAATTGACTCGCTAGGTGTATCGCCATTCAAATAGAACGCCAGTGCCGGACCCGAGATCTCCCATCCATTCTCCTCAACCCATTCCCCAAGTCGGCCCGCGGTTTCTCTGACATCTTTATCGCCGTGATGAAAGGCGGTCGCCACTGTCATCTGAGGAAAATGTGCCACCCTTACCCCGGACTTTTCATCCGCACGGAAACCTGCTGCCACCGGCACACAGACCGCCCAATCCAGACTTTCTAATGCTACATCTACTGGCGCCTCATAATAATAAAGAGCAAACGGCACCCCGGTAGGCACAACACCGCTTCTCTTTAACCAGTCCTTGAGTTCGTTCAATGCCGCGACAACGCCGGTTGCTGACTCTCGCTTATTCAGGCTCGCCACGGTCATCGGTGGCAGTGTCTCAATATTTACCAAAAACTCGCCCGCTGGCTTTTTTGGTTCGCTCCTTGTCCCGCACTGCACAGTGACCAGTGTCAGCACCAACCCAAAAACTAATAGTATTGACCTCTCTCTGCTTAACATCATTACTCCTTTGCTTAAAGTAAAAAACAAACAATTGATTATATATTTCTCTTTCCCCCTGTCAATTTATCCCAATTAATTATTTGACTTTGGTTTTCCCCGGGTTAAGATTCTCTCTAACGAATTTTTAATTTGATGGAAAAACAACTCCTTTCTGGTGACGAAGCAATTGCTCGCGGTTCCTGGGAGGCAGGTTGTAAATTCGCTGCTGCCTATCCGGGCACGCCATCAACTGAAATCCTCGAAACACTATCAAAATACCCGGGTGTCTACTGCGAATGGTCGGTAAATGAAAAGGTGGCGTTAGAAGTTGCTCTCGGCGCCTCACTTGCCGGAGTGCGCAGTCTTGCCGCAATGAAGCATGTTGGCTTAAATGTTGCTGCGGACCCGCTTTTCTCTGCTGCCTATATCGGTACCGGTGCGGGCTTGGTCATTATTACCGCTGACGACCCAGGACTACACTCATCCCAAAACGAACAAGACAACCGCTTTTACGGACTTATGGCTAAACTGCCGGTCCTCGCACCCGCGGACAGCGAAGAGGCAAAGGATTTTGTTAAAAAAGGCTTTGACATCTCTGAACAATTTGACATTCCGGTTATTATCCGCTTGACCACCCGTGTTGCTCACTCCTGTTCCGTTGTCAACCTGACAGAAAGAATCAACCGACCGACAAAGGGCTACGAAAAACAGTTATCCAAAACAAACCTTTTACCCGTATTTGCTCGACTGCGTCACATCGACCTGGAAAAAAGGCTTGATCGGCTAAAAGAGTTTTCCGAAACAACACCACTTAATAGACTGGAATGGGGTAACCCGGAACTCGGTATTATCTGCGACGGTGTTGCCTACCAGTATGCCCGCGAAGTTTACCCTGATGCCAGTTTTCTAAAACTCGGTATGGTCTTCCCCTTCCCCGATCAATTGGTACTGGAGTTTGCCTCTAAGGTAAAACAACTGATCGTAATCGAAGAGGTGGACCCATTTATCGAACTCCTTGTGAAATCGCTTGGGTTAAAGGTTACCGGCAAAAACAAATTACCCCGCACCGGCGAACTATCCCCTTATCTCCTTCGCCAATCCCTCGCGCCAGCGCCCGACAAAACTAACCTCAAACCAGAACCTGATCTACCTAATCGGCCTCCTGCCCTGTGTCCGGGCTGTCCGCACCTGGGACTGTTTTACTCTTTACAAAAGCAAAAGGCAATTATCGGCGGGGACATCGGCTGTTACACCCTTGGCGCACTTCCCCCGCACAACGCTATGGACACCTGTATTGATATGGGCGCATCAATTACCTTTGCCCACGGTGCAGACAAGGCACTGGCTGACACTGATCCCAGACCCCGCATTGCGGTAATCGGTGACTCCACATTTTTCCACTCCGGTATCACCGGTTTGATCAACGCCGCCTATAACCAATCCAATATCATCACTATCATCACCGACAACCGCACCACCGGAATGACCGGACATCAAGACCATCCGGGTACAGGCAAAACCCTGATGGGTAAAGAAACGGTAACTATTGACCTGGAAAAACTGTGTACCGCCTGTGGAATAGAACGGGTTGTTACCGTTGACCCCTACCGGCTGAAAGAAACCAAAAAAATTATTCAGCAGATTATCGCCCAAAAGCAACCCGCGGTAATCATCTCCAGACGGTCCTGCGCCCTGATCGCCGAGGAAAAAGGACAAATTAAGAAAATCGACCCGGATATTTGTATCGGCTGTAAATCCTGTCTGGCACTGGGCTGTCCGGCAATCTCATTCTTTGACGGAAAAGCGGTGATTATTTCCACCGCCTGTATCGGCTGTGGAATGTGTGTGGACATCTGTCCGAAAGGAGCAATCAGTTGAACCTCTTGGTTTGTGGTGTCGGTGGTCAAGGGGTACTATTATTTTCGGACATTATCGCCCGGATCGCCTTAGCCAGCGGCTTTGACGTCAAAAAAAGCGAAGTCCACGGTATGGCTCAGCGCGGCGGGAGTGTAACCAGCCATATCCGCTGGGCAAAAAAGGTCTACTCGCCACTGATTGAAGAAGGCACCGCTGACCTGATCGTCGGCTTTGAGATGCTGGAAGCCATCCGTTACCGTTATTTCCTTTCTCCCAACGGTTGGCTGATTTACGATCCCCTGCGCATCGATCCCTTACCGGTAAAAATCGGGCTGGTTGAACGGCTCACTGATGAACAACTCGCAAACCGCCTAAGGCTCACAACACCCAAAAATATCCCGGTTCCTGCTTTTGATACCGCCTGCGCGCTCGGTAACCCCCGGGTGCAGAATACAGTGATGCTCGGCGCACTCTCCCAACTGCTTGAGTTTCCCCAGGAGATTTATGAAGATGTTATCAAACAAACTGTCAAACCATCCCTGGTGGCAATTAACCTGAAAGCCCTCACTGCCGGTGCAACACTCATTACCGAGCACCGCCAATAATAAACCGACAACCACTGCCGCCCGAAAAAATCAATTTGACTTTTAAATTTAATTTAACTAAACTTCAAGCCAGTGATACTCCTATTGATTATATTATTTACTGTTACGCCGCCGACCGCGGTTCAGGTAAAAGATCTCCCTAATGATGATGGGGGCAAAATCCTTATTACCTGGCAGCGCGCGCCCGAACCTGAAATCATCGGTTACCGGGTCCTGCGCCAAGAACAAAATTCAGAGGAATGGGAGACACTGGCATTTGTCGGCAGACTTGCCAATCGCTATATTGATGACGAAGCGAAAAATTATCTGCCCTATCGTTACCAGATCATTGCCTGCACCGACACCACTGCGGTCCCATCTGAACCATCCGGATTTGTCTCTGCGGTTCCTCACTGGTTTGACACCTCTACCCTCCCCGCGTTTATCGGCACCATTATCTTAAGTTTGATCTTCATTTATTTTATTAACCGGGCACAGCGTGACAAAAACCTTTTTATCCGGCGCATTGCCGGACTTGATGCGGTTGAAGAGGCTTTAGGCAGGGCAACAGAAATGGGCAGAGCAACACTTTATGTTCCCGGGCTATCATCAATGGCTGACGTTGCCACCATTGCTTCGCTGAACATTCTTGGTGAAGTAGCCAAAAAGACCGCCAAATTTGGCACCCCGCTGATCGTTCCGACCAGCGATCCGATCGTCTACACCGTAGCGCGCGAAGTGGTTAAAGAATCCTATACTGCCGCAGGGCGGCCTGATGCGTTTCATCAGGACATCGTCTTCTTCGTTACTGACCAGCAGTTCGCCTTTGCTGCCGCGGTTGACGGCATAATGACCCGGGAAAAACCCGCTACCAACTTCCTCATCGGTATGTTCTGGGCAGAATCGCTAATTCTGGCAGAAACCGGCGCTGCCACCGGTGCAATCCAGATCGCGGGTACCGATGCGATTGCCCAGTTACCATTCTTCATTACCGCCTGCGACTACACCCTGATCGGTGAAGAACTTTATGCTGCCAGCGCCTATATCTCCCGTGAGCCATTGCTATTAGGAGCAATCAAAGGACAGGACTATTCCAAAGCCCTGATTACATTTCTGATCATCATCTTTACCGTTATGGCACTCGTCTTTAACCTGCCGGTCAAGAACTGGTTTTAGGGAGGCAAAATGAAACGAAGAATCCCCCTGATGATCGTCCTTATTACCGGCATCTTTGGTGCGGTCGCCTTCTTTGTCCCTCATCCGGCTATCCGCTCCGCTGATGAACTGATGCGCAATGATGTCCAGCGGATTATCACCGCATTCAGTCTGGTGTTAGGGGTGGGTTCAATTGTCCAGCACCATCTACTCAAAATCAAACGGCACGCCCAGTTCTGGCCCTACAGTTACATAACGATTATCGCTCTGCTCATCACCGCGATCATCGGTGTCTTTGGTGGTATTGATGTCACCAAACCCGGCATCCTGCCCACCCGTATTGCCAGTTTCTCATTCCACATTCAGACGATCTACTCCAATATGATGGTTCCGCTCGCCGCGACGATGTTTTCGCTCTTAGCCTTCTTTATGTCCTCAGCCGCTTATCGGGCATTCCGTGCCCGCAACCTAGAGGCAACCCTGCTCCTCCTCTCCGCATTCATCCTGATGCTCGGTGCGGTGCCGCTGGGCAGGGCAATTCACAAACAGTTGCCCGCTTTTGCCGAATGGATCCTCGCAGTGCCCAACACCGCCTCCAAACGTGGCATTCTGTTCGGTGTCGAACTTGGCATCTTTGCCACCTCACTAAAAATTATCCTGGGCATTGAACGAGGCTGGTTAGGAGGGGGTAAATGAACCGCACCAAAGAGAATATCCTTATCCGGCTCCAACACATTGACCGGCGCTGGATCTATTTAATCCTCTGGCTGGTGGTAATGATTCCCCTGCTCTTTCCGTTTAAAATCCAGCCCCGACCCACACCACCCGTAACCCAGTTATTCAATTACATCGACACAATGCCCGAAGACAAAGCCCTGGCAATCTCCGTGGACTTCACACCCGACACCCGGGCTGAACTGCAACCGATGGTCGTTTCCCTGATGCGCCACGCCTTTGCTATCAAACGCCGGGTTGGCATCCTTGCCATCTCGGTTTACGGCTTGGGCTTGGGTGAAGAGGCGATCCAGCAGGTAACCGAAGAGTTCAACTCCCGCGCCCGTAACCATGAAGACTCGGTCATCTACGGTGAAGATTATATCTTCTGGGGCTGGACAACACCGGTGCTGACCGTAATGTTAGGAATGGGCGAAAGGATCACCAATGTTTTTCCGGTTGACTACTACGGCAACAAAACCGAAACCCTGCCGATAACGAAACACATCAAAAATTACGACGACATTGGAGTTCTCGTTACGATTGCTGCCTCCGCCATCCCCCGCTCCTGGATCAACTACGCCCAGACCCAGTTCGGTGTCCATTTAAGTTGTGGTATTACCGCTGTCTCCGCTGCGGACTTCTACCCTTATGTCAACTCCGGTCAGTTCATCGGTATGCTTGCGGGTATGAAAGGCGCCGCGGAGTATGAGCAACTGGTCAGACAAAGAATGGAAAAAAATGGTATGACCTGGTTGCTACGCAACCGCGGAACTGAGGCGATGTCCTCTCAGACCTCTGCCCACCTGACGATTATGGCATTCATCATCATTGGCAATATCGCCTACTTCGCCGTAAGGAGGAAAAGAAAATGAATATCGCTACTGATCCATGGATCTGGATTGGCGCAATACTGACCCTGGCGATCTTCTCCTTCCTCTATAAAGAAAACCCATTTTATCGCATCGCGGAACACCTCTATGTCGGCATTGCCAATGGCTATGCCATTACCTTCTACTGGCATCGGGTCCTCGTGCCGAGCCTTTTTGACCGGGTGGGTGCGCAAACAACCCCCCTCTCTACCAAAATCTGGCTAATCGCCATAGCCATCATCGGCGCCCTTTACTTCACCAGATTTATTCCCCGTATCTCCTGGCTCGTTCGCATCCCGATTGCGATCGTATTAGGCTATGCCAGCGGTGCCTCAATACCACGAGCAATTGACGCAGAGATCATCCGCCAGTTAAAAGCAACAATCATCACCCGGCACAGTTTTGCCAACTGGCAGGCAGGCATCTGGGCAGTAATAATTCTTTTAGGCGTTATCGCGACAGTCAGTTACTTCTTCTTCTCCACAGAACGCAAAGGGATATTAAAACCACTGAGTTACACCGGCATCATCTTTATAATGATCGGTTTTGGTGCCTCATTCGGCTACACGGTGATGGCACGGATCTCCCTTTTCATCGGCAGACTCCAGTTTCTCTTGGGCGACTGGCTCGGGCTGATAAAATAGATTATCAACTATAACAATTCTACCTTCCTGCCTGTAACAAACTATTTTTCAGAAACTTAAATGATTTCAGGGGGCTAGCCCCGGGCTACCCCCAAAGCAACTCCGACCCTGGCTGAAACCGACCTTTAATTATTTATGACTTAACTTAAATCCGATGATTAATCGGTCATAATCATACTTGACTTTTTCCACGCTCATTTATCTTAAGTAAATCCAGCCCTGCCTGTTTAGGACTCTGCACCACAACCAAAATCAAAATAAAAACCGCTAACCCAAATAACCCATTCCGGACTTATCGCCCTAACTGCCAAAATAGACAAACCGCTTAGTTTTGCTATACTACTGACAAACTTAATGGAACTTTTTCTGAACGGTGAGTGTAGCTCAATTTGGTTAGAGCACCTGACTGTGGCTCAGGATGTTGGGGGTTCAAATCCCCTCACTCACCCTTTTATTGCGTCCGTAGCTCAACTGGACAGAGCGCCGGGCTTCGAACCCGTAGGCTGCGCGTTCGAGTCGCGCCGGACGCAGGTAGTAAAAGTCATGCACCCCGCTAGCTCAACCTGGCAGAGCAGCGGATTCTTAATCCGTGGGTTGCAGGTTCAATTCCTGCGCGGGGTATTTTAAGATTTAACCTGATGCTACTATTTTATCTCCTTATGCTCCAGACCCCGGACTTTGTCCGCATACCGCAGAAATCGTCACCACCGAAGATCACCGCCAACCGGGTCTGGGCCTTCTTCACGGACAAAGGCATCTTTAACCAATCCCAGTATCAACTGGCTATTAACCAGATAACAGAGAAGGCACTAGTTACCCAACTGGAACGCCGGCAAAAGGAGAAAATCGGTGGTTTTGACTTTAATGACCTGCCGGTTCACTATGAATACATTCGCCAGATTGAAGCGCTGGGTGCTCGTCTGCGCACCATCTCCAACTGGCTCAACGCTGCCAGTTTTGATATGCCGCCCGAACTGGTGCCAATCGTCTATCAACTGCCCTTTGTCTACGACATCAAACCGGTTGCGATGCGCACTGAATACCAGTTTGCTCAGACCGTTCCGCTCACTCAGCCCACTCCGTCCAAGGCGGCAGAAAAAATTGACACCGCAGATGCCCACCGTTTTTACGGCGCCAGCTGGGACCAGGCACAGATGCTCGGTGTGCCCGAGGTCTTTTTTCAGGGCTATTTTGGCTCCGGAGTAAAACTGGCGATCTTTGACACCGGCTTGAAAATGAAAAACCAGGCAGTAAAAAACTTAAAGGTTTACCAGCAGTATGACTTCATCTCCGGCGACAACTTCTACATCAGCCGCAACAGTAACCCTCCGGAACCGATCCCCAGCCTCGCCTACCTCGGTATGCTAAAAGACCCGGCACTGATTACTGCTGGCAACAACGCCATCCTTACCTTTGCCGGAGACAGTTTTAACTACCTATATGGCCTGCCGGCAAGAGCAGTCTTTTACTCTAACTCCACTGATCAGGGAACAACCTGGTCCAACCCCCGGGCAGTCGTTGTCTCCAGACCCTATTATTACACCTATGAAAACCTGCAACTGGCATCCCGGGATTCGGTTAACTATCTCGTGTTTAACGAGGTCAATCTGAACCCGGGTACTCAACCAACCTGCTATCTGGGCTACTTTATCAACACCAACTGGCACCAGCATCAGGCGGTTGCCACCGGTAAACAGCCCGCAATTACCATTTACGCGGACACACTGAATTTTGTCTGTGTAAAGAGCGACTCCGCTTTAACTCTGCGCCGGGCGTTAATTACCCAGCCCGGACCAAACTGGTTATTGACCACCACCATTGTCGCGGACGAACCGGTTGCTAGTCCCCAACTTGCGGTTGGACCGGGAGTCATCAATCTCATCTCACAGGCAAGGAATGCAAACCGGATAGTCCACTGGAAATCAACTGACGGTGGTTATGACTTTACCCGCCTGGCTGACATCATACCTGAAAAGGCAGTTCAGCCCAAAATTTTTAAAGTTCGGGGTGTGGATTCGGTACAACTGCTAATCTATCAGGACCACACAAAATTTCCGCTTATCCGCCTTAACCTCTGCCGCTCCTTTGATTACGGCACAACCTGGCTTCCACCAGTAACCATTGACAGCGGTTTAAACTTCCCTGATTATTCGCTAAATTTTGCCAACAACACACTGAAAATCGTTTACCAGTCTGCCGGTGTCCTGTATTCCAAGGAAAGCCCGGACTTGGGTGTCAGCTGGCAGAACCATACCGTTTTTGACTCCACCGGCTTTGCCTGTGCCCCGCTTCTTGCCGATGACCAGAGTTTCTGCCTCTGGTACCGACGGGGTGATGAGACCGCGCTCTGGGAAGAAACTGACACAGTTCGTTTCTCCCGTGACCAACCCAATCACGGCACCAGAATGGCATCCATCATTGCCGGTTATCAGCCCTACTCAATGATGGGTATCGCACCCGGTGTTGACCTGCTTGTTGCCAAAACCGAGTATTATAAAACCGCCAGCAATCGAGGTTATGAGTACAATATGGAAGAGGATACCTATATCCAGGCGCTGGAATGGGCAGAAAGATGGGGAGCGGATATCGTCTCCACATCGTTAGGCTATCGGGGCTGGTATAGTGATGAACAACTTGACGGCAAAACCGCCCCGGTCTCAATCGCCGCGGGTCTCGCCGCAAAAAGGGGAATGCTCATCGTCACCGCGATGGGTAATCGGGACACCACCGAATACCCCTGGCCCAGACCTTATATCGTAGCACCCGGTGATGCGGAAAATGTGATTACCTGTGGCGGAGTACAGAAGAATTTCACACCCTGGCGTGGCACCGGCACCGGTCCAACTGCTGACGGCAGAGTAAAACCTGATCTCGTGGCACTCTCTGACACCGTTGCGGTTGCTGCACCGGATTCAGTTAACTTCCTTGAAGGCAGTGTGGGAACCTCCTGCGCCACCGCCTTAATTGCGGGCTGTTGCGCCCTGTTAAAAGAGGCACACCCCAACTGGAGTGCAGACTCTATAAAAACGGCCCTTTACTCCACCGCCACCCGCCCGGTAAAAAGTTGCACCTTTGGTTTTGGTGTGCCCAGAATCGATTCTGCCTTCAAACTTTTTCCACCATCAAAACAGAGCCCGCCTATCCGGCACAATGAGATTGGACTCATCTATCCCAACCCGTTCATAACTCCGGAAAACCCGAAGGTCTACTTCTCGCTTAACCTCAACCGGGTAACCCCGAACGCCACCATCACAATCTACACCGCATCCGGCACAAAAGTCAAGACCCTAAAGTTAAACACCGGCAGGATGAACGCAATTGGCCGGTACCAGGACAGACAGCAACTGGAGGAGATCGGTGCCTGCTGGGATGGGCGAAACGAGATGGGCAGGCCGAGTGGCACAGGACTCTATCTTGCGGTTCTGGAAACAACCTTCGGCAGATCAATTGCCAAATTTGCCCTCATCCGCCGATCTTGATTTTACCTCTTAAATTGATTATATTTAATACCGTTCCAGCGTAGCTCAATTGGTAGAGCATCCGGCTGTTAACCGGAGGGTCGCAGGTTCGAGCCCTGCCGCTGGAGTAAAAAATAACGGGGCTGTCCAGAAGGACAGCCCCGAGCGTGTTTAGGAGGTCCTTACTGCACGAGTATCGCCTTGGCAGAAACCGAATTGCCGTTGACTGTCAGGCGGTAAAAGTAGGTACCTGCACTGACCATTCTGCCCTGAGCATCCCGGCGGTCCCAGGTAACTGTTTGATTACCGGGCTCAGATACGCCGTTGACCAGCGTGCGAACTAATGAACCAGAGGCATCATAAATACTCAGATTCACATTACTGCGTGCCGGCACATTGTAACTGATACGGCAAAGGTCGCGCACCAGCGTGGGCTTTACCGCCTCAATCCCTTCCCAGTTAATACTCGGCTTACCTTCTTCAATTCCGGTAAGGGCAATAACACCCTTTTGCACATTGGGCAGAATAACCGTATTGTAACCACCAGCAACCCAGATAAAGTTACCGGAGATTGAACCACCGTGGGAACGAGCAGTCGTCAGCATAGAACGATCCTGAGTCCAAGTACGGTTGTTCACATCATACCGCCAGACCACGCCTACAACCGAACCAGTGCGATAACCGCCAAACACATAGATGAATGTTCCGCCTCCATAGGAGTAGGTAACCGCTTTACCCCAACCAAGTTTATCCGGCATTGAATCGGTTGCTACTGTCCAAGTGTTGCCGAAAACCGAATACTTCCAGACCGTGCCCCGTGTTGAAGTATAATCATTAGCCGACATTCCGCCAATTACGTAGATAGTATCGCCGACCCGGGCAACCATCGGGTTACGCCGAACTTCGGGCATATTTGCCATCGCTGACCATGAATTGGAAACCGGATTATATCGGTAACAGTTATTAATCGGACCGCCTGTGCCATCCGGAGAGCCGCCAAAGCAGTAAACCCAGCCCGAATCTGCATACTCACCCAGTGAATAATAAAGTAGATTTGACTGGGGCATCGCTACAACCGAAGTCCAGGTATTAGCACCAAGGTCAAGTTTGGTCAGATTGTTATAGAATCCACCAGAAGAACCCGAACTACCCCCGCCTACCCAGATAATATCACCGATTCGCACCGCATCATGGTTGTGGACACCCACTCCACCGCCTGCCGGATGAGTCAAACCGGTTGACCAGGTGTGAGTCAGGGTATCATAAATCTCATCATTGGGATGGCTGGAATGAACAAAGCAGTTACCGCAGATAACATGGAGTCTGCCCTGAGCATCATTAACACAGACAACCCGGCTCACCCGGTCGGGTCGGATTGTATCACTCTGAGACCAGTCAATTGTATACTGCATAACCTGAGCAGTACCGCGCAGGGTGTCATTGTTACGCGCCTCGTCCCCTGATAAATCAGTGAACATCGTTACATTGTAAGTTCCGCCTACTGCGGGCCACTGAGGTGAAAAATCTACCTCCGCAGTTGCACCGGATGCTAATGGTCCAGGATAGGTAACCGTCTGGTTGTAAACCCTGGTCGCACCGGAATCAATCCAGCAGTAAACCGGAATGTTTGATTGTGCGTTGGTACCGAAGTTCTTAATCCTTGCCCGCGGTGTAATATTTCCTGGAGTGATAACACTCGCTGGCGCCACAATCGCAATTACACCGACATCGTTTGCATTGCCGGTTGCCAGTACTTCATACTGACAGGTATCGGTGGGTGTAAAACCACCAATTGAGCCGCCATAAACAACCGCCTTGCCATCCGCATTACCCACGCCCGTGCCCCGGTAAATTGGCAGAAGTACATCCGGTGTAATTGTCCAGGTTCTGGAACCGAAATCAAAATACTGGCAGGTGTCCTGGAGTAACCAGGATGAGTTAACCCCGGAGAAAACAAACATCGTTTGACCAACAACACCGCTCGGTGCTCCCCAGGTGGCAATCGGCAACTGCGGAAAGATACTGTTGTTCACAGTCCAGGTATTTGAGACCGGGTCGTAAAACTCGGAATGTGTTAAAGCCAAATTATCAGCAATACCACCGGTAACCCAGATGGTATCGTTATAAACACAACCCATTGCAAAAACCCGGCCCTGATTCATATCTGCAACGCGCGACCAGCCGCTGCCTGGTGTATAACACCAAACTTCCCGGGTCGGGTTGCTTGCTCCAGGCTGGTTACAACCACTGATGTAATACAACTTACCCTGACAGGCTAAAACCAGCGGTTGCCAGTTATAGGTTGTGCCGGTGAATGGTCCAGGACCACTGGTCCAGGTATTGGTGCTGATACAGTACTTAAACATCGTGTCAACCGTTTGATTAATAGCGTAAGAAAAACCAGAGCAGTAATAAAGGGTATCACCGATAATTGCTGCTCCACCATTAGAGATATCCATTGGACAGGGTGCCAGAATATCCCAGGTTGTAGAACCGACCCGATGCCGATAAAGGACATTGGTGGTACCGTAACCCGCCAGAACATAAACATAGTTACCATCGGTAGCGGATGCGTTATCCATCATCCTGTCCGGCATCTCGCTATGCAACATCCAGGCGTCAGTGGGAATCTGTCTACTTACCGCTCCCCAAACATACTCTTCTGAGCCATAGGTACCATAATACAGTTTTACTTTCTGGGGCTCACCCTGGCTCAGGTCACTTGTGCCTACCTCAGAACCGGTTGCAAAAACCAGTCCTATCAGACAGACCAGCATCAGTACTGCAACTTTGTCTTTCATCGAATTTACTCCTCTTCGGTCTTTCATCTTTCTCCAAAGCCTTATGCCGACCGAAATGCACCGGGCTTTGTTTTCCGTCGTTTAATGAGATTAAACATTCTTCCCGGTAAGTCAAGCAATAAATTTTAACTACTTGGTCGTTATGTTTGACAACCATCACTGTTTTTGCCATCATTTACTAATGCCAAACAGGATCAACTCAGTATTTACGCTCGAAGATGCTTTAATCGCCTATGCTGCCGGAGACAACGGTATCATCCTGAGGACCGCTGATGGCGGTGCAACCTGGGAAAAACTAAAAATACCTACATCAGTCAATATCTATAGTGTCTGTTTTCCCGGACAGGGAATGCTCGGCTATGCCTGCGGTGACAAAGGCACGATTCTAAAAACCGAGGATGAAGGACAAACATGGCAGATTCTGTCATCTGGCACCAATGTTGATCTCAGAATAATAAAATTTCCGACATCACCCCAGGTAGGCTATATTGCTGGTGACCGTGGTGTGGTAATGCGTACATCAAACTATGGTAAAACCTGGGAGAAACTGATAACCGCTACCGAAGAAAAAATTATGGATATCCATTTTCCCGCGGATGAAATGACCGGCTATGCGGTCGGACTGAACGGCACAATTCTCAAAACCACCACCGGTGGCGCACTGTGGTTCTCGCAGACCGGGAATATCAGGGGCCTTGTCGCCCACACCCATTTTACCGCGGTGCATTTTCCGGCTGATGACCGGGTGGGTTTTGTTACCACCAGCTCCGGCAAGGTATTTTTCACCCCTGACGGTGGTGAAAACTGGCGCCCATTACCGATCGAATTACCTTTACCGCCACTTTACTCATTGGATATGCGTCACGATACGATGGCAGGTTTCTGTGTCGGGGCTCAGGGAACGGTGATTCATACTTTGGACGGTGGCGAAACCTGGGAACAGATATATCCGGGAACAACCAAAGACCTTTTTAGTATTCGTTTCTTTACCGACGGCATAATCGGCGTTATCGGTGGCGATGAACTAACTCTATTGATAAGTACTGACTCCGGTTATAACTGGACACCGACAACTGTTAAGGACTGATATCAAAAAAATTCTTGACATAAATGTATTGGGGTTTATACTGAAAACTCCGGTTAATTTGAAAAAAATATAAAAAGGAGGATATAAAATGGCAGATGAGCCGAAATTCTATGAACCGCCCAAGGAGTTAGTAGAAAACTCCAATATTATGGCGTTTATGAGAAAACATAACATCAAGACACTTGACGAACTGCTGACACGGGCAAAAGACCTCGACTGGTACTGGGGGAAAATAGCAAAGGAACTGGAATGGTTTAAACCTTTTGAACGCGTAATAGACGAATCGCAAGCACCATTCTACAAATGGTTTATCGGTGGGCTCTTTAACATCGTCCATAACTGCCTTGACCGGCATATGAAAACCACTGTTAAAGACAAAATCGCCTACATCTATCACTCTGAACCCGGAGAAAGAGAAATCTGGACCTATGCGAAACTCTATCAGGAGGTCAATAAACTTGCCGATGCTCTGAAAAAATTGGGTGTTAAAAAAGGTGACCGGGTAACCATCTATCTACCGATGATTCCGCAGTTGCCGGTCGCAATGCTTGCCTGTGCAAAACTTGGCGCGATCCACTCTGTGGTCTTCTCCGGTTTCTCCTCTGTCTCTCTGCGTGATCGAATCCAAGACGCGGAAGCAAAGGTACTGATCACTGCTGATGGTGGGTATCGTCGAGGCAAGTTAGTTACCCTTAAAGCGAACTCCGACCCCGCACTTGACGAGTGCCCATCTATCGAACACTGCATCGTCTACAAGCGGGCTGGCAATGCGGTTAATATGAAATCGGGCAGGGACCTCTGGTGGCACGATTTGACCGAAACCGAAGCAACCGAGTGCCCAACTGAACAACTGGACCCTGAAGATATGCTTTACATTCTTTACACCTCCGGCACAACCGGCAAACCTAAGGGTGTTGTCCATGTCCATGGTGGATATGCGGTTGGAACTTATACCACTATGAAATTCGTCTTTGATGTTAAACCTGAAGATATCTACTGGTGTGCGGCGGACATTGGCTGGGTAACAGGACATTCCTATATCGTTTATGGCCCACTGCTAAACGGTGCTACCTCTATCATTTACGAGGGTGCGCCTGACTATCCGGCACCAGACCGCTGGTGGTCGATAATTGAACAGGAAAAGGCAACCATTCTCTATACTTCACCTACCGCAATCAGAATGTTTATGCGTTTTGGTGAAGAACACCCGGCAAAACACAATCTTTCATCACTCCGGCTCCTTGGTTCGGTGGGCGAACCAATCAATCCTGAAGCCTGGCGCTGGTACCGAAAAAATATCGGCGGCGACCGGTTGCAAATAATGGACACCTGGTGGCAGACTGAAACCGGCGCCCATGTAATCTCACCCCTGCCGATCACACCTCTGAAGCCTGGCTCAGCAACCAAACCATTGCCGGGATATTCGGCTGATGTGGTAACTCAAGAAGGTAATTCAATCAAACCCGGCGAAAATGGCTTTGCTATCCTAACCCGTCCCTGGCCATCAATGCTCCGCACCCTTTACAAAGATCCGGACCGCTATATCCAGGCATACTGGTCACGCTTCCCCGGCAAATATCTCACCGGCGATTCCTGTACGATAGACGAAGATGGCTACTTCTGTTTCCGTGGACGGGCTGATGAGGTTCTTAATGTCGCTGGACACCGGCTTGGTACCGCGGAAGTTGAATCCGCACTGATTGCTCATCCAGCGGTTGCTGAAGCCGCGGTTATCGGAATCCCGGACGAGATCAAAGGTGATGTCCCAAAAGCCTATGTCACCCTGAAGGTTGGCTATCAACCTTCTAACACGTTGGCTGAAGAACTGAAAAAATGGGTAGCCCAGGAAATCGGCCCGATTGCCCGGCCCGAGGCAATTGAATTCCGGGACAAACTACCCAAGACCCGTTCCGGTAAGATAATGCGTCGGCTTTTGAAAGCTGAGGCTCTGGGCAAACCGGTCGGCGACATCTCAACCCTTGACGACTAAGAATATAACAGTGTTGGGTGCCGGCGTTGAACCGGCACCCCGCGCTGAAATTCACTTCTGCACAAGGAGGCAGAAATGTCAGAAAATAAAGTTTTCAACCGCTGGCTGATTGTCATCGGTGCGCTACTGGTCCAGTTGTGTCTTGGTGCCATCTACGCCTGGAGTGTATTCCGTAAACCTCTGGAAGGAGAACTCCAGATAACATCAACCCAGGCATCGCTTCCCTTTTCATTTGTTCTAATTTTCTTTGCCCTTGCTACAGTGCTCGGCGGCAGACTTCAGGACCGGTTTGGACCGCGGATCGTTGCCATTATCGGTGGTATGCTACTTGCTCTGGGAATGATCCTTGCCAGTTTTGCCCGTAATATCACTATGCTCGTTGTCGCCTATGGTGTGATCTCCGGCATCGGCATCGGCTTTGCTTATGTCTGTCCGATCTCGGCAGGTGTAAAATGGTTTCCAGATAAACGGGGTCTTATCACCGGCCTAGCAGTTGCCGGTTTTGGTGCTGGTGCCTTGGTCGTTGGACCGCTTGCGCGGGCGATGATCGACTCCTTGGGTGTATTCAACACCTTTCGGTATCTGGGCATTGCCTATTTTGTGCTTATCTTTGTCGGTGCCCTAATCCTTCGTAACCCACCCGCGGGCTACAAACCGGCAAACTGGAATCCGCCCCAGCCCAAACCCGGTACCGCGGTGCGAACCGATTTCTCCGCCGGACAGATGCTCGCAACCATCCAGTTCTACATAATCTGGCTGACCTACTTTGCGGGCTGTGCCACAGGATTAATGATCATTGGCCAGACCTCCCCCATCGCGCAGGAACTCGCGGGCTTCAGCAAACAAACTGCTGCACTGGGGGTCAGCGTGCTTGCCATCTTCAATGCGCTCGGCAGAATCGTATGGGGAAGACTATCAGACCTGCTCGGTAGAACCCGGGCTCTATTTCTGATGTTTCTGATCAACGCCCTTGCCATCATCGGCTATTTTCTAATACCTGCACTGCCGTTCATCTTCTGGATCGGTATTGCACTGGTAGGCTCAAGTTTCGGTGGTTACCTGGCAACCTATCCTGCAATCACCGCTGACTTCTATGGTACAAAGAACTCAGGTATAAATTACGGACTGGTCTTCACCGCTTATGGTGTTGGTGGACTTCTATCCAATATCTTTGCCCCCCGCATCAAGGAAATCACCGGCAACTACAACGCGGCATTTATCATCACCGCGATTCTGTGTCTGATCGCCGGAATAATAATTGTAACCGTCAAACCACCGGCGGTTAAAACCCGTCCGGCGTAATCAAAGGAGTAAAATTATGAAAAAACTCACCCCGGCAGAAATTGAGCAACTGATTGCTAAGGCAAAAAAACCGGCAGCAGATGCCCTAAAACTTCATCCCTTCTATCGCGGAAAATACCAGGTGGTCCCCAAATGTGCCATTCGCAACTTTGATGACTTTGCCATCTGGTATACGCCCGGCGTCGCTGCACCTTGCAAGGAAATTCAGAAAGATGTCAACCTCTCTTTTGCCCATACCAACCGGGCAAATACCATCTGCGTCCTAACAGACGGTACCAGAGTTCTGGGCCTGGGTGATATCGGACCTGAAGCTTCGCTTCCCGTAATGGAAGGTAAGGCACTTCTGTTTAAATATCTGGGGGGAGTTGATGCGGTGCCGATCGCCATCCGCACCAAAGATCCAGACGAATTTATCCGTACCGCAAAACTGCTTGAACCTTCGTTCGGCGGATTCAATCTTGAAGACATCGCCCAGCCCAAATGCTTCCGGATTCTTGACACTTTACGGGCAGAACTGGATGTGCCAGTCTGGCATGACGACCAGCAGGGCACCGCCGCGGTAACCTATGCGGGACTGGCCAACGCCTTAAAGATCGTTGGCAAGGATATCAGAAAGGTCAAAGTGGCGATGCTTGGCGCCGGTGCCTCCAACATTGCCATTGCCCGGGTAATAATCAAAGGCGGTGTTACACCGGGCAATATCATAATGTGTGACTCCAAAGGCACTCTGCACAAAGGCAGAACCGAACTTCAGGAGGAGTTTAAAGAAAAATGGCATATCTGTCAGACCACTAACGATGAAAACATCCGGGGCACAATTGCAGACGCGATGAAAGGGGCAGATGTCCTGATTGCCCTATCTACACCCGGACCCGGGATCGTAAAACCAGAGTGGATCAAAACGATGGCAAAAGATCCAATCGTGTTTGTTTGTGCCAATCCGATTCCAGAAATCTGGCCCTGGGAGGCGATCGAAGCCGGTGCCCGGGTGGTTGCAACCGGGAGAAGCGACTTTCCGAACCAAGTAAACAACTCACTCGGCTTTCCCGGCATCTTCCGCGGGGCACTGGATGTAAACGCCCGAACCATTACTGATGAGATGTGTATCGTTGCTGCACTGGAACTTGCCAAAGTTGCTGAAGACCGGGGATTGCGCGAAGATTATTTAATTCCCACAATGGATGACTGGGAGGTTTTTCCGCGGGAGGCGGTTGCTGTAGGGATGAAGGCGATTGAACAGGGAGTTGCCAGGATCATAATGACCAGCGATGAACTGATGAAGACCGCCACCGAAAAAATCAAGCAGGCACGCGAACTAACCCAGTCGATGATGAAGGCAGGCTTTATCCCGCCTGCGCCCGAGAACTAGTTACCTGACGAGTAAATAGCGCACTGCTTCTACTTCTTGTAAGGCCGCTACTTAATTGATTTTTCCGGCGCTTCGTAATTGGGCGCCTCCTTAATAATGGTGATACTGTGCGGGTGGCTCTCTCTTAAACCTGCATTGGTGATTTTCACAAACCTTGCCTTACGCTGGAATTCAGGAACTGTCAGACAACCACAGAACCCCATTGCCGCGCGCAATCCGCCCTCAAGTTGAAAAAGCACATCCTTGATACTACCCCGATAAGGCACCCTACCGACAATGCCCTGCGGAACAAACTCTGCTCCACTCTCCTGAAAATACCTGTCCCAGGAACCCTTCTTCAACGCATCAATTGAACCCATTCCTCGATAGACCTTATACCGCCTTCCCTCCAGCAGCACATCCTCGCCCGGACTCTCGTCAGTTCCCGCAAGCAAATTGCCCATCATCACCGAACTGGCACCAGCCGCAAGCGCCTTGGCAATATCCCCAGAAAAACGGATACCGCCATCCGCAATAACCGGAATCTTATAACCCTTCAGCGCCCGCGCACACTCCATTATCGCGGAGAGTTGTGGTACACCAACACCCGCTACCACTCGGGTAGTGCAAATTGAACCAGGACCGATTCCCACCTTTACCCCCGAAACTCCAACCTTAGCCAGCGCAACCGCCCCTTCTGCGGTCGCCACATTACCCGCAACCAGTTCCACCCGGGGAAACCTCTGCCTTATTGCCCGGGCAGTCTCGATCACCCGACTGGAATGGCCATGCGCGGTATCAATCACCACCGCGTCCACCCCGGCGTTAATTAACGCCTTTGCCCTTGCCAATGCCTCTTTACCCACGCCGACCGCTGCCGCCACCCGGAGCCGGCGCTTATCATCAACCGTGGCAAACGGATACTCCACCCGCTTCAAAATATCTTTAGTAGTGATCAACCCTTTCAATCTACCCTGCTCATCGACAATCGGCAGTTTCTCCAGACGATGCCTTTTTAAAATCTCCTTTGCCTTCTTCAGATTGGTGCCGACCGGTGCGGTAATAAGGTTATCGCTGGTCATCACTGCCCGCACCGGTTTTCTCTCATCATCATCAAAAAGTAGGTCCCGCCGGGTAATAATCCCGATTAGCCTACCCTGATCATCAACCACCGGCAAACCCGAAATATTATGGCGGGCAAACAACTCCAGTGCCTCAGCAATCGATCGCTCCGGGGTGACCACCACGGGCTCGCTAATCATCGAACTCTCTGCCCGCTTGACCTTTGCCACCTCCTGTGCCTGCTCCTCGATCGTCATATTCTTGTGTATCACACCGATCCCTCCGGCCCGTGCCATCGCGATCGCCATCTTCGCTTCGGTTACGGTGTCCATCGCGGCGCTTACCAAAGGCAGATGTAACCTGATCCGCCGCGTGAAAAAACTCTCGGTGATCACCTCTGCCGGTAGTACCGCGGAATAACGCGGCACCAGCAAGACATCATCAAAAGTTAACAACTCTCTCATCTAAAACTTGCTTTTCAATGCTTCAATATAGGCAAGCCGGATCTTGACCTCATCTGCCTTGTCAACCGGGATATTGTGGTCCTTGAGGTAACTGCGGTAAATCTCCTCTGCCTTATCCAATAGCCCGGCTTCGCGATAACACCTACCCGCACCCAGCAGGGCTTCAAAACCAAGGGGCATAGTTCGGTATTGATTATAAACCGCCTCATAAATCTCCGCGGCGCGAGAATAATTCTCCAACTGCTCTTCACAAGCCGCAATACCCATCTTCGCTGCTGGCGTTAGAACTGGATCCCTCTTCGCCTTACGCAGAAAAGTCTCAAACTCCCTCTTCGCTTCGGCTAAACGGGGTGGCTGGGAACTGAAATAAACCAACCCCAGATAATGATGTGCCCTGATACCGGCATAATCCTTGGGAAAACTACCTGCCAGTTCATTAAGTGCCCGCTCCGCATATCCCAGATTTCCCTGATAAAGATTAGAAAGCGCGTCCATCAACCGCAACTCCGCTTCCGCATTTCTCATCGGTCTCGGACGGTTCTGAACCAACAAAATCACCCCGACGATCACGAATAATCCCACCCCCACTCCGATCCAAAACCGTCTGGGGTTTTCATAATAAAACTCTGCCGCTTTCTCGACAAATTTCTGAAACCTATCTTCTTTCAATACATCCTTACTGACCCGATGCTTTACTTTCACAGTTACTCCTAATTTAACACCATTCACCAATCATCGTAAACTCGCTACCCCTGGCCCGACTCGAACGGGCGACCTGCGGTTTAGGAAACCGCTGCTCTATCCTGCTGAGCTACAGGGGTGCATATCCCATTATAAATCGCTTTTAACAAGTGTCAAGCAGAGAAGTGGTTAGTCAACAGGCGGTTATCCAACGCCACTCCACCTATCATCATAATAATAGCAATCCTCTCGCAGACCATCACCGTCACCAGCACATTAACCTTATCTATGGCCCCGGTTACCACCATCTCTAAAACCATCATCTTAACCCTAACCATTACTGGACCGAAAATCGCTCTTATCAGCACAGACAAAACCCTTTCCTCTGCCTTATCTCCGACTTTACCCGACACCACACCTGACACCAAAACCATAATGACCGACAAAACCCTAACCACTACCGTCCCCAATACTGCCCAGAGGGCAGGAATCAAAATCGCACCCAGCGCGCTAATATACTGTATTTCAACAACTTAACCGCAAATTTACCATTTAACTACCATTTATAAAACTATCCAACCACGCGTTAATCACTGTCCATTTTGGAGTCTGATAAATACGCACAAACAAGCAGAAAAAACAGGGGTTATTATTCCACCTTGAGTCGTAGAGTGACCGTATAGAGGACAGCAGGAAGTGTGGTTTTTACAGTTGTCTTATTAATGCTAAAGGTTGTTATTTCAATAAGTTATGCCATTTGGGCAATAGCGAGAATAATCCTGTCTGTTTTAAAAGTTTTTGCGGATTTTTGTCCGGTTTCTAACTAATAGTGCGGGTATATTGGGCAAATGGTGCGGTTATGGTGGTATTTCAGTTTGCATTCTGTTTCACTTGGGCGGTACCTATCGAGTGATTATCTTGAATAGCATATTTTGATTTCTCTTCTGTTCTGCAGTAACTTATCAAAGGAATTGGCTTGCTCAATAAAAAGTTGACAGACCAAACCGAACCGATTATCATCATTGCGGTATGAAGACACTGTGCGGTATCTTTGCACTTGGTGGACTGGGCTGGCTCTGGTTGATGTTAGTAACCTTCGGGTCCCTATTGGGTATTGGAGCGACAATCATCTGGCTATGGATGCTCATTGAGGTCCTGGCCCGGGAAACTGATGAAGGTAACACCAGATTGCTCTGGACCCTGGTAATCATCTTTACTCACTGGCTCGGTGCGCTGATTTATATCTTTGTGCGCCGGCAGGAAAGAATAAGAAAACTGGGCAGATAGTTTAGCCGAACAGTCCGCCCCGACGGTAAATTGCCAGTTGCACTTCAGGCAGCGGCTTACCTTTGACTATGATACTTTTATCCTTTACCACAATTTCGCCGGTCTGAAGATTCACAATAATCACGTCACCGTTTTCCACTTTTTCCACTAAATCTGCCACCATTACCGCCAGACCTGCATTGACCGCGTTGCGAAAATAGATGGCGCCGAACGAGTGCGCAATGATCAACGCTATACCCAGACTCTTAAAACAGTCAACTGCTTGCTGACGGGATGAACCGGCACCGAAATTTTCACCGGTAACGATAATATCCCCTGGCTTTGCCTTGCGCGGAAAATCCTCCCAGCCGGCAAGGTTACCAAACGCATACTGCCCCATCTCTTTGATATCAGTAACCGTCAGGTGGCGATTGTGATATATCTGATCAGTATCGATGTTATCCTTCTTCACCACCCAGACCCTACCGGTAATCACCAAAGGTGGCTCAGGACACACCTTCTCAACCGGTTTATGTCGGGGCGCTTCACGGGAGGTGTCAGCAACAAAAACCACCGGTTCTGCTGGAATTCGCTCCGCTGTAGTTATCACCCCGGCAACTGCGGAAGCGGCTACTGTTGCCGGTGAAGCAAGATATACCTCACCTTTGCCCTGTTTACCGGTAAAATTCCGATTGCCGGTGGAAACGGTAACCTCACCTGGACCGTTCTGACCAATCTGCCCCGCAGCACAACCCGCACAACCCGCATTCCCCACCAGCGCACCCGCACTTTTGAAAATTTTAAATAGCCCATTTTTCAAACACTCCTGCCAGATATCGTCAGTCGCCGGCACAATCTTTAAAACTACACCAGGCGCCACCTTGCGCCCTTTAAGAATTGTAGCCACCAGTTGTAGATCTTCCAACCTACCATTAGTGCAGGAACCAACAAATCCAGAATCAATCTTATTACCCACCACCTCCCGCACTGGCACCACATCCTCGGGATGACCCGGTCGTGAAATCAAAGGTTCCAATCCACTTATGGCAATTCGCTCTACTCGTCCATAACGAGCATCCGGGTCCGCATAAACCGGTATCACCGCCCGCTTTGTCCGATATCGGCAGTATTTCAGCACTTCCTGATTGGGCGGAAAGAGAACGATAATTGCCCCCATCTCGGTTCCCAAAGAAGCGATTGTTATCCTACCATCCGATGTTAAACGGTCAGTATATTCACCGTAAACCTCAGCCGCACAACCCAAAAGTCCACTAGCACCAAAATGGCGTAAAAGTGCCAATCCGACATCCTTGGGTGTCACTCCTGCCGGCGGCATACCGATAAGTTCAATTCGCACTGTCGGCGGAACCTCAAACCAGACTTTACCATTTGCCCAGGCATAGGCGATATCACGGTCACCCATCCCTTGACCAAAAGCGCCGATGGCACCAAGAATATTGGCGTGGGAGTCGGTCGAGACCAATGTTTCACCCGGACCAATCAATCCCTCATCAATTGCCAGATGAGTCCCAATCCCCTGATCAATGTCATAAACCTTAATTCCCCATTTCCGGGCAAAAACCCGGCACAACTGCTGGTTCGCTGCGTACTTCTGATCAGAACCCGTCGGGTTGCAGTCAAAGGTAAAAAAGGTCTTTTTCGGATCATCCACACCAAGTCCGAATCCCTCAATCTCCTTAACCACATTGGCACCACCGAAATCTCTTGCCAGTCGGACATCAATACCCATCTCCACAATATCACCGGGTTGAACCGAAGCCCGCCCGCTGTGCGTAGCGATGATCTTTTCTATGATGGTCATCGAACTCATAAGATAAGTTGCCCTTTCTCCATCATTACCAGCGGGTCAAAGGTGGCAAAGTCCGCCTGATGGATTAAAACCGTTTCTAATACTTTGGGCGCACCCTCCCCCTCCCTGGCATGACAGGCAATAGTGTTGACGATGTCTGGGGGTAATCCAACCTTCGCCGCGATAATCGCGCCAGAAATCGGATGTCGTGCCAGTTCTCCGGCACGACTCTTCTTATACCCTCCCTTACCATCGGATTCAACCTCAACCAGTTTACCAACATCGTGCAGTAATCCACCGGCAACCAGCCGGTCCATATTGATTGGATAGGGCGTACGTTGATATGCCTTCATCTGTGCCTCAGCCAGTCCCACCGCTCCTTCGGTAACCGCGATCGTGTGCTCGATGATATTGATTCCGTGGGTTCTGGTTAAAATCGTAAACGGCATTTTCTTCAACTCCTCAATTGAGCTCCACCCTCCTTCTTTTGCCGCTTCAACCCAGACCTCCAATACCATTCTCCGTATTTCCGGAGCGCTGATACGTAACAGTTGCCGGGCAAAGAGTTGCTCAAGATCCTGCGTGCTAATCATATTCACCTCACAGTGCGGCGATAATCGCATCGGTCATCTCTTGGGTGGATGCGGCACCGTATTTGAATACATCTGGACCTCCACTCAGCCGGAACATATCATAGGTCCGCACCTTGCCCTCGGCAACCACCTTTGCCACCGCATTCTCAACCCGCCGTGCCTTCTCCTTTTCGCCGAGATAATCCAGCATCATCGCTGCCGCCATAATCATAGCTATGGGATTTACAATCGAAGGGGAAAGTTTCTCATACTTAGGCGCTGACCCATGCGTCGGCTCAAATACCGCCACCTCGGGACCGATGTTTGCTGAATAGGCAAACCCCAAACCGCCTACCAGTCCGGCAAAACCGTCGGATACAATATCACCGAACATATTGCCGCAAACAATCACACCGTAATCCTCAGGATTTTTGGTCAACCACATCATCATCGCATCAATATTCACTGACCACAACTGAATGTCCGGATACTCCCGGGCAATTTTTTTTGCCTCAAGTTCCATCATTCCGCTGGTCTCACGGACCACATTCGGCTTTTCACAGATGGTTACTGATTTGTAGTTATGCTCCCGGGCATACTCAAAAGCCGCCCGGATAATCCGCTGGCAGGCACCACGCGTGAAAACTCGTAATGAGATTGCCATATCCTCGGAAGGAACATTGGCAAACGCCCTCATCTTTTTGTGCGTCTCCAGTGCTCTTCTGACTTCAGCCGGTGGGTTAGTCCACTCCACCCCGACATAAAGGCATTCGGTATTCTGACGAAAGATTGCCACATCAACTTTCGGCTCATCAAAACCATCATCTTTGCGTCGGATAAAGTTCAACGGATTGCCCGGAAACGAACGACAGGGACGAATACAGATATCAAGATTAAAATGCTGACGCATCGTAACAATCGGTGAGTAATAGACATACCCCTTACCTTTCAAACTTGGATCCAGCTCTGCTTCTGCCTTATCCTTGGGCTTGGAGGTAATCGCGCCAAACAGTCCTACCTTATACTGCTGTAATAACTTTATTGTCCTTTCAGGCAGTGCGTTACCTTCTTTGCACCAGAACTCCCAGCCGACATCACCGTGCACATAATCCGCTTCAAAACCTACGGCATTTAATACCCGAAGTGCTTCGGGTAAAACAATTCTCCCAATGCCATCACCCGGCATTGTTACGATAGTTCTTCTCGCCACAAACTCCTCCTTTTTGTAAAAATTTCCTAACGGTTACTGTTTATCGAAGCCAAAATTGATACTGAATTCTTAACATTCAAAAAGAAAAAGTCAAATTTATCGGCTTGGGTAATTTGAAAATCACCCCACTGTACATAATTGACAACAGACAGTGTTGTTGTTAAATATATAACAATGCGGGGTGGAGCAGCCTGGTAGCTCGTGAGGCTCATAACCTCAAGGTCGCTGGTTCGAATCCAGCCCCCGCTATTTAATTTCCTGGGACAGCAGGAGGTGTTGTGTCCGAAGATAACATCACTGAAAATACCGCCGGTGAAAAAGGAGGCAGAATGAAAATAATTCACAAATGGCGTGGTCCGGACATAATTGGCCCGGTCTGGTTTATCGGCTGGCTGTTTACCATTGGCTATCTCCATCTGCCGTTTTTCTGGAAAGGGGTGCTGGCGCTGATTATCTGGCCCTATTATCTGGGCAGGGCATTAGCTGGTAATTGAACAGCGCTGTTCCTTTTTATCTTAATCTGTGCTCTACCTGGTTCTTCTATTAACCTTCCTTCCCCAGAAGTCTGATTTCACCGTTATCCGCATTATCTGGACCTCTGACCTGCACGGACAACTTTTACCTACCCCTGACTTTGCTGCTGCTGGGATGCCCAGAAGAAGATTAGGGGGAATAGGCAATCTGATCAATCTGATTCAAAGAGAAAGGACCAAAAACAGTATTCTATTGGACAACGGTGACTTTGCGTTTGGTTCTCCAGAAGGCGACAGTTCCCAGGGCAGGTTAATAGTTCAGATATTTAACCGACTTGGCTATGATGCAACTGTTCTGGGCGCCCGGGATTTCACCGATGGTCTTGTGAATATCGAACTACTTGCCCGTGCAGCAGGGTTTCCGATCCTCGCGGACCCAATGTTAAACATCCGTTTAAACCGCCAGTCACCGCTATTTCGGCCTTATATTTTAAAAAACATCGCCGGCGTAAAGGTTGGCATCATCGGTCTATCTGACCCGGAAATATCACTGCTCAACCGTCAGAGTATGGTCAGCGGGTTGCCGGTAGAACAGCCGCTTCAACAGGTGAGCCGTTTCCTGCCCGCACTCAAGGCAGAATCAGCCGAGGTGATAATCGTGCTGGGACATATCCCGGTGGCACAGGGCAGATTGCTTACGGAAAGCATTCCTGATATTGATCTAATAATCTGCCGGGGTGAGCAGGTTATAGAGAATCAACTACCCAAAAGCGGTAAAGCCGGTGTGGTGGTCAGCGGAGTATACGGACAGCGCCTGGGCATAGCCGATATCCTGTTTCACAAACTTGAACGCCGGGTTTATGCGGTTGAAGCGCAGATTATGAATGTATCAGGAGAATACGAGTTAGATTCATCGTTGAACAATTATCGCTTAAACTGGTATGACACGACCGTCGCTTATGTTGAAGAGGAGTTTTTCCCGGATATACCTGGAAAAATGCAACTTGCCCGGTTTCTGGCTGAAGGACTGCGCCGGGAAAACGGAGCAGATATCGTGATCCTGCCCACACACCTGATTGAAAATGGGTTAACTGCTGGACCACTCACCCGGCGCGATCTATTCAATGCGGTTCCCTATCGGAACCGGTTGCGCATTATATCGCTACCTGAATCGCTGTTATATCAGGTGCTCAAGCCGGTTGATGTCGATGACTCCTGCTTCTGCCCTGCGGTTGTTGGCCTTGACCTGTTTGTCATCGGTGATACCACTGGCACACCGCGTCTCTCACAAATACCGGGCTTACGGTTACAACAACGCAAGGGGGGCTATTATTATAAAGTAATAACTACCGAAGAGTGGTTCGAACGCTCCGATATTCAGGATAAGGGAAAACCACTGTCCCTTAATCTTACCGATTTCTGGCTCAGGTTCGCTGAAAGACAGAAAATCATCTCGCCGGTCGAACCGCCCAAACTTCATCCTGCAACATCCGGACTGGCACAAAAGACAAAATCCAAATTGATCAATATCAACATCGCCAGTGTGCAAGATCTCTGCCAGTTACCCGGAATCGGCCCGAAAACCGCGGAAAGGATAATTGAATACCGCACAACCTATGGCAAGTTCAACTCCATTGAAGAGATAATGAATGTCCGTGGTATCGGCCCCAAAAAGTACGAAAAAATTAAGGATCTGATAACTGTCCGCTAATAGGTGCGGGCGTAGTAAATCAAAATGCCGGTCTCCTTGCCACAGACAATACAACTTCCTTTTGTATTCTGCTCGTCTAACGGCATATTGCGCGGCGTGGTCTTGGTCTCATCGATAATTTTGTTTTCACATTCCTGTCCCCCGCACCAGTGAACCCTGACATAGCCCGGTTTTTGAACAAGGTTACTTTTGAACTCTTCAAACGTTGTCGCATAGGTTGTAACACTACTCACCCAGTTTCGGGCACGTTCCAGCATCCCCTTTTGAATCCGCTCCAGCAATCCCTCCACCTCAGTCGGTAGATTATCCAGCGCGACCGTCTGTTTATCACTATCGTCTCTGGGAACAAGCACCGCACAGTTTTTTTTCACATCCCTGGGCCCAATCTCAATCCGCAAGGGCACACCGCGCATCTCATATTCATTAAACTTCCAACCCGCGGTAAACTGGGGACGGTCATCGAGTTTAACCCGGAAATTATGTAGAAGTTCCTTTGCCCGCTGACATTGCGCAAGTACCGCCTCGTCCTCCTTGCCGTAAAGAATCGGCACGATCACCACCTGCAACGGCGCAACTTTTGGGGGTAGAAAAAGACCTTGATCATCGCCATGGGTCATAATCACTGCACCAATTAACCGGCTGGAAACTCCCCATGATGTTCCCCATGGATGCTTTTCGGTGTTGTCCTCGTCAAGATAACGAATGTCGAACGCCTTGGTAAAATTCTGCCCTAAATTGTGCGACGTCCCTGCCTGCAGTGCCTGACCATCTCGCATCAGCGCCTCAATTGAGTAGGTGGCAACCGCTCCGGCAAACTTCTCGCTTTCTGGCTTCAGTCCTGCAATTACCGGTACTGCCAGGTCATTCTCTACAAAATCAACATAGATATTGAGAATTCTCAGGGTTTCCTCCTGTGCCTCTTCCGCTGTTCGGTGCAAGGTATGTCCCTCCTGCCAGAGAAACTCAAGTGTCCGGAGAAACAGCCGCGTGGTTCTCTCCCAGCGGAAGATATTACACCACTGATTGATTAAAACCGGCAGATCACGGTAACTCTTCACCCAGCGGGCATACATATAATTGATTATCGCTTCACTGGTCGGACGCAGGGCAAGCGGTTCGGTTAAATCACTGTCGCCACCCTTGGTCACCCAGGCGACCTGCGGTGAAAAACCTTTGACATGCTCAGCCTCTTTTTTCAAAAAACTCTCCGGTATCAGGGTGGGAAAATAGGCGTTGGTATGGCCCGTTGCCTTCAACCTGGCATCCAGCCTTGCCTGCATATTCTCCCAAAGCGCATAGCCATAAGGCCTGATCACCATACAGCCGCGCACCGGTGCGTAATCGGCAAGTTCTGCCTTCAGCACCACCGCGGTATACCATTCTGAAAAATTGTCTTCCTTGGCAGGAATTTCTTTTACCAAACCTTCATCCTTCATAAGTTATAGTAAATCAGCAGAAAATAAAGAGTCAAGGACAGCGGTAATGCAACACCAGATTGCTCACCAAGTTTGACACATAAAATCGCTCATTTACAATTCTACCAATGGATCTATTTACCAAATGTCTGGAATACTACCCGATCGTTGACCGGGCGAAAAGGGCTGGTTATTACCCTTACTTTATACCGCTGAACTCGGAACCAGACCGCCGTGTGACAATTCAGGGCAAGGAACTGATTATGCTCGGCTCTAATAACTACCTGGGTTTGACCACTGACCCGCGGGTAAAACAGGCGGCAATTGAGGCGATAAAAAAATACGGCACCGGTTGCACCGGCTCGAGATTCTTAAACGGCACCCTTGACTTACATGTCCAACTGGAAACGCAACTTGCTGAGTTCTATAAAAAAGAGGACTGCATTGTCTTTTCTACCGGTTATCAGACCAACCTCGGCGTCGTCTCCGCGCTCGTGCGCCGGGGCGACATCGCGATTACCGATAAACTTGACCATGCCTCAATCGTTGATGGCTGTCAGATGTCCTATGGCCAAGTCAAGCGCTTTGCCCATAATGACCCTGAATCCCTGGGGTCATTATTGAAATCGCTCCCAAAGGATGCCGGCAAACTGGTGATCGTTGATGGCGTGTTCTCAATGGAAGGGGACATTGCGCCCTTAGATAAGATCATCCCCCTGATGAAAAAACACCACTGCCGGCTGATGGTTGACGATGCCCATGCGGTCGGGGTATTAGGCAAAAACGGCCGGGGGACTGCTGAGCATTTTGGAGTTGATGAGGATGTCGACCTGATTATGGGCACATTCTCCAAATCATTTGCTACGATTGGCGGCTATGTTGTCGGTGCCCACAAGATAATCACCTTTATCCGTCATCAGGCAAGACCGCTGATCTTCTCTGCCGCTATTCCGCCTACCGCAGTTGCCACCGTGCTCGCGGCGCTCAAAATCATCCAGTCCGAACCCGAACGTCGCGAACAACTCTGGCGCAATGCCCGCCGGTTGACCGCTGGTTTGCGCTCAATTGGCTACAACCTCGGCACCACCGAAACTCCGATTATCCCGATTCACATCGGGGACGATATGAAAACTCTGTTGTTCTGGCGCGCCTTGTTTGATGCGGGCATTTTTGCCAATCCGATTCTCCCTCCTGCGGTGCCGCCAAACCGCTCGCTGATTCGCACCAGTTTAATGGCAACTCATACCGATGCCGATATTGACCAGGCGCTGGAGATATTTGAAAAGGTTGGCAAACAGGAAGGGCTGATTCCGTAATGTCAGTCCAGGTCCGACCGGCCCAGACCGAAAAGGACCTCGACCGATTTGTCCGATTCCCTTTTACCCTGTATCGTAACAACCCCTACTGGGTTCCTCCCCTGATCGCTGATGTCAAAAAGACCCTGACCCCGGGTAAAAACCCTTTCTGGTCCCATGCCCAGCGGCAGTTGTTTATCGCCGAAAAAAACGGCAACGTTGTTGGCAGAGTGGCGGCGATAATTGACTTCAATTACAACAAGTACCATCAGACTGCGATCGGCTTTTTCGGCTTCTTTGAATGCGAAAACAACCAGGCAACCACTGAGGCGCTCTTTACTGCGGTCCGGGATTATCTCGGTGCCGCCGGAATGAAACTGATTTACGGACCAGCAAATCCCAGCTTGAACGACGAAGCCGGTCTGCTAATTGAACCATTTGACGGTATGCCCTATATAAAAATGAGTTACACCCCGTCCTACTATCCAACCCTGATTGCACAGTGTGGCTTCACCAAGGTCAAAGACCTCTACGCCTACTCTATCCCGCTTGACCAGCCAATTCCGGAAAAACTCCAGCGGGTATTAAATGCCCTCAAGAAAAAATCCGGATTGTCGGTTCGACCGGTCAATCTAAAGGACTTAAAAACCGATCTGAAACATATCAAAGAGATCTACAACGACTCCTGGTCCCAAAACTGGGACTTTGCACCAATGACCGATGAGGAGATTGACGACCTGGCGCGCCAGTTAAAACCCATCATCCGGCCAGCAATCTGCCCTTTGGTCTTCTATCAGGACGAACCTGCAGGAATGTGCATCGCCCTGCCGGACTACAACCAGGTGCTCAAACGACTTAACGGCAAACTGTTTCCCCTCGGCTGGCTCAAATTCCTCCTGTATAAAAGCCGCATCAACCGGGCACGACTCTGGGCACTCGGAGTTAAACGCAAATTTCACAACCTTGGCTTTGACTCCCTGCTGTATTACGAATCTTTTATGGGGGCAAAAAAACTGGGCTACACCGAAGGTGAGGTCTCCTGGATTCTGGAAGACAACCTTGCCATCATCCGGCCAATCCTGATGTGGGGCGGCAAACTCTACCGTACCTACCGGGTCTACCAATCTGCACTCTAATTTCCTGACTAAACTTCCTCGCAAACCAATCCGGTTTCGATCTATTTAATCACCAGTTTTATCTTTTTCTTACTGCGCTACTCAAACTTTTACTAAATTTTGCCCTAATTTACCAGTTCTTATTCTCCTGTTATCCCGAGCCCTCACGTCTTTTCTATCCTTGCGAACTGACCGAGCCAGAAAGCCATCCTTTTCTTGTACCCCCAGTTTCTCCCCGCTTAGAGATTGCTTCGGGCTAACGCCCTCGCAATGACGAGGCTCTTTGTCATTCCGCTCTGCCGAAGGCAGAAAGGAATCTCTGAGCGGATAACCCCCCTGTTCTGCCCGAAAAATAACTTGACAGAAAGATAAGCGTATATATAAATAATGTTAAAAAGGAGGTCTTTTTATGCCTCGTTTAAGTGCTATCCTTTTCTGCCTCTTTGCTGTCAGCCTGGCGCAGGATACCATCTGGCTGCGCCAGATTGACCTTGGTTCTGACGAGCAGTTAATCGGCATCGCCAGCCAGGGTGAAAGGATTGCCGCTGTTGGTTCTCATACCGACCCGGTTAATTATGACCTGGAAGGACTGATTGTCCTTTTCAGCCAATCCGGCGAGACCCTGAGAACCGCAACAATTGACTTCGGCGGTGACGAGCAGTTGATTGATGTCTTTCTTGACAGGGCTCAGAACTGCTATGTTGCCGGTGGTGGTTCTCCAGGTGAGATGAACAACTGGCATCCCCGGAATTTAATCCGCTCCCCATCCTTTCAGCAGTCTTACTGCATCATCGCCAAGTTTGACTCTCTGGGCAATCTGCAATGGGGAATAGTTGACTCGCCCTATGTCGCGAGTGGTATTGCGGTTGATTCTCAGGGCAACTGTTATGCCACCGGTGCCTATGGCTCGGGCTTTATTTACGACTTCTGCATTGTCAGAATTCTACCTGACGGTGATACCGCCTGGACCCGGCGGTTTGATTTCAATCTTATGGACATTCTGTATCGGCCGGCAGTTGACCAGAATGCCAACCTTATTGCGCCCGGTTTCTCTTTTGATTTCTCTACAATGAGTGGGATAATTATGAAAGTCTCACCCGCCGGGGAAACGGTCTGGACCCGAATTGATAACTCAATGCCGATGGTTGCCCTGGTCAGTGCCGATGTTGACCTGTCGGGCAGAATCTTTGTTACCGGCTTCTGCGGTGATACTCTGAATATTGACATCCTGATAATATGCCTTGACAGCCTGGGCAATGAGCAGTGGCGCACCACCTATGATTTCTCCTATGATGACGAAGGGCTGGGGATTGTCAGCGACCCAAACGGCTATCTCTATGTTACCGGTTATAACGCTGACGGCGATTGTGTGCTTCTAAAACTGAGCTTTGACGGTGCATTAATCTGGGCTGAAAATTATGATTTGGGCGGCTATGAATACTTTCAGGACCTGACGCTGGACGAAAATAAAAATCCGATTGCCTGCGGTCTGACCGACTTAAGCGCCAACCCCTATGATCTGCTTCTTGCCAAGTTCTCGCCGATACCCGGCATTACCCAGTCCGGAAAACCCGAGGGAAAAGGGACTGGCTATTGCTTGCTCAAAAATAACGAGTTGCTCATCAAACCGCCGGTTGCGGGCAGATACGGGATTGAAATCTATAACCTTGCCGGGGTTAAGCT
The DNA here is from genome assembly GCA_964590395.1 of uncultured bacterium. Taxonomy (GTDB): domain Bacteria; phylum Hydrothermota; class Tepidihabitantia; order Tepidihabitantales; family Tepidihabitantaceae; genus JAOABP01. The sequence goes on from CAZPVT010000017.1 coordinate 95,707, forward strand.
TGCCGGCTCCACCAACCAATTCCTCAACCTGACCGAGAACCGGATTCAACTCAACCCGCTTCCTTCGGGCACCTACATCATCCGCATCACCGGACCGAACGCCCGCACCATCGTCAACAAAGGGGTTGTGGTGAGATAAGGACATCACATATCGCTCAGCGACCGGGTTAAACTTTTTAAGACATTTCACACTCGCTTCTCCAGCGTTCTGCCCTAACAGGTGGCTAAAGCCCGGGCAAACTCTTTCCGGACAATCCTCTTCCCGCTTATAGATTGCCACAGGCTTCGCTCCTCGCAATGATACCCTCCCTGCTCCCGGCACCTGCCCGCAGAACCCCAAACACCACAACCAGACTCCTCTACAGACCTCTACCCACAACCAACCACCTAAACCTGACCCCAATCAACCCTAAAACCAC
>CAZPVT010000018.1:0-16113 GCA_964590395.1 uncultured bacterium
GATGAGACTGAAATTAAGGATGTTCAAAAGAGGATAGAATGGGGCATGGTATTCTGGGAAGAGGTCGTTCTCTACGCAATTGAAGATATAATCAAAAATAAAAACACTTCAAATAACCAGCGCTAAAATTACTTTCCAAAACGACCACCGCTACTCTCCTTGCAAAAATAATCATTACTTCCAATCTGGGCTTAAATTTTAATAAAATAGTGCTTGAGGAGGCTTGACTGGCTAAGGCGGGTGGATATAAATTGTTATGATGAAAGTTGAGATACCGATTAATCAGGCTAACCGGTTGATCAATTCCGGTAATGTGGTTATGGTGACAGCGCAGTATAAGGATAAGTCCAGCATCATCACCATCGCCTGGCACTGTCCGGTTTCAATTAAGCCGTCGATCATCGGGGTGGCGGTGGGTAAAAGCCGGTTTTCCGCAGAGTTGATTGAGAGATCAGGTGAGTTTATCGTCAATGTGCCAGGATGGGAACTTTTTGAGGCGATGATTTTCTGTGGCACCCGTTCGGGCCGTGAGGTGGACAAGTTTCAGGCAACAGGGCTGACACCTTTAAAGCCGGTGAAGTTGTTAAAACCGCCAAGGATCAAGGAGTGTATCGGTGCAATTGAGTGTGCGGTAGCGGATAAAAAGGAGATCGGTGACCATATTATGTTTTTCGGGGAGGTGGCCTACGCCGAGGCAGAGGAGGGGTTTTTTAAAGATGGGGTCTGGGATACCGGTAGTGCAGAGTTGATCTATCATCTGGGTGGTAGTTATTTTATGAAATCCTGTCCGGTTGAAAAGGGTCGGTGATCAGGCCGGTTTTAGCAGTTCTGGGTCAAAGTAGTGGTTTTCACCCAGTACTGTAGCAATAACCTTGCCCCGCATCATTCTACCCCAAAATGGGGTGTTGTGGGAACGGGAGTTGAGTTTTTCCCGGGTCAGGTGCCATTTGACCGCGGTGTCAATCACCACGAGGTTGGCTTCAGCCTCCGGGATAATTGCGGGTGGTTCAATGCCGAGAGTCTGGGCAGGAATAAGTGAGAGCCGGGCGATAAGTTCCGGCAGGGTGAGCACCTTTTTTAGGACCAGCATCTCATAGGAGAGGCTGAACGCGGTTTCAAACCCGATGATGCCCGGTGCCGCATTTTCAAACTCATGTTCTTTTGCCTCGAGAGTGTGCGGAGCGTGGTCAGTGGCGATGCAGTCAATTGTGCCGTCCTTTAATGCCCGGATAATTGCCCGGCGATCGGCTTCGCTGCGCAGGGGTGGGTTGATACGGAAATTGGGTTCGTAATCTTTAAGTGCTTCAGCTGTCAGGGTGAAGTAATGGGGACAGGTTTCAGCGGTTACCGCAATTTTTCTTGCCTTTGCCCAGCGCAGAACATCAACGGTTAATCGGGTGGAGACATGGCAGATGTGCAGTCGGGCGCGGGTCATCTCTGCGAGCATAATGTCACGCATCGCGGCGATCGCCTCTGCGGCTGCGGGTACCGGTGGCAATCCAAGCCGGGTTGCGGTTAAACCTTCGTCAGCCACCCCCTGGCTCAGTTCAGGGACCTCGCAGTGGCTCATTACCAGCAGGTTGAACGCGTTAGCATATTCAAGCACCCGACGCATCAGTCCGGCATCACTGAGCCAGCTGCCATCATCTGATACCGCGCGGGCACCGGCAAGACTCATTGCGCCCAGTTCTGCCATTTCTTTACCCTGTCTGCCTTTGGTGCAGGCGCCGATCGGTATGATCCGCGCCGACTTCGCCTCAGCAGAGGCAGCCAGTTCAAACCGGATCAGTGCTTCAGAATCGATTGCCGGATTGGTGTTGGGCATCGGACAGATCTGGGTGAATCCCGAGGTAAAGGCAGACCAGCAGCCTGAGGCGATCGTTTCCTTAATCTCCTCGCCCGGTTCACGCAGATGGCAGTGCAGATCAATGAAGCCCGGGGCAAGATATCGGTTCTGGCAGTAAATTACCCGGGCACCGGTTTTCGGAATTTTTGTGCCGACCGCCTTAATTCTACCATTTTCCACGAGCACATCCTGTTTTTTGATCCTGCCGGTGTCCGGATAGATGATGTTGCCACCGGTGAAGAGCAGTTTACTCATTCACCTCTCCCTCGCTTAATAATCCCCGGCCCGCGGCAAGGAGATAGAGTACTGCCATCCGGACCGCAACACCGTTGTTTACCTGGTTCATTATTAAGGTCTGGGGTAGTTCCCGGAGGTCATAATCCATTTCCACACCCCAGTTGACCGGTCCGGGATGAAGGATCACAACATTCTCACGCAGTCTCAGCAACCGTTCCCGGGTTAAGCCATAGAACTGCCGGTACTCACGCAGGCTGGGAATAAAGTTAGCGTTCATCCTTTCCACCTGCAGGCGGAGCATAAGGATAACATCCGCCTCGTAGAGGATTCGATCCAGCCGGTAAAATACCGCACAGCCCAGTTTTTCAATTTCTGCCGGGATTAATGTTGGTGGTCCGCAGAGCGCCACTTTAGCACCAAGTTTGTTCAGACAGAGGATGTTGGAGCGGGCAACCCGGGAGTGGGCGATATCACCGACAATTAAGACCAGTTTACCGGTTAGTGAGCCCAGCCGTTCTCTCAGGGTGAAGGCGTCAAGCAGTGCCTGGGTGGGATGTTCGTGACGTCCATCCCCCGCGTTGACCACAAAGCAGTTGAGACGGCGGGCAAGAAAATGGGGTGTGCCGGCTGCGGTATGGCGTATTACCACACCATCCACACGCATCGCCTCAATATTGGCGACCGTATCCAGCAGGCTTTCACCCTTTTTGGTGGAGGAGCCGGCAACCGAGAAGTTGATACACTGGGCAGAGAGGCGGGTGGCGGCAAGGGTAAATGATGTGGCGGTGCGGGTTGAGGGTTCAAAAAAGAGGTTGACAACTGTTTTGCCCCGCAGTGCCGGGACGATCGGAATTGGTCGGCTGAGCACCTCCTGAAATTTCTTTGCCTGTTCCAGGATAGTGTTAATCTCCTGCGGGTTGAGTTCAGCAATGCCCAAGAGGTGCTTAAGCATCACTCCTACTCCAAGTTCTTTTTTAGACTCCCGGTACGGGTGGTTAAAACTATCTCATCTCTGCCGTCAACTTCGGTTAGATAGATGTCCACCAGGTCATCGACCTGGGTATTGACATAACTACCGACAAAATCCGGTTGAATCGGTAGTTCCCGGTGTCCCCGGTCGACCAGTGCCAGTAACTGGACCTTTCTGGGTCTGCCAAAATCAAGCAGTTCGGTTAAAGCAGCACGCACAGTTCTGCCGGTGAAGATCACATCGTCCACCAGGAGTACGATTTTACCGTTGATATCAAAACTGATGTTTGTGCCCCGTACCAGTGGAGTAGGAGCGAGTAACTGCAGGTCATCACGATAGAGGGTAATGTCAATCGAACCTACCGGCGGGTTATGTTCGGTGAGTTGGTTAATCTCCCGGGCAAGGCGCTGGGCGATCGGCACACCCCGGCGTTGAATCCCGACCAGAACCAGATCGTCGATCCGCCTATTTTTTTCCAGTACCTCCGCTGCCAGCCGGCTGATGGTGGTGCGCACCGTTTCGGCTGACATCAGTTTCTGTTTCATTTCAGAAGCAGGGCAAGCGGGATTAGTATACAGTAGCCGACAATCAGCAGGAATGGGGCAAGGGTGATTGAGCCGGCGTTCAAACTGATAAAACCAGCAGCAATTGTTAATACCCCGATGCCAAGTAAAATGTAGTTCTTTTTCTTAAAAGATAGTTCAGGGCCGAACGGAGTTTTTACTGTTGACTTAGCAGGCTTGCTGGATTTTTTTTCGCGCTCTCTCATCTTACGGTGATTATCTAAATCACCTGGCCCAAGTCAAGAAAATTCTCTATTTTACAGTTGATTTCTTACTAGGCCGGAGCCATCAGAATTTTTTATAAGTTCAATTCTGTTTGAAGGCAAGAACTGGTTGAGGAGCCAGATGTTGGTCTGGAGGTGGTCGGTTACCTCACTGGTGGTGAAAGAGAAGGGTTTTTCAGTCAGGGCAAAAAACAGCACTACCTGGTCTGCAAGGTGCGGGTCTAAAGCCTTCTGGCTTTTTTCGTGGGTACAGAATGCCTGATAGACCTCATCTGCCACCGTTTCTGCGGGTTTGCCCTTTTTGCCCAGTGCGGAGAAACCGACGGATACGTTTTCGTAAACCGGGTTAAGAAAGAGATAAGTTCCGGGACAGCGTGCCGGCACCTCACCGATTTGTTTCTCTTTTAACTCCAGTTTGAGCAAACTCTCCAGACGGTCTGCCTGGCGGGTGGCAATTGAGAGCGGTAATCTGCTGACCCGGGAGATGAGGTTTAACCCCTTAAGCCCTCCCGGTGATAGGCAGTCTATACCGTTAAACCTTTCCTTTTTTACCGGCTCGGTGTGTAATTTAATTTCACCTCCACCAACCGGATAAAATCCCCAACCGGTGATTTCAGCCTCTGCCTGATAACCAAGTTTAGAGATAAACGGTAAGAGGACCATCTTTAGGTATTCAAAAATTGGACTGAATGGCACATGGGTACCACCGCGCAGAGTAGCATTACAGGGATGGGGAGCAAAAAGCATTATCGGCACAATCGCCTGGGCGATCAAGGTAACCGCACCGGCACTGCCCCGCGCCTCAGCAACATCCACGGTCAGGTTAACACTGCGGATAGTATCGGGTAGAAACTTCAGTTCAGTTGAGCCGGGCTGGGCACCTTTTACCTTTGCCTGACACAGTTGGACTGCTAAATTAACTCCGGCGAGGTGCTGGGGCATAAGTCCGGGTTTTGGGCGACGGGCGCGGATGTTTTTGATTACAAACGGCTTTTGCAGGATCGCACCCAGCGCGAGTGCGGTGCGCAAAATCTGGCCACCACCTGAACCGAATGTGCCGTCAATTACCAGCATTTGTTTTGAGGATTTTAAACAGGGTCCGGGCGTTGTTCAGCATATCCTGGTCGTTGTTAAAGAAGGCGTAAACTGCGGCTGGTTTCAGTTGACTTATCGCTGCGGCGATGGTTTTTAACTCCTGCCGGGAGTAGCGGTAACGGTACCAGGCGGTTCTGCCGTGAAGCCTCAGATAGATACTGCCAGAGGTGTTAAATACCGTTCTGGGATAATCCGGGGCATCAATGGCGACCAGGGTGATGCCCAGTTTTTCTGCCCAGTTCACAGTTTCGGGGTTAAACCAGGTTTTATTCCGGCACTCCAGGGCAAACCTTCTACCCAGTGCGGTCTTTTTGATGAAGGCGGTGAGTTTGGGGCGCACGGTAATATCCAGGCGCGGGGGTAACTGGAAGAGATAGAAGTCAATCAGGTTATCCAGCGGGGCAAACAGTCGGTAAAAACTGGTCCAGAGCTCATAGGCGGGCGGGCTAAACAGGTGCTGATGGGTGATCACTCTTGACACCTTTATAGCCCAGCGGAGCGAATTTCCCTTTACTGCCCAGGATTTCACCTGATTGGGAAAAGGAAACCGGTAAAATGAGGCGTTCAGTTCCAGCGCATTCAGTCCGGAGTTCTGGACAAACCAGTCCAGAGACCTTTTGGGGTTCCAGTCATAAAACCAGCCTGATGTGCCGACAAAAACCTGCATAGTCAATCATAAATGGTGAAAAGTGGACTGTCAACCAGCAGGGTCTGTTACGGTGTAAGGCAGAGGGTTAAGTCAAACTTGGATTTTGGGGATGAGTGGGTAAAATCTTATTTTAAGAAGGGAGCAAAATGACAAAGAAAAGTATTATAATCCTGTTATGTAGCCTTGTCTGGTTTGTGTCGGCGGATGATTTCTTGGCGGTGATTCCGGATGGTAAGCCGGAACTGCTGGCTCAGGATTTTACCGTGGTCGGTGTTACCGGTAATGGTGTCCTGGTCCTGGGAAATACCGGGCAGTTAGCACTGCTTAACAGTTTAGGTGGCAGGGTGCTTGATTACAAGCCAAAAGATAAGGTCTATTACCGGGTCCGGCTTTTTGACTGGAGCAATCAGGCACAACTTGCCCGGATCAGCCGGGTTTTGGATTTTGACGGTGAGGAGTATCTCGTAGCGGTGGCACCGGAAGATGTGGAGCGACTGCTTGATTTACGGGTGATGCTGGGCAGGGTCAGTTTACAGGGCTGGGTGTTTAAGCCGATGGTGCAGGAGTTACCACCGGTTTTTACCAACCCTCTGGTTGAGGCGATGGTCAGTTCGGTCGCTGCGGATTCGGTGCTCTCCTATGTCTATCGGCTCCAGAGGTTCCGCACCCGTTACTCAACATCGGACTCCTGCCGTGCCGCGGCTGAGTGGATTCGCCAGAAGTTTATTTCCTACGGCTGTGATACCGTGCTTATGCAGAATCATACATCCGGTCACGCGCCGAATGTAATTGGAATAAGATACGGCACCAGGGGTAGCCGGAGTAATTATGCAATTATCTGTGGCCATTTTGACTCTTATTCAACCACTAACCCTAACAATGCACCGGGTGCAGATGATAACGCCAGCGGCACCGCCGCGGTAATTGAAGCCTGCCGGGTAACACAGGGTTATCGGTTTCAATACGATTTGCGGTTTATCGCCTTTTCCGGGGAGGAGTTCGGTTTGTACGGTAGCGAGTACTATGCAGGGCAGGCACGGGCACAGGGTGACACAATTCTCGGGGTTTTAAACTTTGATATGATCGGCTATGTGGACTTTGAGCCGGAGAGTCTGGATGTCCTGGGTAAAATTAATAATCCCCCCTGTGAACCGTTTGTGGACTGGTTTACTGCGGTTGCGGATACCTATACAACGCTTACGGTTTATAAGCGGATGGTCAACGATAATCAGAATTCAGACCATGGTCCTTTCTGGAATAATGGCTATCTAGCGTTCTGCGGGATTGAGGACTTCTGGCCGGTTAATCCCTGGTATCATACCTCTGGAGATTCAATCGGTGCGGGGTATAACAACAATCAGTTCTGCACTGAGGTTACCAGAGCCGGTGTTGCGGCGCTTGCGACCTTAGGGCAACCTTTACCGAACAACCGGCCGCTTTTAAGTCTTTTAACCAACCGGATTGATGATACCGGGGGCAATAATGATGGGTTCTGGGATCCGGGTGAGAGTATCGGGGTTTATCTGGTGATTAAAAATTTTGGCGTGGTAACCGCGCACAATGTCAGCGCAACGGTTACCACTCAGGACAGTTTTGTTACCATTTATCAGGGTTCAGCATATTTTGGTGATATTGCGGGTGGTGACACTGCGGTTAACGGTGTGCCTTATCTGATGCGGGCGGCAACAAGGACCCCGCGTGAACACCGGGTTAATTTTAACCTGACAATCACCGCATTAGAAAGCACCTATAGGACAGGTTTCAGTCTGCAGATCGGCAGGTATCTGATTTCGGATCCGATTCCGGACAACGGTGTGCCACCCCGGTACTGGGCTTATGATGACATTGACACCGGCTATGCCCAGACTCCGGTTTTTGAATGGGTGGAGATCAACACGATCGGCACCCGGTTAACATTTCCTCACAATGACAGTGTCCGGGTGATTTCCTTACCACCGGAGTTTGGGGTTTTCCGTTTTTATGGCCGGGAGTACGATTCGCTCTCCATTTCGGCTGATGGCTGGCTCTGTCCAGGTTATTACCGGACACCCAATTACAACAACCAGCCTCTGCCCGGCACTCAAACACCGCCTGGATTGATTGCGGTTAACTGGGATGACCTTTATCCAAACTACAACAACACCGGATTTGTTTATTACCACTTTGACATTCCAAATCACCGGCTGATCATTGAATACGACAGCGTCTGTTATTATCAGCCCCGCACCCTGCGGGACAAGTTTCAGGTTATTATCTATGATACAACCGTGACAACACCGACCGGTGATAATGTGATTGTGTTTCAGTATCTGACCGCAAATGGCTACACCAGTTCAACAGTGGGGATCCAGGATCAAACCCGTCAGATTGCGATTGGCTGTCTTTACAATGGTGGTTATGCGGGCGGTGCAGCACCGATTCTTCCGGGCCGGGCGATTAAGTTTACAACCGTTGAGCCGACCGGGGTTAAGGAAAATGGGCGCAGACTGTCTGATGCCGGGTCTATTTCAGGCTGGCTCTGTCCGAATCCGATTCGTAATCAGGGAGAGGTTCGTATCGCGGCTGACCTGCAGGGTAGAGGCGATTTGCGGATATATGACCGGACAGGCAGGGAGGTTGCACGGTTAAAATACAATCGCAATACCGGTGCTTTTACCTGGGATACGCGCAAGGTTGGGCCCGGGGTCTATTTTCTGAGGTTTAATGATGCGGATGGGGTTTCAGTGCAAAAGGTGGTGGTGGTGCAATAGGTGGTAGGATAGTAGCAGTTTAAAGAGACTTTTTCCGGCGGGGCGGTGAACATACTTTGTGGTTGGCGGTGTGAAATAGTTGTAAATCGGTTTCTGTCCGCTTGGGTCCATATTTCCCGGTAAACTCACCCTTTGCCTTGCGTTCCTTAAAGGTTTTTGCGACCGTATGCTTTGCCAATTCCTGCCGGGCAAAAATAAGCTCTTTTTCAAAATGCTGTAGCCGATGTTCAGCAAACTGGATATATTCTGGGGAGATGTCAATTCCTATGTAATAATGACCTAAATTTTTGCTGCCACTAATGTCGTCCCACTTCCACAATAAGGGCCAATAACTACACCCTTGGTTTCATCAATAACCGAATATATTGCCCGGATGGGCAGTGCCAAAGGAAATGGCGCGGGGTGGGGGTTCTCCTTTTCTGGGGGAAAACGCCAGATTGATGTCAGTAATGAATGTCTGGGCTTTAATTCCGCACCGATCAGGTTTTTTCCCTTTGGTTTGTATAGCCAATAGATTCTCTCTTCTACCTGCCAGAACCGCCAACCCCGGATGTTAGCGGCGATCATTCTATCCCAGATTATCTCCTGTCGGATAAGCCAGTGGGTCTTCCTTAACCAGTCCATCGGATGGAGCATCAACCCTTTTTCCCATCTGATCTTATGATTGTAAAAGAATGAGCCACCGGGTTTGGTTATTCGGTAAATTTCGTTCAAGACCTCGATTTGATTATGCTGATATTCCTTTTCTGGTAATCGGTCCGTGGCACCGGCATACTTTACCGCTGGAACCAACCACCCCTTCTTGTTCTCCCCCTTGTTATAGGGAGGAGATGTTACGCCAACATCAACAATCTCTTTGGGAAGTTTTCTGAGAGCCGCTAGCGCATCACCGCAGAACAACTGATTTAAATAGTTGGTCATAGTTAATCCGGTGCGTGGCTAACAAGGAATTCATAGAAGGCCCGGTTAATATATGGTTGGTATCTTCTGAGTTCATCCTTGGTTAACAGGTAGATAAATTTTAAATTTGGGCAATTTAATATAATCCCGATAATCAAAATCGGCGCTTCTTAAAAACTGCCCGGTAGTGGTTTGACTGCCTTTTAATTTCTCGTGCCAGCGTTTAATTTTATCCTTAAGGTTCTTCACAAAGTCCGGAAAATTGAAGGGGAATTCAATGATATAAATCAATTTACCGTCAACAAAGCCGCTGACCAGCACATTTAATTTTCCTTTAAATCTTTCTCTAACCTTGCTGGTGTGTAATCAGTAAAGTTACCCCCGCCGTTAAGTTGTTTTGCCGGGGCGGTCTTTCTTTTGCCACTTTGATATCTTTTAAATTCGCTGGTGGCTAAATTTTTGGATTTCGCTTCACACTTGATTGTCTTTCCGGGGAGGAAGGCATCCTGCTTAAAGCCATTGTAGCCGATCTTAGTTTCCTGGTGTTGGTAACCAGCAATTGTTACTGTTAGATAGAAACCCCCTTATCGTCGAGGAGTTTTTGTCATTTATGTACATAGTTAAGAGGTCAACAAGCATAGCAATCAGTGTATCTTTTGACTTGCCGATTAAATAATTATTTAGCTCCCAATGGGAAGCGGTGGCATAAAGTTTAATGGTATGCGCCAATTCCTGATTCATAGTAATAATACAATAAGCAGCTGGTAAATCTTGTCAAGAAATACGAGTTGCAGATGGTGTTAAATTAGGAGGGGGAGTTATTAAGTCCGGGCTTTTTAACTCTGAACTTTATAGTATCGGCGCAGGATGATGATAAATGCGGTTACGAGGATGGTGAGTAAAATCTGATACCAGAGCCAGTAGGGCAGGCCAAGGATTAGCGGTTTATAACGGTGCCAGTTCCAGAGGTCGTTGGCAAGTAAGAAGATGATGGCAAATAATGTTATTACTCCTGATTGTCTGGGTTCTAATTTTGCCCAGGGGACGAGATTATCCACAGGAGCAAGTATGGTGCCGATGATGATGACCAGGGTGGTGAGGATGGTGATCGGAATTACCGGTAAAAAGCCGAAGGTGGGCAGGAGTTTGAAATGATAAAGGATAACCAGCAGTTCGCCGATGATTATTGCTGAGAGGCAGGACCAGGGGTTGGTCCTGCGCCAGTAGCAGGCAAAGAATGTAACCGGAAAGAGGACCGCCAGACCGGTAAAGGTCTCGGTGGCGATCTCAAGGATCGTGCCGGGTGGTTTAAACGCAAGTGCCAAGCCGATTATGGCAAGCAGGGTGATGACCACAATCTGGACAAGCGGTCTGGTCTCCGGTGGCTTATTAAAAAGGAGTCTGGTGTCCCGGATGAGCATTGAGGAGAGGGTGAGGAGTTGAGAGTCCATTGTGGACATCAGGGCAGAAAGTCCGCAGATCGTCATAACACCGGCAAATACTGGCGGAAGGAGTTTGTTGACCAGTAACGGCAGGATACGGTCGGTCTGTGTGCCGGTAAGTCCGGGTAAGAAGGAGTTACCCAGGACACCGATCGCTACCGGAAAGAAAAACAGGACGGTGGTTACCAGCGGGTACAGATATGCGGAGATGAAAAGCGAGCGGTCACTGCGGGCAGCGATAAATCGCTGGAAAAGTTGGGGAAACATCGGCACACAGAGAAACCAGAGGGCAAGATAGGAGAACCAGATCTTCGGGGTAAAGAAACCGTCACCCCCAGGACGGGAGAAAAGATGGGGCATAGTTTCTGACAGGCGGGTGTTGATGTGAGAAAAATTGCCGGTTGACCAGAGGATGGCGATAAAGATGATGGCAATGCCAGAAAGCATCACCAATCCCTGAATCAGGTCGGTCCAGGTGTCTCCGCGTAAACCGGCAAGGAGGATATACCCGAGACCAAACAGGACCACCAGGGTGGCACCCAGTTGATATGGTATACCCAGGAGGGCGTTGAGCATATAACCGGCACCGATCGGCTGGAGTGCTAAATAGGGCAGGGTGAATATTACCATTACCGCGAGATAGACAAAGTGCAACGGTCGGTTACGAAACCGGTGCCAGAGCAGTTCAGGCGGGGTGATTGCACCGGTAACAAGTGCGTTACGCCGTGCCGGAATGCCGAGCAAAGGGAAGGTGAGCGCCATAAAACCTGTGCCAAATGCCATTATCGGGTAATAGGAGTAGCCGTAGCGGTAGCCGGCACCGGCAAAGCCGAAGATGGTGAAGGAGGAGAAGTTGGTGGCGGCAAGGGTAAAGAGCAGGAATATCGGTCCTACCTGGCGCGAGGCTAAAAAGAAGTCCTCATGACCAGGTTTTGACCGGCTTTTTGCCAGTATGCCGAGTAGAAGAATAACAACAAAATAAACTGCGATAAAAACCGCGGTCATAATAACCCCTTTTTGATTTTATAATTAAAAAAGCCATCCCGGCTGGCCGGGATGGCTTGCGCCTGACATAACCAGCGGTTTTATTTTATCCAAGATTTTCATTAAGTCAAGTATTTTTTCGGACATACCCGAGACTTATCGGAGAATACCCCCTGCAGGTGTATGTTTCAGCGGTTTAAGAAGATTCTAATAAACTGATCACCGTGCAGTTCGCCGAGTGCGCCATCGAGGACCGAGAATTCATCAAACCGCTTCACCGGGTCAGGTTGCCATTCTGGATTGTAAATCGCGACCGGCACCGGTCCGTGGGTATGGTTGCCTTTTGCCACCGGGGTGAGATGGTCAGGCAGGACCGCAACCGTTGCCTGAATATTCTGTCTCTCCAGTTCTGCCATCACCTTTGAGACCAGGCGGGAGTCAAAAAGTTCTATCGCTTTGATCTTCTGGCGGTAGTCCCGGCTGTGTCCGGCTTCGTCCGGTGCCTCGATGTGGACAAATACCAGGTCGTGGTCCTTTAACGCGTTGAGGCAGGCTTCAGTTGCACCTTCGTAGTTGGTGTCAATCAGACCGGTGGCACCCGGAAACTCAATTACATCAAACCCGGCATAGACACCCAGCCCTTTGATCAGGTCAACCTCAGCGATAACCGCGCCTTTTATGCGGTAGAGCTCCTGAAAGGTGGGCATCCGGGGTTTTCTGCCCGGTGACCAGAACCAGATGGAGTTTGCCGGGTCTTTGCCCTGTAAGGTGCGGTTGAGGTTGACCGTATGTCCGGGCAGGATCTCCCAGGATTTGAGGATCAGTTGGGATAGCAGTTGGGCGGTGCTGATTGCCTCAGGGTTTCTGGGGCGGGGCAGAAGGTCCAGCGCCTTTTCACCGACATAGTCATGGGGTGGAAAGCACTCCAGATCCGGTGAGCCTTTTTTCAGAACACAGAGATGCCGGTAGGTGAAGCCAGGATAGAAGGTTATCTCCGGAGTTGAGAGTTGCCGGTTGAGCTCCTCAATCAGAAGCGCTGACTCTTCGGTGGTGATGTGACCGGCAGAGTGGTTTTTGATTCTGCCGTCCTGGATACAGATCAGGTTACAGCGCAGGGCAACATCGGTTGGTGAAAGGTTTACTCCTAAACTTGCCGCCTCGATCACCGCGCGGCCCTGATAATACCGTTTCGGGTCATAACCGAGGATGGCAAGGTTGGCAACCTCTGAACCCGGGGGCAGGTCGCTTTCCACCGTAACAAATGTGCCACATCTGCCGAGCCGGGCGATGTTGTCCAGGGTCGGTTTTTCTGCCACCTGTAATGGGGTGCGATGGTTGAGTTCTGAAATGGGGTAGTCTGCCATTCCGTCACCCAGAAAGATAATATGTTTCATTTAAACTCCTTGAGCAGAAACTCTTTAAACCAGCGGTAGTCGTTAGGTGCGGTCTGGTAATACTCCTTTTTTGTGTCAATACCGGCAAGGCTGGGGGGTGGTTCAGGTTCGATCCCGAGCAGGGATCTGATCTCCTCCGGAAACTTTGCCGGATGGGCGGTCTCAATTGCCACCGCAACTGAGGGTTTTTCCTGGGCGCAGAATTTTTCCAGCGCACACCAGCCAACCGCACCGTGCGGTTCTAAAACTGTCCGGTAGCGATCGTAGGTGCTGACGATGGTCTGACGGGTCGCGGTATCGGTGATGCTGATGGCAAACATATCCCGGCGCATTCCGTTTAGATCCGGTTGACGGGAGATGTTACCCTGTTCATCCATTACTCCGTCGTAGAGCGCAACCAGCCGGGGCAGGTTTGAGGGATGGCCCACATTCATCGCATTGGAGATACATTTGCGGGAGGGGACGATCTTCTGGTAAATACCGGTGGCGATGAAATTTGGGAACTCGTCGTTTTCGTTTGTGGCGATAACGAATTTTTTTGCCGGTAAGCCCATCCGCCAGGCAATCATTCCTGCACACATATTGCCGAAGTTGCCCGACGGGACCGCAAAGACAATTTTCTCACCCGGGTTTGCCAGTTGGGCATAGGAGAAAAAGTAATAGACCGACTGGGGCAGGAGCCGGCCAATGTTAATTGAGTTTGCCGAGGAGAAGCGGATGGATTTGAGGTCCGGGTCAGCAAACGCCATCTTGACCAGTGCCTGGCAGTCGTCAAACTTGCCGTCAATACCGATCGTGGTAACATTACCCCCCAGGGTGGTCATCTGCCGGCGCTGGCGGTCGGAAACCTCGGCAATTGGAAACAATACCACCATCCGGATGCGGTCCACATTGTGAAATGCGCTGGCAACCGCGCTACCGGTGTCTCCGGAGGTGGCGGTGAGGATGACCAGTTCACCCCCCTCCTGTTTTAAGATGTGGCGCAAGAGCCGTGCCATCATCCGGGCGGCAAAGTCTTTAAATGAGGCGGTTGGACCCCGGTCCAGGCGCAGAAGATAAAGCCCATCGGTTACCCGCTCCAGCGGTACCGGGTAGTTGTAGCACTCATAGCAGATTGCCTCAAGTTCTTTGTCGGTAAGTAACCCTTCGGTCCAGCGTCGCATCACCGCAAACGCCACCTCAGGATAGGGTTTGTTATACCAGGTTTGAATCTCATCTTCAGGAATTGTGGGGATTTGCTCTGGAGTGTAAAGCCCTTTGTCCGGTGCCTGACCCTCCAGCAGTGCGGTGCGCAGGTCAACCGGTGGTGTGCGATGGTTGGTGGAGAAGAATCTCATTTTTCCACTCCGGATAGCGCCTGCTCTAAATCTTTGATGATGTCTGCCGGGTCTTCAGCACCTACCGAGAGCCGGATCAAATCCGGTGGAATGCATGCCATCTCCCGGCACTCCTCACCCTGTAATAGATGGGTGGAGATCGCAGGAATTGTTGCCACGGTTTTCACCCTACCCAGATCAGTTGCCCGGTAGATCAGTTGAAACCGATCAAACACCCGGCGGGTGGCAGTTGGTCCACCTTTAACCCGGAAGGCTAAAAGATGGGTGTAGCGGTTTTCATCGGTGTCAGCCAGTTTCAGGTATTTCGTGGCAACCGGATAAAGCGGATGGCTCTCCAGGCCGAGATAACTGACCTCAAGCACCCCGGGATGGGAGTTTAAAAACCGGGCAACCTCAAGCGCATTCCGGCTGAAAAGGTCAACCCGATGGCGTAAATCCCGCAGGTCGTTTAAGGTCATTAACGCCTGAAACGGATGCAGACAGCCACCCTGGTCTCGCTGGGGATACCGTTTGAGATAGAGGGCAAAATCCTTTTTCAGCTCCTCGTTCGGGATACTGGTTACAATCGGCTGACGCGCGATCACCGCACCTGCCATACCCATTCCTGAGGTGCTCATCACCTTGGTTGCGGAGTGAATCACGATGTCTGCGCCCAGGGTCAGGGGACGCAAAAGTGCCGGTGAGGCGATGGTGGAGTCAACGATGATCGGAATGTTGTGCTGGTGCGCCAGTTCAATTACCGGCTTTAGGTCAAAAAACTGCAACCCGGGGTTGGAGGGTGTTTCGGCATAGAGAAAGCGGGTGTTTTCATCGATCTTTTTGCGCCACTCCTCAATGTTATCTGGCTCTAAGACCCAGCGGACCTCAATTCCCCGTTCCTGAAACTTACGGACATTAAACTGCTGAAATGTGCCGCCGTAAATCTGGCACTGGGAGACAAAGTTAATCGGTTTACTGTCCAGTTTGACAAGCAGGGTATCGGTAACATTTTCAATTGCCGCCATTCCCGATGAGTAGACACAGCAACTGGCGGTGATATCACTGCCGTAGGTTTCCAATAGGGCAAGGGTGTCTTCTAAATAGCCCAGGGTTGGATTGTGGATCCGGGTATAGCACCAGGTAGGGATCTGATAACTGAGCGCTGCCTCCAGTTCGGCTGAGTCCCGGTACGCCTGGGCAGAGGAGAGAAACAGCGGTTCGATTATTGCACCCTGATTGCGATTGATCGCCTCCTCAACAGTATACATTCCGTGGACCGCGATGGTGTCAAATTTCATCTGTTTTGCCCGCTGCCAGCGTCTGGAGCGTTCCGCAAGCAGTTCCTTTGCCTCGTTCAGATACCGCTCCATACCACCGGAAGCGGGCGCAGATTTATTCATCATAACCGCCTCCTGATTTTAAGCTTTGCTTTACAGCATAACCAATCGGAGTTGGTTGTCAATTGCGTGGTGTCTTGGGAACAGGTGTGTAACTGCCGGGAAGGAATATTGTGAGGGGTTCGGTTTGTCAATGCAAGAAACGATAACTTATCCTGTCATTGCGAGGAGCATTCTTTTTTCATTGCGAGACCACCTTTTTTCTGTCATTAGCGAGGCACATCCCCTTCTGTCATTGCGAGGCACGCAGTGCCGTGGCAATCTCTAAGCGATAAAACCCGGCCTAATCCGCAAAGGGATTGCTTCGTCGCTAACGCTCCTCGCAATGACAGAAGAAACCGCAGAG
>CAZPVT010000019.1:0-6311 GCA_964590395.1 uncultured bacterium
CTGACCAAGAAATAAAAATACCGCTCAAAGGAATGAATCCAGGTATTTATTTCTTGCAACTGGGAAACGAGGCGAAAAGGTTTGTGGTCGTGAAATAAGACCAGCTATTGACCGTAATTTGAACCCCGCTGGGACATCTTACCGTCATTGCGAGTATTCCCGGTGGTTTACGCTTATAGATTGCTTCGTCCGCCTTACGGCGTCCTCGCAATGACAGAAGGAGAACGGAGATCGCCAAGTTCACCTTCGACAGAACGCAATGACAGAAAAAATGTCGCGATGACAAGAAAAGAAAAGGCAGAGCGCAATAAGATTGCGGTTATATTCCGAGCGTATTCGCTACCCAGGAACTGTTAATCCGGATCTCCCGGTTATAAACCACACCCGCCACCCGCACCCCGTTAATTCTCTCCAAAAAATCCAATCTCCGGATAAGGTCTGGAATACCCCAGACATCCGATTCAACAACTAAGTATCTGCTGTTGACCGGCTTGCCACCTAAAACCAGCGCAAAATTCTCATCACTGATCAACTTAATCAGTTGCTCCGGACGGTATCCGGTTTCTAACAGGAAATGAAAATGACCGAGGTTATCCGCCTTTGACCAGTCAACCGAAAACTGAATTCTGATTATCCCGGAACGATTCTCCTCAGTCCAGAGTAACCGTAAAAGTTTCGTCTTAATCCAGTTAATGTTCTGCCCGAAGGCACTGCTGATTTTGTGAACACCCACCCCCGGGTTTTCAAACAGAAAACGGATAAAACTTCTTTCCTCCCGGGAGATGGGAAAGGCAACTGGATAGGAAAAATCCTTGATTTTGTAAATCTCTACCTGCGCAAGTTCAGAAACCGACTGAATAAAACGGGTCTCGATCTCTAAATCCCGGGAGTAGAAAAGCAGTGCGAGATTGTGCCCGATATCTGCGGGCATTGCCTGGTTGACCAATATTTCAGTAACAAACGGCAAACGGGCAACTAACCGCTGTCCGGTTCCATAAGGGTCATTAGTTCTGATGAGCACCCCAGCCCAGACCCAGTTACCACCCAACAGTGGTGGCACGACTAAGGTAAGATGGAAAGAACGAATCACCCCGCCCTCCTGCAACCGTGCCAGCCTCAACTGATATTCCGGAAGCGAAATGCCTGTGCCGGACAGCTCCTCATCACTGAAATAAAAAGACTTGGCTTCTGCCAGACGAAGCACCTGAAGGTCTTTAGGCTCAAGGAGCATATTTAACTCATTCTAACCAACAATTAGGCAATTTCAATAAGCACCCCGCCGCGAGATAATCGCGGGAATCGTCTTGAAAATTATTGCAACATCACCCGCGAGTGTCCATTCCCGGACATAATTCGTATCCAGTTTAACCCGCTCCTCATAACCGGTATCGGTCCTGCCCGAGACCTGCCACAGGCCAGTCAAGCCGGGTGGTACCCGGAACATCAATAGGGAGTAATCCTGATAATAGGAAATTTCCTTTTCCACGATCGGCCGGGGTCCAACCAGACTCATCTGACCCACCAGAACATTCAGTAGTTGGGGAAGTTCATCCAGGCTGGTCTGACGCAAAAATCTTCCTACTGATGTAACTCTTGGGTCATCTTTCAGTTTGAAGGTCTTCTCAAACTCTGCCCTTTTAACCGGATCCGCGGCAAGAATCTCCTCCAGCCTTTTGTCCGCATCAACAAACATCGTCCGGAACTTTAAGACATCAAACTCCTTCATATTTCTACCCAGGCGCCGATGGCGGTAAAATACCGGACCCGGACTGGTAAGTTTTATCAACGACGCGATAAAAAGCATCGGCATCCCGAAGAACAAAAGCGCGAGTGCCGCGATCGTAAGGTCGATAATCCTTTTTAATCGCCGCGCGATTCCCTCAGTTACAAAAGGTCCAATTGGCCGCGGATGGGGTCCTATAAGATAGGCAGAAAAACGAAATGAACGGATGCCGACGAAATCGACAAAGTACTTGGGTGCGAGCGCACTGACATTATGTTCGGTCCGGATATCGGTAATATCAACAACGATGGTCCCAAACCGGTTAATTCTCCCCACCGGTTCTGAGTGAGTAATAAGCCAATCGCTGATCTCCTCAATCGGAATAACCTCTACACAGTCAAAACCCCACCAGCGCAAAAGATTTTTCTTATTCTGATTAAAGTCGGTAACGAAAAGCACCCGCTCCGAAAAAAGCCGACGGAACACAATGCCAATAAGCGGTGCAATAAATGTCAGATAAGCCCAGAGCGCCAGCCAGAACCCAACCGAAAGATTTTCACACCATGACCATAAAGTATGGCAAGTGCTGTAACTGACATAGGTTAGGGCATAAGCCGCCTGTGTCCTGGTGGTTAAACCGTAATTAGCACGGGCAGTAGACTCAAACTCGCCGACCAGATAACTGGCAAAAGCCAGTAACGCCCAGACCATTATTACCGTAGTAGCACCGGTAGAGAGCGGTGCGAAGACAATCCTTAGAACCGCTATAACCAGCAGCAGAAAAAGCAGTTCCAGGGTGATCAGGACCGCATTATCCCGCCCGCTGTTCATACCTAATTCCGGGAGTGTAACTTGTCTTCGTTTAAGTCAAGAAAGCCAGTTGCAGGTCGATAAACCGACTTGCCGTCTTAGCGCAGCTTCTTTTTATGACGCAGCGCTTTGCGTCTTTTCTTGTATTTATGACGCTTAACCTTACGCAGTTTTCGCTTTCTACCGCAGGGCATTATCCCGGCTCCTTTTTATTGCTTATGCATCAGGCTCTTCTTCAGTAGACGCGAGGCTTTAAACACCGGCACCCGCCGCGGCGGGATATTCACCGGCACCTTGGTTTTGGGGTTACGAGCCAGTTTCGGCTTGCGCAGTTTCGTTGCCAGCACGCCGAACCCTCTGATTTCCACCCGATTGCCCTCCTGAAGCGCCCGGCACAACTCATCAATGAACAACTGAACAATCCTACCCACATCCCTTTTTGTGATATTAGGTGCCATCTGGCGGGCGATTGTTTCAACCAGATCAGCCTTTGTAATCGTCATAACATCTCCTCCTACGAACAGTTACTGCAGTTATGAGTGCTACAGCAACTGCAACTACTGTTTGAACCTTTAACCTTCTTTTCTGCCCCGGCAACACCAAAAACCGAAAAAAGGCGGTGAACTCTCTTACTCCTGCATTTCGGACAGGAAAGTTCCCGCTCCTCGTTTTCGTTCCGAACCAACTCTTCAAAAGTCTGGTTACAAGTGCAACACTCAAACTCATAAATTGGCATAACTAATTATAACAATGTCACTTCTACCTGTCAAGCGACATACCAGACCAGTAATCCCTGTTTACCGGTGCCTTTGCTGTAATACCCTTTGCTCCGCTCTTGCTCTGCCTTTTCTTTTCTTGCCATCGCGACATTTTTTCTGTCATTGCGTTCTGTCGAAGGTGAACTTGGCGATCTCCGTTCTCCTTCTGTCATTGCGAGGACGCCGTAAGGCGGACGAAGCAATCTATAAGCGTAAACCACCGGGAATACTCGCAAAGAGATTGCTTCCTGCCTGCGGCAGTTCGCAATGACGGTAAGATGTCCAAGCGGGGTTCAAATTACGGTCAATAGCTGGTCTTATTTCACGATTACAAACCTTTTCGCCTCGTTTCCCAGTTGCAAGAAATAAATACCTGGATTCATTCCTTTGAGCGGTATTTTTATTTCTTGGTCAGTGCCCATTAAGACGATTCCTTTTATTAACTTTCCGGAGACATCAAAGATTTTAAGTTCTGCTTTATCTTTCACGGACAACGAATAACGGACACGAATCACGGCTTTTGCTGGATTGGGATAGATTTCAAGCGGTGAGCGGTCAACGGAAAGCGGTGAGCGATTTTCCTCAATCCCGGGAATCTCATCCCGAATCACTGAGATGCTGGAACTACCATGGTTGGCAACATAGACTCGATTATATTGAGGGTTAAAGGTTAATGAAACGGGCTCTTCCCCAACCGGGATTGCATCAATCGCTGAGTTTGATTCGCCACTGATAATTGAAACAGTATTGCCGTCCCGATTTGCACAATAGATTTTATTATTTATCGAATCATAGACTAAAGCGCACGGCGCATTTCCTACCCTGATGGTAGCAATCACCGAATCGGTTGTTCCATCAATAACTGCAACATTGTTACTGCCCGAATTAGCAACATATACTTTATTATTGGTTGAATTGTAAACTAAAGCATTAGGTTGGGTTCCTGTCCAAATCGTCTTAATCAGCGAATCGGTTACACAATCAATTACTCCAATTTCGTAAAACCAACCTGCGGCGTATATTTTGTTATTGATTGGGTTGCACACAATGGCCTTCCCTTCGGGAGGTCCTGGAATTATTTTTATCATCGAATCGCTTGCGCCATTAATCACAGAAATGAAGCCATCATTCCCACAGTATATCTTATTGTTAATCGGGTTATATACTAAAGCAGAAGGTTGCCACCCTACTGAGATTGATTTAATCACCGAATCAGTTTCGCCGTTGATTACGGTTATGAAACCGTTAGGAATAGCATTCGAGCAATATACTTTGTTGTTGGTTTGATTATAAGCGAACGCACTAGGTGCAATTACCGGGTCACTGATTGTTCGAATCACTTGGTTGGTATTGCCATCAATAATACTTATATCATGACTCCCATAGTTGGCAGTATAAAGTTTATTGTTTGTAGAATTATAGCCAACGGCACGAGGTTGATTCCCAACTGCAACTGTGGTGATAGTAGAATTAGTTGCACCATCAATGATTGTAAGTCCATTGCGACCGACTGTTGGGCAGTAAACCCTATTATTAACTGAACCATACGCTAAAACATTTGGACGCCCACCTAATGCAACTGTAGTAATCACACTGTTCAATCTGCCATCAATAATAGTTACATTGTCATTTGAATAATTGGCACAATAAACTTTGTTATTCTGTGAGTTCCAAACCAATGCACGAGGGTTATCGCCAACATCAAGTGTTGTAATTATTGCATTGTTTGCCCCGTTAATTATTGAAACAGTGGCGTCTCCGTCACTAGCACAATAAACTCTATTGTTGGTTTGATTATAAACCAAAGCGCTATTCCAATTTCCTACTTGTATGCATGTGATTAATGTATCGCCTGCACCATCAATCACTGCAACATGTCCACCATCAGCGCAGTAGATTTTATTGTTTGTTGAATTGTAGCACAATGCATGGGCTCCGTGAGTCGGCATCTCAATGATCGTATCTACCTGATTTACTGAACAGTTAATAATGGCAACTGAACCAGGGAAAACAGCACCAACACCCGTATTGGAAACATAAATCTTATTATTAACCGGATTATAGAGTATGCCACGAGAAGGCCAACCCACTTCAATTGTTCTAATTATGGAATCGGTTACACAATTGATGACAGCGACAAGATATTCATTGACAATGCAATAAACCCGGTTATCGATGGAATTATAGACCATAGGACCAGGCGCACCCCCAACTGCGATTGTCTTTATTATTGCATTTGATGCGCCGCTGATTACTTTGATATTGCCGCTTCCTGCATTAGCACAATAAACCTTATTATTGGTAGGATTGTAAACTAGGGCACAAGGATTGTTTCCCACAGCAATAGTCCTAATCACTTCGTTTGTTGCGCAATTAATAATTGTCACATTATTACTGCCATAATTCGCTGAGTAAAGTTTATTATTTATGGAATTCCAGCAAAGAGCCGCTACATTAGTTCCAGTTGGGATCTTGGCTAACTTCTGATTAGAAGCCCCATCAATCGCAATTACGCAATTACCTTTTTCACCACCAATATAGATTCTATTATCCAGTGAATCATAGGCTATGGCCGTGGGATTTAAGATACCACTTAATGAATCCGGAACATAGATTGTTGTCTCCAGCCACTGGCCCTGACCGAGACCAATAATTAGGCAGATTACGGCTATGCCCAAAATAAGACCTTTCTTTTGCATAAAACCTCCTTGGTATTATGGAGTTTAGTTACGCCCTTTTTTAATGTCAAGGAAAAAAGTTTGGCTCATTTGCGTTTCTACGAAACGGGCAAATTTCGTGGTACAGGACAAAAAAGGAAACAGAACGGAATGACGAAAGAGGGGGTCATTGCGCTCTGCCAGAGGTAGGTGGCAATCTTACAGCGTGAAGGACCGGACTAATCCGCACAGAGATTGTTGTGGCTTTCGCCACCTGCCAAAGGCAGTGCGTCGCTACCGCTCCTCGCAATGACGAGGGAAGGTGGTGGAGATTCCTCGCCGAACAAGCCGGCTCGGAATGAC
>CAZPVT010000020.1:0-83844 GCA_964590395.1 uncultured bacterium
GTGTTGGACAGGGCAGCGATGCTCGACTGACAGAAGCCGATGAGGACCAGTATTATCAGGGCGAATTGATAACTGCGACAGAAGGAAAGGGCGATTACCAGCAAACCAAGAGAAAAAGTCCCGGATAAGAGGATTTTCCCACGGTATCGGGTTTTACTCAGAGTTGCTAATGTCAGACCACCGATTACCGCACCGGTACCCAGCGCAGTCATCATCAAGCCGTAGCCACGCGCACCCTGACTCAGAATATCACGGGCAATCACCGGCATCAGAGGGATATAGGCGATACCGAATGATGAGAAGATACCGACGAGCACTATCAGAATTCTGATATCTGGATGGGAGGCGACAAATCGCAATCCGGAAACAAGTTGGGTCCAGAGCGGGTCTCGGTTATTGTTATTGGCGGATTTTTGTAACCGGATAAAAGTCAGGGCGACAATGATGGCGGAGAAACTTAGCGTATTGATGGCAAACACCGGGGCAGGACCAGAGAAGGTTAAAAGCGAACCGGCAATTGCGGGTCCGATCATTCGGGCGGTGTTGAACATCGAAGAGTTAAGTGCAATCGCATTCAGTACATCCTGCCGCTCTACCAGTTCCGGTATCAAAGTCTGGGCGACCGGCGCGTTCATTGCTACAAAGATACCGGCAAGAAAGGAAATAACGAGGATATGATAGATGGTGATCACCTTTATCCAGGTAAGCAGGGCGAGAAGCAAGGCAAAAAAGGCAAGCGCGGACTGGGTGATAAGCATCAGATTTCTTTTGTTAAAACGATCGGCAAGCACACCTGCTGGTAACGAGACCAGCCATACCGGTAGCCAGCTCAGTGCGGTATCCAGACCGACGAAAAAGGGCGAGTTGGTGATGGTGAGCACCAGCCAGCTCTTGGCGACATTCTGCATCCAGGTTCCTACAAATGATACCAGGTTACCAAACCAGTAGAGCCGGAAGTTTCTGTGTCGGAAAGCGGCAAAAGTTCTGGGCAGGCGGATAGTTAGTTTTGGTTGTTCACCGTTGGGCTCTCTGTTATTCATAGTTCTTAGAATTTAAACAGTTCGGTGAGTTTGAAGCCCAGTGACCAGCGGAAGGCGAAGTGAGATTCGGTTGATTCGGGCGCACTTTTATAAAATGGGAGGTCGGCATAGATGGTCCCGAGTTTCAGTCTCACACCCGCACCAAACAGGGGTTTAAAAAAGCCGGGATGGTTTAATGAGTCAGCAACATTGCCGAGGTCAAGGAAGGGTTGAATATAGCGGTTGAGAACCAGGTGAATGTTTACACCGTAGGCAAATTTGCCGTGACGGTAAAGTCCTGAATAGGCACGGCAGTTGACATCACCGTCATAGTGCCAGTGCTCCTGAGCGGATGAGATTCCTTCGTAACTCCAGGTGATGGGTTCGGCATCGGTGGCGGTTAATGCGCCGGAGAGGTAGAACTCCTCCTGCGGTGGCACTGAGCCGGAGATTGCGCCGGCAAAAATGCGAAACCAGAATGGCCTGGTTACCAGATTTCCTTCCAGACTGAGTTTGAAGTAGTGGTATTGTGAAAGCAGGGGTTTAAGTCCCTGGACAAAAGTTAGTTCATGCTTTGATAATAGTTTTGGGGTTCTGGTCGTCCGGGAGATTTTTGCTCGTAGTTCCGCAATCCGGGCTAAACGCCAGGCGCGCGGGTCACGAGCGAAAGAGTCAATGAGTTCGTAGAACCGGTAGCCGAACTGAATTTCATTTTTGGGCAGACGGAATGGTTGTCCGAATTCAGCAAGTAGATAGCCCTTGACACCGCGGTCACGAAACGAGTTGTCGCCAGCGATGTAGAACCGTAACCGTGGCGGATAGAAAATTATCGGCGTTTGATAAGTCAGCCCGGTGTGCCAGTCCGATTTTTTTGAGGCGTAGTTGTGAATCAGACTCCAGTTGTGATCACCGCGGAGAGGTCCGGCGTCGATCATCCTGCGTCCCTGCAACCAGATGCCGGGTTGAAATCCACGATAGTTGTCATACCAGAACCAGGGACCATAGAATAACTGATAGGATTCAAAATCCGGCAGGGCAAAGATGGGTTTCACCGTGATCTTGCGGGGATAAAGGTTATTCCAGCGGTCAGGCTCAAGCAGTTTTCGGTCAGGGTCAATAATAACCTGCTTTACCTTTTTGTTTTGGGGTAGGGTAAGCGAGATGGGTTGCGGTTCTACTACCGTGTCAAGGCGAAACGAGTTATCGGCAAATACCGTTTTTAATTCAACCGGGACAGGTAACGGATTACGGGCGGCGATATTGACGGTTAAACTATCACCTTTCCGGTAAAGACCGGTGATCTTTAGGTCGTTACGTCCATCCTGATTGAACAGCCGGTTGATCAGGACCTCCTTTTGTGGTCCGGCAACCGCACTGAGGCAGGCAAGAAATGCGGGGGTTGTTTTTGCACTGCGGTTACAGAAGAAACGGATTGCGGAGTCAATTATAGCTGTGCCCAGTTCATTTTCCAGTGCCTGGAGCACCAGCACCGCCTGGGACTTATACGCATCATAGCGAAACGGGTCGGTAGTATCAGGCGGTTCGGTAATTGGTCGGGAGAGATGGTTGGTGGCGCTGGTGTAGTAGTAGAGTTGATGGAGATACCGGTCAGAGGCGTTCTCAATAAATGGTACGGAGAGGTTTAGCAGGTTGTTCTTGCCGTATACGGCCTCCAGGTAACGGGTGGCGAGATAGGCGGGTAAGCCATCAGCAAGAAATGGGTCCCGGGAATTGGTGGTTGCCAGCCAGTACCGAGCGATTTGCGTTGCCAGATGGCGTTCAAAAAGACGCAGGAAAGGGTTTGGCTTTTGCTGGATATAGACATAATTGGCGGTAATAAAGGAGTCGGCAGGTGGTATGTCGGTGATGGTAAATTCGGCAGTTGGTGCTGAGCCGAACTGAAGGTAATAAAAGGTGGAGATAGTTTTGGCTTCCTGAAGGATATAACCGGCAGAAGGTGAGCTTTGCCGGGAGAGGTTGATTTTGATTGCCACCGGTGAGGTGGTCAGGGTGGAAAGACCGGATAGTCCGGCAAGCCAGAGCAAGGGGAGAAAAGTGAAAACGGGCATTCAGTTGTTTGGGAGAAACAGTTGCCGGCAGATGGTTTGGAGCCGGTTCAGGATTTCCCGGTCTGCTCCCTGTTTTTCTATCTGGAGAGCCAGTTTCGCCAGTTGCTGCTCAATATCTTTTGGGGAACGGGCGATGAGCAAACAGGCGGAGCGGATAAATGAGTGATAAAGGCGCCGGACACGGGGCGAAATGGTTAACGGACGCAGTTCCTCAAATCCCTGGTCCAGTGCCTTATTGACCAGTTGCCAGAATTGTTCTCTGGTATTGGGTTCGGTTGCGCCGGAGTCCGGAGTTGTTACCCGGTCAGCAGGATGATTAGAAAATAATAGCACCGGCGGTGTTTTTCCCGGGCGGTAGGGATGAGTCACAATCGGCTCAGGTTTTTGTTCATCAGCGCCGGGTGCCGGTGCGGTTAGAGTTATTTCTGAAAGGACATCCGCAATTTCCTGCCAGGTGGCATTACAGGCGTTGAGATACCCGGTGATGGTGCGGATGGTTGGATTGGGCACAACACCCTTTTCCAAACGGAGGATGTATTTATAACCGTGTTTGGGATTTAACCCTAACATTTTTGCCAGTTGCATCTGAGAGAAGCCGGCTTTAGTGCGTAACCCCTTTAACCGCGCACCAAGCGATACTAATCCTGACAGTCGCGCTTTTCTTTTCATTTATATCTATTTTAGAATAGATATTTTACTTACAACGTCAAGTAGAGGAAGGTTCTTTTATCTTAATCGCGATTAGTTTATTTTAATTTTAGCAGGTTCACCGTAAATCGCAAGGATTTATCCGGAATGTTTAGATAAGCACAATAGACACCTGCCGGACATTCTTGGTGGTTGTTGTCAGTTCCGTCCCAGACGATACCGCTTGCGGTCAGGTGGAATTTTCGGACTGTTCTGCCCGTGGCATCGAATATGGTCAGGTCCGCATTGACTGCTGGTTCCCAGAATATCCGGGTGTAACGATTGAAAGTTTTAGGCAGGGCAAGGATTTTTGCTTTCGCGGGTGATGTGGGGTTTTCGGCAACCGCGCTGAGTGTTATCGGAATTAGTGTATCATAAGGATAAAGGTTGTGGCCAGTTACCACCAGTCGGAGTCTGCCAGTATCGGGTGGGTTGATATGGAAGACCACCAGACCGTTAGAGTCGGTATAATTGTACTGGTAGATTGTTGTGTCCATTGAGATACAGACCAGGGCGTTAGGGAAAGATGTGCTGTCCAGATAAACCGATACTGCTAATTCCTGTTCACCGGGAGTAATTTCCGCCGGATGAGTAACTTCAGGCGGACGCGGCGTATCAGTCCAGATGTCAAGGCTCGGGTCACCAAGGAGATTGAAACCGCGATAGTCAGCAGCATCACCAAATGCGCGGTACAGTGAATCCTTTCCTCTAATCATTGCCCAACCCAGTTTGGTTTTGCCTTCTTGAAATACCGCCTTGAAAAAGTTACGGGTAACCGCACTGCGTTTACGCACGGTGGTGGTGCTGGAATAAAGCGAATGGGTATTGCCAAAGAAGGCAACCGCACCTTTTAAACTTGTTGGTGTGCCGGTTTTAATCCAGGCATCACCGACCATACTGTCGTTGGGCGCCAGCGTCATCGTTGCACAGGTGATAGAAAGTATTATTGGCAGTTTTTTACCGTTATTGGTTAAGGCAGGATTAACTGCAAATGGTTCATACCAGTTACCGACCCCAGTACCCCGGTAAAGGACCATTCCGGTGCCGTTATTGACAGAGTTTATTACATTGGTTACATTATGCCCCCTTAGCCAGGACAATGAGTCACATAACGGAAAGTTGCTGGCGGCAATTCGAGCATCATTCCAGTAGATCGTATCGTCCGGATCTGGTTGGTAATCACTTTCCCGGATCACTGTTGTTAATCTCCTCGTCCACAGAGTATCGGTTAAATCCGGATAGCGCTCATAGGCAAGGGTCTTAGCCACCATCACACTGCACTGCCGGGCAGATTTTGCCGGAAATCTGCCAACCGGTATGTCCATATAAATATCAGAGTTAATATCGCCATAAATGTTGTCGGAATAAAATGTTCCCTGTCCCTGAATAGTGTGGCGACGGGCGGGCAGGTTATTGGGTGAGCCGACCAGGAGGACATATTCCGGCCTAATCGGCCAGTTGTTATAGGCGTTCCGAATGTAGTTTTTGATTGAGGCGGTGTCACTGCCAATTTCTGAGAGTTTTGTTACCTTGCACTTTAATCCGGAAAAATGCTTCCATTCTGCGAGTGGCTGAATTACCGGTGCCAGAGCATCGGTGGTAATGATCAGGTATCTTGCTCCTTCCTGGGCAAAGATAATTGTCAGGAGGAAAGTGATGCTGACCCAAAAATGTCTTTTCATTTTGAGCTCCTTTTTAACCGAGCCTTTGACGTTATAATTTTATCACTTGCATAGTGAGTGTCAAATGTGTATTATGGAATAATGGTGTCTCAAAATAAAAACCCGGAAGTTGTAGTTGGTTTTATCGGCGCGGGCAGACTTGGTACCGCACTGGCGGTAAACTGTTATCAACTTGGTTATCAGATTGGTGGGGTCTATGACCGATCTGTTTTTCGCGCCCGGAGGTTAGTTGGACAATTGAAGATGAGTGGAGTAACGACAGATTTAGCCAGATTGGTGAGGACCTGCGATGTGATTTTTCTTGTCGTGCCGGATCGGATGATTAAGCCGGTTTACCAGAGAATTAAAACCCAGGTGAAAAAGGGGGTGATTCTGGTGCACTGTGCCGGAGTTTTCGGAACCGAGATATTTGCGGATGCGGTTAAAAGGCGGATTGAAACCCTTGCGCTGCATCCGGTCCAGACTTTTACCAGTACAGAAGGGGCGATTGAAGAGCTAAGGGGCGGTTTTTTTACTATTGATGGGACTCTTCGGGGTGTTCAGTTTGGTAGAGAATTGATAAAAGGTCTTAATGGCAGGGTGGTATTTGTTAAAAGCGAAATGCGTCCGCTTTACCACGCGATGTGTGTATTCGCATCAAACTTTATCAATGCACTGCTTTCTGCTGGTGAGGAGATCGGCGAGCAGCTAGGTTTTTCCCGAAGAAAGGCATTGGATATGCTTCTACCACTTGCCCGGAAGACCCTCGAAAACATTGCCCAACATGGGGCAATTAAAAGTCTGACCGGTCCGGTGCAAAGAGGGGACAGAAAAACGGTGGCGTGCCATATCAAGGCGCTGAAACAGAGCGCGCCGGAGTTGGTGCCTTTGTACCAGGTTTTAACCAAAAGGCTGGAGATGATGGTGCAGAAGAAAAAACAACGGAGTAAAAGATGTACCGGAAATCGATATTCTTATCATTGAGCGGGCTGTTGTTTCTGGTTTTCTGTGCCAAGAAGATGTTGCCCCCCAGTCCAGACCGTTTTTCTCCCTATTTATTGGAGGTTAATCCGAGGAGCCGGGTACAACTGGAGTTAATTTTTAATGAGGAGATAGACCCGGGTCGACTTGTCGCGGAGAGTGTAAAAATTGCAGGGTTAAATGTTCGGGGTGTTTCTATTGGCAGGCAGAGTTCCAGAGTTCTGGTCTGGACCGAACCGCAGGAAAGAAAGGGGTATTCAATAAGGGTGGTGGTGTGGGATCTTGCCGGCAATTTAGGGAGGTTTCGGGCGGTTTTTCGTGGCTCCAGCCGTATGGATACGATACCACCCCAGGTCGTTTCGGTAGCCCCAACCCCAGGGACAAAAGGTCTCTTCCGTAATATCCGGGTTGTTTTGCGGTTTAGTGAGCCGATTGATACCACCTCCCCGGTAAATTATATTATTCTGCCGAAGGGGACGGAGACGGTTTTTCGACGTCTATGGAGCCCGAACTGGCAGGAGTTGAGGTTTGAATGCCGTGATTCGTTACCGGGTGAGGAGTTTTATTTTCTGCTTCTGCCTGGTGTGGTTGACCTGGAAAATAACCGGTGTTTGGTTCCTGGCTGGACATTCTGGAGTGCTGATACCGGTTTTAAGGGGGTCAGGGTTATCGGCAGGACATTTAAAGATGGGGAGCGGGTCAGGAGCGGGATCGTCTTTTTTGAACAGGAGAAAACCAAGGCGCTGGCACCGATTTTAAGTGATGGCTTGTTTGATTTGAGGTTGCGGGAGGGAGAGTGGACGGTTTTGGGTGTAAGTGACACCAATTTTGATGGAATGGCAGATTTGGTGACCCAGAGGATATTGTTCAATACCGCTGATGAGAGTCTGAAACTGTATTTTGGACCGGAGTCCTTACCCCGGCTGTTAAATGAGTATTGTCATTAGCATTCTCCTGATTCTGCTTGCCCTGTTGAGTTATCGGCAGCAGTTACACCCAAAGGGTGGCTGGGGGCTTTTGGCTCTGCGTCTGGTGGTGCTCGGTATCTTGATTTTTATTCTACTCGGTACCGTGCTAAGTTTTGCATGGCAGGAGAGGCCGGGTCGGGTGGTGTTACTTCTTGACCGTTCACTTAGTATGAAGGCGATCGGTGCGGATAGTGCTGTGCTGGCAACTGCGGAAAAGATCCGGTTGAATCTGCCCGAAAGGTTTCAGCTCGAATTGTGGAATCTCGGAGAGAGTGCGGTTAAAGGGGTAAGCGTGCAGTTTGCGGAACGGACCGAAATAGGCAGGGCACTGGAACTGGTAACGAAAACCAAGCCCGCGGCAATTTTCCTGCTGAGTGATGGTCAGGATAATGGCGCACAGGAGCCGGTTGGGGTGGTGAGGGAGTCTGGGGTGCCGGTTTATGCGATCGGATTCGGTGCAGATGAGGCACGTAATCTGCGGCTGACCGAGATAGAGCTTCCCGATAAGGTTTATGTGGGTGATACTGTTAAGATGAGGGTGCGGTTGCTATCGGTCGGAGGGAGGTTGAACGAGCAGGCGCGTTTAGCAGTTGATGGGCAGTTCAGGCAGCTGGTACTGGGTCCGGGTGTTATAGAGCAGGAGGTGGAGTTTAGTCTGATTTTTAATCAGCCCGGCAGAAGAGAGGTGCATTTTAAACTGGAGAGTTTGCCTGATGAGGTCAGTTATCTTGACAATCAGCAGACCAGGGTGCTGGATGTCCAGCCCGCGCGAAAAAGTTGTATTTATATTACAAACCGACCCGGCGTTGGGACCAGGTTTATCCTTAATGCGGTAAGGAAAAATCCGCGCTTAGCGGTAAAAGAGGTGGTGGCACTAAGTGGTAACTTATCTATACCTGGTGATCCGGATAAATTCCGGTTGTATATTCTGGATGGTGTTGATGGTACGGTTGAAAGTGAAAACCTCTGGCGTGGTTTGCGTCAGCGGGTTGAGGCGGGAGCCGGGGTTTTGTTGGTTGCGGGTCCGGATTTTAAACCCGCAGGCGAGTTGAGCCGGTTGATGCCGATAGTGGAGTGGCAGAGACTAACTGGCAGTTTTACAACTATTCCAGGGGATGACAGGATGGATTGGGTCGGGATGAAAACCGGGGAAATTAACCCAAACGAATTACCACCTTTTACCATGATGATTTCTGGCAAACCCAGAGAGGATGCGACAGTATGGCTGGAGGCGGCTGAGAACGGGCTGCCATTACTGGTCAGTATGCGGTTTGGGCTGGGCAGGGTGGTTTATCTGGCAGGATATCCTTTCTGGCGCTGGGGTTTTGGTAGCGGTTTTCTTGTGGGGAAGGAGACACCGCTTGATTTTCTCCTGAAGCAGATCATTGGTTATCTTACCGAAACCGATACGGTGCTGTTTAAACTGGATAGTGAGGCAGGGGCTTATATGAGTGGTGAGCCGATAAGGCTAAAACTTCGGGCAAGAAAGCAGACCGGTGATTTCTGGGAAGGGCTGGATGTGCGGGTAGCGGTTGATAGTGGAGGTTTATGGGTGCCGATGCGTGAGCGAGGTCAGGGGGTTTATGAGGCAACGGTGCTGGGAGCAGGTCCGGGCGAGCATTATGCGGTGGCTGAGGTGCGGAGCGGTGAGCAATTTTTGGGGCAGAGCCGGGTTGAATTTTTTATCACCGAGCAGAGCGTAGAGTTAACCAGGCTGGGTTTAAACCGCCTTTTACTCAGAAGACTGGCAGAGGTTAACGGAGGCTGGTTTGTTCGGGCAGAGAGCCTTAATCCTGCTGATGTTGGTAATATCAATGTGAAGGTTTACCAGCGCAGGGTGGTGCTGGATCCAAGAAATAGCCCTTGGTGGTTTGCTGTGATGGCGGTGCTTCTCGGGTTGGAGATAATACTGAGAAGGCGCCGGGGGTTGTATTAGCATTAACCGAAAGGGGTATATGAGGGTGGGTAATTTTAGCCGACCGACAGGAAATCGAAGATGGTTCTGGCTATTTCTGTTTTTGCTGATACCGGTGGTGGTTAATGCCGGCACAGGTGAGAGACTGGCGTTCTGGTTGAGTTCCAGGGGAGTGAGTCCACAGCTTGTGGTCTTTCTGATTGCGATGGTACCGATTATTGAGTTAAGAGGTGCGGTACCGATCGGCAACAACCTTTTTAACCTGCCTTTGTGGCAGACGGTTCTTCTGTCAATTCTGGGTAATATGGTGCCGATTGTCCTGATTCTGCACTTTCTGGAGCGGCTGGTGGTGTGGCTTGGTAAGTTCGGGTTTTTCCGGCGGTTTTTTGACTGGCTTTTTGCCCGGACAAGGAGGAGAAGCGGTGTAATCCAGCGGTTTGAGTTCTGGGGGCTGGTGCTGTTTGTGGGTATCCCATTACCGATGACCGGGGCGTGGACCGGTTCAGTTGCTGCGGTTCTTCTGGGACTTCCTTACTGGCGGGCATTACTGGGAATATTTTTCGGTGTTCTGTTAGCGGCGATAATTGTTACCACCCTCTCCTGTTTAGAATGGTGGGGACTGGTGATTGTGGCAGTGGTTTTGCTTTTGGTGCTGATCCGGCAGTTACTTTTTAAATCAGGTGTGGGTGACAAAAAGGCAAAATCGGATTTTAAATTCTAATCCGACCGGGGTCAATTACCCAGACGATATAAAATGGATTTTACTTTATCTGTCTCCGGTGAGCCGGGGGCAATTTGTAAAAAGCGGTTAAGATAAAATCGGGCGCTGTCGGCTTTGCCTTCAAAAGCAAATACCATACCCTTGTTTTCAATTGCCGAGGGATAATCCGGGTAATATTTCAAACTCAGGTTGAAGTCACTGATCGCACCATCAGGATCACCTTTTGCATATTTAAGCATACCCCGGCGGTTAACAGTGGCAGCAAACCGCCGACAGAGGTCCTGGGTCAGGAGGTCAAAATGTTTTTTAGTGTTATACCGTTCAGGACCGGGAAAATGAAGCGGAAAATCCGGCTCAAATGTGGTGTCGGTAACAGGCCGCAACTCATAGGTCAGTCCGCGGAGTTTGAGGCGATAACTGTGCCAGTTTTCTAAAAAGGTGGTGAAATCCTGCGGAAAATAGTGGACCTTGCGGTCAACAAGAGCCTGAATTAAGGTCAGGGCTATCTGCTCAGAGGTCGTTTTTGCCATCTCACCAAACCGGGTGTCACTTAACCTGACCGGTTGATCCCAGAGGTTACGGGCAAGTTCAAATGCGGATTTTGGCACCGGGATCTCCGTTTCAAGTTGCTTTAAGTACCAGGGAAAGACCAGATGGTAATGGCTAATGACGGTGATTTTTTCCTCCGGGGCAGAGATAAGGTTAAGATAGTTAACTCCGTGAAACAGACTGTAATCGTCGGTTAGCAGGATCGCATCTGCGGGTAGTTCTTTACGGACCGCGCGGACCAGATCGGTGAGGCCGTGAAAATGGGAACGGTTCTGTCGGGTGTAAAAGATGGCTATCGTTACAACCCAGATGAGGGCTAATAGCGGGCGGACCGGGATTTTAGAGTATTTACCCGGATAGGAGATACCGCAGGTGATGATGAGGACAAACCCGAAATAGGCGGGCAGAAAATAGCCCTCCTTGTCCGGAATGTTATAGGTTAGCGTGGGCAGGATGGTCAGAAAAGACAGGGCAAAAATGGTAAACAGGACAGGTCGGTTCTTTTTTACCAGATAAAGAATACCCGGAGGGAAAATTAGCCAGAAAATGGTAAACTGCTGGAAGAGGATTCCGGGCAGGTCTTTAATCTGGGTGAGAAGATAACGGCGGGCACCGGCAAACAGCCGATATCGGAAGATCCTGCCGGATAGGTATTCAAAAAGGTCGGCAAGGTTGTTTATTCCTGCCCAGGAGGGCGGATTTTGATTTCGAAACAGAAGGGTAAGATAAACCAGTGGTCCCAAGAATAAAAAGGCGACTGAGAGGACTAAAATGCGGGGGTTTGATCCGTACCGGATGCGGAGATAAAGCAGGATTAGGAAGGCGGGCAGTAAAAAGATGACAAAGAGATGATTGGCAAGCCCAAGCCCGAAAAAAAAGGCAAAGAGCAGAAAGTCTTGGGGTGAGCCCAACTCGTAATAGCGCAATGTGGTGTAGAAAAGAATTGAGACCAAAAGGGTTTGCAGGGTATAGACCTCAATTGCGGTTGCCTGGCGCCAGAGTTCATAACCTCCTGCCCAGATTAGTGCGCCCAGGAGAGCAGTAAAACGGTTTTTCGTCAACTGGTGGGCGGTGAGAAACACAAAAAATGCGGAAAGGGCAGCAAACATTCCACTTACCAGATTCAGGCGAAACGGCAGGGCAAACAGCGGTATTAAAGAAAAAAGGTGCAGGATATTGAGGAGTAACGGATAACCCGGAGGATGTGCCAGTCCAAACGAGCGGGTGATAACAACAAACTCGGCAGAGTCAAACCAGTAGATATCCCGGGCAGTGGTGAACAGATAGAGCGTAAACGGAACCAGGAGGGCAAGGAGGGGGTAGAGAGGCACCTGCCATTTAAGCCGGAAACCGGGCACAGGGAAGTTTAAGTGAGTTTAAAGATAAGTCAATGGCAAAGACCATGCTATAGCCGGCACAAAACCCTGGTTTATGCTTTAGCCGGAATCGGGGATGATAGGATAGCGACAGGTCTCCTCTTTGGGGTGGTTTATACCGGGTCTTGAACGGTTGATAATGTCCTTAGGGATACGGTTCCGGGGATGGGGGCAAAAAATCGGCAAAATCAGGGTTAAATCACAATTTTTCAATAAGATAACAGAAAAAGACCGCACGGGGAAATTTAACCTAAAAGTTAAAAAATTTGGAACCATTTTTATGGAAAAATGGCAATGCTCAAACGCGGAGAGATTGCTTCCTGCCTACGGCAGTTCGCAATGACCCGGGAAAAGGTCATTAAAGACCGGGTCCGTCAGTCTAAGCAATCTATCAGCGGGTTAACTGGCAAATCCGTGTCACCTTTGACACGATTTTACTTGACAGCAGAGAGAGAGAATATAATTATATCGCAGTCAGACTAAAAACCTGGCTGTGAAAGGAGTAAGGATGTCAACGAACAACACACCTATGTCAGATGCAATAAAACTGTGTAGTCTACGTGCCGTTGTCTTTCTTCTGTTTCTGCTCCCGTTAATTTCCGCGAATGCCAAAACTGCTACCTATGTAATTATGGGGAAATATCAACAAGGAAGTCAATGGATCTGTCCCGATCCTGATAGCACTTTATGTGCGCGTGTCCGATGGATGTCAAATGACCGTCTGCATCTGGTTGTCGAAACTGTTGAGTCACCTGGCTCCTAATTCCGGGTGTATGAAGTCTGGTTAAATGAGCCTTGGCCCGATTCAACCGAAGAGGTTCAGGGTGCTGACCTTAAATATAGTCAGGTGATACCGATTCAACCGGAATAATGAGTCAATACATTTCGGGGGGGAGAAGGGGGTGCTTTCTCCTTCTCCCCGTTCTTATCGCGGTTACAGTTTCTGGCGGGTCACTGCGAGAAATGCAAACCGATAGAATAAGTCAGGTCATAAACAGTAACAAAGTAGTGGCCTGTTTCTTAAGAAGCCTGCCGGTTCCTTACCGGACTGATACTGCATATGTTTTCATTATTGATCCAATGCGTGCTCCAAGAATTGAGGGGGTGATAAATGCTTTCATCTATTATCTACGCAAGGGAGGGGTGAAGTCTGACATTATTACGTTGGTTATCACCAGCCGCAAACGCGCCGCAGAGAAGTACCTACAGAGGAAAAATTTTACGGCTGACTACAATCTGGTTGTTGACAAAGGTCACGAAAGTTTTCTTAAATCATTTGTTTTTAACCGCGGCGATTTTGGCGTCCCATTTGTCGCTAAGTTTTCGGTCAAGACCGGTCAGTTGTTATCATCCTATTCGTTAGGAGGAACAATCGACTCTGCTTCAGTTGCCTGGTTCATTAGCGACACCACTAAACCAGTGGCCCAGAGACCAGCGAGTGCAGACCTACCGAGCGTCCGGGTCAAAACCGATCCCTTTATGCTTCGCTGTGAACGACTGCTAAAATTATTAAGTGATGACGAACACCCTATTTCGACGTCCTACTGGGTGAGTGTTGCCCCTTCAGGTAGATGGTTGGCGTTCAATGATAAACTCACAAACTTTATTTACATTTTTGACCTGAACTCGGGGAAATTGGCTAATGTTTTACACCCTGATAAAAGCGAGTATATGCTATTCTGTTCGAGTGCGCTGGAGCATGTTTATCATTTTATGAATCAAAGCAATATGGCAATGTATTTAGGCCATTGCTTCTTTGACGACTCAACACTGCTGATTTCTGCCAGCCTCCCCAAAGTCGTCCCGGTAATCTGGGAAGGGGATTCTGAATACGGTTTTTACAACATGCCGGTATTTATCAAAAAAGGTGTCCATGATAATAATAAACTGCTGAATTATGTCGTCATTCAGTCTTTACCCGATACTGTTCCAGGCTCGGTTTTGCACTCCCAACCGTCTTTTTTATCACAGGCAGGACTCATATTTTTACCATACTCAAGAGGTTGGCCAAGAGGCAATCAGACACTCAGCGAAAAAATTATTCCCCGGGAAAACCCCTTCACCGATGAGTTTTACAGGCAACCGCTTTATCTTTTTGCCGCTTATCGACCATCGGGCGAATTTAGCGGGTTCTGGGGTCAATTAAACGAAAGGGTTCAGCGTCTTCGGCTTGGGTATTATTGGCCAGGTATAAAATTAGCAAAGTTTCTGGACGGTAAATTCTATTTGAGTGACGGATGTTCCGAAAAAATATATGTCTATAATCAAGAGACTTATTTGATTGACTCAATTGAAATCTTTAATGCTTCCCCACTGGTCTTCCCACAGGTTGACAGATTAAAAGAACCGGAGCTTTATCTCAGTGAAGCCTTCAAACTAAACTTCCGGGCAGAAATCAAGGATTTTTTGGTCACATCAAACTGGTGCTATGTACTTGTGCTCTGGAATAAAAACCAGCCGATTGTTTACAAGGTGGGTCTCAGTGACCCCAAAACCTACAAATACGCTCTGCCCATTAGATACATAGGCAAAGAGGCAAAGTATTATCTTTTGCGGGAGACGCCATCCGGTGTGTCCGTAGTTTCGCTTCTGGAGTCCTCAGATGAAACCTGGTACTGTGAATTCAAACTGCCCTGATACCTAAAATCCAGACTGAAGATAACAGCGCAATTCGAAAACTGATTGGCCGATAAAGACCGGCAGGCTATTTCCCATTTTTTGTCATTGCGAGCGTGGCAATCTATCAGCGGATAAGGCAAGTGATACGCAAAGGGATTGCTTCCTGCCTTTGGCAGTTCGCAATGACCGGAAGAAGGATGTCATTGTGAGGGCGAAGTCCGTGGCAATCTGTCAGCGTTGTAATTGGGTTTATCGCTTTGAGATTGTTGTGGCTTTTGCCACCTGACCGGGGCAGAGGTCGTTATTGCTCCTCACAATGACAGAATTAATGGCCAAAAGAGAAAAAGAGGGGCATCAATCTTCAATCGGTATGATTTTCCCGGTGCGAAAGTCGTAGATGTAGCCTTTGCGGCCGGGGAATCTTTTTAGAAACCGGCGGTTTTCTTCCTCTCCGAGGTCGCGGGGGAATAAGATATTCCCTTTCAGGAACGGGTCGTTATAGATAAACGCGGAGCGGTAGTCAAAACTGCCGGTGGTTTCGTCGGTGCGGATAAATACAACCGCCCGACTGATTTTTGCCT
The DNA here is from genome assembly GCA_964590395.1 of uncultured bacterium. GTDB lineage: Bacteria > Hydrothermota > Tepidihabitantia > Tepidihabitantales > Tepidihabitantaceae > JAOABP01. The sequence goes on from CAZPVT010000020.1 coordinate 15,147, forward strand.
TTTTTACCGCATTGTAGACATCAGGCGTTTCACCCCATTTTTTAGTGGCAAGGTAGTTGATGGTGGCTGGTGTGTAGGCAAGGAGGGAGTAGGGAATAAGAAAGAGGAGTGCCTGAATCGGTCTGGGTTTAAGGGTGGAAAGGAGTTTTTTGATTCCCAGGGCACCGGTGATGATGAAAAAGGGCAGTGCCTCGCTGTAATATTTTGGGCCCCAGGGGGTGATGCCGTGAAACCAGTAGAGTGAATAGGCGATAAGAAGTCCGAGCGCGGGCAACCAGAGTAGGAGAAGTTTGGAATAGCCTTTGGTGCGGATACCCGAAATCAGTGCCCAACCGGAGAAAAATAGCCAACCGAAAAGGTGGAGGTTGAGGACAAAAAGATTGTAGAGGAGGTTGATGAGCAGTTTTAACGGTGAGTGTCCAGGTATGTTGAAGGTCGGCGCACCGATGTCGGCGCCAAAGCCGATCGCGTGGTATCTGCCCAGTAAGTGGTAGGAGAAGGTGAAAGGACTGCCGTTTAACAGGTGGTTGTAGATGAGATGAAGGATAACCGGGAGCAGACCGGCAAGCAGGAAAGGCGGAAGGAGGCGGCGAGGTTTTACCGTTGTAAAGATGGTTAAAGGTAAGCCGATACCGAGAGCGGTGTAGGGTCGGGCAAGAAAGACCATTCCTATACTTAATCCGGATAACAGTGCCCAGAGCGTCGCATTTTTTTGTTTTTGATGGGCATTTGTTGCCCGCAACAGGCTGAACAGGGCAAGGGTGGTGAAGAGGGTGGAGGTGATGTGGAACTCTTGAGAGCCGAAAAGGAGGAGCATAAACGGTGAGGTGGCGCCAAGGAGGAGTGTCAATCGGGCAGTGGTCTGGTCAAGGTAGCGGGCGGTGAAACGATAGAGGAGCCAGAGGGTAACTGTGCCGAATACCGGTCCGATTAGATAGGTGCTACCGAGGAGGTAAAAAGGTAAGAGGGTTAATGAGTGGCCGGGTGAGGTGTAGGAGAACCAGCGGTTGTTGTGCACTATGGTGGGGGTGGCAAAGAAGCGGAAGTCAAATGGTGCTGGAGCGAAGAGTCTGCCCGCAGCGAAGATTTTTGTCTGGAAGTGGAGCCAGATCGCATCACCTTTGGGTATGGAGTGATAGGCAAACCGGGCGATAAGGAGGGTAATGGTGAAGAAAAGGGCAGGGGTGAGGATCACCGGGTAGGGTTTTTTAAACCACCAATCCATAAAACGGTTGAACAGGCGGGTTAAGTGCTGTGTCGGGCTAAAACTGAGCCAGAGGAGGAAGAGGGGTAGCGCAACAAAGGCGTTGAGGAGTTGCTGGAGATAGAGTTTTAAAACCGGATTCTGAAAAAATGGGTGCAGGGTGAGCAGGTAGTTTTTTCCGAGGAGGGTGGCAAGGGCAAAGAGAAATGTGGTGATGATGAGTAGTGGTTGCGGGCGCACGGGTTATGTTAGTCAAAGATTGTCAATAATCAACAGTTGAACCGCAGTCCGGGGATGGTATAATTGGCTATCTTGAATCAGCAGAGTTTCGCTGTCCCGGCGGTCTCGGTGATTTTTATCAATTATAACTCAGTTCCTTTTCTTGCCCGAGCGCTGGCAACTCTGCAAAGAGCTGAGCCGGAGTTAAGTAAGGAGTTGATTGTTGTTGATAACGGGTCGGTTGATACCGGCAGGTTGCGGGGGCTGTGCGCCCGTTATCAGGCGCGGCTTCTGCTTTTGAAGCGAAATCGGGGTTATGGTGCCGCGGCGAACCAAGGGTTTCAGATTGCCCGGGGTGAGTTTGTCGCGGTGGCAAATCCGGATATTGAGTTTCTGCCCGGGGCGGTGAGTGAACTTTTGAACTTTCTTGTTGAGCACAGGGAGGTCGGGGTGGCCGGGCCACAGTTGTTGTATCCGGATGGGTCACTCCAGACTTCGTGCCGGCGGTTGCCGAGGTTGAAGTATGTGTTTGCGGGCCGACGTTCACCTCTTTCCCGTTTTTTTCCGAGGTCTGCTTTGGTAAAGGAGTTTCTTTATCTCAATGCAGGACGGGATGGGAGGCCGGTTGAGGTGGAGGCGGTAATCGGGACAGTGATGTTTTTTCGCCGTTCTGCCTATCAGGAGGTAGGTGGTTTTGATGAGAGGTATTTTATGTTTGCAGAGGATCTGGATATCTGTGAACGGTTGCACGCACAGGGCTGGCAGGTTTTTCTGGTGCCGAATGCCCGGGTGCACCATTATTATGGCGGTGTGCGGAGGAGTTGGCGGCGGTTTACCGAATTTCAGCGGGTAAAGGCGCTGTGCCGGTTTTTCAGCCGGCGGGCAAACCCGTTTTTTCGGTTGATTTTGAACCTCGGTTTTGCGGGTTACTATTTTCTTCTGGAGGCGTTAGGTTTGGTGGGCTATGGTGAGTTTGAGTACTCCTGGCAGCGATTAAGAATAAATGATGAGTGTTAGCAGATTGTCCTGGCGTTTGCCCAAGGGGATGTTCGCAGTGCTACTACTGTTCATCAGTGATCTGGCGGCGGTTCTGCTCAGTTTTATGCTGGGGTATTTTGTTCGGTCGTTAATGGGCGGGGACGGCTGGCATCTCTCGGTGCTGGTCAATTCACTACTGCCCAGAAGTTATCTGTTGTTCGTGTATCCGTTTGTGTTTGCCTATGAAGGGCTCTACACGAAGCGGTTGACCGACTGGGAGGAAAGGCGACGCTGTCTGCGCGGGGTGGTGATTGGCAGTGCGCTACTCACGATTATTCTGTTTATGGTCCGGCTGTGGATCGTGTCCAGATTTGTGGTGTTTTTGAGCGGAGTTTTTGGTGCGGTGCTGGTGCCATTGTTCCGCACCGTACTGAAAAGGCTGCTGGTTAAACTACACCTTTTCCAGCAACCACTGGTGATCATTGGTTCAGGTTCGGCGAGCCAGTTGCTGGAAAGGGAGTTGGGCACCCATTCCACAATGGGTTATGTGGTGGTCAGCCGGATCGCCCGCACCGGTCCGGAACAAACGGTAGCTGCACTGTTGCAACAGGCAGAGATTCCTGCTGGTGCCCAGGTGGTCGTGCTGGCAGACTGTTTCAGCGAGCAAGAACTGCGACGGATCTTTGAATATGCGGAGAACCGTTTTGCCGAGATAATGGTGTTGCCCAGTTTGAGCCTGTTGGTGAGTTCCACCGCAGAGGTGGAGCAGATCGGTAGTCTGCTGGTGCTGAAGTACCGCTACAATCTCCTTATACCGGTTAATATCTGGACAAAAAGGGTGTTTGAGTTTGTAATGAGTTTAATTTTGACCATCATTTTTTTGCCGTTGTTCGGGGTGCTGGCGTTGCTGGTTAAACTCTCTTCGCCCGGACCGGTCTTTTTCCGTCAACCCCGAGTCGGTAAAGGAGGAAAGGTCTTTACCTGTCTTAAATTCCGGACGATGTATCAGGATGCGGAGGTGCGCTTACAGGAGATTTTACAGCGTAGTCCGGCAGTGAGGCAGGAGTGGGAGCAGTTTGCGCGTATTACCGATGATCCCAGGGTAACGCCAATCGGCCGGTTTCTGCGTCGGTTCAGTCTGGATGAACTGCCACAACTGTTCAATGTCCTGAAAGGAGAGATGGCGCTGGTGGGCCCAAGACCTTATTTGGTAAGTGAAATGCCCAAGGTCGGCGAGTATCTGAAGACGATTGTCCGGGTGAGACCGGGATTGAGCGGGTTATGGCAGGTCTCGGGACGGTCAGAACTGCCTTTTCAGGAGCGGATGATTCTGGACGAATTTTACATCCGGAACTGGTCGCTCTGGCTGGATTTTTCAATTCTGGTGCGGACTGTGAAGGCGGTGCTGACCGGCAGAGGAGCATACTGAGTTGACACCAAGGCAGAACGTAAAGGCTTCTTTTTTTCGTCATTCCACTTTGCCAGAGGCAGGTTCGCAATGACAGAAGAAAGGGGGGCGCAGTGACGATAGGGAGATCGGTTTGCCAGATGAGAAATTCCTACTATAATTAAGAGATATGAGCGGTATTTTGAGCAGCGCGGTGCTTTTTGCCTTTTTAACCAACTGGCAGACCTATACCAATACCAATTGTATTAACGCGATCTGTGGCGATGATTCTGTTCTTAATGTCGCAACCACCGGCGGGGTGGTGTTTCTGAACATCACATCAGCACCGGAGGTGATCCGGACCTATACCCATCTTGATGGGTTGGGTGCGAACCGGTGTTTGAGCATCATTCGTGATGAGCGTGGTAATATGTGGGTGGGAACCGATGGTTCAGGTCTGGCGGTGATTCCTGATGGAGCAGATTCCGCAATTGGTTATCCGTCTTTTGAGTTGCCAATTAGCATTCAGGTGCTGAGCGGTGCGCCCAACCGACTGCTGGTAGGGACCAGCCAGGGGCTTTATGTGCTCGAGATGCGCGGCTCCCGGTTGGATTTTAGTGACGATACCATTCGGTACTTCAATTATGCCCGGGTGCGGGAGCTTTTGAGCAACCGCATCCTTTCGCTTTTAGTGACCGCAGATGGCTACTGGATTGGCACCAATCAGGGATTGACATATGCTGATACCGCATTTCAGGTGTGGCGTTCTTATCGGCGACCCTTGGGCGATTCGGTCAGTACGCTGGCGGTTCTGCCGGACAATCGGGTCATCGCCGCGACCGAAATGGGATTGGTGGTTGGTGATACCGCGGGATTTGTCCCGTTCTTTACATTTCCACAGGCGAGAAGGGTTAACGCATTGGCAGTAGACGGTTTTGATGTTTACCTCGGCACCGCTGATACCCTGTTTAAACTGGACACCAGTGGTTCAATCCAGCCGGTTTTGACCGGTGATGTCCGGGCACTATGGCTGGGAAGGACATTCTGGGTAGGACTGGGTGGCAACGAAGAGTGGGGTTGGGGGTTGAGGTATCTGCGGAGTGGTCAAGCCTGGGAGTCCTTTTACTTTCCCTGTCTTGCTTCTGGTTTGACGAGTGATTGTATCCTGTTGAACGATAGCAGTATTTATGTTGCACACAACTCCGGTAATGTCTCCCGGATAATGCCGGATGGCACAGTCCGGGTTATTCCCGCACCTTTACCCTGGGCGATGCAGACCCGCAATGATTCTAAGGGGTGCATCTGGTTTAGCCACTTCTATCCGGGTGGATTGAGTGTCTACGACCCGTTAGCAGATACCTGGGGGACAGTTCAATGGGGGAGCGGAGATAGAAATGTGATTCAGGCATTCGGTCTGGACCAGTTTGATACCAAATGGGTTTTTAACAAATCCGGCTCTATTATTGCGATTGATTCTGCGGGCAACCAGGCAGAGTTTTATCTACCAGAACTTGTTCCTCCGCCGGGAGGAAATTATGAGTTTGCATTTGACTCTAAAAACCGAGTCTGGCTGGGTTTGACCAATGGCTTGGCAGAGTTTGATTACAACGGCACACTTTTTAACACCAGTGATGACCGGCACCAACTCCTTAATCAGGGTCTGCCGGCAAATGAGGTGCGTTCAGTGGCAGTTGACCCGTGGGACCGGGTATGGGTTGGGACACCACGGGGGGCAGCGGTTTGGAATGGCGCTGGTTTTACGAGTTACACTACTGCCAATAGCCGGCTGTTATCTAATAATGTCTATCGCGTGAGAGTAGATGGTGCAGGCCGGGTCTGGCTTTTAACCGACTTGGGGCTATCAATCTTTGATGAGATATCCAATACTTGGACAGCAATCACCAGTAAAGATGGTTTGATTCCGAATCCTCAGTCCTTAACCGGGTTTTACACTGCACTCAGTTTAGCAGATCAAAGTGGGATGGGCGTAATCGGTACCATCAGGGGGGTTTCGGTTTTCTCCTATGCCTGTCCGTCCGATACCATTTCTTTGGAGGTAAAGGTCCATCCCAATCCCTGTATCTTGGGGGTTAATAACGGGGTGATCATTGATGGTCTGCCCCGGGATGCTATAGTCCGGATTTACTCGTTGAGCGGTAAGATGGTGGCTAATCTGACGGTGAGCCCGGGATCAGGCAGGGCGGTCTGGATGCCACAGCGGAATAAATCGGCAAGCGGTATCTACCTAATCGTTGTTACCAGTAAAAAAGGGATAATGGTTGAACGGGTGGCGCTGGTTGTGCCTTAGAGGGTAACCTGTTCGGGCAGTTTGATTACTTTGTTGTTCGGCGGTTTACTGGCCGGCGCTGCCGTTGCTCATTGTCGATTTCTTCTTCCATACAGGAGTCAAAATACGGGCATTCCGGACAGCAATCGTCCGCCAGTAGTTTTCCTTTGTTCCGGCAGATTTCATAGCCGGCACAGGCACGACAACACATCGGGGTTTTCCTCCTTGTTAAACTTGTGTTTCGGGCGTCAGATTTAACAATAAAATGAGTTCCCGGATAAGTTCGGCAACCGTGGCGGCACCGGCAGATGGTGCTGGAACCCGGGGACAGAATTCAACCAGATCCGCACCGACACAGTTGCTTCTTTTGAGTGCCATAAGGGCTTGAATCAGTTCCCGGTAGGTGCAACCGCCAGGCTGGGGGGTTTGGACTTCAGGCATCACACCGGGATCAAGGACATCAATATCCAGCGTGATGTAGAGGGGGTGGTTGCTGATTTTTTCCCGGACCGCTTTTATCGGTGTTAGTACCTCAAATGGGTAGATATTAGGAAGGGTCATTTCTTCGGGCTGGAAAAATGAACGGATACCGAGCTGGAAGAGATTTTCTCTGGGAATTAACTCAAGGACCCGGTGCATCGCGGTCGCATGGCTGTGCTCGTCACCGAGATACTCCGCACGCAAGTCCGAGTGGGCGTCAAATTGAATCACACACAGGTCCGGGAAAAATTTTACCATTTCTTCAATTATGGCGGGCGTGATAGAATGCTCACCACCGACCGCCAGTTGTTTTTTACCGGATTGGTAGGTATTGCGGGTGGTACGACGAATGAGTTCTATGGGGGTCTGTGGTTTTTCAAAGGTAAACACCAAGTCCCCCGCATCATAGATGCGGATGTCGTTAATATCTTTTGCCTGATAAGGGCTGAAGGTTTCAATGTTGGCAGTGCCGAGTCGGCCAATTTCTGGTCCGAATCTGGTGCCGGGGATAAAGGAGCTGGAGCGGTCAAGGGGCATACCGATAACCACCACCTGGGCAGCTTTTAGTTCTGAGTTGGCAAAGTATGATGCCATACCTTTTTATCTATCATAAAGATTTGATAGCAGCTGTCAATTTTGGTGGTCAGGGGAAGGTGGGTTGGTTGCCGATGTTTTCGTGAGGAACAAAAATCTGGGCTGCGTCCGCTTGACATAGGAGGAATGGGGATTATAATTAACCGATATGTCAGATGAAGAATATTTTGAATCACTCTTAGCCGAGTGTATTCGCCGAAACGCCTCTGACCTCCATTTGACAGTTGGGCGTCCACCAACCTTACGAGTTGACGGTTTACTACACCCGGTTGAGCAATGTCCGGTTCTTACCCCTGATAAGACCGAGAGTTTCAAGAACATCGCAACAAAAGACCTGCGTCATCTGCGTGCCCAGATCGACAATGGTGGTGGTGGTGACTTTGCCTTGAATTTCAAAAATATGGCCCGTTTCCGCGTGGCGGTATACAAGCAGAAAGGTTATTTCGGATTAGCACTGCGATTGATCCCACGGCGGATTCTTTCGTTTGAGGAACTGTTTGTTCCAACACATCTCATTCCCAGAATTAAGGCACTACTCGACCGACCGCACGGACTGATACTGGTAACCGGCCCTACCGGAATGGGTAAGACCACTACCCAGGCGACATTCGTGGATTACATTCTTGAAAGCCCGCGCCATGTTTTGACCATTGAGGACCCGATTGAATTCGTCCATGACCATAAGAAAGGGTTGGTTACCCAGCGTGAGGTTGGCGTTGATGTATCCAGTTTCCGTGAAGCCATTATGAAGGGACTGCGTTCCAACCCTAATGTTATTCTGGTTGCTGAGATTCGGGACCTGGCTACTGCTGAGGCAACAATCTGGGCAGCAGAGTCAGGACACCTGGTTATTGGAACACTCCACACGACTAATGCACCGGAAACAGTTACCCGATTCATCGATATCTTTCCACCGGAAATCCGCGACCAGATTCGTATTCAGTTTTCCATTTCGCTATTAGCAGTTTTCTCACAGCGACTGCTTTTACGCGCTGAAGGCAAGGGGAGAATCGGTTGTTATGAGATAATGATTGCAACACCCGCGGTTCGGAATCTGATCCGCGAACGAAAGATTGAACACTTGCCTTCGGCGATTCAGACCGGTAGTGCGGAGGGTAGTATTTCCTATGATGCATATATGGCTGAAATGTATCGGGCGGGTAAGGTAACCTATGAAACTGCAATCGCTTCCGCGTTTGACCCGAAGGGGTTCAGAGAACTGGTTGAGTTCGGCAGCAGGGTTCGGCGACATTAATTGAGCGACGGCTTGGCGTCAGGGTTAGCGCCAATTTAGAGTGGGTTCGTTGCACCGTTTGATATTTTCCCAATTTAATCACATAAAATTGGTGTTTTAGACAACTGCCCAGCGTTCCCGCTGGATATATATCACATGTTCCTCAGGTAATTTTTCCCAGACAATATCAGGTAAGTCAGGAATTGAGCCGGAACAGATTACCCTAAGCAGTTCACCCTGTCCGAGCCAGAGACGCGCCTGATTGTCGTTTCTGGTGTCTAACTGGCAGAAGATTACCATCATTCGGGCGGTCAACAGGCAGAAGGCGAGTTCCCGTTCATCTGGAATCTGTTTCCAAAGTTCGGTAAGTGATTCCACCGGATTATCAACGCGGAAATGGTCAAATACGAAGACAAACAGCAGTTCACCAGCAGATACGCCGTCAGGAATTTTTTGCCAGTTCGGAAACATCTTCTTGGGATGATTCAATAGCCCTGCGTAACAAAAAGCCCAGTTTTCTCCTTTTTCCCGGCGGACCAAAGGCTGAACTTGGAATGGTGTGAGGAGTTCAGCCGGATGATGCTGATAAGCCAGTGCCATATCGGTTTTAATTTCTTTGAGTGAGGCAAGGTTAGGAACAGATGACTCAGTTTTTTTGTGATGCATGCGCACCGTCTCCAATCGGTTGCCGTGACAGTAGGCAAGCCCCCAGTTGCCAGCGGGTGATTCGTTGTTTTCTATTTTTCCGCCCTGAAGGAATGCCGCGGAGAGAAACCATTCCATTTTAAACCTGCCAATCGCCGCAAAAAATCTGCCCATTACTTAAAAGCGAGCGTTAACCCCAGGCGGTCAGGCGCAATGTTGAGGCGCAACTCTTGGTCAAAGCCAAACATCTGGGCTGAAACATAGGCGTCAGCCATTGAGAAGACAACCGTTGCTGCGGTCCACCAAAAAAATACTGTGCGCCGGTCCCGGTGATAGACGTACCTGCTGCTATCCTGAGCGGCGAGCGCCCGTGATGCTCGCAGGTGTTCCTGAATGGTAAGGTAACCCAGGCCGATTTCGGTTGATCCGAGGAGAGCGGCTTTCAGATAGTTACGGGTGTAGATCTGACCACCACCGGGGATTAAGAATGAGAGCAGGACCGCCCTGCCCGGTGATTTAGCAGGAATTCGTTTCGGAACAGTATCCTGGGAAGGGAGAATTAGGCAGGTGAGCACAATTATAACTGCCATCTATCGGGTACGCACCGCGATTTCAATCCGGCGATTGATAACCGCAGCACTATGTGTGGTTTTGGCGACAAGCGGTCGGGTATCTCCTGCACCTACGACGATTATTTTCTGTGCGGGCACACCCAAGGTGATCAGTCGACGGGCAACCACGGCTGCGGCGCTTGCAGAATAGTCCCAGCTGGAAGACCAGCGGGTTGTTGGGGAATTCCTGGTATCGGTATGGCCGATTACTTCAATAGTTGCTGCGCCGCGTAAGTTGGGCAGGAGGGAGCGGAGAATGGTCTCACCCGGCGGGGAGATTTTTAAGCTTTCCGCACTGATAAAGAGTTCGTCAAAGCGGTAACTGACATTGAATGCGGTATCTTTGCCAGTGCTGAGTGTTTGGAGGCTATCGGTTAACTCGTTCACCCGCTCGGTCCACATTTTTATTTCCTGCTGTAAGCGAAGTATCTTCTCCCGTGCTGGTAAATAGTTGAAGTTGTAAAAGATCAATACCAACCCGATAACGACCAGGAGTAGCGTCCAACTGAGATTGGTAAGGAAGTTTCTCATCGTTGTTGTACCATTAGCCGGGTTAGCCGTGCCAGTCGGCTGGCAAACTCAGCACGGCGCTGATTTTCCTTCTCGATGATTTCTTCCGGGGCACGGGCAAGAAAGTCCGGATTGTTTAATTTGCGGTCAATCTGGTCAATCAGGATTTTTAACTCTCCAATTTCTTTTTGCAGTCGGTTGAGTTCTTTGCTGACATCAACAATTCCTGCCAAAGGAATGTATGCCTCAGCATCCGAAAGGACAATCGCGGCGGAGGAATGGGGACGTTCTGTACCGAATAGGAAATTGGAGACCTTTGCTAAATTGGTAACAAACTGCTGATGCGCAGTCAAGAATTGTTTTAGATTTTCATCCGGGGTGTTTATGATACAGGGCACCAGGGTTTTTGCCGGGACGCGCATCTCAGCCCGAATCTGTCGGATTGCGATGATTAGTTCCTGCATTAGTTCTACCTGGGCGACCCCATTTTCGTCAATTGTGAAGGGTGTGGGCCAGGGCGTATCAAGGATTGATCCCGAAGCGAACCCAAGTCGGTACCACAATTCTTCGGTGATGAAGGGCATAAATGGGTGCAGTAGTTGCAGGCTGTTTTTGAAAAGATGGCACAGGACCGCCCGGAGCGTGGGGTCATCGGTCTTCAGGCGGGGCTTGGCAAATTCTAAATACCAGTCGCACAACTCATGCCAGAAGAACTGATAAAGCGCTTGCGCCGCGGTAGAAAACGTGTATTTATCAATGCCTTGGTTTACCTGTTCTAAGGTGCGATTGAACTGCCGGATGATCCAGCGGTCGATCGGAGTCAAATCAGCAGTCGGCAGGGCGAAGTTGCTACCCGTGATATACGGTGCGACCAGCCGGCAGGCGTTCCAGATCTTATTGGCAAAGTTTCTGCCCAGTTCAAACCGTTCGTTCCAGAGCCGGTAACTCTGGGATTCGGTCTCAAGATAGGCGATAGTAAAACGGCAGGCATCGGTGCCGTAGTGGTTGATGATCTCTAATGGGTCAACGCCAACCCCTTTAGAACGGCTCATCCGTGCCCCGGTTTTGTCCAGTACCGTGGAGTGGATATAGACATCAGAAAATGGTATTCTCCCCGTGAAGAAGATACTGGAGAAGATCATCCTTGCCTCCCAGCGGAAGATGATGTCCGGGTCAGTGGTGAGGAAGTCGGTTGGGAAAAATGTGCGATAGTCAATAGTCTCCTCAGGCCAGCCCATTGTACTGAAGGGCCAGAGTGCGGAGGAGAACCAGGTATCAAGCACATCTTCATCTTGACGTAAGTCCCGGACGTGGCACTTAGGACATTCTATCGGGTCAGTCCGGCTGACGATAATCTCTCCGCAGGGGCAGTACCAGACCGGAATCCGGTGTCCCCACCAGAGTTGACGGGAAATGCACCAGTCTCGCACCTGACGCATCCAGTCCAGGTAGACCCGGTTCCACCTTTCCGGATAGAATTTTACCTTGCCCTGTTCAACGACTTTGATCGCGGGTGCGGTCAGGAGTTTCATATTTACAAACCACTGTTTACTTAACAGGGGTTCAATTACCGTGGCGCACCGGTCGCAGGTTCCTACCGAATGTTCATAATCTTCAATTTTTTCCAGCAGTGGTTCGGCTGATAGGTCGTTGATCACCGCATTCCGGCACTCCTCACGGCTTAAACCACGGTATTTTGTCGGTGCCGCATCAGTCATCCTGCCGTCTTCACCGATTACCTTGATTCTTGGCAGGTTGTGCCGTTCGCCAATTTCAAAGTCAATCTGGTCATGGGCAGGGGTGACCTTTACCGCCCCGGTGCCGAATTCCATCTCCACCGCCGGATCAGCGATTACCGGGATCTGCCTGCCGATTAATGGTAGATTGAGCATTTTGCCAATGAGTTTTTGATAACGGGTGTCGTCAGGGTGCACCGCTACTGCGGTGTCTCCTAGCATCGTTTCAGGACGGGTTGTGGCAACTACCACCCAGTTGGGCTGGTCAGGTTCTGGTTGTGCAACTGGATAGCGGATATACCAGAGATGGGATTTTTCCTTTTGGTCCTTTACCTCCAGGTCCGAGAGTGCGGTCAGGCAACGCGGGCACCAGTTGACAATTCTTAATCCCCGGTAAATCAGGCCTGCCTCATAATAACGGACAAACGCTTCGCGCACCGCCCGGGCACAGATTTCATCTAAGGTGAACCGAAAACGGCTCCAGTCCAGTAGACAGCCAAGCCGACGCAACTGGTGAACGATCTCGTTACCGTATTTCTCTTTCCACTCCCATGCCCTCTGGAGGAAGCTTTCTCGCCCCAGGTCAAATCGGGTTTTTCCTTCCCGGGCAAGCAGCTGTTCAACCTTTACCTGGGTTCCGATACCCGCATGGTCGGTTCCCGGGAGCCATAGCGTCTCATAACCCTGCATCTTCTTGCGACGGATGATGATGTCCGGTAGGGTGTTGTCTAAGGCATGGCCCATATGCAATGAGCCGGTTACATTGGGGGGTGGAATGACAATGGAGAACTTTGGTTTGGATGATTCCGGATTGGCTTTCATATACCCGTTTTCCTCCCAGAACCGGTACCATTTCTCCTCTACCGGTTTGGGGTCGTAACGGCCGGGAAAGTCGTCCAGTTTAACTGCAGACACCAACTGGTATTATAAGAAATCGCTGATGATGGTCAAGAATGAGGCAGTAAGAGAGTGAAGGAGCAGGGTGGATTTGACTTTGGAGACCAATCAGGTAATTTGCCGGTAAGGCTGATAATAAAGAAAGGAGGAGCCGATGAGGCGATGGATTATGATGTGCGAGTTATTTTTGCCGCTTGCCATTTCTGCCCTCTTTCTTTTCTGTGGTAAACCGATGGTTGTCTGGATGGCGAGGATTGATACTGGCACGGATGAGAAACCGGTTGCCATTATGGCAAGTGATGAGCAGTTGGTGGTGGTGGGAAATCAAGGAAGGAAGGACGGAGTTAGCGTCTGGTTGGTGCAGTGGCTGGACCGAAAAGGAAAGTTATTGAGGCGCGTTACTGTTGCCGGTGGCAGGTTTAATGTTTTGGGCGATGGCTGTTTGGATAGGGAGGGCAACATCTATCTTGCTGGTTATACCAGCCATTATGATACTACGGTTGCGATGGTAGTTAAAATTTCTCCTGCGGGCAGGGTTTTGTGGAAAAAGGGGCTGGCATTAGGAAAGGAGACCAGGGCGAACGGTGTCTGTATGGTAGATACTCTGGTCGCAATTACGGGTGGGGTGGTAACCGGAGATGGGGAGCAGATCTTTGTTGCCATTCTGGACCGCAATGGCAAGACGGTGTGGAGTAAGAGTTATCCTCAGCGGGAGCCGGGTGCAGGATTTAAGATTAAGTCGGATCCCAATGGCACTCTGGTTGTCCTAGGCAGGAGTGGTGTAGTGCCGGATCTACTGCTGGTGAAAATTGATTCGCAAGGTGATACGGTCTGGACAAGAGGATATGACTCCAGGGGTAGAGATGAGCCGGGTAATTTAGTGCTTGACCAGTTTGGTAATGTTGTGGCGGTGGGAACAGCACAGGTTGGAGATTCAACCCGCTGTGTGATTTTAGAATATACTGCAGATGGCGGAGTGGTACGTAAGGTCGCTTATGGCGAGAATGCACAGGCTGTAGGGTGGGGCGTGTGTGTAAGCGAAAAGGGTAATATCTTTATTTGCGGGGCACTGCTTGGTGCTCAACAAAGCAAGGGGTTGGTTTTTGAGTACGTGCCTAATGCGATTTCGATCTGGGAGCGGCAGATAGCGATGGACAAAGGTATGGTCGCCAGAGGTGTTGTATATAATCAGGGTTTATTTGTTGTTGCTGAGGTGATTGATAAGTCCTCAGACATCGCGGTGTTAGAACTGTTCTACACCGAGAGGTGATGGGTTAAGAATTGCAGGGCTATTTTATCAGCCAGTTTTAATCGGCGGTTTTTCCGCGCGATATAACTCTCGGCGCCGGGCTTCAAGTAGTTCCGATTTCTCACCTGTCCATTCTGCTGCAGAGATTATTTTTCCTTTTGACCGGGTTTTAACACTTTGTAAAAAATCCAGTCCGGTAAAGGAGCGCAAAAGGTGGTGGTCAATTATGATTAAAGGAATCTTCTGGGTTAAAAGGACCGCGTTTTTGAATGCTTCCTGTCGTGCAGACGGAGAAAGCGATGGGAGGTAAACCGGAGGTCCATCACAGAACAGTATATCTGGCTGCCAGTTGAGCAGAATTGATATCGTAGATTCGTCAAGGAGCTGGATGTCTGAGGCGTGGACAAAGGTTTCTGCATTAGCGGTGATTTTGGTCATCATTACTGTGCCACGGTATCTTTCACCGTGGGGTACCGGTGGAGAGAAAGCCAGTTCACCATCATTTATGCCGTCTGCATCAGCGACATAACAGTTCAGCACAGCGCAAAAATCAAGGTAGCGGGAGTCCATCAGTTGGGTGTTTCCGGTTCGGCTTTTGACCCAAAGCCGGCTGGTACCTAAACGGGCGATAAATTCTGAGAGGGGGATTTGGGAGGGATCCGGGGTTTTGAGCGGTGCGTGGTCACCGTGAAAGTGGCTGATGACAACATCGGTAGTATTTGGTAGTTCATTGAGGATCATCTGCCGGATCTGTTCAGCTTTTTTCAGTTCTATCGGATGGGGTGGTAGTCCGAAACGTCGGGGTGCTAGGGCAACACCCGGGTCAATTATGATCCGACGGGTTGTGGTTTCTACGACACAGCACATACTGCGGGCACCGAGTGATTCCGCACCGATGATCTGAATTTTCATCAGGAATAATTTAGTGTTACGGACAGGGGTTTCAACGGTTGACTTAGGTAAAGTAAGAAATAAATTATTGCCGATGAGTAACTCACAGGATTTTTGCTTTATCCGTTCGATGGATTTTCCCGATGGTGAGATACTGCCCAGGAGTCAGATTCGCATCTCGCCTGATGACCGAGGTTTTTACTTTGCGGATGGGGTTTATGAGGTAATGCGAACCTATTCAGGTAAAATCTTTCGTCAGTCTGAACATCTAAAGCGGTTTGAAAAAAGCCTGTCCGCGGTAAGGATCAATGTACCGGATATTGAGCGGATCGGTCCGATTTGTGAAGAGTTTTTACACCTTAACAATTTACAGGGGAAGGATGTGTTTTTCTACATTCAGGCAACCAGGGGGGTCTGGCAGCGGAGTCTGGTGTTTCCGCCAGCTGGTGTAATTCCGACGCTTTATATCTCGGTTACCGAGATTGTTGCGCCGGTCGCTGAGCAGGAGAACGGTATCAGGGCGATAACCGTTGAGGATATCCGGTGGCAGCGGTGTGATATCAAGGCGATCGGACTTTTGCCGAGCGTTTTGGCACGCAATCAGGCAACTGAGGCCGGCGCCGAGGAGGCAATTTTTGTGCGCAATGGCTTGCTAACCGAGGGGACCCACACCAATCTGTTTGCGGTTAAAGATGGTGTAGTCTTTACCCATCCGTTAAACAATTACATACTGCCCGGGATAACGCGCACTGTGGTGCTTGAACTGTGTAATTTTATAGGTTTAGAGGTCAATGAGGAGGCGATTGAGTTGGGCCGGCTGGGTGAGTTTGATGAGCTTTTCGTTACCAGCACCACCTATGAGGTGGTGCCGGTGGTGGTGGTTAACGGTCAAAAGATCCGGGATGGCAAACCCGGGGAGATTACAAGGAGATTACAGGGGGCATTTCGGGATTACATCGCCCGGGGATAACAACTACTTTTAGCAAAGCAGGCTCTGCCGCTATTGTCCAATCCTTGACCGGGTTGAACAATGGGATAAACTGAATTTGTTATGGGAAAGGTGAAACTTTTGCTATGCGGACTGGTTTTTGTTATCGGTTTTGCATCTACCCAGATTCCCCTGCCCACAGCTCCCAGCTGGAGTTCCCGGGATAACGATTACTCAACCGGTGGTGCCTTCGGCGATATTGACAGAAACGGATTTTTAGATTTTTGTATCAGCAATGGCAACGATATGGCAATGGACCGTAACACGGTGTATTTTAATGACAATGGTATACTGGAACAGACCGCATCCTGGCGTTCAAGCGACAGCGGATATTTTGGTCACAGCTATCTCGGTGATGTGAATAATGACGGACTTCAGGATTTAGCGGTGGCTTATCTGGGTGGATATCCAAGTGGTGGTGACTACCGGGCGCGCATCTATCTAAACAGCGGTAGCGGTTTTAACCCGATCCCTTGGTGGTGTTCTGTCGACCGTCACACATCCTTTGACTGCGCCTTAGGTGATTTTGATCTGGATGGGGATCTGGATCTGGTAATTTCGGCTGGTGATGTTTACGGTGGAAGAGGGGATTCAGCCCGTATTTACCGGAATAATAATGGGCTGTTTGATACGTTACCATGCTGGAGTGCTGGAGATAGCGTGCCATCAGATGCGGTGCGGTTCTGTGATATTGACAATGATGGCGATCTTGATCTTTTTGTCGGTCAAAGGGGTAAAGTGACGATGTATCGTAATAACGATGGTGTGCTTGAGGCTATGCCCTATTGGGTTGCCCGTCAGGGTATCGGCTGGGTTTTGAGAATGGAGTTTGGGGATTATGACCGGGATGGCTTTCTTGATCTGGCAGTGGCTTCTAATGGACAGATGGGAGATCCCAATAGCATTAAGGTTTTTCACAATAATAACGGTGTCTTAGATACAATTGCCATATTCACCATGCAGCGACGTAATAGATACTCCTCCTGTGTTGCCTGGGGTGATGTGAACGGTGATAGTTATCCAGAACTGGCCGCAGGTGGCTGGTGGGAGCCGGTGGTGGTTTATGCCAATAATCTGGGGGTAATAGATACCACACCCGGGTGGCAATGGCGACCTGCAAATCTGAATAATCTGGTCTGTGAGGCGTTGCTCTGGACCGATGTTGGTAATCGGCATCTGGTGGGGGAAATGGAGAGCAATAACGGTAATGGCAGGCGAAGGCTTTTCAATTTGGCGCACCGGCCGATTCAGTTTCTGGACAGTGTTCTGGTCAACGGCAGCAGGCTGGGTTATGGTGAGTACTGTTATGATCCTCATTCCGGCTGGGTTTCTTTTAACCGCGCGCCGGACTCCGGTACCGGTAATGTGGTTTTGTTTTATCGCTATTCTGAATATCCGGATCTGGCGGTAACTAACTGGGACAGAACTAATGGCAATCACCTGTTTATGAATACCACGACGGCCGGAGTTAAGGATTTAAGTGGTGTCTCTTCTGGGGCAATGTTTGAGGTTTTCCCTAATCCCAGTTTTGGCCCGGTGATGATTAAAATTAATACCCCAGAGTCAAAACCGAAGCGGGTTCGGATCTGGACTCAGGATGGCAGGTTGGTATACCAGCGGTTAGTCAGGGACCGGGTTATGGTCTGGAATAGCAAAGGCAGTAACGGGGAGTTTTTGCCAGGTGGGATTTACATAATTGATGTTGAGGGTGCGAGGATAAAGTTGGTTAAACTGCAAAAGGATTGATTCTATGTCTGAAGATTTAATACCGGGTGAACTGCTTTCCCGTCTTGCCAGTATGGGTAGGGTCTATTTGCTGGATACGGTGGGGTCTACAAATGAGTATGCGTTTACCCTTGCGGAGCGCAAAGAGCCGGCGATTGTTATTGCCCGGCGTCAGACCAAAGGGCGGGGCAGGTTTCGACGCCATTGGTTTGCGGATGATGACAGTTTGATCTTTTCGGTACTCTTTTTTCCTTCAGCCGGTTTTACATCACCAGCGAGTGTTACGCAGATTGCTGGTCTGGCATTGGGCAAGGCGATTGAAGATGTGGTTGGGACAAATGAACCGAGGGCGCTTTTGCGCTGGCCCAATGATGTGATGATTAAAGGGAAAAAGGTGGCAGGTATTCTGTGTGAGAAGCGAAAGGATGCGCTTGTTGTGGGGGTCGGCGTTAATGTCAATCAGGAGAAACTACCCGAGTCTCTACCTGAAGCCGGCTCACTTTTTCTGGTTTACGGCAAAAAGGTGGAGCGGTTTAGTATTTTGGATCTGTTTCTGCCGGAGTTCTTTACCACCCTGGAGAGGATGATCAAAGGGGAGGGACAGCGGAGCTGGGACGAGATAAAAAACCGGTCAGCGGTACTACACCATCGGGTAGAGATTCGGACCCTGTTACGGAAGTTTGTCGGCACGGTTATTGATATCGATGAGGAGGGCAGGATTGTGCTTCGCGGAGATTCAGGAAAAATCGCGGTTTTCAGTGTGGGACAGGTTAAACAACTGCGATGATTGTTGCAGTTCTTGTTGGTAACACCAATACCAGGTTGACGCTATTTAAAGGGCGTCAGGTTGTCCGACGTTATGTGGTTAGTACTACCGGACTACAGAGTTTGCCTGTCGGGTGGGAGTGCGGTAAAAGGCTCAGCGGTGCGGTAATGGCTTCAGTTGTGCCGAAGCAAACCTTACCGGTTTACCGTTTACTCAGCAGGGAGACAAAAACCTTTTTGGTCAATAGCCAGAGTGCGGTGCCGTTGAGATTGAATTACCACCGTCAGAAGTTGGGTGCGGATCGTCTGTGTGTGGCGGTGGGCGGATATTTTTATTATATTCAGAGAATGAGTGAGCGAGCGAGAAAGGGGCTGATAATCGTTGATTTTGGGACCGCGGTCAGTTTTAATTATGTGTCGGTTAACGGGGAGTTTTATGGTGGCCCAATTGTGCCGGGGTTTCAGACGATGCTGGACTCATTAGCCGAAAGCACCGCACAGTTGCCGCGTGTGGCTTTTCAGGTCCAGGAGCGGATATTGCATCGTACAACTGTTCCAGCAATGCGTGCCGGGATTTATAATCTCTTATGCGGTGGTATCAGACATATAATTCAGCGGATGCAGGCTGAGATCGGCAATAATAGGTCGCTCGTCATCGGTACCGGTGGCGGTGCGCGGTTTTTCCGGCGCCAAGGACCTTTTGATATTATTGATCAAGACCTTGCCAGCCGAGGGCTCGTAGAGATATATTATTTTAACAGGAGGAGCAATGATTAGAACCGGTGTTTTTGTTGATGTCCAGAATGTGCAGGAGACATTTGAGAGACAGAGTAAGGAGGTACGCTACGATGCGATTATCCGTCATATCATTACCACTGACAATCGAGAAAAAGAGCATTGTAAGTTTGTTGCCTTTGTGCCATTTCGCCGAGATGACGAGCGAAGGCAACGACTGATTGATGCCCTTTCCTTTCAGGGTTACCGGGTCGTGGCAAAACCGGTGCGCGAGAGACCGGACGGGACGATCAAGGCGAATATGGATATTGAGATTACTTTAGAGATCCTGTCAATGAGCGACTGGCTGGATGAGATTGTACTGGTAACCGGTGACGGTGATTTTGTGGCACTGGTCGATTGGCTTTCCAAGCGGGGTAAACGGGTGGTAAGTATCGGATTGGGAAGGGGTTTTACCTCTGTGGAACTAATCCGTGCTTGTGATGAGTATATTAATCTTGATGAGATTGAAGGTGCGGTAAAGGTGCAGATCCCGAATCGGGAATGGGAGACACCGCCGCATGGAGGAACACCGGGGTTTTCCGGGTGATTTTTTTAGGTTTAGAGACAAGCGGACTTAATTCTGGTCTGGCGCTGGTGCGGGATGATGATCTGGTCGGGGAACTGCGGCTGGACCATAGTAATTATCAAGCCACTCACAACGAAACGATTATCGCCGCAATAGATCAACTCTGTCGGGGAGCCGGTTTAGCAATTGATGAGATCACAGGTATCTGTCTAACCATCGGGCCAGGGATGTTTACTGCACTGCGGGTAGGGCTGAGTGTTGCCAAGGGTATCGCATTGCCAAGAGGTCTGCCGGTTAAAGGGGTGAACACGCTCCAAGCACTGAGTGCTACCGTAGCGCAAGCCACAACAGAGTTAATTTTGACAGCAATTGGTGCGCGTGAAGGAGAGGTCTATGCCGGATTGTATCAGGGAGAGCGGGCACTGATTGAACCGATGACCACTACCATGGTGGCAATGAGCGGCGAGCTGTCCCGCTTGTGTGCGGATTGCCAGTTGTCTCCAGTGATAATGGTTGCTGGCAATGCGGCAGAAATGGTCGAACCGGCGCTTACCCAGCTGAGAATTGCGGTTCAAAAAGCATCAGTAAACGTCCCGTCACCGGCAGTGGTTGTTAAGTTAGGAAGGGCTTTGATGCAGAAGGAGGGTCCTGACGATTTAATGGTGCTGGAGCCGGTATATCTCCGGCGCACCGATGCGGAGATTAATCGAGAACGCCAGTTAAAATCCGGCCTGTAGTCTTATTATCACCGCCTGGTACTGCCAGGAGTTAATCAGGGTCTGATACTGATAGCCCAGTAGCACTATAAGGTTTTCGTTGAGAAGTGGAAAATTGAGTCCAGCCATTCCCCGCCACTGAATTTTGCCATCTTCCCAGCGGGCAATTTCCAATCGCACTGCGGGATTAAAGAGGGGAAAAACACCGGTTACCTGGACAGTGCCGGTGGGACAGGAGGCATTTTCATAACGGCGCAGGGCAAACTCGCCGTTGAGCGTTAGCGGGTGACGATGGTAACTGAACTCCGCACCCAGTCCGAGCCAGGGTACCGCTTCTAACTTTGTCCAGCCGTAATAAGCACGGCAGGCAAGGTGCAGATCAATTTTGGGGAGCGGTTTAATGAGAACCCGACCAAAGAAATCTTTGTGGTTGTTGTTGTCAGCGGTATTCGGTCCGGTTCCGTTGATGATACCAAAAATCGTCCGGAAATTCGTCTTCTGGGAATCGGACAATTGATACAGTAACATCATTCCGATATCCCTTGGTTCAGTGGGCTTTAAAACATTGTAGTAGTATAAAATAGTATATTCTTCGAAACGCAAAAGCCGTTCATCGGTTTCACACTCAAAACTCAACGGGAGTTTAAACTGTCCTACCCGCAGGGTAAAACCGGGTTCCCATTTGAAATTTACAAACAGGTCGCGCAATGCGGTTTTACTGAAGTCGTATTCAAGCCGCATAGCTGCCCGATTTTTAATGATGTTAGTGGTTAACCCCAGAGTTGCCTGTCGGTATTGGAATTCAAAGCCGGTTTTACCCCATCCCAGTGTTTGGCTGTATCTGAACAGCGCGTTGCACCAGAGAAGGCCATCGATAGTGAGCCGGTTCGGAATCAATTCGATTCCCCCCAGCGTCAAGTTGAATAACAAGGGGATAAATAAAAGTTTTTTCATCAATTTTGTACTGCTAATAAAATTGGCGGAGGCGGGTAGGAATCGAACCTACCGGTCAGCTTAACGCCGACCATACGGATTTGAAGTCCGCCAGGCACACCAGCACCCATCCGCCTCCGTTTGCTGGGCTGGGTGAGCAATAGAAGGCAAATGGTACCAACCATTATAAAAACTTTAATCCAATCTGTGTCGTTGTCAATTCCTACCAGAGTGAGTAATGTTGACTTGCAGGTGCCGGCGATTAAATTTATTCTAAGAAAGGGAGGATTTATAGGTAAAATGTGGCTGTTACTCAGCAGTTGTTTAAGTGTTATGCTGGCGGTGTGGACGCCGGTCGGTCCTCCTGGTGGTCCGGTCTATTCAGGTGGTATCAGTAATACCAGCCCAGCGGTGATTTACTTTGCGCCTTACACGAGTCCAGTTCGGTTGATTAAATCAAATGATGAGGGGGTAAACTGGACATATACCAGCGGTATGGTGCCGGGGTATGTCTATGATCTCTTAGTTCCTCCTGCCGATCCGGAGTTGGTTTATGCACTTGCCGGTTCTGTAATATATAAGAGCACTGATGGTGGCTCAACCTGGGCAACGCTCGCCATTCCCAGTTATAACTACTTGCGGCAGATGTGTTTTAATCCATTAAATCCAAATGTGATCTATGCGGTGGGATACAACTACTCTCAGAGTCCTTACCGTATGGTGGTGGTCCGGACAACCGATGCTGGTGCTACTTGGTCGACTTTTGTCTGCAGTAATGATTCGCTTAACTCCTATTATGGGTACTCAATTACGATTGATCCGGTTGATACCGGTACGGTCTACGCTGGTGGCTATCGCGGGTCAGGTGCCACGGTGATCTATCGTTCAACCGATCGGGGTGAAACCTGGGAGGAGTTGCCGTTCGGTGTGACCGGCTATTATCCTTACGCCATCGTGGTCAATCCAGCAGATCCGAATATCATCATCGCGGCACCTTATTCCGGCGGTATCTACCGTTCCACCGATCGCGGTCAAACCTGGACCAGGACCGCAGCGATATATTCGGTGTATCGGCTGGCTTATTCCCGTAATAATCCAGCGGTTATCTATGCCACAACCACCAGTACGATTTACCGTAGTGATGATACTGGCAGGAGCTGGGTGAATATCGGCACCGGAGTAATTGGCAAGCCCTACTTCTGTCTGTTTCCCAGTTTCAGTCAGGATGGTGCGGTCTATCTGGGTACGACCGCGGGTCTATTTTACTCTGCGGATTACGGCAATAATTGGGAAGACCTTACTGGTGATTTTCCTTTTAACAAGGTTAAGGTTATCACCCTGGCGAATGATGAAGGCACGGTCTATGTGGAGTGTCTGGACAATGGAATTTATAAATCAACGGACAACGGTAATACCTGGACACGCTGTTCAGATTTTCTTGCCTGCGGTAATATCTGTGCGATCGGGGTGAATCCCAATGACCCGCTTGATCTGTGGGCACTGGAAGGTTCAGGTTGAGGAAACGCCGAGCTCTTCAGGAGCACAGACGGCGGGTCCGTCTGGAGACAGGTTGAAAGTTATCTCGCAGATGGTAGTGCCCTAGCTATCTCTCCCCACAACCCGGATTTAATTTTTACCTGCGGTCATGGCTATATAAGCGGGGCCTACCGAATTCAGACCTCCTATTCCACAGATGGGGGTACAACATGGATTCGGGATACACTTCCCGATTCCATCGCGCGGGCAAACACCTGTTGCTTTGATCCGTTTGAAGCAAACCGGATTCTTATCGGTGGGGATTCGGTTTATAACTACAAGTTGCTTTTGGTCAGCACTGATCTCGGTAACAGTTGGGTGCATACCGGTAACAATCTTGCTGGTATCGTTTATTCTCTTGTTGGCTCCAATTTAACCAGTGGGCTTTTCTACGCCGGCACCAGTCAGGGGTTGTTTAAGTCAACCGACGGTGGAGTAAACTGGATAAGATTAGGTAGTTTCACCAATGTCCGTACCGTGGCAGTTGATCGTAGTAATGACAGCATTATTTACGCCGGCACCAGTAGCGGGGTTTATGTCAGCACGGATGGGGGCAGTAACTGGCAGGCAAGCAACGAAGGGTTGATCAGTACTGATATCCTCTGTTTGGCTTTTCGTAGTGGTCTGCCGCGGACGGTTTTTGCCGGAACCAATGGGGCAGGTGTTTTTGTTACCACACCACCTACCGGGGTTGTGAATGACCCCCGAGTGGGAGCGCGAGGCGGAGCGTGGATCAAGGTGGGCTCGAATCCCTGTAACCGGGTCCTACGGATTACGGTGCAGAGTGCGGTGGTTAAACCCATCAGGGGTGGAGTTTATGATCATTCGGGTCGGCTGGTATTTACGCTGGAACCGAAACTGGCGGTGCAGGGGACCGCTGATTGGCAGATAAAATCCGGGGTATTACCGGCTGGAGTATACTTTGTCCGGTTACAGTGCGGTGTGGAAGAGGTGACCGGTCGGGTGATTCTGCTAAATTAAAATTAGTCGGCACGCAAGGGGCTTAGGGTTGACGTTCGGTTCTAAAAAGGTTATGCTTTAAATGTGGAGTTAACTGCAGAGTACCGTTCCGTACTGAATGATTTTCTCGCTTATCTGAAGCAGGAAAGGGGTTATTCTGCCCATACGGTTCGTTCCTATCAGATTGACCTGGTGCAATTTCTTGATTTCTGCGCTGACCGGTTAGCGGGTAAGTCACTGAATTCCATCAACCGGGTAGATGTGCGGGATTTTCTTGGTGCGCTGATGCGCTATGGTTATACCAGTAAAAGCGCAGCCCGAAAACTTTCCAGTGTCAAATCGTTTTTTCGTTATCTGGTAAATAGCGAACGGGTAAACCAGAATCCGGCTGTTGACATTAAGGGACCAAGGAGCGAAAGGATGTTGCCACCGTTGTTGACCGTGGAGCAGATTGTCCAGGCACTTGAGCCGATTGATGATTCAGTAACCGCATTGCGGGATGCCGCGATACTGGAGACGACCTACGGTTCGGGCCTGCGGGCTTCAGAACTGGTGGGTTTGAACCGGACAGATATTGACTTCAATAATGAGACGCTCCGGGTGCGGGGTAAGGGAGGAAAAGAGCGGATATTACCTTTAGGAAGAAGGGAACGGGAGGCGATTGAACGTTATCTTAGCCGGCGGGGTTTTACCGAAGAACCGGCGGTTTTTTTGAACCGGCAGGGGAAAAGGCTCACCACCCGTTCTGTTCAAAACATTGTCCGGCGTACATTAAGCCGGGTTGCAGGAATAAGCGCTACTAATCCCCATGCAGTGCGTCACGCATTTGCCACCCACCTTCTGGAACGGGGGGCAGATCTACGGGCAGTTCAGGAACTTCTGGGCCACAGTTCACTTGCCTCAACCCAGATTTATACTCATCTGACGGTGGAAAGGTTGCGCCGGATTTATGACCGGGCACATCCCCGTTCTGGTGCCCGCGACTAAACGATTCTAATCCGATGCCGGGGTAACCATCTGCCTTTCCATTCGGTGCGCTGGCAAACGGTTTTAATTATTGACGCAAAACCGATAGTACAAGCCAATGCGGTAATTACTGGGTAGCAAATTACGATTCTTTTTAGTAGGCGGGTTTTTACGGCGGTTATCAGCCAGATGGCGCTTGACAGAACAACTGTTCCTGACGCTGCCCAGAACCGACCGTTAAATGAACCATTGATGCCGAATAACAGTGCGGCAACCAGAGGATGGAAGGTAATGATCAATAACCAGCACCAAACAAAAAGTGCGGGCAATAGTCGGTAATCAAAAATAGCAAAGAAGTTTTTGGTGAAACCAGCCCAGGCAGAGCGGAAACCGGTATACATCCGCGTGGTGACGGAGTCGGTAACATCGTAGATTCGCCAGTTGAATTTTGCACCTTTTATTAACCTGCCCAGTGCCAGGTCCTCGGCGGCTTCGTTTCTGACCGCCTGGTGGCCACCGATCTTTTGATACGCACCCGAGGCGAAGACAAGAAACTTGCCGTTGGCGACCATAAATGCCTTTGAGTTGCGCCAGAGATAGGCAATCCCCAGAGGTAAAATTGCCATAATTGACCAGATGATAAACGGAACGGTGAGCATTTCACCCCAGGTGAGTACCTGGTTTTTGACCAAGCCGGTAAGCAGTGCCAGTTCCTGATTTTGCATCGCAATTACCATTCGGGAGATTGTGTCAGGTGCAAAAACGGTATCCGCATCGGTGAATAAGAGTATTTCACCACGGGCATTTTGGGCGAGTTGCTGGCATGCCCAGTTTTTGCCGGTCCAGCCCTCGGGTAGTGGTTGCCCATCAATTATTTTTAACCAGGGGGAGTTAAACTAGCTTACAATCTCGAGGGTGAGGTCCTCGGAGTGATCGTTTAATACCAGGAGTTCGTAGTTGGGATAGTCCTGATTGAGCAGGGAGGCCAGGCAGTTGCGAATTGTTTTTTCCTCGTTGCGGACTGGCACCAGGACCGAAACGAGCGGTGGTTTTACCGGTAACTTGTCCCTGGGAAGAGGACGCAAAAGCAGGCTGTTGGTAAGTGCGATCAGCCACTGGACAGAGACAAAAATAAAGATCCGATACGAGTCAACGAACAGTTCGAGGGGCATCATCGACGTATTAGCCCCGGCAGATGGCGATAGGCAACAGCCGTGCTGTTAAGAATAGCCGCTATAGTAAAAGGTGGATGGCGATAAAAAATACTGACAAACAGGACCATTAAAAACAAACTGATCAGGACACAGATACTGTCCCGGCGGATGCCGAGGACAAAGTGGGTGAAGATCAGAGTGGCACCCAGAAAACAGGGCACCTGCCACAGTGTCACTCCAGACCAGACACCGAAGGTGGTTGCGATGCCCTTGCCTCCCCGGAGACCTAACCAGGGGGAAAAGATGTGGCCGAGGACCGGGGTGATGATCAGTGCGGCTAATGGTATACCGGTAAGATGAAAATGCCAGTAGCCAATGGCAACCGGCACCGTTCCTTTGAGGAAGTCGAGCAATAATCCGAGACTGCCCAACCAGAAGCCAGCCACCTTAAAGGCGTTGACCGCACCCGGATTGCCGTCGCCAATTTTTCTCAGATCCCAGCCTTTGAGTTTGCTTAACCAGAAGGAGAACATAAGTGATCCGATGAGAAAACCGAGAGCGGTCAGGATTAGAGTGATCAGAGTCATTCAGTTTAACTTTAGCCGGTAATCGGTATAGATATCCTCTACCTTTATCTGCAAGTGGAATAAATCTTTGATCACCTTCAAACCTATCTCCATCTCCAGCCAGAACCGGCTCGGTAGCCAGAAGCCCTTTATCGGACCGTACTCTAACATCATCAGCGTCCTCCGGACGACAAAAGGCAGTAATGCCGGTTGAAACTCAATACGGACAACATCGTAACTTTTCGCTAACACATAGCCTTTGCCACGGAGATATCGGCTGTCGATTGTCTTGGGAGAAAACTTTACGACCCAGACGGTTTCACCATTCAACTCCTCTTTACCGATCACCTCGTAATCGTATTCATCGCGTGTGGCGATGAGAAACGGTAGGCGGGATTTTCGGGCAAGTAGCCCTTTTTTCTGTAAATCCCGTTGTAGCCTTTTGAACTCTTTGCCCGTAACCTCGCGGCCGTTGACACTAGCACCGAGCCAGACGTCCTGTTGGTTATCATAACTGCTCATAATTACCCGTCGCTGGCAGTTTATTGTCTGGAATTGGTTTTTTAGCAGGTCCAATTCGGCATAGGTGAAGTTAACTTGATAGTTTACCGCCTTCAATTGCTGACCGATTTCTGCCTGCCGGAGAAATATACTGTCAATTACCCCCCGGTTGATCGTTAACCAGGCAAAGACAAGGTCAACCCCGGTCATTAGATATTATCCATCTATGACCGTCATCGGTCAAGAAAATAGACCATTTACCGTAGACGCAACAAATTTAATTAATTTAACCGGTTTGAGTTTATGCCCCCTCCCCAGTATTGGGGACGGTATCTTAAACCGTTTTAGTAATGATGGTGAAGCGGGTATAGGTTATCGTGTTAACGGTGGTTATGGCTGGGGTTGGGAGGTTGAATAATGGATTAATGGCGCGTGGGGCGATAGAGTTGGTGAAGGCAGTGCTCCTCGCAGGTGTGGTAAGCAGGGTAATGGCAGTGGTTCGGAATTTGGTGGTTGTTTGCGTATCAAACAGGGTTACGGTCGTGGTGATGAGCGCGGCGGTTAAGAGATCTATATTAGCATAATTGACTTCACAGGTTAATTGTTTTAAAATATCTGTTAACGCAATTTTCAAAATCAAGGAGAAGGCGAGGTAATGTTTATGACGTATAATATGGAGAATTACGAAGAAACCTATCGCAGTTTTAGATGGGAGATACCTGAGGAGTATAACTTTGCCTATGATACGATTGATAAATGGGCAGAAGAGGATCGGACAAAACTGGCATTGATTTCGGTGGCAGACGACGGCAGAACAGCCCAGAAGCATACCTTCTGGGAGTTGAGCCGGCTTGCCAGCCGGTTTGCCAATGTCCTGCTTGCTGCCGGTGCAAGAAAGGGGGATAGACTACTGGTTTTGCTGCCGAGAGTTCCTGAGTGGTATGTGGCGGTGCTGGGGGCGATGAAGGCAGGGGTGGTTTTTATGCCGACTCCGACTCTGTCAATGCCCAGGGATATTGAATATCGTATCAACAGTGCGGGTGCCAGTTTTGCGATCACCGATGTTGAAAATGCCTTTAAAATCGCTGAGATTCAGACAAACTGTCCGAGTTTAAAGCGGGTATTTCTGGTGGGAGGAAGCCGGGAGAACTGGCTCAATTTTGATGAGGAGATGGAGCGGGTAGAACCTGAGGTCAAAGAGAGGGTGAGGACGCGGACCGATGAGCCGTTGTTGATCTATTTCACTTCGGGTACGGTGGGCTATCCGAAGATGGTGGAGCACTCCCATGCCTATCCGCTTGCCCATATAATTACCGCCAAGTTTGTCCATGATCTAAAACCGAATGATATTCACTGGACGATTGCGGATACGGGTTGGGCTAAGACCGCCTGGGGCAAACTTTTTGGTCAATGGATAATCGGTTGCACAGTACTGCAGCGCAATCCGAAGGGCAAGTTTAATGCTCAGGTTACTCTTCAGGTTTTTGAGAACTTCGGTGTTACCACATTCTGCGCGCCACCGACCGTGTATCGGCTTTTGATTCTGGAGGATCTGAAGAAATACCGGTTGAGTTTGCGCCATTGTGTTTCTGCGGGTGAGCCGTTGAATCCGGAGGTGATTCGTACCTGGGAGGTGGGAACCGGTTTGAAGATTTATGATTTTTACGGGCAGACCGAGACGGTGGCGGTTTTAGCCAGTTTTCCCTGTCTGCCGATCAAGGAAGGGTCAATGGGGAAGCCAACGCCCGGACATTATGTGGCAATCGTGGATGATGAAGGCAGGGAACTACCCCCAGGTGAGGAGGGGCATATTGCGATCCGGGTGAAGCCGTTTCATCCACCGGGAATTTTTAAGGGCTATCTGAATCAGCCGGAGGCGAATCAGGTGGCGTTCCTGGGTGACTGGTATTACACCGGTGATAAGGCGTATAAGGATGAGGATGGTTATTTCTGGTTTGTGGGTAGGGTAGATGATGTGATCAAGGCGTCGGGTTACCGGATCGGTCCATTTGAGGTGGAGTCGGCGCTTATTGAGCATCCCGCGGTCCAGGAGTCGGCGGTGATCGGTAAGCCGGATCCGATCCGGGGTGAGATTGTCAAGGCTTTTGTGATCTTGAAGCCGGGTTGCGACCCTTCCGAGGGTCTGATCAGGGAGTTGCAGGAGCATTGTAAGCGGGTTACCGCACCTTATAAGTATCCGCGGGAGATTGAGTTTGTTAAGGAGTTGCCGAAGACAATCAGCGGTAAGATCCGGCGTGGTGAACTGCGCCGGATGGAACTGGCAAAGATGAAGGGTAGCCTGCCTGCCGTTTAATTTTGGTTGTTAACCGAGTGGGAGTTCATAACTTGACCGGTTGCGAGTTTCTTTTATGCTGAATTATGTCCGGGGTGATGGTTCTGCTACTGGCGGTGGTCTTTTTATTACTCCTGGTGGCGGTGATTATGCTTTTTGTTTTGGTCACCCGTATCAAGGCACAACCGGGAGGTGAGACTGGGCTGATTTTTCAGCAGGTGGAAAATTTAAGGCAGGAGCAGGCACGGGCGCTGGATGCCAACAGTCAGTTGCTGAATCAGCGGTTGGCAGAAATACAACGGGCGTTGCTGGATACGACTGCCGCGGTCAATACCCGTTTGGACAACGCTGCACAGTTGGCCGGTGAGCTCAACCGGAGGCTGGGTGAACTTTCCCGGGCAGCGGAGGAGGTTTTGAATGTTGGCCAGGAGATCGCCTCACTGCAGGAGATCCTGCGGGCACCTAAACCACGCGGAGTATTGGGAGAAATCTTTTTAGGCAATATCCTGCAGGAGATGGTGCCCAATCACTTTGAGTTACAATACCGGTTTCGCAGTGGTGCGACGGTTGATGCGGTGGTGCGGTTAGGTGAGAAGTTGGTGCCGATTGATGCCAAGTTTCCGTTAGATGATTTCCAGCGGATGCTTGCGGTTACAGATGAGGGTGAGCGGCAGGTACTGCGGAGACAATTGCTAAAGAAATTGAAAGGTTACATTGATACAATTGCGGAGAAATACATCCTGCCGGATGAGGGCACGTACGATTTTGCTCTGATGTATATTCCAGCGGAAAATGTTTATTACGAGACAGTGGTCGGTATTACCGATAAGGAGGAGAGTCTGCTGAGTTATGCCTTTAGCCGGCGGGTGATACCGGTTTCGCCGGGAACTATCTATGCCTATCTGCAGGCGATTGTGCTCGGGTTACGGGGATTGGAGGTTGACCGCCGGGCAAATGAGATTCTGGAGAGTCTGGACCGGCTGGAGGGTGACCTGCAGCGCTTTAAGGAGAAGTTTGAAGTGGTTGGTAATCATCTTAATAACGCTCATAACCGTTACGAGGATGCTGCGCGGGCACTGGAAAGGCTGACCGAAAGATTGACAATGCGCCACGTGAGAGAATAGATTAGTTTGTGAGGTGGTGCAGGCGAGATATTTTTCTACCTTTCAGAAGAGCTGAAAGAATATAAAATTTTTACTTTCTCTCCGGCGATGTGCTTTCCCGCTAATTGACATCCATTTGGTGGTTTATAAAATTGGATGATGCGGTTTTCAGTTAATGCTACCCGGATGGAGTTAATGCGACTGCGGCGTCGATTAGCTATTGCCCGTCGTGGGCATAAACTGCTGAAAGATAAACAGCAGGAGTTAATGCGACGTCTGCTGGAACTGGTTGAGGAAATCCGACAGCACCGTCAGCGGGTAAAAGAGGAAACAGGAGGTTTGTTGTTACAGTTTATTCTTGCCCGAAACTTTTTTCCCCCGGCGTTTCTTGATGAGGCGGTAATGGTGCCGACACGGCAGGAGATGGTTGCGATATCGACAAAGAGTATTATGAATATCAAGGTGCCGGTATTTAAGCGGTATTCAACAGGGAGGTTACGGAGTTATGGGTTTGTGAATACATCGGCAGAGCTAGATATTGCACTGCTGGGTTTTGAGGGGTTGCTCAATTCTTTGCTGGTTCTGGCGGAGAAGGAGAAGACGGTTGAGATTCTGGCGGGTGAGTTGGAGAGGACGCGCCGCCGGGTAAACGCTTTGGAGTATGTGTTGATTCCTTCGCTGGAGGAGACGGTGCGGCAGATTTCTTTTCGCCTTGCCGAAGCCGAGCGTCAGGAGTTGACAAGATTGATGCGGATTAAGGAAATAGTACGCGGAGAGGAGCACCGTGGCTAAAAGGAGAGCTGCGCGGATTGCCTTCCTGTTCTGGATTGTTATAACCATCACCGCGCTACTAGTGCCGACCGGCAAACCCTCCCGTTTGCTGCAGCGTGGACTGGACAAAACGATTCACACCGGGCTTTTTACAATTATGGGAGTTTTAGGTCAGGCGGCACTACCGTGGAGTTCGCTTTTGATTACCGTTCCATTGGCAGTGGGAACCGAATATCTCCAGAGGGTGGTGGTTACAAACCGGGAGTACAATCCAGTTGATCTTCTCGCCAACCTCATAGGTGCGGTGTTGGGGCTTATCTGTTATGAGATTTCCCATCAGTTGAAATGACCGCATTTAAGTATAATCGGCCTAAGGGTACGCAGGATTTTGTTCCTCCGCAAAGTGAAAGGAAGTTTGCGGTGGAAATGCTTTTTCGGGAACTGGCGGGTCTTTACGGGTACCGGGAGATCGTAACTCCCACTTTTGAGCATACCGAGCTGTTTATCCGTTCATCTGGCATTGCCTCGGATATTGTAACTAAAGAGATGTACACATTTAATGACCGGGCTGACCGCAGTCTCACTTTGAAACCTGAGGGTACTCCGGGTGTTATCCGGGCGTTGCTGGAGAATGGTCTTCGGTTACCCTACCGGCTTTTTTATATTGCACCTTTTTTTCGTTACAATCGCCCTCAGAAGGGGAGATATCGGGAGTTTTATCAGCTGGGATTGGAGGCGCTGGGTGAGGCAAGTCCATTGACCGATGCGGAGGTGGTGTACTTAGGAGTAGAGTTTTTCTCCCGTCTTAAGATAACCGATTGTGTTGTAAGAGTGAATTCGATCGGCTGTCGCAGCTGTCGTCCGGCATTGCGCGAAAAACTGGTTAGTTATCTGCATACCCATCAGGGTGGCCTCTGTCCGGACTGTAACGGACGGATTGAACTCAATCCGCTCCGGGTATTTGATTGCAAAAATCCCGAATGTCGTAAAACGCTGGCTGAGGCACCGCTTCCGAGTAATCACCTCTGTCCTGACTGTCAGCACCATTTTGAGGTTTTTCTCGATTGGCTCACTGTTTTGGGGGTTAAGTTTGAAGTTGATGCCTCTCTGGTCAGAGGTTTGGATTACTACAACCGAACGACATTTGAGATTATTTCCAGTGCACTCGGTGCTCAGATCAGTCTGGGCGGTGGCGGAAGATATGATTATCTGATTGAAGAGTTGGGCGGACCAGCAACCCCCGCTGTCGGTATGGCAATTGGACTGGAGCGGACAATGTTCTCAATGCCTGAAGACCAAGCGGCAGAATCCCGCCGGAAACTGGTTTTTGTTGTCTGGACTTCGGAGAAGGAGTTCCGTCCCGCCTGGGAACTGGTAAACAGACTCCGTGCCGCGGGTATTCCCGCTCAGTTGAGTTATGACCGGCCGAAGATCCGGCACCAGTTTCATCTCGCTGACATCAGTGGTGCCATTGTCGCGGTAATTGCTGGTGAGACGGAGTTATTAAGGGGTGTTTACGGAATAAAGAATC
This sequence comes from uncultured bacterium, assembly GCA_964590395.1. Lineage (GTDB taxonomy): Bacteria > Hydrothermota > Tepidihabitantia > Tepidihabitantales > Tepidihabitantaceae > JAOABP01. The sequence continues at coordinate 47,880 of CAZPVT010000020.1, forward strand.
TTAAGACCGGTGAACAGCACGAGGTGCCGGTGAATGAGATTGTAACTTATCTGAAATCACTCATTGGCGGTTAATCACAACCCGCAAGGACATACTCTTTTATTACAAAAGCGTCCTCTCCTAATATTAACACCGCCGCAATCCAGCGCCCAAGTGGTGCTGGGGGTAAATTGAGAGTAAGACAACTCTGTCCCGTGGCATTCTGCGGAACAGAGTGTTTTTTAACTGCAGTTAAGCCATCAAATTCCGGTGTGCCCAGATGTTCTAAATTTGGTTGTTGACCCCTGAACCAGGCGGTTAGATACACGCTTAATTCCCCACTGCCGCGTATTTCCCATTCGTAGTCAAATACCAGTTTGTTTACTACGCCCCGTAGAAAGGGGGCGATAATTATTGGTCGTTTTTCCAGCAAGGGCTGGAGTCTTACCTGAGATTCCCGGGCGATTAACTGGACCGTACTTACAACCGGTTCCTCTTCCGGTGTTTCTACCGGTAGCGCGGTGGCAACTGGCTGGGAAACGTCGTTTAAACCGTAGTTTGCGTCAACTCCGATTTTCGTTTCGATACCGAGGTTGTGAGATTTGATGAAAGATGGGATGTTGCTATTTGCCTGTTGTTCGGTTAATGCCTTTACCCACTCTTCGTAGGTCTGTTCCCATTTTCCCCGAGCGTGATAAGTACATACCGGTATCAGATTATCAAAGGAGAGTTTACCACCGCGAGAGAACGGTTGGCGGAGCGTTAGCGTCTGGTAGGGTTGAAAGCAGTTGGGAGCGGAGCAGAAAGCCCCTTTCCGGGCGACTACGATTTGCTCAAGCTCCAGGGGCCATTTTATGCCGCTGATATAGGCAAAGTGGTCTTCATCCGGCGTTGGTGGATAGTGTTTAGAACGGCAGTGCCGGCAGTTGGTCTTTTCTTTATGCTTTAGCCACTCCACCGCCATCGGACGGCCGCAATTAGGACAACAATAGTTCCACAGCATCTTAACCTCCTTTTAGCAAAATTATTATACTGGTTAAATGGTATTTGTCAATCTGGATTAATTGGCGTGAATGTCAATCTGCGGCGGTGATGCCACTCAGTTGGGTTGTTGAAATAGGAGATTACCTCCTCGTACTCCTGATCGGTAAGAAAACTAATCTCCTTTGGGATTTTCGGAGACAAGGCAGCCTCCCGGTTTGTAAGCGAGCATAGCCTTACACCATTCTCCGCCAGCTCCTCTTCTCCTCCCTGCTGTCGGTCGAAGATGACAAAACAGGTATCGATCTTCCCTCCCCATTCTCTGATTTTCTTAATTACCCGGTTTTTTGTCCAGCCATGGACCAGCGTATCGTCAACTAATAGGATTTTCTTACGAAAGAGTTCGTGTTGCCGAATTCCTTCAAATGGACTTGCCTCGGGATAACGTAATTCCCGGCGGGCAAAGAACATCGGCTTGGCAATCTTTTGTGCCAATAGGGCCGCCAGCGCAATGCTACCCGCCTCAATCCCACAGATTACATCAAACCGCAAATTGCGCACCAAAAGTGCGCTTGCTGACAGCACAAAATCCAGAACCGAAGGGTAATTAGAAAGTCCCTTTACATCAATATAAATTGGGCTGAAATTACGGTTCTCATCTACCTTGAACAACGGTCGCAGGTCGCCGAGGCTGACCTTGATCGCGCCGATCTGCCAGAATATCGCCGCTACTGTTTCGGCGAGGTTTCCGGACATCAGTTTTCTGATTGTCTCTAAGTCCGGGTTCACGAGCCGCTGTTCACGCAGGAGTCGATAAACTTTATTTGCTTCCTCCTCGTTCAGGTTCACTGCCAGCCTGGTTTCATTGATATCATATACGATATCTAACCTACCGATTTCACCACTCGCGCCCAATATCCCGTAACTTTCGGCGTTTTCTTCCCGTTCCCGTGGTCCTAAACCGGTTGCCCGGGGGTTGATCAATTGTCGGTACACTGCAAAGAAGTCCTTTGCTATATCTTGTGCTTCGCTGTACTCGAGTATAAGGGGGGTGGTAGTACGGACAATTTTACCGCTACAGTCTAAGTCGCGCAGGGGAATTTGGCTGAGTTTCACGAAGCGGTCTTTTTTGCCTTAAGTTTTTCCAGTCGATTGGAATAGAAGTAATTCCAGAGTGCCCGGATTTTCCGCTTTAATTCGGAAATCGAACCGCAGTTTTCTAAGACGAAGTCTGCTTGACGCCAGTATTTGGTATCCGAACCTTGCAATTTCAACCGTTGTTGCGCTTCATCGGCGGTTAATCCGGCTTTTGCCAGCCGCGCAATCCGCAGGTGGTCCGGTGCAGTTACTAAGATGGCGATGTCCATCTGTTTATGTAATTTCCAAGCGAATAAAAGCGCGGCATCAACCACGACCAGACCCTTTTTTGCTTTGTCAATTTCGGCTTGCAGTCGCTTCAGCAGTGGCGGATGCATAATGCTGTTCAATTTGTGCAGTGTGACTCTGGAGGCAAAAGCCTTCTTCGCCAGTGCCTTGCGGTCGATCTCGCAGTTGTGGTTGAGGATATCTTTGCCAAAAGCGGCGAGCAATTTTTTATACGGTTCCCCCCCTTTTTTCAAAAGGTTTTTACCGATCTGATCGGCATCAATGATCCTAGCACCGTAATGTTTTAATTCGTTTGCCACGGTGGTCTTGCCGGCACCAATGTTACCGCCGATGCCGATCAACAGCCGCTGTTGTGAAAGTTGGCGGTCAAACATTAAATTACCTTTGCTTGCTCACGGAGTAGTTTGACTAGTTCCGGGACAACCTGGGCGGGTTCACCGTCAAGGATTCTGCCCGCTTGACGAGGCGGTGGTAAGCGATGCCCCAGACAGATGACTCTTTTACTCAATCCGGCAGGGTTAACCTCCAGGGTTGTTCGGTTCCAAGTCGGGATCTCTTTACGTTTTGCCACCATCATCAGTTTGAGGGTGGGATAGCGGGGTTGGAATTTACCTTTCTGGACGGTGATGAGACAGGGGAGTTTGGTGTGGACAATCTCTGTTCCCCCTTCAATTTCGCGATGGCAAATAATTTCTCCCTGGGCAACCTTTTCGAGAAGAACATCCGGAACAACTGCACAATGGGGCAGGTTAAGAAAATGGGCTATCACCTGAGGAACCCAAGCCTGGTCATCGTCAATCGCTTGTTTGCCAGTAAGTATCAGGCTAAAGTTCAATCTCTTGATCGCCGTGGCTAACACATAGCCAGTACCCAACCCGTCCAAGCCTTCAAATTCCGGGTCCCAGACTTGAATGGTTTCGTCTACCCCCATCGCTAGGGCAGTGCGTAGCGCCATCTTCACCCGTTCCGGTCCAAGACAGATCGCGGTGATGGTGCCTTTCCCCAGACTTTCCTTGGCCCGTAATGCCATTTCCAGTGCATACTCGTCATAAGGATTGATTACCCACTCAACTTCACTGGTGTCCACTAATCCGGTTTGGGGGTTGATCCGGATTTTAGTTTCGGTTGAGGGAACCTGTTTGATACAACAGATGATATTCATAATCTACTCCTCAAATGCCTTTACACATAATGAGCAGTTATGCCCGCCAAATCCAAAGGAGTTGGATAGGGCGGCACGGATTTTCATCGCCCTTGGTCCATCTTTGACAAAATCAAGGTTGACACCTTCGTCCGATTCTTCAAAGTTCAGAGTTTTGTGGATTTTACTTTCTTTAACCGCAAAAACCGTGGCAATGAATTCCATCGCCCCCGCCGCGCCCAAACCATGACCGATCATCGATTTGGTGGAGTTAACTGCTATTCTGGAACTGTGCGTGCCAAACACCATATTGATTGCCTTTACTTCAGCAGCATCGTTTAAAGGGGTTGATGTGCCATGGGCATTGATGTAGTCGATGTCTTCAGGCTGGAGGCCCGCATCGACTAACGCCTGTCTCATTGCCAGTGCTGCACCCAAAGCTTCAGGGTCTGGTGCGGTGATGTGGTAACCATCAGCAGTGGCACCGTAGCCGACAAGTTCACAATAGATCTTTGCCCCACGCCTTTTGGCATGCTCCAGTTCCTCCAGAATATAGATCGCGCAGCCCTCAGCAATAACAAAACCGTCCCGCTGACGGTCAAAAGGTCTTGACGCCTTCTCGGGTTCATCATTGCGTTTGGAAAGCGCCCCCATATTAGCAAATGCTGCGACGGTGAATTTGGTAATCGGTGCTTCACTGCCGCCGGCAATCATCACATCGGCATCACCGTGCTGGATATGTCTCATCGCGACGCCGGTTGCATGCGCACCTGAGGCGCAGGCAGAGACCGAGCAGTAATTCGGACCGCGCAAACCATAAACAATGGCAATCTGTCCCGCCGCCATATCGGGAATCATCATCGGAATCAGCAATGGTGAGACCGGACGCGGTCCCCGCTGGAGAAAAACCTCATGCTGTTGTTCCCAGGTTGCGATTCCGCCCATACCAGAACCGACCACTACCCCAACCCGCTCACGGTCCTCTCTGTTCATGTCCAATTTCGCATCATTAAGCGCTTCTATTACTGCCCACAAGGCAAACTGGGTAAAGCGGTCGGTTCGCTTAACCAATTTTGCTTCCAAGCGTTCATTGGGGTTAAAGTCCTTCACCTCGGCACCGATCTGCACCGATAGGTCAGAAGGATCAAAAGCGGTGATGCGGGCGACACCACTTTCCCCCGCAAGCAGATTACCCCACAATGTCTTTACATCGTTGCCCAACGGTGTAATGGCACCCAGACCGGTTACAACGACTCGTTTGCCCTTCATCTTATTTTAGCCATTTTGTGACAGTGAATAGGAAGGCTAATTACCTGTCCCGCCTTCAGCCGCTTTCTTTTCTGTCAGTTTTTTTTCCAGGTATTCCACCGCCTTACCAACAGTGGTTAACTGCTGAGAGTCCTCATCAGGAATCTTGATACCGAATTTATCCTCAAATGCCAATACCAACTCTACGATATCCAGTGAATCGGCACCCAGGTCTTCTTGGAACCGGGCTTCCGGTGTTAATTTACCTGCCGCATCTGGCAGTTTTTCAGCAATTATCGCCTTCACTTCATCGATTAAAGCCATAAATCCTCCTTACTAAAATGAGTTAGAAATAATATATAAAGATATTTAACCCCAAGTCAAGAACAACCATTGTCTATTATTCGACCTCCGTATTGATAAACCATTGTAAAAAGATACAGACTTGATAAACTCTTGACTTAAAATGCCCGTTTGCGATGATTAGACAACTGATGAACTCCGCTAAGAGAAAGACGCTCCTTTTATATCTATTTGCCATCGGGTTTGCTCCAGGTAGTTGGTTGCCAACCGACAGTATAACCAGTCGCAACAGTACAGACCAGACCTGCTATAACAATGCCCGCTCAGTTGTTCCTGACCCAAGTGGTAACATCCATGTCACTTGGCGGGGTAAAGCACCGGATACCTTTCAGGTATGGTATTCCTTCTTTGATGTTCGCACCCAGCAGTGGTCAAATGATACGATGATTTCTTCTGGCATTTACAGCGTCGGTGAACCAGCGATTGCCTGTGACTCTTCGGGGAATATCTATGTTGCTTGGATAAATAACGGGTTGATAAGAGTAAAGCGTCGGGATGCGGGTAGTGGTGAGTGGTTGTCTGCGGACAGTTTGCTCATAAATCCTTATGATTCCGCACTCGCTATCGCGATTGATCGTTTCGGGGTACGTCATCTTACCTGGACACAGTTACCGATTAGCGGTTCTCGCATCTGTTATGTTTCCCATACCGATAGCGGATGGGGTAGAGTTGAGACTGTTGCCACCACAATCGATCTGTTAAATAGCAGACCGGCAATCGCCTGTTCGCCAGATGGAGAGCTTATGATCAGTTGGCACCAGCGGATAATGCAGTTGGCGGTTCTTTGCCGGCGTCGGATGATGGGCAACTGGTTACCAATTGAAACGGTTTATAGCCGAACACGGGCGGTTTTTCCCGGAAGTTGTTGGAGTAATGACTCGTTTTTTGTTGCGTTTGTTGTCGGTGAAGAAGATGAGAAAGCGGTTCTCGTCCGTGCCCGGGGCGATGATGGTTGGGGGGATACGGTTCGAGTCAGTGAGTGGCGGAATGAACATTATTCACCCAGTATCGTCGCTGATGAGGTGGGTAATATTCACCTCGGTTGGGTGGCTGACCGTAATCCTCAGGTGACTAACCAAATATGTTACCGGAAAAGAGACGCAATCGGAGTCTGGGACACCCTCCAGGTTTTGACATCAAACAACATTAAACGGGAACGAGTTTCTATCGCGGCAGGTAATGGTAAAGTGCAGATTGCATGGACCGAGATAATTAGCGAAGTTCTAGGTAGGTCTGCGGTCAGGATGCGACGCTACGAGAGGATTCGGGATGTCGGGGTATTAAGGATTGACCAGCCGAGAGATACATTGGATTCCGCAACAGTGGTTATGCCGGTCGCTTGGGTTAAAAATTGGGGCGATTTTGGGGCGGAGTCGATTCGTGTTGTTTTCCGGCTAGGTGATTCTTTTCGATTTTCACATATCCCCAATCTGGAAATTGGTGATTCAATTCGGGTTGTATTCGATTCATTTTTTGTCAATAGTCGGGGTAATATGCCTATCGCCTGTTCAGTCTGGGTCAGGGATGATTACAACCCGAACAACAATATTATTCAGGAGAACCTGTTTGTCAGGATCCGGGATGTGGCAGTGGAGAGCGTCATATCACCTAAAGGCAGAGTAGATGATACATTGATAACTCCCCGCATCAGGGTTTACAACGCAGGGAATGTAATCGCCCGGTTTTCCGCTGTCTGTTCGATTTTTAACATCACCAGGCAGACATTGTTTCACATTTGCAGCTTGAGTTTACAGCTTGGTCCTCAGGTGCGGAGAGATACCGCTTTTCTCCCATGCCAGGTAATACCCGACAGCTATCTTGTCCGTTTCAGATTAAAATTGGCGGGTGACAGCAACCGGGGGAATGATACCGCAAGCGTTTTTTTCCGGGTAATAACAAGGGATGTAGGGGTAAGTCAGATCGTTTCACCTGTTGGTGTGGTTGACTCTGGGGTGATTGGTCAGCCAGTTGTGCTGGTCCGTAATTTTGGTGATGATATAGAAACAATTGCAGTGAGGTTTGCCATCGGCACAATCTATTTTGATACCATTCTGGTTTGCCTGGCACCGGCAGCGGTGGAGACGGTAAGGTTTAGACCCTGGGTAGCGTTGAACCGTGGTACTCACTCAGTCCTTTGTTCTACGATGCTTTCTCGAGATAAAAATCCGGCTAATGATAAAATGGTTGATTCAGTATTTGTCCGAGTTAAAGACGCGGGGGTGGTGGAAATTATCCAGCCGGCGGAGCTTAATAGCCGTGGTGAAATTATTCCTAAGGTGAGGGTTAAAAATTATGGCAGCAGTTCTATCCATCTGCCGGTGTTTTTTGAGATTAAGGGCAGCGGTCAAAAACCGTTGTATCTTGACCGGGTGCAGGTTGACAGTCTGGCGCCCGATGCGGATACCGTGATAAGTTTTATTTCATGGCAGGCAGTAAGTGGTCGCTTTACCGCCACCTGTTTTACTCTTTTGGAAAATGATATGGTGCCGGATAATGATACGTTGTACCGGCAGTTTCGGGTTGCGAGAAAGGATGTGGCGTTAAGCGCAATTATCGCGCCAGGTGATACCGTTATCGTGGGAGGGATGATACCGAGTGTGGTTGCTACTAATCTGGGTGAAGAACGGATCAGTTGCTATTGTTACTGTGGGATTTTTTCTCTGCCCGGGATGGAGATCTGCTATCTTGATTCGGCATCAATTTCCCTTGATGCCGGTGAAACTAACAACATATCGTTTAATGAGTGGCAGGCGACACCGGGCAGGTATCGGGTAGTTTTTCGTACTGCGTTGGCAGACGATGAAGAGCCGGCAAATGATACACTGAGTCGGCTGGTTTATGTGGAATCACTCTCTTATCGGCGCTGGCAGGATCTCGCTCCTATTCCTGCGGGACAAAGAAATAAAAAGGTAAAAGCCGGTGGCAGTCTTGTCAGCACCAGTAATGGAATTTATGCTCTGAAAGGGGGCGGTTCTAATGAGTGGTATTTCTATGATCCAGGCCGGGGATTATGGTCAGCGAGGGCTAATTTACCATTGGGGGCAAACGCTCGGAGGGTGAAAGGTGGTGCAGCCTTAACCTGGGATGGTGGGGATAAAATCTATGCCCTGAAAGGTGGAAACAGCCGAGAGTTCTGGTGTTATGATCTCACAGCCGACTCCTGGACGGAGTTACCCAGATTGCCGGATTACACCCGAGGTGTAAGGTTCGGTTCTGGGCTCGGATATCTACCTAAACCAGATACCGGGAAAATTTTCTGTTTAAAGGGTAGTGGCACAGATGACTTTCTTGTCTACTGGATAAGACAGCAAGAGTGGCATGCCCGTAGGCCTGTGCCCAGAGACAATCGCGATAGGCCGGTAAAAAGAGGGAGTGCCCTTACCGTTTTAGGGGAGCGAATATTTGTTCTTAAGGGGGGTACAAATGAGTTTTATGAGTACCTGCCAGGACGTGATACCTGGATAGTTAGAAGTTTCTTGCCGCTTGGATTCAGGCTGAAAAAGTGTCATACAGGCGCAACGCTAACCAGCGACGGCAATAGATTTATATATGCTTTCAAAGGGGGAAGGAGCACCGAGTTCTGGCGGTATGATGCGGTGCTGGACTCCTGGGAGGAGTTGGCGCCGATTCCACCCGGACGCAACTGGCGTCGGGTGGGTGCAGGTGGGGCATTGACATTTTTCGCGGGCAAAATTTATGCGTTCAAAGGCGGTGGTAGTCGGGAGTTCTGGTGCTATGACCCGAACAGCACAGCATCGTTCCTCCGTGCGCAATCCGGAGCAGATACCGGAATGGTTAAGGTGTCTGATGTAAACAGGCGGTTAGGGGTAATTCAAGAGGAGAAAATCACGGCTTGTTTTCCACAACCGGATATCCTTGTATTTGACATCACTGGCCGGCGCCGAAATGAACCAGTGCTGGGGTCTGGGGTTTACTTTATTATCAAATGTGACCAAGTCGCTCCCGGAAAGGTTAGAAAAATTTTAGTGTTAAAAGGAAGATTTAGACCGGGGCGGTGATTTTCGTCACTTGCTCACCGGTTGCGACATTGAATTCGATGAGCGTAAATGCGCCGTTATCTATTTTAAGAATATTGAATGAAGGATAGGAGCGTCCTTTTAGCCGCTGAGAGGTAGCGGTGCCCCCGGTTATCAGCCAGGTGTTCTCAATATGCCAGACCCAAGGGAGATGTTTGTGACCGGAGAGGATGATTCTGACATCCAGATCAACGCAGAGTTTTAATACATCGCCGGCATCGGTGGGAATGTGGCGTTCTCTGCCCGTGCCCGGAATTGGGACAAGGTGATGGTGCATTACCATTATTTTAAGTCGAGAGGTATCGCTGAGCTGACGGGTAATTAATTGATAATTACTTCTGCCGATATGTCCATCGTCGATATCCGGCTGACTGGAGTCAACACCAAGGACGCATAGCCGGTCGTCTTCAAAAGATGGGTAGCGGGTGCTAAATATCTCTTCGAAGATCATATACCCCTCATTTCGCGCATCGTGATTCCCCGGGACAATTAGACGATTTTTAACCGTAAACAATTTTAGGTAATCAAGGATCCGTTCGTACTCATGGACATGGCCCTCGGTGGTAAGATCACCGGAGATGATCAACAAATCCGGAGCGAGCAAGTTTACCGTTTCAAACACCCTTTTGCCCCAATCTGGGACATAGTAATTACTGCCGAGATGTAGATCGGATAGATGAATAATGTTAAGTGGTTGGTTCATCGAGAGATGGGCAATATAATGGTGAATTTCGAGCCGGCACCCGGGGTGCTCGTCACCTTGATTTCGCCGTGATGTAGTGCGATGATGTGTTTGACGATCGCCAGACCAAGTCCAGTGCCACCAGTCTGACGGGAACGGGTCCGGTCAATCACATAGAACCGCTCAAAGATGCGGGGCAGGTGTGCGGGGTCGATTCCGATACCAGTATCATGGACAGAGAGAAGTAATTTTCCATCTTGGATCTCAGTCGCCACGGTTATTTCACCTTTTTCGGTATAGCGGACCGCATTATCCAGCAGATTAATCAATACCTGCTCCAGATACAGCCGGTCACCCTTGATCTTGGGGAGTACCGGTGGTAACTGGAGGTGCAGTTTGAGCCCTTTCTGCTGAACTGCGGACTGGAAGATTATCGCGACATCATTAATAAGGTCGGGAATCTCAATCTCTTCCCATTCTTTTTCTGAAGTGGCAACCGGGGTTTCCAGACGAGAAAGGGTTAAAAGGTCATTGACGATATTAATCAAACGGTCGGTGTTACGTTTTATTACCATCAGATAATGTTGGTTGTGGGGTTCAACCGTTTCCGCCATCGTTTCCAGGTAACCCTTGATAGCGGTAAGTGGTGTCCGCAGTTCATGTGAAACACTGTAGACAAAATTTCTTTTCATTTCCGCGGTTTGAGTAAGTTCGGTGATGTCACTGAAGGTGATTATTTGCTCACCAGTGGTAGAATACAGGGCATTCAGGAGGAAGCGTCTATCGTTATGGACGATTTCGATGGTCAACTGGGGGTTAGTGGGCGTTAATTGTTTCAGGATATTAATGAACTGGGGATGGCGGATTATCTGCCAGTAGAATTTATCGTTGGCACTGTCAACACCCAGCATCCTTTGGCAACTGTTATTGGCAAAGACGACCTTTCCCCCGGCACCGAGAATTAGAATTCCCTCCTGCAGTTTATTCATCACTGCTGTCAACCAGCTATTTTCCCGCTGCAGTTGGGTGAATTTATGTTGGAGCAGATCCGCCATTTGGCGCAGGCCCAGTAGCAGTCGGTTAATCTTTTCGTAACGACTCGGTGTAAACCGGAGGTCATAATTGCCAACCGTTAATTGACGGATAGCGAGGGTGATTTCAGTGAGTAGACGCTGAATCTGCCGGTTATGGAAATAGCCCGCTACCAACGAAATCAGCAGGGCACCGACGCTGACAAGCAGCAAAAGTGGCAGAAACTCCCAAGCAAAATAGCGATCTTTGATTACCAGTGCGACCCAAATTAATACCAGGGTGATAATGATGTTGGCAATGCCCAGGTTGGCAATTGTCAGGGCAAGATGCCGGGGGCGTTTGATTGATAATTTCACGCTTCGATTTCTATCTTATAACCGACCCCACGCACATTGCGGATGATTTGACCAGCCCTGCCCAATTTTGTGCGCAGGTGTTTGATGTGGACGTCAATTGTCCGGTCGATCACCGCCTTATCAGCGCTCCACAGTTCATCCAACAACTGATTCCGGGAAAATACCCAGCCCGGTTTTCCTATCAGAATGAGCAGCAGTCGGAATTCGGTTGTCGTCAGGTTAACCCTTTTTCCTGCCACATAGACTTCGTGGCGATTGGGGAAGATAGTTAATATATCGCCGAGGCTAATCTTTTCATCAGTCACGGGAAGGTTCTTTCTGCGACGCAAGACACTCCGCACCCGGGCGATCAGTTCGCGGGGTGAGAAGGGTTTCGTAACATAGTCATCCGCACCCAGTTCCAGCCCTAATACCCGATCTGCCTCTTCGCTCCGGGCGGTCAACATAATGATCGGGATTGTAGCATATCTGGGGTTACTCTTTAAAAGCCGGCAGACATCAAGTCCGTCAACATCGGGCAGCATCAGATCAAGGATGAGCAGGTCGGGCAACCGTCTTTCTATAAATTGATAAAAACTCTGGGCGTCGGTAAATGTGGCAACCTCAAAACCGTTACGGACGAGATTGAGCGATACCAGTTCCAGGATATCCGGTTCGTCGTCAACCACCGCGATAAGGGATTTTTCGGGTTCACTCGTCCGGATACCCTTTGCCATGCTTGATTACCTCGCCGGTTACTGCGTAGATCACATCTTCGGAAATGTTGGTAGCGAGGTCGGCAATGCGCTCGAGGTTCAGTGAGATTAGCATAAGTTTCAGTGCCCGATCAATAGTGGTAGCGTCTGAAGTCATATAGGTGATTAATTCCCGGTTGATCTGGTCTTTGAGCGAATCGACAACCGAGTCATGAACACACACACTCCGGGCGAGTTCAACATCACCACGGGTAAAGGCGTCCAGGCTGTCGTGCAGCATCTGGGTTGCCTCTTTTGCCATTCGGGGCAGGTCGATCAGTGGCTTGACCGGTGGTCGGGGAATGAGGAATAGCGCCGCCTGGGCGATGTTGACCGCGTGGTCGCCGATCCGCTCCAGGTCGTTGTTGATTTTAATGACCATGGTAATCGTTCGGAGATTGCGGGCTTCCGGTTGATAAAGTGCGATCAGGTTAATAGCAAAGTCCTCAATTTCGATCTCCATTTGATTGATCGCATCCTCAGTTTCGTTGATGACCTTTTCTGCGAGTGGAGTATCGTGTTTGACCAGCGCCTGGATGCTTTCCACAACCATTCCTTCAACCTGGGCAGCCATTGCCAGCAGTTTTTCCTTCAACTCCACCACTTTTCCTTCCAGTATTGTCATTTACGCGCTCCTATTTTTTATTTTAATATAGCGTTTTTCCCCACGTTGACAAGATTGGGCATCAGCCAAACTTTCCTCCTAGAAAATCCTCGGTTCGTGGGTCGCGCGGATTGGTGAATATTTTTTCGGTGCGGTCAAACTCCACCAGTTCGCCTAGCATCACAAATGCACAGTAGTCTGCCACCCGCGCCGCCTGTTGCATGTTATGGGTAACGATAACGATCGTGTAGTCTTTTTTCAGCCGAACGATCAACTCTTCCAGGCGTGCGGTAGAATGGGGGTCAAGTGCTGAGGCGGGTTCATCAAGGAGTATGATTTCCGGCTCTACCGCCAGGCAGCGAGCAAGACATAGACGCTGTTGTTGTCCACCCGAGAGAGAGAAGGCGTTATCGTGCAGGCGGTCCTTAATCTCGTCCCAGAGATGCGCCTGACGCAAAGTCATTTCAACTCGGTGGTGAAGTTCGTTGCCCTTTGCCAGGCGGTGGATTCTGATGCCGAAGGCAACATTTTCAAAAATCGATTTGGGAAATGGGTTTGGTTTCTGAAACACCATTCCGACCCTTTTTCGCAGTTCAATTACATCGACCTGGGGGCGGTAGATATCCTCGCCGTCAATTAATATTCTGCCCGTAATTTTCGTCTCCGCGATCAGGTCGTTCATCCGGTTAATACAGCGCAACAGGGTTGATTTTCCGCAACCTGAAGGTCCCATTATTGCGGTAACCGCCCGGGCGGGTATGGTAAGGGAAATGTCTTTAAGGATATAGTTGGTGCCGAACCATAGATTGAGTTGCTGGATGTCGATTACACCCTTTCCCATAAATCTCCTTTCAAACCTGCCATTTATTGGTAGCGGCAATACGCAAACGGATGATAAAAGCGATCGCATCAAAAGTCAAAACCAGAATCAGCAGGACAACCGCAGTGCCGAATGCCAGCGGTCTGACTTTCATTATCTGGTCGTGCTGGGTGGCAAGGACAAAGAGATGATACGGTAGGGCCATAAACTTGTGCAGGATCGTTTGCGGTAGTCCGCTTGTGTAGTAACTTACGCCGGTGAAAAGTATTGGTGCGGTTTCCCCCATCGTCCGCGCCAGTGCTAGAAGAATGCCGGTCAGGATACCTGGAAATGCGAACGGCAGGACATTGTGCCTTATTGCCTCCCACTTGGTTGCTCCGACTGCCAGTGCCCCTTCACGGAACGAACCAGGAATGGCATGAGTTGCCTCTTCTGCGGTAGCGATGATCCATGGTAGATTCATCAAACTGAGAGTAACTCCTGATGCTAGAACTGAAGGCGGTATACCTATTCCCCGTACCAGAAGTGCTACGCCGAAAAGTCCATAAACGATAGAGGGAATTCCAGCCAGAGACCGAATTGCCGAACGGATGATTCTGGTAATGATGTTATCCGGGGCGTATTCAGCAAGGTAGATTGCTGCCAGCACGCCGATCGGTATGGAGAATATCAGTGATAGCAAGGTGATGTATACCGTGCCGATAACACAGGGCAGAATACCGCCGGCGGTCATCCCCTGCACCGGTGGTTTGGTCAAAAATTCCCAGGACAAAACATTGATGCCGTTACTGAATAGGTAGAAGATCATATAGGCGATGAACAGGATGAAGGCAAACAACGGGATAGCCAGGAATAGAAAACCGATATTGCTGATGAATAGTTTCCGGTATATCCGACGGGCAGGCGGAGGTTCTTTCATCATAAGGTAAAACTTCTTTTCTCCCGTTTGATCAGTGATTCCGCAAGTAGATTGGTGCCAAGGGCAATCAGAAACAGAATAAATCCGAGGGCAAATAGGGCAAAGAAATGGATTGAGTTGAAGGTGGATTCACCCAGTTCAATTGCGATGGTGGTGGTGATCGTCCGCACCGGGTCAAAAAGTGAGCGGGGGATAATCGGAGCGTTGCCTGCTACCATCAGCACCGCCATTGTTTCACCGATTGCCCGACCAAAGCCCAGCAGTACCGCTGCGAGGATGCCGGAGCGGGCAGCGGGCAGGATGATTTTTAGTGCGGTTGTCCAAGGGGAGGCGCCGAGCGCATACGCAGCCTCACGAAAGGAATAAGGTACAACCCGCAGTGCGTCTTCGGATACCGAGATGATCGTTGGCAGTGACATCACCGCCAGTACAAGCGAGGCGTTGAGGATATTCAGACCAGAGGCAACACCAAAGAGCCTGGAGATAAATGGTCCCAATAAGATCAAACCGAAGAAACCGATGACCACCGAGGGGAAGCCGGCAAATAGCTCCACCAGCATCTTAATCGCGATGCGCACACCGCCTTTAAGGCGCTCGGCAATAAATATGGCACTGGCAATTCCTAACGGAATAGCGAGCAGTAAAGCGATAAATGTGGTGATAACACTGCCGAGCAGGAGCGGAACTATGCCGTACCTCGGTTGACCGTAGGCATCCGGGTTCCAGCGCGTACCGAAAAGAAATGAGATAATTTTTACCGGGTGGGTGAGTGGGTCTTCGGGGTCAAAAGCACTAGTGGGAATAAAGGCACGGATGCCGTAAATCAGCAGAAACAACAGAATTCCCACCAGTACCGCTGCTGCCAGCACCGCATTGGCTGAAAACAGAATCCGGACGCCTCTGTCAACCGACCGCCGTAGTTTCATTTATTGTAGAATCTGCTGGTTGCGATCCGCGTAGTTCTGTGTTACCGGCAGGTAGCCCTCTGTTTCTACTATCTGCTGACCGCTGTTACCAAGAATAAATGTGATGAAATCTCGTACCGCGCCTTTAGGTTTACCGTTGGTGTAGAGGAATAGCGGTCTGGTTAGTGGATAGGCGCCACTCTTCAGCGCCTTCTCATCTTTGGGAGAAACGAACTCCTCAGCCGGCTTGCGGGCAATAGCCACCGGTTTAATACCCTCAATGTCTTTGATGTAGCCCAGTCCGACATAGCCGATGCCACCTTCATCTGCTTTAACACCCTCAACGATCTGGGCATTGCCATTCATCTGACGCATACTGGTTGAATATTCACCTTTTACCACTTCATCACGGAAGAAGACAAATGTGCCGGAGTTGGGCTGACGGCCATAGAGGACGATTTTCTTGTTCGGTCCACCGATCTGGTTCCAGTTGGTGATTTCGCCACGGTAGATGGCACCGATCTGGTCGATCGTTAACTTGCTGACCTGGTTCTTGCTGTTGACAATTACCGATAAGCCATCAAGGGCGATTACAATCTCTACCGGATTAACGCCGTTACTGCGTGCCTGCGAGAGTTCCTTGGATTTCATCGCCCGCGATGCCATTGCTACCGGTACTTCACGGTTAATCATGGCATTTATACCGACTCCTGAACCGCCACCGGTTACCGAGACGGTAACATCGGGCTGGACCGTGGAGAAAGCCTCTCCCAGTCGCTGGACCAGATTCAGCATCGTATCAGACCCTTTAATCATAATCTCCACCCCGAATAATAGGGTGGTAAGGACCGCAAAAGTGGTAATTACTTTCTTCATTATATCCTCCTTTTTATAGTTCAGGCTTTTTAATTAACGAACTCCACTCAAAGCGCATCTGCGCCATAAATGTATCGGTTGGTTTGGTTTCCTCTTTCTTGGGCTGGGTTCTTATCCAGGCAAACTGAAATGCCAGTCCTGGTTTTCCCTTCTCCCTTCGGATGAGGTGATAGTTGAAGCCAGCACCGTAGCGGATAAAGCTTCGGTCTTTGTTTAACTCCATCGTGTCACCGCTTTTCTGCTCAGTATGGTTCCAGAGGGAGAGACGTCCATACAGTTCCAGCTTCCTTCCTAATATAGTTATTACTGGTAAGAAGTCAATCCCAGAGAGCTGGTATTTTTTGGTCTTTTCCTTCAGGGTTGAGTCCACCACATTGCCTGCGGTATCACGGGTCAACTCATAGTAAGTGTAGCTTCGGGTGTAGTTATAGCCGATATATTCACCAAGGATTGATACCGGTCCGAATGCCACTTTTGCCATCGGTGCAAATGCCAGCCGGTTGATATTGGCGGTGTCCGCATTCATAAAGTATTTGCCGGAAGCGTCTCTGCCCTTCTTGTCGTTCTTATAGGGTGCGTTGTCACGGGAGTTAGAGAATACCGAAGCGCCGATGGTTATGCCGGTGATCGGTGTCAAACGGAGGTTAGCCAGAAGTTCTGGAGCGGTGTTAACATACTTTCCTGCATACTTGTAGCCTTCGCCGTTGTAAACACCCAGTTGCAGTTCACCAAGTCCGCCAGGCAGAAAGCCGTTGAGAGTTACACCGTAATCGGCTGAGGAGTAGATACCCCGGTCATCACCAAGTTCTTTATCCGGATGGGTGTAATCCCAGGAGTAGATTAAACCAAAATAGTGTTTCTGCAAGCCCGCGGTCAGATTGAAGTCTTTGATAAATGGCAGTGAGATGTCCGCATAAGCCTCTTTTAGCCGGACCGTGGCACCATCAGCGTACTTGTCAGAGGAGAAAATGTCCACAGTCATCTTGGTGAAGAAGAGGGGGGACCAGCGATGTGAGAACCGGAGATAGCCTCGCTCCAGCGCAAACCGGCTAACTGACGGTTCGGTGATTTTTAGACTCGTTGATGTGTTGGTATAACGGAACCAGCCGTTATGCTCAAGTTCTGACTCGCCCGGTTCCTGGGCGATAACGATAGTAGCGAATAACGCTACCAGCAGGATTAGGATGTTTTTGTTACTCAAGGTAGCTCCTTTCTTCTGTTTAGGGTTTAACATTTGAGATAATTGTATACCCCACCGATTAAGTAGATATAAATCTTCTGTTAAGTTTCTGTTAACTGTTTGCTTTCTGTAAAGAATGCGCCGAAATAGGTAAAAGGAGGGGAAATTTCTCTCTATCTGGGGCAGAAAGAGGAAGTGTCGAGGATGGTGTTAGGGTCGGTTTTTATAGCTATATTTTCAGATGCTAACGGCTGGTATTTCAATAAGTTATGCCGTCGGGATGATGCTCGTGGTAATTCGGGTTGTTGTGCGGATTTTTCTTGGGATTTTTGTCGGTTTGCCAGCGCAAGTGGTGGGAATTTCTAATTCTCTCCTGTCAATGCGGGGAGCGACAGCGCCGTGGCAATCTGCAAGGCGGTTAAAACTAATCTTACCCGCAAAGAGATTCCTTCGCCGGATAAAAGCCGGCTCGGAATGACAAAAGGAAAGGCGTCATTGCGTTCTCCTGAAAAGCAGGTGGCAATCCATAAGCGAGAGAGCCAGGGCGACAAACGTAAAGGGATTGCCACGGGCTTACGCCCTCGCAATGATACCACCTCACTTCGTCATTTGACATAGGGTAATGGGGTGATAAACTTTGGGAATGAATAGTTTCGTCGGACACAGTTTTTATAAGTTTTTGATACTGGTGGTTTTTGTCGGCAATCTTTTTGCGCAGGGGTATGAATGGTGGCAGGCTTTACGTAAACGGTATCTGGGATTGAGGTCACTTTCCGGCAGTTTTGTGGAAACGATTGAGCCATCAGAGGGCAGTGGACAGGAGCCAATGGTTTTTAAGGGGAGTTTTGTTTTCCAGTTGCCCGGTAGTTTTCGGCTGGAGGTAATTGAGCCGGTAAAGCAGGTGATTGTGGGTAATGATTCGGTTGTCTGGTTCTATTTTCCTAACGAGCGAAGGGCGGTTCTGCAAACTCGGGGTCAGCCGGTACCACTTCTGGCGTTTCTGGCGCCCCTTATGGATTCTGCTGTTACGGTGGTTGATGAAGGGGATGTGGTAATCGCAGTCTATTCTGATGGCAGGAGTTATTTGAATGAGTTACGGCTGGAACTGGATAAAAAAAGGGAGAGGATTAAAGCATTTTCTTTTGTTGATGAGTGGGGTAATCGCTGTCGGTTTTTGCTGTTGAATCAGCAGTGGAATCCGGTTGTATCTAAAAAGCAGTTTATGTTTGTGCCCCCTAAGGGGACAGGTGTTGAGTATCAGTAATATGCAGTTAGTAGATAGGAATATCTGTTTTGCCTGTGGTAAGGATAACCCACAGGGGATGCGGTTGCCGATGGTAGCGGATGAGAATGGTGCGCGGGTGGAGTATCTGATTCCGGTACATTTTCAGGGCTGGTCAGGTATTACCCATGGCGGTATCGTTGCTACTTTATTAGATGAGCTTATGGCTTGGTCAGTTCGGTCTCGCGGGTACAGCACAGTTACGGCGGAGATGAGTGTTCGGTTTCGTAAGCCGGTGCGGGTTGGTGAGAGGGTTTACGGTCAGGGCTGGGTTGTGAGTGAGCAGGGACGGTTGATCCATACCGCGGCTAAGTTGAGCAATCAAGACAGGGTTGTGTTTGCCGAGGCAACCGGAAAACTCTGGAGAGTTGATTCATCTCTGCCCCGGACAGGCGGCGAATGCCACGACAGCGACGGGCAGCGGTAATTGCACTCGGGTGCCCGAAGAACCGGGTTGATGCCGAATATCTCCTGGGCGCATTGACGCATAGTGGCTATAGTTTGACCGCACTACCGGATGAGGCAGACCTGCTCGTCCTCGCCACCTGTGCTTTTCTGAAATCGGCAGTCCGGGAGTCCGAGGCAAAAATAAGGGAGATTTTAAGATACAAACAGCGCAACCCCGAGGTTAAGGTGGTGGTGGCAGGGTGTCTGGTGGAGAGGTATGGTAAACGGCTGGCAGGTAAATATCCGCAGGTTGATCACTGGGTCAGGTTGTGCGAGATGAACTGGTTGCCGGTTTTACTTAACCCGGGTTTACCGGTGCAAAATCTGCCGTCTGTTGATCGGCTGGTTTCCACACCCCGCCATTACGCCTATTTAAAGATCGCTGATGGTTGTGATAACCGCTGTAGTTACTGTCTGATTCCGAAGATAAGGGGTAGGTTTCGTTCCCGGCAGATTGAGGAAGTGGTTGACGAGGCGGAGCGGTTGGTGGCTATCGGGGCGAAGGAGTTAATTCTTGTGGCACAGGACACTACCCTTTACGGTGTTGACCTTTATGGGAGAACGATGCTTGCTCCGCTGATTGAACGGTTGAGCGCGATTAAAGGAATTAGATGGTTGCGGGTGATGTATGCCCATCCCGCACATCTGGGTGAAGAGGTGATTGAGCAGTTCGGCTCAAATTCCAAGTTGTGCCGTTATATTGATCTGCCGATTCAGCATATTGATGACGAGATTCTGGCGCAGATGAACCGTGGTTATCAGCGCCGGGATGTGGAGCGGATAATCAACCGGTTAAGAGCGATACCCGAGATGCATATCAGAACTACCGTAATCACTGGATTTCCGGGGGAGACCGAGTCGCAGTTTGCTGAACTTTTGGATTTTATCCGCACCGCCCAGTTTGACTGGCTTTCCGGCTATGTGTTTTCTCCTGAATCAGGGACAGATGCATATCGTCTTATGCCCAGGGTAGATTATGCTATTGCCCGATTGCGGTTGAAGAGAATCCTTTTGCTACAGCGCCAGATAACAAGGAGAAAACTACAGGGGTTACTCGGCAAGGAGGTAACGGTGCTGGCTGATTTTTCCCAGCAGGGCAGAACCGAATGGGCAGCACCGGAGATTGACGGAGTGGTAATGTTGACGAGGGGGACATTTAAGGTTGGCGAATTCCGTCACTGTCAAATTCGTGCGGTAACAGACTACGAACTGATGGTGTGATTTCTTGACTGAGGTGGCCGGCTGTCTATGATATTTAAAATGATGAGTGGCAGTAAGTTGTTAGCCGCGGTCGTTTTTTTTACCCTGTTCTTCTTTTTCGGTTGTTCTGAGGCACCGCTGATTGAGCGGGAGGCAAACCGGATTGTGCTGGTAGAACTTTTCTCCACACCGATAGATGAGTGACCGTATTGTGCGTCCGCGGAGCGGGCAATGGACAGTCTGCAAAAGTTCTATGGGGATTCAATGGCTTATGTAGTTTATTACACCGGAGTTACCCATCCGGAGTTGGTGTCTCCTGGGGGTAACGCGCGGGCTGAATGGTATGGGGTTGGTTTCTATAGCCCGGTGGCTTTCTTTGATGGTATCGCGCGGGCACCGCAGGTTACGGTGCCGGATTCATTTTATTCAGTCTATCGGGATATGATTGAGGGGGCACGGGCACAGAAGGCGATGATGGAGATAAGGGTTGACAGTTGCCGGATCGACGCTAGCAGGATGCGGGTCTGGTTGCATATTACGCCCACGGACTCCTCGTTGGATACGATGAGTAGTTTACGACTTTTAGCGGTTGTTTTTGAGGATAGTGTCCCTTATTACTCCTATTTGAGAGAGGATACCGTATTTTCACCTTTAACTGCCAGACAGGTGCTCGGTGACAGTTTTGGCGTGCCGGTGCGGTTGAAGTTCGGGCAGGTGTTTGATACACTGCTTACCGCTGAAGTGGCGGGCTATAATATTAACCGAACCGGTATCGTTGTTTCGGTTCAGTCATTTGCCACTAAAGTGGTGTATCAGTCCGTAGTTAGGTGGCGAATTAGAAATTAGCTTAAGAAAGGAGGCAGGGAGATGAGAAGGAAGGCTTTGACTGTTGTTCTCCTGCTGCTGGTAATTTTAGTCAGCGGGGCGATTGCTGCCGAGGGGAAGAAGAAGTACGAGTTGGCGAAGGACTTTACGCTCAAAGACATCGGTGGTGAAGAGGTAAAACTTTTTGAACTGTTAAAGACCGGTCCGGTTTATATGGTCTGCTGGGACCTTGCCTGCGTTAATTGCATTGCAGAACTGGATGCACTTCTGCCGGTTTATGATTCACTTCAGGAACGGGGTTTGCAGATTGTTGCCCTTTCGGTGGATAAGCCTTCAGATGAGGCGCGGGTTCGGGCATTTGTTAAATCAAAGAAATGGCCCTATATCGTCCTGCTTGATCAGCAGCAGAAGGTGAAAAAGGCTTACAACATCATTATCAAACCAACCGCATATCTGATCAATATGGCGGGTGAGATCGTGTTTACGCACATCGGGTATAAAAAGGGTGATGAGCGGCGAATAAAAGAGGAGATTTTGAAGTGGCTGCCTGAGCAGGAACAGGAGGATGAAGGTGAGGTTGCACCGCCAGCCCAGGAGAATAAAGATACCCAGCAGAAGTAAGGGGTAGAGGGTGCTGGCGGGTTTGGTATTTTCCTTGCTGGTAAATGCCAATTTGACTATTCAGGGTGTCAACAGGGCGGAGTTCTGGGGTTATCAAAAGGATTGGGCTACCCATTACGAGGACAAACTGGATTTAACTGCACGCTACGGTGATTTTGATGCGGAGTTCGGTTTATTATGGTTTGAACCGTCAAAGCACGGTCCCGCGGTACGAAAGCGGTTACTGTTACTTGATTATTCTATCGGTTACAATCCTCCTGATTTACTGGAATTAAGGCTGGGTAAGTTTTTTGCCACATTTGGCAGGGGGCTGGCGCTTGCCAGTTATGCTGATGATGATTTCCGGCATTATAAGAGCCTGCACGGGATTTTGGGCAGGTTGAAACTACCACTGGGGAGTGAACTAACCCTGCTTGGTGCCAGGTTAAGGGATATCTTTTTTCAGGAGAATACCTATAAAATTATGAATGAGCAAGACACTGCGGATCAGGTGATGGGTGCGGATTTGAGCTCAATGCCGGTGGAGTTTCTGAAGTTTGGTTCAAGGTATGTAAGGATTAACCGGGAGGTTGACCCAACCGCAAAGGCGTTTACCGAAATTTTTGGGGGTGATTTGCAGTTTGATATTGGACCGGTTAGCGCGGGGGGTGAGATATGCTGGCGTTTAGGAACCAAGCCGGGAATTGGGGGCAGGGAAAAGGGGTTTGGCTATGTTTTGAGTTTAAGTGCCGGTTTTGCCGGTTTTTCAGTTCTCGGTCAGTATGTTGATTATAACCGGCTGGGCTTTCCCCCGGGAGTTTATCATTACAATGAGCCATCCACACCGATTAAGTCCGGGGTAGCGATCAATCGCGGCATTGACGAACGGGGGTTCGGAGTTACCATTTCTGGGATGCCCACGGCCGGGCTTTATCTGGAGGCGGACCTGGGGAGACTTTTTGTTCACGATGATACCAGTGCCGGTGTGATAGAGGGTGAGGTTAAAAGCAGATACTCAGCCGGGGTAAACTGGACAGTTGAGACAAAGTTTAATCACAGTTTGCAGAAAAATATTGAACTGGGAACATATCAACGCACAGTTGAGCGACCAGCGGTGCTGATAAATTATCTCACCGGCAGTCACACATTTGCCCTGGAGACAGAGATGGGCTGGGTTAAAGAGTTGCCGAGTGATACCGCTGAGGGGAAGGAGTGGCGTTATCATGAGCCGTTAATTTCTTTCAGTTATGGCTGGGGTGAAAAATGGTTATTTACTTTAGGCTGGCAGGGGGTGGATATGGATTCACTCAAGCGCTATGACAATCAGCGTTCCTGGCTAATGCTGGAGGTGGTTTACAATGTCAATGAGCGGAATGTATTGAGGGTGAGGGTCGGTGCGGAAAAGGGCGGCTACACCTGTTCGGGTGGTGTGTGCCGGTATGAGGCGCCTTTTCGAGGACTCAAGTTGCAGTTGATCAGCAGAATATAATGAGAAACCGGATATTTTTTATCTTTTTGGCGCTGGCTGGTGTTGTTCTGATTGTACTGGGCATCAGATTTGGTATGCTCGAGGTTATTCACAGTTTTGCCAGTCAGATATGACTTTCCTGTATGGGTCTCGTGTAGACCGGATATAAGGGGAGGAGTGATGAAACGACGCAGGATCGCACCGCATCGGATTGGTCAGATTATCGGCACGGTGGTGTTGAATGGTTATATTCTGGCGTATATTCAGAATAAAATACTTTATTCCGGATTTCTCAAGTCAGTTCCGGAGCCGGTGCTTAACTGCTATGGTGGACCGCTTTCACTTTTCGCCTGTCCACTGGGTTCGTTTCAGCAGATTATCGGCTTGAAGGGGGTAGCCTGGTGGCAGAATATACCCTGGGTGGTGCTGGGTGTTTTTTTAGTCGTAGGTGCTTTTGTCGGTAGAGCCGCTTGTGGTTGGGTCTGTCCTTTCGGGCTATGGCAGGACCTGTTATATAAAATAAAGGTAGGACCCAGGGCAGGTGTAAAGAGGTGGCTGTCTTGGGGAGTGATCAACGGAATAGCCTTGATCACCGTCATATTGCTCTCTATCTTTGTCCGGGTGCCGTGGTGGAAATCGGTGCTTTTCGGGTTGGTGCCGCTCTCTGCGTTGCTACTTTACAGTGCGATCAAAGGCAAGGTGGAGTTGCCCAAGAGATGGTCAATTGCCGGAATGCTAATCGGTATTATGTTCGGGGTTTTGGTGATAATTCAGCATGAGGTGAATGTCGGGATTGCTGTGGGGGTGGTAGGAATGGTTTTGGGCAGTTTTATCGGTGGTGGGAAGGCGGTTTTAGTTTTTGCACCAGCCGGCTTTGTGGTTGCGGTTTTGGGTAAAGCGGAGCGGTTGGGTCCTTTTAGTGGTGCGGAATTGGGAATGCTCTTTTTGCTACTGGTGGTGATTTTGTATCTGGTACTAGAACGGTGGTTAAGGCTATCTCTGCCCGCGGTGGGCATTAAGTACGCAGTGTTGATTATTGTTGCCGGTATCGTCGCATACCTGACTGCAGAGCCCTGGTTCTGTAAACTGTGTCCCCAGGGGACACTGGAAGCCGGAATTCCCCTGGTGTTGTGGGATCCGGTGCAGGGGTTACGTGCGCTCGTGGGCTGGCTTTTTTATTTCAAGGTGGCGATTTTGCTGTTTGTGTTCTGGAGTTCGGTTATGGTTAAGCGGCCCTTCTGTCGGGTTATCTGTCCGATCGGTGCGGTATATGCGCTGTTTAATAAGTTGAGTTTACTGCGTATGAAACTTGACAGCCAGACCTGTAACCGGTGTGGCGTGTGCCGGCGGGTATGTCCTACCGATATTGAGCCGTTTTTAGAGCCCAATCAGGTAGAATGTGTCCGTTGTTTTGAGTGTGTCTGGAACTGTCCGCGTAAGGCGTTAAAGATTACAACCTGATGTGCGTAAGCCAGAATGGATAAAGGTCCGGTTGCCCCAAGGGGCAGAGTTTGACCGGATAAACCGGACTCTCTCCTCTTACCGGTTAAAAACAGTGTGCAGTTCTGCCCGGTGTCCTAATCTTGGTGGTTGTTGGGACAGGGGTACCGCAACGGTTATGATTTTAGGTGATATTTGCACCAGGCACTGCCGGTTCTGTGCGGTTAAAAGCGGTAACCCGCAGGGCAGGATTGATGAGGAGGAGCCGGCGCGGGTGGCAAAGGCGGTCAAGGAACTGAGTTGGAGATATGTGGTGTTAACTTCGGTTGACCGTGATGACCTTGTGGATTTTGGTGTTGGAATTTTTGCGCAAACTGTGCGGTTGATTAAGGAGGACAATCCGGCAGTTAAAGTTGAGGTGCTGGTGCCGGATTTTAATCTCCAGGAGGAACTACTCAGGAGGGTAATTTGCTCTGGACCGGAGGTGTTGGGCCATAATGTTGAGACTGTGGCACGGTTGACAGCCGAGGTGCGGGATAAAAGAGCAGGTTATCAACGGTCGCTTGCGGTGCTGAAAATGGCAAAAGAGATCTCCCCCGGGATGATTACCAAAAGCGGGTTGATGGTTGGTTTGGGCGAAAATGAAGACGAGATTATTACTACGTTGCAGGATTTGCGAGCGGTTAATTGTGATATCGTTACCATTGGCCAGTATCTCCAGCCAAGTCGCAGTTGTCTGCCGGTGGTTCGTTATTACGAGCGGACCGAGTTCCAAAGGATAGCCGAGGTTGGTATCAGGTTAGGGTTTAAAGAGGTTTTTGCTGGCCCTTTGGTCAGGAGTTCATTTCGGGCAGAGGAGGTTTTTGAGCATATCAGATGCGCCACGACAGGTAATGAGTAGCCTTTCACCTGAGCAGATAGCCAAGGGATTGAAAATCTCTATTATTGAAGGGACTTTTGCTACTCTTTACACTACACTTGCGGGTGGGATGTTTCTTGCCGGTTTAGCACTTTATCTGGGTGCCAATTCGTTTCAGATCGCATTGCTCAGTGCCATCCCGGCACTGGTCAGCGGGTTCAGTTTCCTTGCCGGTTATTTAGTGCGTCGGGTCGGTTCGCGCCGGATACTGGTTCTGTTATCCGCAGGAGTGGGGAGAGCGGTTTATCTGATTGTCGTGCTGGTTCTGCTGATGAATTTGAGATTGTCAATCGAGATGTTCTTAGTAATCGTTGGGTTCTCGGCAGTTTTGATGGCAATTGCGGGCACGGTCTGGACATCCTGGATCAGCGACCTGGTGCCAGAAGAACGGCGGGGCAGGTTTTTCGGTTTGCGCAATGCGGTTTTGAACGTGTGCGGCGTGGTGGTAGCGTATGGTGCAGGTCGGGGAATGGATTTGCTTAAGGAAAACGGTATGGAGAGACTGGGTTATATTCTGGCATTTTCCCTGGCGGTGGTGTTTGGTTTAGTCTCCACCCTGCTTTTGTCTCGTCAGCCAGAGCCGGAATCCTCTTCCTATCCCGAACCAGCGATCAAGGAGATTCTCTTGGGACCATTACAGGAGACGCAGTTTCGTCGCTTGACAATTTTTCTTTTGGTCTGGTTTCTCACCGGAACCCTCGCGTCGCCTTTCTATCTGGTACATCTGATTAAGAATCTCCAGTTCAGTTTTGCAGCGATCGGTATTTATTCAATGATCGGCGGTGTCATCGGGGTGCTGTTTCAGCTTTTCTGGGGCAGGGTGATTGATAAATTCGGTTCCAGGCCGATTACCGTGTTGAATTTCGCACTCGTGGGTTTTATGCCATTGCTCTGGCTTTTTGCTACACCCAGTTTTCGGGTGCCGATATGGATTGATGCGGTATTGAACGGTGTGGTCTGGACCGGTGCCAGCCTCGGGCTATGGAATCTGTTGCTTGATCTGGCAGATAATCCAGCACGCAAGGAGAGTTATTTTGCGATTTACAGCGTGGTAACCGGGCTGGGGGCATTTTTTGCCTCACTGGTCGCAGGTGCCATCGCCCAACTCATTTCCGGTTTCCATCTGGTAATACTGGGCGCAGATTTTTACAATTACGATGTGATGTTTCTTTTAGCAGGGGTTGCGCGGTTTGCCTGTTTGCCGTTGTTATTCAAAGTAAAGGAGGCAGGAAGTAAACCGGTGCGGCATACAATTCGGGTATTAGCCAACCTGGCGCTATGGCGGTTAAATGCGGGCAGGGATGTTCTCTTGCAAGCGCTGGGAATAAAGTCGCACAATTGACGGCGGTAGTGTAGGAGTTATACTTAATTAGTGATACCAAAAGGAGGTAATATATGAAAAGAGCAAGTATCCTTGCCATCCTGCTCGCCGCGACGCTGGCGGTTGGTTACGAGCGGGTGGTGGTATTAGAAGAAGCCTACTCTGAAGGTTGAGGAAGTTGTGCTAATGCCAGCAGTGTGCTGGACCAGATATGTTACGATTACGTCGGCTATGTGGTGGCGGTGGAGTGGCACGTCGGTTCCTCCTACCCACTTTACTCAGCAGAAGGCCGGGCGAAGTGGTTTATGTATCCGCCACCATATCAGGGCGCTTATGCTACCCCCTGGCTCTGGGTTGATGGCAGACAGCGTGGTTTCAACTACTACCTCTGGCGTAGTTTTGTTGAGGCACGACTCTCAGAGCCGACGCCAGTCCTAATTACCCTTTCCGGAATTTACGACCAAACATCCCGTAACGGTACAATTAAGGCGTGGATTCAAAATGATTCTACTGAGGCGCTGACAATGCGGGTTTCAGTAGTGATAACCGAGGATTCCTGTTACTATGTCGGACCGAACGGTGATCCATGGCATAACCATGTCTGCCGTGATTACATACCGAATCAATATGGTACGGTGCTGACGATACCGGCAGGTGGTGTTGACTCGGTGGAACAGCCATTTACGATTGCCAGTAACTGGAATGAGGAGCGGTGTAAGATTGTGGTCTATGCCCAGAGTACGACGATAGTGCCGGCAGATTCTTCTTATCCGATGTACCAGGGGGCACAGGTAGCAGTAATGGAGCTTCTTGTTGGGGTAAATGAGCAAAAGTCCGTGGTCCGCCCTGTGCCGACGGTTACGGTTGTTCCCAATCCCTCTCGTGGTAAAGTTGAATTCCGGTTTACGACACCGGTAGAAACGGGTTATCGGCTTGAAATCTACGGTACCGACGGCAGAGTGATGAAGGAATTTACGGGAAGGGCAAAGGGAGAGACCAGAGTGATGTTAAAGGAGAAACTGCCAAGCGGTATCTATCTCTACCGTCTGACAGCCAGTGGGGTCGTGCAGACTGGAAAACTGACAATCGGCGAATAAATCGTTCAAAAGTCAATACGGCGGGACTAAGTTTAGTCCCGCCTTTTTTAATGGTAAAAGAGCCGCAGTCTGGTAAAGACCATTACCATTCCGTACTCATCTGCGGCACGGATTATCCCTTCATCCCGGGTTGAGCCGCCAGGTTGGATGATGTATTGGACATTACTCTTTGCTGCCCGATCAATGTTGTCACGGAAGGGAATGAATCCGTCGGATGCCAGGCAGATGCCCGAGAATTGGGTGAGCCATGCCCAGCGTTCTTCCCGGGAAATGGGTTCTGGTTCTTCGGCAAGGAACCGTTGCCAAATGCGCAGTTCTTCTGGTGTGGCGTTCTCCTCAAGGAGGAGATCAATTGTGGTTGCCTTTTCCCCCCGGCTTGTTCCTTTCTTAAACTTGAGATTTAGGATCTTGGGATGCATACGCAGGAACCACTTGTCTGCTTTATTACAGGCAAGTCGGGTACAGTGAATTCTTGACTGTTGTCCGGCGCCAACACCAATGACCTGGCCATCATAGGCAAGACACACAGAATTGGATTGAGTGTATTTCAGGGTCAGGTAGGCAATCAGCATATCCTGGGCAATCGCCTCCGGAATCTGTTTTTTGACCGTTACGACATTTTCCAGCATTTGGTGCTCGATCTTTGCATTGTTACGTTCCTGTTCAAGGTAGATCCCGAACAGTTGTCGGGTCTCCAGTGGTTCGGGTTCCCAATCCGGGTCAATCTGTAAAATTGGATATTTTCCTTCCTTTTTGTTTTTTAACAGTTCCAGTGCCTCAGGAGTGTATCCCGGGGCAATACAACCGTCAGAGATCTCTTTAGTTAACAGCAGGGCGGTTGATTCATCAACCGGATCAGAAAATGCTGCCCAGTCGCCAAATGTTGCCATCCGGTCAGCACCACGGGCACGAGCGTAGGCGCAGGCAAGCGGGGTAAGTTGTTGCTCAGACACAAAGAGGGAACGGGCAAGGTCTCCTTCGATCGGTTTGCCAATCGCCACACCAGCAGGACTGGTGTGCTTGAAACTGGCAGTTGACGGCATTCTGGTAAGCGTCTTTAACTCTCTTACCAGCTGCCAGGAGTTAAGGGCGTCAATGATGTTGATGTAACTGGGTTCCCCATTAAGTACCTTTATTGGTAGTTTACCATCCGGTACAAATATACGGGCATTTTTCTGATGGGGGTTTGTTCCGTAACGAAGTCTTAATTCATCCATCGTAATAAATTAATTGAGATGCAGGGCGAGTCAATGAATTTTTAGCACCTATCAGGGAATTTCTCCTTCAGATAATCGATGATTTCCGGAGTTGGTGTCCCCGGACCAAATAATCTACCACAACCTATTTTGTAAAGTTCCTCCATATCCTCTTTGGGAATGATGCCACCACCAAATACCAGGATGTCAGGAGCCCCCTTTTCCTTTAAAAGACGCATTACCTCCGGGAACAGAGTCATATGGGCACCGGAGAGGATGGAAAGGCCTACCGCATCCACATCCTCCTGGATTGCGGCTTCGGCGATCATCTCCGGGGTCTGATGGAGACCGGTATAGATAACCTCAAAGCCGGCATCGCGCAATGCCCGAGCCACGACCTTAGCGCCCCGGTCGTGGCCATCAAGTCCGGGTTTGGCAATGAGAATGCGCAGTTTTTTCATTTTTGCCTCCTTAAAACATCGGTGGTTCGGCGTAGGTGCCGAAGACCTCCTTCATCGCTCCGCAGATTTCACCGAGTGTGGCGTACGCGCGCACCGCCGCCAAAATCGGATACATCACATTGTCCTTGCCCGCACAGGCGGACTTCAGGTCATCAAGCGCCCGGTGGACTCTGGCATTGTCCCGGCGCTGGCGCAGTCTTCTGAGACGCTCACACTGTTCTTGTTCCACCCGCGGGTCAATCTTTAAAATTGGAATTTCCAGTTTTTCCCCTTCTAAGAGATACTTATTGACGCCGACAACCACCCGACGTCCTTCATCAACTGCCCGTTGATAACGATAAGCGGCTTCCGCGATTTCGCGCTGCGGGTAGCCCTGTTCAATCGCCTTGACCATTCCGCCCAGGGCGTCAATTTTTTGGAAGTACTCATAAGCCTGCTCCTCTAATTTATTTGTCAGCGCTTCGACATAGTAGGAGCCACCCAGCGGGTCAATACAGTTAACGACCCCGGCCTCTTCGGCAATCAACTGCTGGGTGCGCAGGGCAATGAGCACCGCTTTTTCGGTCGGCAGTGCCCAGGTTTCATCCATTGAGTTGGTGTGCAGGCTCTGGGTGCCACCCAGAACAGCAGCCAATGCCTGAAAAGCGGTTCGAACGATGTTGTTTTCCGGTTGTTGCGCTGTTAAGGTACAACCCGCGGTCTGGGTGTGGAAACGCAATAACCAGGACTCGGGTTTCTTCGCATGGTAAGTGTTGCGCATCTCTCTTGCCCAGATACGGCGAGCAGCCCGAAACTTGGCAATTTCTTCAAAAAAGTCAAGGTGGGAGTTAAAGAAAAAGGAGAGACGTGGGGCAAAGGTGTCAACATCCAGTCCGGCTTTAATGCCGGCTTCAACATAGGTCATACCATCTTTGAGGGTGAATGCCAGTTCCTGCGCGGCGGTGGAACCCGCTTCCCGAATGTGATAACCGGAGATGGAGATAGTATTCCATTTTGGCACATGCTTTGCGCCGAATGCCATAATATCAGTGATAATCCGCAGGGATGGTTCGGGGGGGAAAAGCCAGGACTTCTGGGCGATATACTCCTTTAAGATGTCATTCTGAATTGTCCCCCGAAGTTTTTCACTGGGCACACCCTGTTTTTCGGCAGTAACGATGTAGAATGCCCAGAGCACCGCGGCTGGTCCATTGATGGTCATCGAGGTTGAGACTTCACCAAGAGGTATTCCCTCAAAGAGCGTTTCCATATCTTCCAGCGAAGAGACCGCCACACCACATTTTCCTACTTCTCCTTTGGACATTGAATCATCAGAGTCCCGTCCGTAAAGCGTCGGAAAGTCAAAGGCTACCGATAAACCTGTTTCGCCGTGGGCAAGGAGGAATTTATAACGGGCATTGGTGTCCTGGGCCGTGCCAAATCCGGAGAATTGGCGCATTGTCCAGATCCGGCCACGGTACATATTGTGCCGGATGCCTCTGGTGTATGGATATTCGCCCGGGAAACCAAGGTCACGCAGGTAGTCAAAATCGGGGATGTCTGCCGGGGTGTAAATTATCTGGACCGGGATGCCGGAGACCGTGGTAAACTGGTCTGGTTTCCCCTGATTAACTAAGTTCTGCCAGCGTTTTTGTTCTTCGCTGATTCGATCAATAGTCATCTTTCACCCTCCTTTCCAGAACTGATTGATGAGCCGGTCTGCCGCCTGATAGGGAGAAAGCCGGCGGCTGGCAACCTGAATTAATAACTGTTCAAGTTCCTGATTTACACCGGGATTCTGCCAGAAATTGGAAGTGATTTTTTCTTCAATCAGCCGACGAATTTCCTGACGCAGTGCCTGGTACCGGCGCCGGGATAGAACATCCGACTGTTCCTGATGCTGACGATGGGTGATAATCTGCTGATAAAGTTCCACAATGCCCGCACCGGTCAGGGCAGATGTTTTTATCACCGGCGGAACCCAAGTGTTGTTTTTCGGTCGTAATTCCAGAACAGTCTCGATTTCCAGAACCATACGGTCAGCACCTTCGCGGTCGCTTTTGTTTACACAATAGATTTCACCGATTTCCATCAGACCTGCCTTAAGTGCCTGAATTGAGTCACCGGATTCGGGTACCAATACGACTACTGTTGAGTCTGCGGCTTCGGCGATATCCAACTCCATCTGCCCGACTCCAACCGTTTCAATGATGATGTATTGTTTGCCAAATGCGTCAAGGACATCACAGACCTCTTTGGTGCACCGCGCCAGTCCGCCCAGACTGCCCCTGGTTGCCATTGAGCGAATGTAAACTTCCGGGTCGGTAAATAAAGAGGACATCCGCACTCGGTCACCCAGTACTGCGCCACCGGAAAAAGGTGAGGTGGGGTCGACCGCGACAACACCGACCGTAAAATTTTCCCGGCGGAGATACTGGGTCAATTTTTCTACCAGCGTGCTTTTACCTGCACCCGGCGGTCCGGTTATACCGATCCGATATGCCCTGCCCATCAATGGATGGAGTTGGGTGAGTAGTTCCTGGGCCATCGGGAAATCATTTTCTACCAAAGAGATAATCTGGGCGCATGCCCGACGGTCCCCAGTGTGAAACCGTGCTAATAGTTCTTCAATGGTCAATGCCGACACGGTTGACAACACCTTTTTGAAAAGGGTGTTTGATTTCCCGGATTTCGCTGACCAGGTCAGCCAGTTCAATTAACTGGCTTTTGGCATTTCTGCCGGTGAGCACTAGTTCAATTGAATCTGGACAGTTACGAACCAGTTCCAGGAGTTCTTCCAGCGGGACCAGACCAAAGTCCACCGCCACATTGATTTCGTCAAGTATTACCATCTGGTATTTGCCCGATTGGATCGCCTCACGGGCAAACTCCATTCCCTCCCGGGCTAAACGGAGGTCTTCCGGTTGGGGATTGCCGCGTTCCACAAATGTCCTCTGACCGAACTGTCGGATTTCAAGGCTGGGAATGTGCCGGGCAGTTCGAAGTTCACCATAGTTACTATCTCCCTTCATAAATTGGATGATCAGTACCCGCCAGTTGTGCCCTATGGCACGGAGCGCCAAGCCGAACGCCGCGGTAGTCTTGCCTTTGCCATCGCCAGTATAGACCTCAATCATCGGACTCAGTTGATGTCCGGGTTGAAATCGGGACCGAGTTTCGCTTTAAAAAGCAGGTTGAGCAGGGCATTCCAGGTTCTGAAGTAATAGACTTCACGAGCAATGGGTGCGTTGACAATGGTTTCTGCCACCGCTCCATTTGGACCTTGGGAGAGAATAATTATCCGCAGGACCATATGGGCGATAACCCAGCCAGCGACAACCCCCCAGATGAAACCGAAGAAGCCGTCGAGGGATTCAAATGACCAGCCGGTTAAGCCAAATAGCCACCGTGCAAAAACAAAGGCAAGAACCGCAAAGGCAATAAAGAGGATGACCATCATTATCAGGGGTTGCACACCAATAGCCTGAGCAATCTGACCGGAGAGGAAGTTAGCACTAACCCCGGCAACAATCAGCCCGCCGGCTTCAAACAGGGTGAGCCCCATTCCTCCGGCTTTACTCGTGCGGATGGTCTGGATTATCGCCACACCAAGCACAATTGCTAATGACATCCAGTCATACCACATCATCACCATAACTCCTCCTAATCCAAATCTAGGTCAGTATCAAGGTTGTCAATATCATCATTTTCGTCAGAGAGCCCATCACTGTCGAAATCCTCATCCAGTGTGGTATCGCCGTAGTCTTCACCTTTTAGGTTCTCAAAATCAGTATCGATATTGCCCTTAGAACCACCGATGACGGTAAATCTGCCAAATACCTGTTGAACCAGAGAGCTGCCACAATGCGGGCAGACCGGTTTCAGACCGGTTTCCTTTTCTTTTAGTGTGGCGACAACATCAAATCTTTTTTCGCACACACCACAACGAAACTCATAAACAGGCATATTTACGACCTCCTTTTTTATAATATAAGTTTTAGCGAAATCCAACTGATTGTCAATTGCAATCTGGAGAAAAAAGGGGCGCTCTTGGTTTGAGCGCCCCTTTTCGATGACGTTGCCGATGTTTAATCTAGGCGCAAAGTCTTGGTGTTGATTTGGGTGTCGGGTAAGGTCAACCGGATGAAGTAAACCCCGCGTGCCAGTCCTTTCGGCTGCCAGTGGTAACGGCCAGCACCCGCTTCAGCATCAAAACTGGTCTGTTCTACCCGTCGGCCCGAGGCATCAAAAATCTCAAGAGTTACTCTGCCGGCAATTGGGGTATGGTAATAGAGATAGGCGCCTTTGCGGAAAGGATTGGGTGAGATTCCAAAACGCCGGTTAGGTACCTGGTTCGGTGTTTCAGTGATGCCGACATAGGTGTTATACCAG
Organism: uncultured bacterium; assembly: GCA_964590395.1. GTDB lineage: Bacteria > Hydrothermota > Tepidihabitantia > Tepidihabitantales > Tepidihabitantaceae > JAOABP01. The sequence continues at coordinate 81,750 of CAZPVT010000020.1, forward strand.
TTCTGGGCAGCATCAGCATTGGCACGGACGCCATTTTCATCATTGCCGCCCACTACTGCAATCGCAAACCGGGCGCTGGCACCGGGGTCAATGTTGAACGGACCGGCCGAGGTAACAATCGACCAGTCATACGGACGGTTAGAGTTACGTTGGACAATGGAGCCATTCAAAAACCGCCACTTCATACCATCGGTCATCGCTGAATCCGGATATACATAGATTGCGTGGTCCACCAGGCTGAGGTTGGCATAACTTGCAGGTTCGAGGATTTTTGCACCCACCGAGGGATTGGCAGTTGCGACCTGGCGCATATAGGTAAGTCGGCGGATGGTGTCCGAAGCACCCTGATTGGTTGCGGGTGATGAGCCGATATCAAAGTCCATAAATACTCCAGCGTACAGCCCGTTAACCGGATTTGAACCCTGGTTTTCAATATCATAGATGATGACAATAAAGTCGTCGTAAGTTGGGTCAGCGCTCATATAACTGTGCTGGGTGACCTTCAGGTTCTTGGGCGTTGGGTGGGTAGCATCAGAGAAACTACCCGCGAAATGCTCATCACCGATGCCCGGTGGAGTTATCGCGCGCAGGGAGTCAACTGCCCGGAGGTCATTATTAACCGGTCCGTTTGCTGGCTGACTGAAGTGGCGGTCAGCGACATAGGTCGGACCAGTGCCCATTGCAAACGAGCCGTAGAATAAGGCGCTCGCTGCGGTCTTAGGATAGCAGAAACCAGAGCCAGCATCCGCGGGCGGGTTGTCATAGCCGATTGAACCGAAGCAGGAGACGGTGAGTTTACAATAACCGGTGTCGTGGTCCATCAGGGCAAACACATTGGCAATTCTCGTGGTTTGTCTTATAGTGTCATTTGCCCGGTTTAGATCACCGGTCAGGTCGGTAAACATCGTAATCCGGTACTCGGCACCACCCGGTCCGGTGCGCCAGAGCGGGAAGTTGACTTCGGTGCGGGTGCCGGGCTGGAGCGGACCGGGAACGGTTACTGACTGGTTATAAATCCTAACTGCGCCCGAGTCTATCCAGCAGTAGACCGGAATGTTGCTTTCGGCGTTAGTGCCGTAGTTGGTGACCCGGGCTACGGGTTGATAACCGCCTGGTCCGATGCTGGTACCCGGGACCACAATTTTGGATACACCGACATCATGAGCAAGTCCGGGAACCCGGCTGATAATCGCCCGGATATTCCAATTGTAGTTCAGGCCAACATCAGCCAGTTGCTGCCAGCGGGTGCGGTTGGTAGAGAGAAAACCACCGCGGTTGCGCACCATCGGTCCGGCATCGCAACCAATTGGGAAAATTCCAGCGGTATGGGTAAGACGGACACAGGCCCAGAAATCGGTGCCCGCGGGCAGAATCAGGGGTCGGCTCAAATCGATCCGTTTCCAGCGCATTGAGTCTATTCCGGTATAAGAAACCGAGTCTAAGACCGCACCGGGTAGGGTATCATTTTCTTCGCCGAACACAAACACATAATCGTTACTCGAAGATTGCCACTGATAGAATAGAATCGCCTTAAGTGTGCAGGCGCTGGTAGGAGTGAAACGGGCTGCGGTGTAGAATGTGCCACCATTGGTGAGACCCACACCGGTTGAGGGTGTGCCATCAAAATGGAGGGTCTCATCCGCAAAGAGGGGACTAGCAAACAGTTCTTCCTGAATCGTGGTTGGTAAGATAATCTCTTCGGAACGACTGAGAAGAGGTGCTGGCTCCTGCTGATTAATCTGCGTGATACCGAAACTTAACGCAGTGATGAACAGGAGGCTGACAATTACTTTACTTTTTTTCATCGGTTCCTCCTTATTTTAAATGTTTTTAACTGCTACTTTTCACCGGTTACACTGCACCGGCGTCAGTTACATTTTATTTGATGCCGTTTTTTTGTCAATATTTTCGTCATCGCGCTCTGTCGAAGGTAGACGGCAATCTGAGGTTTTGCGTCATTGCGAGTCTGCCGTAAGGCGGAGGTGGCGATCTTTAAGCGAATTACCCTCACACGCAAAGAGATTGCTTCGCTTCGCTCGCAATGACCGGGAAGGGAAACCGCTCGGAATGACAAGGTAGAAGGAAGTCATTAGCG
>CAZPVT010000021.1:0-74611 GCA_964590395.1 uncultured bacterium
GCTGATCTGCGATTACTAGCGATTCCATCTTCATGCAGGCGAGTTGCAGCCTGCAATCCGAACCATGGCCGCCTTTATAGGATTTGCTGTGCCTCGCGACGTCGCAGCCCATTGTAACGGCCACTGTAGGACGTGTGTAGCCCTGGGCATAAAGGCCATGCTGACTTGACGTCATCCCCACCTTCCTCCTCCTTGACGGAGGCAGTCCCCTTAGAGTGCACCCTTGCGGGTTAGCAACTAAGGGCAGGGGTTGCGCTCGTTGTGGGACTTAACCATACACCTCACGGCACGAGCTGACGACAGCCATGCAGCACCTGTGCCGGCTCCCAGGAAAATCCCGGGTCGCTTCCCTTTCGGGTTACTACTACCGACATGTCAAACCCAGGTAAGGTTCTTCGCGTAGCATCGAATTAAACCACATCCTCCACCGCTTGTGCGGGTCCCCGTCAATTCCTTTGAGTTTCAACCTTGCGGCCGTAGTCCCCAGGCGGCACACTTAACGCGTTAGCTACGGCACGGACCAATTAGCCCACGCCCAGTGTGCATCGTTTACAGCTAGGACTACCAGGGTATCTAATCCTGTTTGCTCCCCTAGCTTTCGTGTTTCAGCGTCAGGTGTGTTCCAGGAGCCTGCCTTCGCCATCGGCGTTCCTTCCGATATCCACGCATTTTACCGCTACACCGGAAGTTCCGGCTCCCTCTCCCACCCTCTAGTCCGGTAGTTTTGACAGCAGTTCCTCCGTTAAGCGGAGGGCTTTCACCATCAACACACCGGTCCGCCTACACACCCTTTACGCCCAGTGAATCCGGACAGCGCTTGCCCCCTACGTATTACCGCGGCTGCTGGCACGTAGTTAGCCGGGGCTTCCTCTGGAAGTACCGTCACCCCTTGCTAAGCAAGGAGCATCGTTCTCCCTGACAGGAGTTTACATCCCGAAGGACTTCATCCTCCACGCGGTGTCGCTGGGTCAGGCTTTCGCCCATTGCCCAAATTTCTAGACTGCTGCCTCCCGTAAGAGTGGGGACCGTGTCTCAGTTCCCCTGTGGCTGGTCACGCTCTCACGCCAGCTACCCGTTTCAGCCATGGTGGGCTTTTACCCCGCCATCAAGCTGATAGGCCAAGAGCCCGTCCTGAGGTGGTGCCTTGCGGAACCTTTCCTGCCAGTAAGATGCCTCACCGACAGAATATGAGGAATTAGCCCGTCTTTCGGCGGGTTATACCCCTCCTCAGGGGTGGTTACCCTTGTATTACTCACCCGTTCGCCGCTAAGCGCAACACGGTATTGCTACCACACTGCGCCCCGCTCGACTTGCATGTCTAAGACACACCGCCAGCGCTAGTCCTGAGCCAGGATCAAACCCTCCAAGCGAAAAGCTTAGAAGGAATTGACTTGGCACAACCCGAGCACGCTTTGGGTTACATCCGAATTATCAAAGAGCAGTATCTCTGTACTTATACAATACACACAAAAAAACCGCTGTCAAGCGCGTTTTTAACAAATGCTTGTAGTAATAAAACATTCAAAAACAAACTGTTAATGGAATGTGTTGAGAAAATATCTTAACTTGTCATTAGCGGACTTAACTGGAGTTCTTGCTATCCGGGGTTTTAGTCACTTTTTCCGAATGCTGGGGTTTCTGTTCAACTGCTGATTGCCGGTTTTTGTAATCGGTGATGTAAAAACCAGTGCCTTTGAAGATCAGTCCGGAGCCACCAGAAATCAACCGCACAACAGCTTTTCGTTGGTGACACTTCGGACAGTTTCTCGCCGGCGCTTCAGTGATTTTCTGAAACAAACTGAATTTATGACCGCACTTGCGACAACGATATTCATAAGTGGGCATCGATTTTACCTTTTTCTAAATGGTGCGACGGGAGCGCCGCGCGGCGCTCCCGTCGGGAGGGTGATTAATATTCACCGCCGTAGCCACCAGGTGGTGTTGGTGTCTTTTCCTTCTCTGGCAGTTCAGCGATCGCACACTCGGTTGTGATCATCAGCCCGGCAACGCTTGCTGCATTCTGCAGTGCCACGCGGGTTACCTTGGTCGGGTCGATGATGCCCATCTCAAACATGTCGCCGTACTCCAGTGTCTCACAGTTGAATCCGGAGTTACCCTTTTCTTCTTTGACCCGGTTGAACACGATTGAGCCATCAACTCCGGCGTTCTGGGCAAGTTGCCGAATTGGTTCCTCCAGTGCCCGCTTGACGATATTGGCACCGATCTGCTCGTCACTTTCCAGTTTCAGTTTGTCCACTGCTGGAATGCAGCGCACCAGCGCCACCCCACCGCCCGCTACAACACCCTCTTCCACCGCTGCCCGGGTGGCGTGAAGGGCGTCTTCAACCAGCGCCTTTTTGTTCTTCATCTCCACTTCTGTCGCGGCGCCAACATTAATAACCGCTACACCACCGGCAAGTTTGGCAAGCCGCTCCTGAAGTTTCTCACGGTCGTAGTCGGACTTGGTCTCTTCAATCTGCTTACGGATCTGCTCAATGCGAGCCTGAATGTCCGCCTTCTTGCCCGCACCTTCAACGATCGTGGTGTTCTCTTTGTCAATCACCACCCGTTTGGTAACACCCAGATCGGAAATCTGGACATTCTCCAGTTTGATGCCCAGATCCTCAGAAATCAGACGGCCACCGGTCAGGATGGCAATGTCCTCCATCATTGCCCGGCGACGGTCACCATAGCCCGGTGCTTTAACCGCACAGCAGCGCAGGGTGCCTTTGATATGGTTGACCACCAGTCCGGCAAGTGCTTCGCCCTCCACCTCTTCGGCAATTACGAGGATCGGTTTACCCCGCTGTGCCACCTTTTCCAGAATCGGCAGAAGATCGCGCATTGAGGAGATCTTCTTTTCATAGAGCAATACAAAGGCATCCTCAAGGATTGCCTCCATCCTCTGATTCTGGGGTGAGGTTGTGCCCGGTTCAAGGGCAAAGTAGGGAGATAGATACCCGCGGTCAAACTGCATACCTTCAACTACTTCAAGGGTTGTTTCTACCGACTTTGCCTCTTCAACGGTGATCACTCCCTCTTTGCCGACTTTCTCCATTGCATCTGCGATCAGTTTACCGATCTCCTTGTCGTTGTTGGCAGAGATGGTGGCAACCTGTTCAATTTCCTCACGACCGGTGGTCTTCTTGGAAATCCGCTTGAGTTCAGCAACCGCTGCTTCAACCGCTTTATCAATACCACGCTTGAGTGCCATTGCATTGGCACCGGCGGTAACATTTTTTAGTCCTTCGCGATAGATGGCTTCCGCTAAGATCGTCGCGGTAGTGGTACCATCACCAGCGACATCCGAGGTCTTGGATGCTACTTCCTTGATCATCTGGGCGCCCATGTTTTCAAACTTGTCTTCAAGTTCAATCTCTTTGGCAACGGTAACGCCGTCCTTGCTCACGGTGGGTGCACCCCACTTTTTGTCAATTAAGACATTGTGACCGCGCGGACCAAGCGTCACCTTTACCGCATGGGCGAGTTGTTCTGCGCCGCGCAGAATCGCCCTTCGGGCATCTTCTTCAAATTTCAACTGCTTTGCTGGCATTTTTCACTCCTCCTTCTTTTATTTTTCTTTTTCGACGATCGCCAGGACATCGTCCTCGCGCATAATCAGATACTCTTCATCGCCGATCCGAATCTCATTGCCTGAGTACTTACCGAACAGGATGTAGTCACCCTTTTTCACCTCCATCGGAATCCGGTTGCCTTTGTCGTCAATTCGGCCCGATCCCACCGCGATCACCTTACCCTGCTGCGGTTTTTCCTTGGCGGTGTCTGGGATGATAATCCCGCCCTTTTTGACCTCTTCTTCAACTCTTTCTACCAGGATTCTGTCCTGTAAGGGTTTAATCTTCATCACGCCTCCTTTTTATATTTAATATTAAATTTATTATAACTTATGTAATTTCAAACACCTCGCATTCCCATCTCCACCCCCTCATTACAATTAGACATCAGGCGGGGTAAAAAGGTTTCAGAAATTTATAATAACTGGGCGATACCTGAATTGAACAGGTGACCTCCTCCTTGTAAGGGAGGCGCTCTCGCCAACTGAGCTAATCGCCCTTAAGGACACAATCATAGCAAGATTAATTGGGGATGTCAAACAGATTGATTTGGTTGATTTTAAAACAGCGGTTAGGTCAATTAGCCTGTGTCCGGCGGATTTGGGAAACCAGTTGACCTATTGCGCTGATTAACTTCAACCCGGCAAGAAATGCGACGGTGTTGATAACACCGATGATCGGGACAAAAATGATCGCGGTAAAAAAACCACCCAGAGTCCCACCGGTGAAATCCAGCAGGCTCAACAAGCCAGCAGTTCTCCCTCCTGTCACTCTGTTAAGCTGGTGTTCAATGCTTGCCACCCCGAATTGCCACCCCAAAACCGCACCGCTGATGAGTAGTACCAGTAAGAACATTAATTTTCCACCCCAACCAGCAAGCAGAGATAAAATCCAAAGCAGAATAAGAAAAACAAGTTCACCAGCCAAGAATAGCCAGGACCAGACCTTTGGGCTGGGGGCAAATTTTTTTTCTAAAATCAAGGTGATTGCGGCACCGGGAACGGTTCCCAACATAAAACCCGCGAGCATAAGGGTTAATGCCGAGTACACTGTACCGAACCGAATCTGATAGAGCAAGATCGCCAGTGTAGAAAATCCCGCGCCCGCGAATCCAGAGGTTAAAATCCCCAATGCCCGGGCGAAGGTTTTTCGTTTGCTACTGCCTAATACCGTGGTGATCAGCAATAAAAAAAGGGCTGGTAGGATTGCGCGGTTTACAGCCCTGGGAAGGGCAGAGAGCATCCGGGCAAAACCGGGTGATGAACGTTTTACCTCCCAGACCATATTGAGAAAAAGTTCCTTAGGAAGAAGGTCTTGATTTACCGCTTGGGTGGTGGCGATACTTTTTTGGAACATTTGCTGACGGAACGGGGCAAGCAGCATCCGCAGATAATCCGGGGTTAGCACGGTTAATTGGAGGTTATTTTGGTTTAAGCGAACGGCAAGAGTTTCCGGATTGAGATTTAATCGTTGTTTGCTGGCGATGAGCACCGGCAGGTCAAGCCCGACGGTAGTAACACAGGGAAAAGCCTGGTTAAGAGTGGTAATTCTTATCCCGGTGAGGAGTGCTATTTCCGGTCCCAGGTTGTCCACTGACCCGGGTGGGAAGGTGAAAACCGCTCCTTTATTTTTTAACCGTTTAGCACAGAGCAGAAAAAACTCTCGGCTAAAAAGGCGGTTGGTGCTGAGGCTGGTTGGGGCATTGGTGGGGATGATTATCAGATCAAAACTGTCTTCAACACGGTTGAGGAACTGACGGGGGTCAATGGTTAGCAGTTTAACCTTCGGATCGGTAATCTCTGCTGTTAGGGGCTTGCCACCGGCCCTTTTCATCTCTTCAACGAGCAGTGAATCAAGTTGGGTTACGATGATCTGAATCTCCGGATATTTAATTAACTCCAACACTATCCCTCCCAAACCGGCGCCGAGCAACAGGACCTTTTTAGCGTTGCCGTGGCTAAGCATCGGCAGATGAGCAACCTGTTCGATGGTTATTTTTTCAATTACCGGGTAACGCATTACTGTTACTCCATCGTACAGGAGTAACCGCTCGCCGGCTTGATCCAAGGTAACGATTTTGCCATACGGCGACTCTCTGATGGCTAATACCCGATGCCCAGGCCAGAACGATTGGAGCAGGATCTTTTCCCAGTGTTGGGCGGTGGTGGTTCCCGCGATCATCAGGATGCTACCAACTGTTACTAATACCATTCCCTTAACCCGGCAAGCGGCTAAAAGTGATAGGGTAGCCAATAAGATTCCTGCGAACAGGCAGACGATACCCAGCGCGGATAACCTGGGGATTAAATAAAAATAACAGGCAAGGGCAGCCAGAAATGTGCCGGCACCTTCGGTGAGATATGCCCAGTTCACTCCGCGGTGACGTTTTGAACCGGCGGTAAGATCGGCGCCCAGGGCGAAGAGTGCTCCATGGCTGAGCGCGGGTAGAACAACTACCAGTGCAGTTACTGCACCGAGGGTCAGGATATTCAGACTTTCACCGGGAAGAAAGCCGAACATTTTTTTACTGAGCGGGACAGCGATCACGCCGAAAACAGAACTGAGGGCGGAAATAGTGCCGAGGGTTAGATAAATGCTCTTTGCCCGGTTTGCCAGTCGTTCGGCGAACCTGCCCATTAATACCGCGCCAACTCCTTCTGATAATAACCAAAAGGAAAGAAAAATGCCCGCGGAAAGTTCATTGCCGGCAAAGAGGGCAAAGAGTTCGCGCAGTAAGACTACCTGAGTTACTAATCCTAAACTACCGATTACGGCGATCGTCAGCAGTAATTGAGTCATAAATGGTCGCTGGCAGATGTCCCAATCAACAGTATGTTCACTTTTTTATTATACAGTTAATCACGTACCCGGCAACAGATAACCGGATATTGGTGCTGATTGGTTAATGCCGGGGCGGTGACGTTTTGCCCGCCAGTGATTTTTGCTTGACAGGAAGCCATAATTCTGGTATTATAATACCAGAATAGAAATATGGCAGAGCTTTTCAATATCTCGGATGCGGCGCGTATCGGTCTGCATGCGGTGTTGTTATTAGCCCAGCAGCCCGACGAACGGCTGACTATTAATGAACTTGCCGCGGCGCTCGGTTGTTCTACTGCCCATCTGGCGAAGATACTGGCGCAACTACAGCGGACTGGGTTTGTTAAAGGTAAAAGTGGTCCGAATGGTGGTTACCAACTTGCCCGATCAGCAGACCAAATTTCGCTGCTGGAGGTTTATCAGGCGATTGAAGGAGAGGTCTTGGCGGCAAGGTGTCCGTTTGCAGTGCCGGTTTGCGACGGCGGTGGTTGTCCGCTGGGCACCTTTTTTCAGTATCTCAACCGGCAGGTAATTAGCCGTTTGAGCCGTCAGAAACTGAGCGAAGTCAAACTCAAATTTGGAGGTAAAGATGGGCAAAAAAAGGAAGATAATAAAGATCGATGAGGAGAAATGTACGGGATGCGGTTTATGCATTCCCAACTGTCCGGAAGGGGCTTTGCAGGTAATCGATGGTAAGGCGCGATTGATCTCGGATCTGTTCTGTGATGGTCTGGGTGCCTGTGTGGGCACCTGTCCGGAAGGGGCACTGACCATTGAGGAACGGGAGGCTGAGCCTTACGATGAACGTCGGGTTATGGCAAATATCGTCAAGGCAGGTGCTAACACGATTGCGGCACACCTGCGCCACCTGAAGGAGCATGGTGCTGAACGTTATTATCAGGAGGCGGTGGCTTATCTGCGAGAGCACCGGATACCGATTCCGAAGGAAAATTTCACATCCCTACCCTGTGGTTGTCCGGGGACCGCGGTGCAGAGTATGACGTCAGCAGTAGATGCCGAGGAGATCCGGGACACGCGACCATCCCGGCTTAGCAACTGGCCGGTGCAACTGATGCTGGTACCGGTGAATGCCCCTTATTTTAACAACGGTCAGCTGGTCATTGCTGCGGACTGCGTCGGTTTTGCCCAGCCGGATTTTCACGAGTGTTTCTTAAAGGGTAAGGTGCTGTTAGTCTGCTGTCCGAAACTGGATGATGCCCAGTTCTATGTGGAGAAGTTGACCAGGATATTGCAGGAGAATAAAATAATTGCGCTGACTGTGCTGCATATGGAAGTACCCTGCTGTTTCGGGCTGATGGCGATTGTCCGGGAGGCGCTGAAATTGAGCGGTAAGAATATACCGTTAACCGAGTTTACTATTAGAATCGATGGTAGAATTAAGGAGTAGTTATATGGAGATGTTCTGTTACCAGTGTGAACAGACCGCGAAAGGAACCGGTTGCACGGTTCAGGGGGTGTGCGGTAAAGAACCGGTTGCCGCGAATCTGCAGGATCTCCTGATCTATGCGGTCAAAGGTATTGCCCAGTATGCGCACCGGGCGCGGCAACTAGGGGCTACGGACCAGGAGATCAACCACTTTACGGTTGAGACGTTATTTTCCACAATTACGAATGTCAATTTTGATCCTGAGCGACTTAAGATGATGCTCGACCGTGCTTATGAGTTAAAGGTAAAGGCGGAAAAACTTTATCAAGATGCCTGTACCAAAAAAACCAGAAAACCGGAAAGATTAACCGGACCAGCCAGGTGGGAGCCAAAGCCGGATATTGACGGACTTGTGGCACAGGGAAAGGCGGTGGGTATCGTTAAACGACACGAGTCCTTTGGTGATAATATAGCGGACCTTATGGATTTAATCCTTTTCGGTTTAAAAGGGGCAGCAGCTTACACCGACCACGCCGCAATCTTAGGCAGGGAGGATGAAAGCATCTATGCTCAGTTTCACGAACTCTTGGACTATTTGGCGGGAGAGAGATTTGATACCGAAGAACTTTTCAATCGGTCGCTGAGCGTCGGGGAGTTGAACCTGAAGGTGATGGAACTACTGGATGGGGCAAACACCAGTGCCTACGGTGAACCGGTGCCGACACGGGTGCGTGTGACGCCGGTGCGGGGTAAGGCGATATGCGTTTCTGGACATGACCTGCGGGATCTGACAGCGCTACTGGAGCAGACAAAGGATAAAAATATCAATGTCTATACCCATGGTGAGATGTTGCCGGCGCACGGCTATCCAAAGTTGAAGGCTTATAAACATCTGGTCGGTAACTTCGGTTCTGCCTGGCAGAATCAGCAGCGTGAGTTTCCACTTTTTCCGGGCGCGATTTTGATGACTACTAACTGTTTACAGCGGCCCCAGGAGAGTTACAAGTCAAGAATTTTTACTTCCGGTTTGGTTGCCTGGCCCGGGGTCAAGCATGTCACAAGAGATGATTTTTCACCGGTAATCGAGACGGCGCTGAAACAGCCGGGATTTACTACCGAGGGGCTGGATCATTATATTACGGTTGGGTTTGCCCGGGCTACCCTTTTGTCTCAGGTGGAGTTGATTATTGAGATGCTTCAGACTCAGAAGCTCAAGCACATCTTTGTGATCGGCGGCTGTGATGGTGCCAAGCCAGGCAGGAATTATTATACTGATTTTGCCCAGATGGTGCCGGGTGACTGCATAATGATAACGATGGCTTGCGGTAAATATCGGTTTAATAAACTGGAGTTTGGAACAATTGAGAGTCTACCCCGGTTGTTAGATGCCGGGCAGTGTAATGACAGTTATTCGGTAATTCAGTTTGTCCTCACCTTAAGCAGTAAACTGGGAGTGAGTCCGAACGAGTTGCCGGTATCTTTTATCCTTTCCTGGTATGAACAGAAAGCGGTGGCGGTGCTTTTGACCCTGCTTTACCTCGGAATCAGAGATATCCGGCTCGGACCTTCGCTACCCGCGTTTCTGACTCCGACACTGGTGCAGGCACTTCAGGAGCGCTTTAACATTATGCCGCTTACGACACCGGCTGAAGACCTGAAGGCAATACAGATGTAAACTTAAGGACTGACAACCACCTTTGCGGTTAAGACCTGCTTTTCACTTGCCAACCGGACGAAATAAACACCGTTACTGACTAATCGCGGAGCGAGTTCAATTGTGCCTTCCGGTGCTACGATGCGCCGTGTGTAGATCGTTCTCCCCGCGGCATCAAAAATTGTCAGGTCGCCGGCTTTGGCTGTACCGAGTGAGTAATTGATCTTTAGCCTTCGGTTACGGGCGGGATTCGGAATATGGAGATAACCCAAGTTGAGTTTACCGGTAGTACCGGCAACTGCGGAACGTTCAGTTGGCAGTGGACTGGCAATACCAGTACCGGGCACATAACGCCAAACTTCACAGGTTTTATTGCCTTTTAGTGCAAACAGAACTCCATTCCGCCAGCAGGTGATGTCACCACCGTCTTTGACCCTTTTCTTAACTCCGGTTGTGCCAACAGTGGGGATGGTGTCCAGTTCAATCCAGGAGTCACCCTCAGGGAAGTATCGCCAGAATTCTGAGGTGTTGCCGCCCTTGAGCGCAAGAATTGAGTTAAACGCCCAGGTTGCAGAGCCACCATCTTTTGAGCGTTTACGAGTCAGCATCGTCGGGCTACTAACCGGCATTCCGGTAAGCGGGGTCATCTGCCAGGCACCCAGTAGCAGATCGTAGCAGTAGAACTCATGATACTTGCCTTTGTGCGCAAATAGACTCGCCTCGCCGTCGGAAACCAACCAGGAGCCCTGCGCCCATTTTCTCAAACCAGGTGCAGTGGGCAACTCTTCCCATTCCTGACGAAGGATGTTGTAGCGGTAGAACTCATTTCTTGGACCTTTAAGGAGATAGATATAACGAACCCCCATGTCGTTGACACACTCCATGTCACAACCGACCTTAACCTTACGTATCCCAGGTACATCTGGTAACTGCTCCCATTCATTGTTGTAGCAGTTATGGCGCCAGAAACCGCTGGTGTTATTGCCTTTGAGCGCATAGATATAGCCATTGTGATCAGAGCAGGCGGTGGCACCCTTGCCCGGTTTTTTCCCCTCTCTGCCGTCGGGCCAGTGAGGAAGTGAGTCCCAGGTGTTATTCAATGGGTTATACCGGTAAAAATCGGCAGATTTGTTGCCCTTGGCAATATAAATCATGTCAGTAACCGGGTCAGCAACGATAAACCCGCCACCGCGAACCGCTCGGCCACTGGGATAAGCAGGAGCCGGTTCGACCTCACGCCAACCTTCAGGCCAGTTAGGACGATCGAGGACCTTAAAGACCGCGGCTACCGTATCATTGCTTGGATTGGTATCAGTTGCTAAATATACCGAACAGCGCGCAGTGTGTGCGCCCAGGTTGCGCAGTCGATAACTCTGGAATGTTACAAGAGCAGTCCGTCCCGCATCAACCGTTACCACTTTCGGATTCTGATAGACAGTGGTATTTCCCCTTTTTATAGAAAACACCACCGAGAACATTTCGCTGACACTGCCCAGATTTGCCACCTCTGCTTTCGGAGTTACCGGATTGATGGTGTCAACTACACCGAGCGGAGCGAGGATTCGTACCGCGGCGACATCGTGTTTTGGACCGCTTTGCGGTCGCGGATGCCAGAAGCCGATCCAGGCACGGTAATTACCACCAGTGGCATAGCCAATCGTAGTTTGATGAAAACTGCCGTAACCGATATAACTACCACTGGTGGCTTTCACCCCGCCGGCATCAATTACCCATTCGGGCAGGCGGTAATTCTGTGCTGATAGCGCGGTTAATCCTATAAGGATTATTGAAAGTGTCGAGCGCCGGATGTTATTATTCATCTTCCACCTCCGTTCCCGGTTTTCAGAGTTACCGGACCGGGGGTGCGCTGGGTTGAGTTGCCTTTACCGCCGGCACCGCCAGGTCCGCAGGTGCTTCGGGTGCAACTGGAAAACGCAGGTGCTCATCACCTTTTCTCAGTCCGATCACCCGGTAGAAAAATCCCGCGCTGGATTTGCCATTCTGCAGTTCATAGACATCAAAACCGGTGGCGTCAGTTTTGACATAGACACCATTACACTCATCGGCCAGGGTTACGAACACCAGTAGAGGCCGGTCTTGAGTTACCGCGACACAGTCCAGAAACAGTGGATCAAGATTGACCCGGCAATGGCCATTCACCAGCCGGGCAGAGCCAAAGTCCTCAAAGTAGGGCTGGGGTGATTCCGGAGCAAAAAGTACCCGTTTGCCCGCGCGGGTGTTCATAATTGTTGATTTATTCCCGTCACTGAGGATGCCGTATCTGGTCCCGGCGTGATGATAGGCGATATAGGCATACACGGTATCGGTTCCGGTGCCATAGGTGCGAAAATAACCACCGCCCCGGTTGCCGGTTAAATTTCGTGCCAGACCATAAACGCCGATGGTTGAACCATTGAACGCACCCCCACAACCACTGGCAAGGGTATAGACCGTATCCTGAATGCCATTGCCCATTGAGGCAACACCGGTACCGGTGGCACTGCTGGCATAGCCGAAAAGTCCAAAATCCTTAGCAGAAAATGTGCCCCCAGAACCACTGGTTAAATAGACTAAGGGGTCGTTATTACCACTGCCACCGATCGCGGTTCCTTTTAAGTGGGAGTTGTGTCCCCGGACACCGAAGTTGGAATCACCCTGAACTCTGCCGAAGACCCCGGCGTTGCTGTTGCTGTTTGATTGACCGTAGAGTGCAGCACTGCCCGTGACGCCACTAGCATAAGCGGCAAACTGCCCCTGTGCCCAACCGTTTCCTGAGATGTAGAAGTTGGCACTGCCCTGCAGGTTATTCTGATTATAGATGAACTGGTGGGCATGTCTGCCATCAAGCATATCCGCATTGTCCGCTCTTGCCGATTGGATGCTGTAGGGCATTGAGGTGATCTCAGTGCGGGGTAAAAGCACCTGGCTATTAACCGTTAATTGAAACCAGCGGCGCAAGCCAAGCCGGAAAATCGTGGTGTCCGCCTCGGCAAGTTGCAGTTTGAGGTTAAAAATTCCCTGCTGGACTGAAACCGGATTGAGTATCCACTGTTTAAGCAGGTTCCCGCCGTTTTCCGAATCATAAATACCGATGCCCATTGACACATTGGCATTAATCGGGTTGCCAGTTGGGTCGGTCAAGTAGCCCTGATAGTTGAGGAACATCGGCACGCCATCCTGAAACCCAATTTCAGCCCTGGGTTGCATTGGCAGGTCGGTGGCAAAGATAAAACCAGCCATCACGACCAAAATTACTGATAATAATTTTATCATTCTTTTCCTCCTTCTTTTTAAAATAAAATCTTACTTACCTCTTGTGCTCCTTCCCCCTTCGTTTACATTATACTTAAACCCAGGCAGTTTGTCAACAGGTTTAACTAATTCAGTTTTCAAAATATTTTTGTTTTTCTGAGCCGTAAACTGTCAGGCACTTTTTTATAATTTTATAAGGCAAATTCCAACTTTGTTATAAACCCAAAGCAAATGGGTTTGTTTACCAAACGCACAGAACACTAATAATATCTATTTATAAGCATACATTAAAGGACTGTTTTGATTGGTTATTTTGTTTTTAAGTCTTTGATTTTGTTTATGTTATATTAATTTTTTTATCTTAACCCACCGGGCAGTATAGAGGACGGTGGTAGATATCGTTTTGAAGGGGGTTATATTTAGGGTTGGTGTTGCGGTTGGAAGTTTGGTTTTGGGGTTGGTTTTTGTCATCCTATTGATGGGAGCAGTTGAAGTTGTCTTTGCCTTGGTTTTCAGCGGGGTTTAGTTTTGGGCATCGGTAAGGGTTGTCATACTGATTGGTGGAAGGGCAGTAGTGGCGGTAATTTGAGCAATTGTATGTGTGGTAGTGATGGCGTTTTTTCAGGTCTCAGGTTCAGAGACGATTTCGACCCGGAACTGCCAGCCATAGGACTGGAATCCGACCGCACGGGCGGTTGCGATCGAGGCGATGTTGCGTTCTGAGGTAATGTAGACCGGAATTTTGTTTTGCTGCAAGACCGCCTGGGTAGCATAGGAGAGCGCGGTTTTGCCGTAACCTTCTCGACGTTTAGCAGGGATGGTGCCCGGAACGCACATTTCCGCAACCTCCTTGTCTAAGTGTGGAACCTGCCAGGTGCCGGCAACTGAAACTGGCTGGTCTTTGCCAAAAGCGGCATAGCAGGTGCCTTCTTTAATGCTATGGTCAAGGTAACTGCCGTAAAGTCCAACTGCGGAGAGGAGCGGTATGTCAGCAATGGATATCTGGCGGCAGGGATGAAGGTTGTGAAGACGAAAACAGGTCGTGGTGACAAAGAGGATTGGACCGGATACGCTGGCAAGGCGATGTTTTAGTCCGAGTGTGTGAGCAACTACATTGAGGAGTTGCTGTTGTCCCTGCGGAGTATGGAATTCGCCGAGTGACATTCTGTTGGTCTGGTTGCGGACTGGGATTTCCAGTTTGTGCTGGACCGAGATGATACAGCGGTTGCCGGTGGCAATCAGGTAAAGGGCAAAGGTGTTGTGGTAGTTGATCTCGGGCTGATCACGTCGGTCCGAGGGGGCAACAACTACCGTGCCTGGGCTGACTTTGGTAAGGTCGCAGTCCAGGTAACGGGAGAAGAACTCATCGAGGATCGCCCTGACCGATCGCATCAACCGGTTTTATTCTTGGTTTTTTTTCTTATCAAACAGATCAAGGAATCGGTCTTCATAGAGCGGGAAAAGTCCCCAACGGTCCAGTTCCTCTTTGAGTTCTTTTGCCTTAGAACGGTCGCGCTGTGCCTCTTCAAACAGTTTTTCAATATGAGCCATCAGTTCGTGAGGTTCGGGTTGTTCTGACGGCGGCGTTTCTTCGCCGGGTTCGTGTTCATCAGCGGGTTCAGGGGAGCGGCGCAGGGTATCAAGCGCTGCAGCAACCCGACGTTCAAATTCGCCCATCATCCGGTCGGCTTCGCGGATCCGTTCGTCAAGTTCGGTGGTGTCAATTGTGGTGTTTAGGATCTTGCAGAAGACATCAATGATTGCTTTGGAGGCTTTTGGGTTGGGGGCTTCAATTGCGTACTGGGGCATAGTGGCAAGGAAACTGGCAGCCGGGATAGCCCGGGATTTGGCAAGTCCGAGCAAAAGGCCGTTGAGGCCGGAGATCCTGCCCTCTTTTAAAGGCTCAATACCGAGGTTGATAAACCGCTGGCGCAGGGCGGAATCGGTGGCGACCCCGAAGACCTGGGTCGGGTGGCGGTAACTCATTGGGGTGGCAAACGCAGCACCGGTAAATACTGTGTCGACACCGGCTCCCTGGGCGATGTCAAGGAGTTCACTGGCAATTCTTATTCCCGGTTCACCGCCAATCTGTGCTTCGCCTTCAA
This sequence comes from uncultured bacterium, assembly GCA_964590395.1. Classification (GTDB taxonomy): domain Bacteria; phylum Hydrothermota; class Tepidihabitantia; order Tepidihabitantales; family Tepidihabitantaceae; genus JAOABP01. The sequence continues at coordinate 14,794 of CAZPVT010000021.1, forward strand.
AGATGAACAGCGGTGGTTCATTAACATAGAAGATTATTTGACGGGGCGGGTGTGGGATGGTGCCGATGCCATCTTCAACCTCAATTGCATCAGGCAGGAAATAAGGGGTGGCGTCAATTTCCGCATAGGGTTCGCCATGGAGTTTCATCCGCAGATAACTGGCGGCAAGAATGCCAACATGCCCCATTCCGGGCCAGCAGGCGATGAGCACCGGTGCCTGGTATCTTTTCGGCGTGTAGTATTTTATCGGCATAGTATTATCATTTTAGCGAAAAAATAATTCTTATCAACCAATTTCATCATCAGATGGCTAAACGGTGGTGAGGAGGCAGTTTCAGCCTTGACCCAGCCGCTGAAAGAAGGCAAGCGCGACCGCGCTGACCTCTTTTATCTTCAAAAGACGGGCAAGGACATAGTAGAGGAAAATGCCGATTGTGCCTGTTACGAGCAGTTCTAAGAGTTTTAGAGGGAAGTGGGTCGGAAAAGGGAGTTGTTCAAAGGTGTGGGCGATAAGTGCGGTAGCAATGCCGGCAATCAACGCGGCAATCAGGGTACGGAAAAAAACTGAGGTCGTGTGGCGGCGAAAAAGTTCTGGTTGACTGCGCGTGAGTAGGAGATAGAGTAGTACGAAGTTCAAAAACTGGGTTAGCGAAGCAGTAAGGGGGAAGGAGCGAAAACCGATAATCCGCATTAGAAAGAGGTTGATCAGGATGTTAGCGGTGACGACGATTATGGCAACTACGGTTGGGGTTCGGGTGTCGCCGGTAGCATAAAAACCGCTCGCACAGTTTCGGGTCGCTGCCGCCGGGAAAATGCCTAAAGAGTATAGAGCGAGCGCCTGGGCGGTAAGGCGGGTGTCAAGCGGAGTGAACCGGCCGTGTTCATAGAGCAGTCGAACAAGAGGTTGGGCAAGGACAAGGAGAAGCACCGCCGCAGGTATCGTGAGCACGGCAACCAGATTTAATCCGTGATTAAATTGGTCGGGGTCAATTTTGTCCGTGGCGGTGTGAGTCAGTTGTGCAAGAGCGACCGTGCCGATCGCCACGCCGAAAAGTCCGGCAGGCAGGTGCTGAATCCGGTAGGCGTAACTGACCCAGGTTATTGAACCCGTGGGCAGGAAGGTTAATAAAAAGGTGTTGATCAAAAAGTTGACCTGCCAGGTGGCAAGTCCTAATAGCATCGGTAGCCAGCGGCGAAAAACTTGACGCAGTTGTGGGTCGCGAAAATCCAATGCCAAAGTGTAGCGAAAGCCAAAGGCACGTACTCGGGGTAACTGGATTAAAAACTGGCAAACCGCACCGATAGTAACGCCGTAAGCCATGGCGAGAATCTCAGGGTGTCCGAGTTTAGTAAAGATGGAGTAGGTGGCAAGGGGAAAGAGTGCGGATAGGATGTTGAATGCTGCTGGAGCCACCGCTGGAGTAAAGAAACTGCCAGAAGCGTTAAGGATGCCCATTGCCCAAGCAGCAAGGGCAACAAATAAAAGGAAGGGAAACATAATTCTGGTGAGGGTGATGGTGAGAGAAAGTTTTTCGAAATCAGGCCGATACCCCCAGGCAACCAGTTTGACAATATAGGGCGCAAAGATGATGCCCGCGATAACTAAGGTGGTGATAACAAGCAGGATGGCGTTGAACGTATTCGCGGCAAAATACCAGGTTTTCTTTTCGTCCCCCTGTCGCAGGCTCTGGACAAAGGTTGGGATAAACGCTGCGGATAGAGCACTTTCAGCAAAAAGGTCGCGGAAGAGGTTGGGAATGCGGAAGGCGACATTAAATGCGTCGGTGGTGACGCCGGCGCCGAAGAGATAGGCAAAGACCGACTCGCGCACGACACCGAGAAGCCGGGAGATCAGAGTGCCGATAGTGAAGAGTCCAACCCGCCGGGTGAAGCGAGCAGAACTTATGTCAGTGTTAATAGGCATAGCGGAGTATAATCACAGATCGGCGTAAATGCAAAAAGAGCGGTTCTTTATTAGCAAGAAAAAGGCAAGGGTAAACAGACTGTTCAAAAGTCAATAGCGATTTATCTACAAGGAGTAAGTTAGGAACGGGTATTAGGCTTACGGCTAAAAGATAAGCATTTCGTTCGCGATAACCGGAGAGAGGTGAGCAGATTAAACTTGACAGCGATAGGGAAAATCTTTATCATTAGTTAAAGGAGCCTGTTAATGTTTAAGCAAAATAAAGGTTTCACGCTCGTGGAGTTGTTGGTGGTTATCTTAATTCTAGGGGTGCTGATGGGAATGTCCGTACCGCGGTTTGCGGGTATCAGACAACAGGCGAGGATAGCGGCGATGAAAATTAATCTGCACAATGTGCAAACTGCAATTGAGATCTTTCACCAGGAGTTTGGCTATTATGCAGAAGACTTTTATGAGGATGGTTATGGCTGTGTGTTCCCCGGGGGGGAGTATGATGTTAGAATAGGGAAGTTGCCCACCAACCCTTGGAACGGCAAAGAGATGGACCCAGATGAATTCAATCCTGAGGATTACGATGATATTACCGAGGTTGCCAACAAAGATGAGTATGGTCCCAATGATGTTTACGGTTATGACCCAGGAAACATAATTTATAAGGTGTATGACCCCCCTGGTTCGGCGTACCCGACCAATTATGGACTTTTGGGTATTGACCATAGCGGTTGTTCAATCCGGGATTTCACCCCAGATGGCGATGCGGTGATTTTTGTCTTGCACAATTAAAGGTGGGTAAATTATGAGACGAAAACAGTTGACAATGGGTTGTAATAAATCTATAATTAACATTATGCCCAGCGGTTTTGGGTACACGCAGGGGTTTACCCTGGTTGAACTGCTGGTGGTCATTTCTGTTCTGGGAATTCTCCTTGCCTTTCTTGTACCGACGATGATCTCCCGGGTCGCAACCAATGCCCGGCGCACTGTAACTCAGCAGGAGATGAATGTGCTCCGCGAAGCGATTATGGGTAATCCAGACCTGCGCGTCGGTGGCGAGATCGCAGGGTACGGATTTAAACAGGATGTCGGCAGGTTGCCGCGGGATCTGGTGGAACTGGCAACCAGAAATCCGTTTGAGGGTATGTATGCTCCAAGGATGTATGTGGGAAAGGAGACGCTGCCAGCTTGGGATCCCTACATCAAACGGGGATGGAACGGACCTTATATCCGTGAGGATGGGCAGATGGGTTATCTATATGATGCCTGGGGAACCGAATATCGCTTCTTGGTGGAAAATAACGAGACAGTAGGTTTGGTGAGTGCTGGGCCAGACGGACTTTTCTGGGGTCAGCCCGGCGCAGTAAAAAATGATGACATAAGAGTCAGATTTTAAGGGGGGGAGAGTGAAAAGCAATGGCAAGGATAGCGGGCTAACCCTGATTGAACTGCTGGTTGTGATTATGATTCTCAGCCTGATTCTTACCGCGGCGATTCGAACCTGGGATGTTACCTTAGAACGGGGTAGATTTGAGCAGACCCGACAGAAACTCGACCGCCTTGCCAAAGTTATTAGCGGTGACCCGGATTATGTTGTCGAAGGGATGAGAGCGGATTTCGGCTTTGTCGGTGATATGGGAGCTTTGCCGAGGAGCCTGAGTGACCTTACCACCAAGCCCAGTTGGGTAACTCCCCCGGAGAGCAGTCGCTGGCGCGGACCTTATATCAAATCAACGTTTTCGGAGTCGCCAGAGGGCTATCGTATAGATGGTTGGGGGGACACGATAATTTTTAGCCGAGACAGTCTTTTCCTAAGGAGTTATGGTGGAGGAGGTTTAGTCGACCGGCAGAAATGGCTAACAAGACCGCTGGGTTACAGTTTAAATGATTTACTCCACAATTTGGTTACCGGAATCGTTCTGGATCAGCGAGGGGTACCCCCACCGGATACACTTTTACCCCGTCTGGTAGTGCAGTTAGAGTATCCACGCCAGGGTGTTTTATACCGGGATTCTTATACCCCGGCAGCCGGAAGTAACGGAATGTTTGAGTTCCGGGATGTCCCGCAGGGAGTTCAAATACTCAGGGTTATGTTCTGGTATTATTATCCGCCGCCACCACGGTGTGATACCGTTGTAAAGAATGTGGTGGTTTTCCCGCGCGCTGGGGCGCGAGGTATTGAGGTTAGATTAAATTTAGATTGGAATAACCCGTGAGGTGTAATATGAAAAAGCCGTTCAATGGGTTTACCCTGATGGAACTTTTAGTGGTTTTGCTGATCATCGGGATTTTAAGCACAGTGGCACTACGTACGATTGATGCAACCCGGGACCGTTCTCTGTTTGACCAGACAACCAAGGAGATGCGGGAGTTGGTGAATGCAATGGTGGGTAATCCAGAGATTACTGCTAATGGTCATCGGATTGATTTTGGCTTTTTTGGTGATATGATGAGATTGCCCAATGATTTACGGGAACTGGTGGAAAATACTACCAATTCTCCCAACTGGCATGGTCCTTATCTCCGGCGCGAGCTTCTCCAAGATTCCATCGGCTATCAGTTTGATGCTTGGGGAAATCCGTACACTTACAACTCAGTCACCGGAACAATCGCAACTCTGGGCAACGGCAAGTTTCCAATGACGATGAGAGTAGTTGATTCAATTCCCCATTTGACGAACAACACCATCACCGGTAATATTACTGATGCAGAAAACAATCCTCCGGGCGAGAAGGCCCCAACCGTGGGGGTTTATCTGTATTTACCAAACGGGACCGTCTATTTCACCCGGCCAGATGCAGGTGGTTATTATGAATTTACGCCCGCGACACATGGTCCTATTCCGGTCGGACATCACAAGATTACCGCGAAGCGCCCGGGTGGTGATTCAATTGTTAAGTGGATTACTATTGTGCCGCGGAGTAAGTCAATTATTGATTTTCGTTTTACCAAGTCTTTTCGGAACTACCTGCAGATAGTCGGGGCACCGGTACTTTCCGGTGACAGTTCCGGCTTTACCATAAAAATAGTAAACCCGGGCGGTGATCCTGATACCGTGAGATGGATTAAGTTTCAGGATGCTCCGGATAGTGCGTATATGACCTGGCTGTACATCCGCAATCACGAGCAGCGACAATGGGAATATAATCCGCGACCGGGAAAGGGAGATTCCTTTAACATTATGCCCTCGTTTTTGGTCGTTCAACCGAACAGCGAAGAGATCGTTGAATTCAGTTTTTACAACTTTACCAAGACACCTACCGGTGGTGACAAAAGAAACATCTTTAATGAGTTGTTTAGATTGCGATTTAGCGATGGCTCGGAATTTAATGTCCGGCCGCGATGAGATTTTGACATAAGGAGGCAAATTGGCAACTAAAGTCTTTGGCGGGGGTGGTAAAGGCACCCTGTGTATTGATATCGGCTCCAATTCGGTGAAATTTGTCAAACTGGAGGGTGGTAGGGTTTTAGATTACGGCTTGAAAGAGATCGGCGAGGCTTTTGATGTGCCCTCCATTTTGCGGGAGCTGATCAAGGATTATCGGCCACGGGAGGTTTATACCTTCGTTTCCGGCCCCTCGGTGAGTGTACGTCAGGCACCGTTCCCCAAAATGAACCGTCGAGAACTCAAGGATGCGATACTACTGCGTTTGGACAAATATTCCCCATTTACACTGGATGAGGCGATTTTTGACTTTAAGACCCTTGGACCGGTACGCGAGGCGGGAGCAATCAAAGACAATGTGATGGTTATTGCTGCGCGCAAGGATATTGTTTCCGATCACATCTCCACCTTGCGTAAGGCAGGGTTAGAACCTTCAGCGATCAGTGTTGTGCCCTTTACCCTACACGCGGCAGCAAGGAAATTCGGGCGGGTAAAGCCTGATGAGACGATCTGTCTTTTGGACATCGGGGCGGAATTTACCGATATGGTATTTATGAAAGGAGAGCGGCTGGATTTGGCACGTACTGTTACTGCCGCCGGGAATGCGATTACTGAAGCAATGACCGTGGCTATCACTACTGAAGAAGGTCAGTTGGCGCTGGATGCCTATGACGCAGAGGAACTAAAGCGAAAGTACGGTATTCCACCGGAGGATTCCACAGAGCGTTTGCCTTCCGGGATTATGATCAAACGGCTGTCGATACTCCAGCGGCCGGCTTTAGAGCGATTTATTGCCGAAGTCAACCGTTCCCTTGATTATTACCGCCGGGAGTTCGGAGAACAGAAGATCGATCGGCTACTGATCTGCGGTGGAACCGCGGCATTGAAAGGGTTAAGGGAGTATCTCCAGACAAGTCTGGGCATACCAACCGAGGTCTTCGATCCGTTCAAGGATTTTGGATTGTATAAGAGAGGAGTGACACCAGAGGAGGAAATCGGTCACCGGCTGGTAGCGGCACTCGGGTTGTATTATGACCATACCGCGGTTGATCTGTTACCGGTGGAGATGAAAGCCGGTCAGTACATTGCCCGGGACATCAGGATGATGACGGTTGGTGGGATATTCTGGGCGGGGTTGCTGATACTGGGTTATATCTTGGTTGCGGGTTGGTCAGGAATTTCCCGGGCTGCGGTTATGCGATTGAGAAACGAGATTAAGGCGACTGAGGAACAGAATCGGACCTATTTTGAATTGGAAAAGGAGATTGCCGATTTAGAGGCAAGACAGCGGGCATTGACGGGTGTTGTTGGCGAGGTTATGCCGGCAGTACCGGTGATGGCAAAGGTATCAACGATAGTTCCTTTGAATATCCAACTGAACACATTTACCCTGAGTAACCGGACGAATATCAAGTTGACCGGTGTGGTCAGTGGCGAGCCACATCTTTTAGATGTCGACTTGGCACAGTTTTTAATCGACCTCGAGCGCAGTCCACTTTTTAAGCAGGTGCAGTTAGTTTCCAAGAACCGTAGTAGCCTGCAGGGTGAGACGGTTCTGGAATTTGAAATCCAGTGTGTTACGGAGTAGACTATGAAACTAATTGAAAGAAGGGTAGTTCTCATCGGAATAGTTATTTATGTCGTTTTGGGGATCGGCTTTTGGTTTCTGCTTTATCAGCCAAGGTTAAATGCCCGGCAGAAAACTGTTGCTGAGATAAAGGAGTTGCAGAAACAACTGGATGAAACCAAGGCACGGATTGCCCAGATGCCCAAATTAAGAGCGAAGAAAGAGCAGTTGGGGATGGAGATAGCCGGCATCTGGGAGCGGGTCGTTCCCCGTTCAGAGATGCTGGGACTTTTCCGGCAGCTGGCACAGGAGGCAGAGCGCCAGCGGGTACGTTTTTTAGAGGTCGCTCCCCCCGGTTTGGATACGCTTTTGGAAGAGGAGGGGCCGAGTGCCCAAGTTCGGCCGGTACCGTTTATGGTAACGGTTCAGGGACGGTACTTGGATATCGGCCGGTTTGTTGAGGGTCTTGCACAGTACCCATATTTCGTGCGCGTTCCTGATTTTGATATCAATGCTCGTGAGGATATCCGGCCAGAGGTCGAGGCTAAGATGCTGGTTAATATCTATGCGTCCAGTCTGGCGGGCAGGAGAGGTTTGTGAGACGAATTATTATTTTGGTTGTTGTCGTCGCGATGGTAGTGCTGGGGGCCGTGCTCTTTTTACGTAAGCCGAAAGCCAGTTCAGCTAGTTCAAAGAAAAAGACCACGCAGACAGAATCGGCTTCAGCCACCGAGCAATCAAAATCTCGGGGACGCAGCGCGGGCAAAACAGCAGGCAGGGTTAAAGCAAAGACCAAAGAGGAGCGTGCGGCAGAACGAAAGCGTATCCGCCAAGAGGAGAAGCGAAGAAGAAAAGAGTTGAAGCGGCGGGAACGGGAGAGAAAGCGGATGCTGAAGTATGCGCGTAGTCGTCGGGGCAAAAGAAAAACCGGAAGGAAGGGTACTTACTATGTAGTTAAGGCGATAGTCTCGTTAGGGGACGAGAGTTATGCCCTGATCGATAGTCGCCGGGTTCGAGTTGGTGATGTGGTAATGGGAAGAAAAATTGTAGCAATTCAGTCCGACCGGATCGAGGTAGAGGCATTTGGACGTCGTACTACGATCAGGGTGGGAGAGAGTCTATTGCCAATGAGTTATTTTACTAGGAAAAGTGGAAGAATTTAAAAAAGAGAAAGGAGTGTTGTGAGGCAGAGATTTTTAGTAATTTTAGCACTGGTAGTGGCGGTGCTGGCGGTCGTTACCCTGGTTCGATCAAAACCTTCAGTTGCCCCTCAGATTATTACAAATGAAGTGACAACCGAGGTTACGAGACGGGCTAAAGGTAAGGCAGCCAAATTGAAATCGAGGGTTCAAGAGGCGGTAGCACCGCTGACCACGCCGAAGGACTTTTCCTCGCCGGTTTATACCGAACCGATTGAATGGGGTAGTGATCCATTCGTGCGTGACTGGATGCTGATGAGTGAGGTCGCTAATCTTAATCTTAGGGCAATCACAGTAACCAGTGATGGTGGTAGTGCCCTAATCAATGACCAGATAGTCCAAGCTGGTGATTTAATCAGTGGTAAAAAGGTGGTAAGTATTGAACCCGACCGGGTAACGCTGGAACAGGGTGGTAGGACGTTTACTTTGATATTGGGGGAGTAAAGTATGAAAAACACAAAAACAGTTTTTGTCGCAGTAATTTTTTCTCTTTTCGCCGCAGGTATTATTCAGGCACAAGTAGTCGTTAAGGATGTCGCGGTAGATAAACTGCTGGATGGGGTGCGAGTGTCGATCGCGTGCATTGGCAATCCCAATATTAGTTCGTTTGTTACCCAGGATCCGCCGGCTATTGTGATTGACATTATGGATGCGAGTGCACGGCTGACACAGGAAAGGATTGTTTCTTCTTACTATCCGGTAACCGCAGTAACAGTTAAGCCGAGTGAGGCGATAAATGGAGTACGGGCGACCATTATGCTCAAAAATATGATGCGTCATAAAGTTACTAATGAGAACGGGGTGATTGCGGTTCAGGTTGGCACACAACCACTACCGCCACCACCGGCGCCGATGCCGGAAGACCAGTTCAGCGGAAAGCCGTCCCTGACACTTTTAGTTCAGGATGCTGAGGTTACCAGCGTTTTACGGATGCTTGCTCGCCAGTTCGACCTTAACCTGATGGTAACCCAGGATGTAAAGTCAGTAGTCAGCGTGAGATTGAATGAGGTACCGTTGCGGTCTGGTCTGGAAGCGCTGGTGAAAGCCGCGGGGTGTAATATGGTGGAGGATCGAACCGGTGTGTTGATTGTGAAGCCCTTGAAGAAGGAGATGTACGGAGAGCTACAGACGCGGGTATTTAATTTGGATTATGTTGAGGCCGATGACGCACTTAAGGCGATTAAGAAGACGCTGTCACCGTTAGGAGAGGCGGTTCAAGGGTTCCGCCGGGTGGGGACCAAGGGCGGTGGTATGGAACGGAGTGCGGTGTTAGTGGTAAGTGATGTTCCCGAAGCATTAGAAGAGGTGGCGAAGGTAATTGCGGAGTTAGACCGTCCGATGGCCCAAATTGCTATTGAGGCGAAGTTTATTGAAACTACCCGTTCATCCCAAGACCGGTTCGGAATTGACTGGACACCGGTTGCATCATTCAGCACCGAGTTACCCGAGATTGGTGATGAAGTGGCTGTTCCTGTCATTATCAAGGAGATGCTGGTCGGCAAGATTTCCTTTTCTCAATTTACCGCGGCTATTGAGTTGGTGATGTCCCGAGGCAGGTCGCGGGTACTTGCCAATCCGAGGACAGTCACACTGGATAATCAAACCGCATCGGTGAGTATGGGACTGGATGTACCGATTCGTGAGGTTAATAAGGATCCGAATACCGGTGAAATTACTTATACTTGGCGGACACGGTCGATTCCGATAAAAATGGAGGTTACCCCACATGTAACTTCTGACGGAATGATTACAATGAACGTGAAACCATCGGTTTCTGCGATCACCGGCTGGGTCGGTTCGGCAGATGACCGACAACCGATAGTGGCAAAGCGTGAAGCAGAGACACAGGTCAAGGTTGCAGAGGGTGAGGTAGTAGTAATCGGGGGACTGGTGAAGGATGAAGAGACGAAAAATGTCGGTAAAATTCCGTTACTTGGCGACATTCCATTTCTTGGCCATCTATTTAAGAAGACCTCGATTGAGCGGACGAAGAGCGATCTGATGATATTTATCATTCCGCACATTATTAATCCGGAGGGGTAATTTACCCGAGCACTTGATCGTGGAAATGAGCGTGGGTGATAGTTCTCATTACCGTGAATGAATATTGATGAGCTGTTACGTTATGCGGCAAAGTATGGTGCGTCAGACTTACACATAACCGCAGGAAATTCTCCGGTCATCCGGGTTAACGGCCGGTTAAAAAAAATTCCAGGACCAGCACTGAGTGGTGAGGATGCAGAGGCGCTGGTATATTCTATTTTGAACGATGAACAGCGGGACGCAGTAGAACGGAAAAGGGAGATCGACCTTTCATATACCTGGGGGAATGCGACCCGGCGAGTTTTACCTGAGTCACTGACTTTGGAATATATTACTCCGGAGCGGGTCAGGGCAAGGGTTAATGTGTTTTTGGACCTGAACGGGGTGGGTGCGGCTTTCCGGATTATCCCGGCAAAAATCAGGACACTTGAGGAATTACCAGCACCTTCCTCGGTCGCCGAGTTAACAAGGTGCCACTCTGGATTGGTTTTGGTTACCGGACCAACCGGGTGCGGGAAGTCAACAACCCTTGCCAGCATGATTGACCTGATTGACCAGGAGCGGGCAGTGCGGATAATTACCATTGAGGATCCGATTGAGTACATCTTCCAGCCGCACAACTGTCTTATTAGCCAGAGGGAGATCGGTACCCATTCCCAGTCATTTGCTTCTGCATTGCGCGCCTGTCTACGTGAAGACCCAGACGTCATTCTGTTGGGTGAAATGCGAGATCTCGAGACCATCAGCCTTGCTCTGACCGCAGCAGAGACCGGTCATTTGGTGCTTTCTACACTGCATACTAATAATGTTGCGGAGACGGTTGACCGGGTGATTGATGTATTTCCCGCGGACCAGCAGGAGTATGTTCGGCAGGTGTTTGCCAGCGTGGTTCGGGGCATAATTTCTCAGATACTTTTACCTCGCCGTGATGGCCGAGGCAGGGTTGCAGCGATGGAGGTGCTAATCGCCACTCCGGCAATCAAAAATTTGATCCGGGAGGCAAAAATTCATCAGATTCCGTCATTGGTGCAGACCGGCTCCCAGTATGGGATGCAGACGATGGATCAGTGTCTTGAGATACTTTTGAGCCGGAACCTGATTGCGCCGGAAATTGCTTATGCGGTGGCGAATGAGAAAAAATTATTTGTGCCTCCTGAGGCACCGGTTTCGGTGCCCGGTCCAAAGGGGCAGTGATTTGGTTCATTTTTGCCCTACTGGGGCTGGTCTTCGGTAGCTTTTTTAATGTTTGCATCTGGCGGATTCCTCGCGGTGAGTCAATAAATTACCCCCCATCTCATTGTCCCAAGTGTAAGAGACAAATTCGGGTATATGATAATATTCCACTACTCAGTTACATACTGCTCAAAGGAAGGTGCCGTAACTGCGGTCAGCCGATATCACCACGATACCCGGTTATCGAGGTAATAACGGCGTTGCTCTTTGTCGGTAGCTATGCCCAATTTGGTTTACACTGGCAGTTAGTCCGCGTGCTGGTTTTTATCGGTTTTCTCATCGTTCTTGGTGGGATTGATTTTGATCACGGAATTTTACCGGTAAAGTTATCTTTGGCGGGGTCAATTATCGGGTTGCTAACTGCGCTATTACCGGTCTTTGATTTTTCGATAACAGCGGCTTTATGGGGCGGGTTAATCGGCGCGGGTTTTGTCCTTTTTGCTTGGGCGTTGTGGCGCTTTGTGCTTGCCCGGCCCTTTGCTCGACTCGGGGTAAAAAATAGGGAAGGGATGGGCTGGGGTGACCTTCCATTTGCGGGAATGATCGGTATCTTCGCCGGACCAAAGGGAATGACGGTTGGTCTGGCGATAGCGGTCTTTGCCGGTGTTTTTTGGGGTTTACTGGCAAGAGCGATGGGCAGATTCAAGAAGGGACAGGAGATGCCATTTGGCCCTTTTCTTGCGCTGGGAGGAATTATTGGTCTGTTTTTCGGGGGTGGGATAGCAGACTGGTACTGCCGGTTGGTGATCGGTCGTTAGGCTAATCCTCCTGAATGTGAAACTCAACGATATCCCGGTCCCTCAAAATATGTTGCCTTTCTACCCGTTGACCAGAGAAGCCGTAGTTATTCCAGAGCCGGGCATAAGCAAGTTTACGGGCGAAATCCTTGTGTAAATGATATGCCGCATCAATTACCGTTGCCCCGATTTTAAGGACAACCGGGTCTTCAAGATCAGGAGGATGGCCGGGTTTTTTGGTGTAAACCCGGATGATTTTTAACTCCTCAAAGACCCGAGATTTGAACTGCTCTAACCCCTGCCCGGTTACAACCGAGACTAAAATTATTTCCAAATCACTCAGCAATTCTTTTAAAACGGCAAGTCTTGCCGGTGCATCTTGGTCATCCACCTTTGTACCTAGCCGGATAATAGGTTTTACCGAAAACCCATCTTCCTGGTTAAACCCGATTCTGTTTTGTCTCAGTAGTTGCTGTATTTGTTCGGTTGTTTCGAGCACGCTGTCGTCGGATAAATCAATTGTCCAGCAGAGCAGGTCTGCGGTGCGTAGGATATGAAACAGCCAGGTAGGTGAGTCTTGTACCATTGGTGGTGTATCAATCAGTTGAATTTGGATATCTTCAAATGGCATCATACCGGCGAGTGGACGGGTGGTGGTAAACGGATAAGCGGCAACCTCGGTTGCCAAACCGGTGAGCCGGTTAATCAGGGCGGATTTGCCGCTGTTAGGTGCACCAAACACTACCACCTGTCCTGCACCCTGTTTTTCAACCGAATACCAGTCAGTTCTTTTGCCACTGCTTTTGGCTGCGGAGAGTTCCCGTCGTAGTTTGGCAATCCTGGTTTTGATATCCGCCTGCATCTTCTCAGTGCCTTTGTGTTTAGGAATAGTCGCAAGCATCTCCTCAAGACATAGCAGTTTCTCCTCCGGTGTTTTTGCTTGGCGAAACCGTTCTTCAGCCTGTTTATATTCAGGAGTCAAGTTTGCCGGCATTGTGGAGCAGAGCAGTTTTAATTAAAGCAGTTTTTGTTCCGACACATCCATAAATAATAGACCTGAGATCAACTTCGGATAGAAATCAGTTGACTTCTGGGGCATCCTCTCCAATTTTTGGGCGAGTGCCTGCACCTGTTCGGGACGCGTGGGGTTTAAAAACAGCGCTAAGGCAAATTCACCAGAATCAACACGGTTAACGGTATCCTGCCAGTAACGTTCATAGGCGACCACAGATTCTACATCGCCGGGCTTGATGTCAAACACATTTTCAATTACCAGCCGATGGAGAATGGCAACATCCAGTTTTCGGTATTCCGGGGCTTTATCTTTCAATAGACTATCCAGCAGGTTGTGGTCTTTAAGGATTAGAAGATAACTGTGGTTTTTACCCAAGTAAATTATAAAGGCGTGGCGATTTTGGTTTTGTATCAGCGCTGAGTGTGCTGTCTCGTCCGATACCTGCTGGACAGTAAAGAATTGAGTCAGTTGCTTGAGCGCATCCTGCGGGGAGAGTTTTACCGTGCGGAGCAAGCGGTGGGTGGGCAGAATCATCAGACCGGGGTCGGTGATTTTGAAAAATGCCGCGGTCTTGAAGCGCAGTGCGGCGTTTGCCGGCAGGGAAAGTTTTTTCTCCATCTCTTGGCGATAGGTAAGGGCGGTTTCATAACGATGATGGCCATCCGCGATTAAGAGCACCCTTTCTTTGAACAACTGGTACAGAGCATTCACCTGTGCCGGTTCAACCATTCGCCATAATCGGTGAGTTACGCCATACTCATCAACCGCTTGTAACAGCGGTGTTTCAGGAGTTTGGAGCAGACGGTCGATCTCGTCCCTTTCATCCGGATAAAGGAGAAATATCTGTTCATAGTCCTTCTGGGTGGCGCGCAGTAGGTTCAGACGGTCAACTTTAGGTCCGGAATGGGTGAACTCGTGGGGCAGAACCGTGCCCTTCTCAAACTCCTCCACTCGGATTGCACCGATAAAGCCCCGGCGTTTCAGGGCGCGGCTGTCAACAGTGAACTCCTCCTCTAAGATATAGAAAGCGGGGATATTATCTTCAATCAGCACACCGGTACTGAGCCATTCCTGACAGGTGCGGGCAGAACTCTCGTAGGGATTTTCATCTTTGGGCAGAATCAGTCGGACGAAGCTGTGGGGATGTTTTTTAAGATAAGCCTCCTGCATTTTCGGGGTGATTTTGTCATAAGGTTGAGTTATCACCGCGTTGATTTCGTTGATGCGTGCGGGATTATAACGGATAGCGGGAAACGGTCGGACATCAGCCATTTATACTCCCTTCAGCGCATCGCGCACCTTCTCCGCGATTCCGATGCCGGCGCGATATTGGCCCTCTTTGGTCTGGGCACCGATATGGGGTGTGCCAATCACCTGGGGCAGGGAGAAAAGTTTAAAGTCATCGGGCGGTTCCTTTTCGAACACATCAAGTGCCGCACCGGCAACCTGTCCGGACTGAATTGCCTCATAGAGTGCCACCTCATCAATTACGCCACCACGCGCACAGTTGATGATATAGACACCCTTCTTCATTTTGGCAAATGCTTCACGGTTCAACAGATGGGTCGTTTCCGGTGTCTTGGGAATATGGAGCGAGATGAAGTCTGATTTTGCCAGCAGTTCATCTATATCGCATAACTGGCCACACTCCGGTTTTACGCCAGGCAAATCTTTGACCAAAACATTCATTCCCAGCGCCTGAGCCCTCTTTGCCAGTTCGGTGCCGATTCTGCCTGAACCGATGATGCCCAAGGTTTTGCCGAAGAGTTCTATTCCTTTAAATGCCTTTTTCTCCCACTTGCCGGAGCGCAAAGAGGCGGTCGCCTGCGGAATAGCACGGACAAGGGCAAACATCATACCCAGTGCCAGTTCCGCAACCGAGACCGATGTCGCCTCAGGCGTATTGACAACCTTTATACCCCTTGCTTCGGCCGCCTTTCTGTCAACATTATCCAGACCAACACCCGCGCGGCCAATTACCTTTAAGTTCTTGCCGGCATTAATCACCTCAGCGGTAACTTTGGTGGCACTGCGGACGATTATCGCATCATACTCGGGAATCACCTGTAACAGTTCTCCCGGGGTCAAGCCGGGCTTTTCGTTAACGGTAAACCCGGCATCTTTAAGGAGTTTTACTCCTTCAGGGGCAATCGGGTCGGTAATAATTATTTTCATTTTTTACTCCCTTCTGGTTTTGAAATTGCATAATTTTAGCCAACAACGCACTATAAGTCAACCCGATTTATACCCAAGGAGATTGTTGTGACTTTGCCACTTGCCAAGAGCAAAGCGTCACTATCGCTCCTTGCAATGACACTCTCCCTGCTCCTGGCTCCTGTCTTTAGAACTCTAAACATCACAGCCGGATTCCTCTAGCCATTTCTACTCCCAATCCACCACTTGAGCCTATTCCCAGCCAGCCCTGAAACGACACCGCCGACCCTGTGCACCACATCCCTGCCCGGCACCAGCACCACTATTCCCGAAACCACGATCAGAACCCCTATTTTCACCTTAACCAAAACTACCATCCACACCACTTTTACTACTCTTATGGGGACGGTTCTGGGGACGGGGTCAAAAAACGCAAAAATTTTAAAATAACCCATTGAAAAATAAAACGATAAATCAAATTAACCCGAGATAGATTTTTTAACCTATAGGTTAAATTTTATTCTGCCCTGCCTTCCATTTTTCTTTGTCATTCTGAGCCCGAAGGGCGAAGGAATCCCTTTGCGGGTAGTCCGGGCTTTATCGCATATAGATTGCTTCGTCGCTAACGCTCCTCGCAATGACAAAAGGGGGGGTGCCTCGCAATGACAGGAAAAAGGGCGTGTCTTGTGATGATGAGAAAACTCCAGCAATGGCAGAATAGGTGGTGACTCCAGATGACAGAAATAAGGGTTGATATCAGGCTTGATTTTTAGTATAATAAAACCTTATGGCCCTTAAACAGGTATATCAGGCAGAGAATGAGTTGATGGCAAATACGATTAAGGATCTGCTTGAGCAGAGCGGAATTCCGGCGCTGGTTCACTCTTTTCAGATTCCGGCTTATGACGGAGTGGCACAGGTGATGCGGCCAGCCTGGGGTGAGGTTCTGGTTGAGGAGGAGGATCTGGCGCGGGCAAAGGAGATTATTAACGGGTTTATTACCGGTGAAACAGTGCAGGATGGAGAGGCGGACAGTTCAATAACCGAGGGTGATGAGCGGTCTTAATCCAGTTGGCAGGTTGCTGATTGTTGCCGGGGTTTTTTTGATTCTGCTGGGCGGAGCGATAATTTTGTTCGGTCGGTTTGGTTTTTCTCGCCTGCCCGGTGATATTTTGATTGAACGGAAGAACTTTACCATCTATATTCCGATTGTCTCTTCGATTATCCTTTCCCTTGTTCTTACCCTGATTCTGAGTCTGGTTTTTCGGCGATGGTAATTTAAATGAATTAGATGAGGAGGAGAAAAGGCTATATGAAGAGAGTTATCTACCGTTTTGGACCAGAGAAAACCGATGGTTCGGCAAAGTTGAAGATGGTGCTGGGGGGTAAGGGTGCTAATCTGGCAGAGATGGCACGGATCGGGTTACCGGTGCCGCCGGGTTTTACCATCAGCACCGAGGTTTGCAGTTATTATTTGAGGCATCGACGCCTGCCCGCGGGTCTGAAGGATGAGGTAAGGCAGGGGTTGAGATATATTGAGAGGGGGATGGGTCGCAGGTTCGGTGATCCGGAAAATCCGCTTCTGGTTTCGGTCCGTTCCGGTGCACCTGCCTCAATGCCCGGAATGATGGATACGGTTCTGAATCTCGGGTTAAATGATCGGACAGTTGAGGGGCTTGTCCGTCTGAGTGGAAGCCGGCGGTTTGCTCTTGATGCCTATCGGCGGTTTATCCAGATGTTCGGGGATGTGGTTTTGAAAAGTGGCCGCGAGGATTTTGAGCGGGTGCTGGCTGAGGAGCGAATCCGTGCCAGGGTTACGAGTGATACTGAATTGGGTGATGATGTGCTGGGGAGGATCGTTGCCAGGTTTAAGGAGATCGTGCGGATAAGAACCGGACAGGAGATTCCCGAGGAACCAGAGGTGCAGTTGTTTTTTGCGATTGAGGCGGTGTTGAAATCTTGGAATAATCCGCGGGCGATTGAGTATCGCAAACTTTATTCCATACCTGAAACCTGGGGAACCGCGGTGAACATTCAGGCGATGGTTTTCGGCAATTTAGGTGAAGGGTCGGCAACCGGAGTAATGTTTACCCGGGATCCGGGAAGCGGGGAAAAAGGAATTTACGGTGAGTATCTGATTAATGCCCAGGGTGAGGATATCGTTGCCGGTATCCGTACCCCGTTACCGATGGCAACGCTTAAGGATAGAATGCCGGATGTTTATCGGGAACTGGAGATGGTCGCCAGGAAACTGGAGCGTCATTACCGGGATATGATGGATGTGGAGTGGACTCTGGAGCAGGGCAGACTGTTTGTCCTGCAGTGTCGGAGTGGCAAGCGGACACCGCTGGCAGGGGTAAAGATTGCGGTTGATATGCAGCGGGAAAGGCTTTTAAGCCGGGAGGATGCGATTAGAAGGGTTGATGCGGAGACGATCAGCGCCCTGCTCCACCGGACCATCAAGCCGGATGCAGAATATCAGGTGGTAGCAAAGGGTATTCCTGCTTCACCGGGTGCGGCGGTGGGTGAGGTTGTACTTACCGCTCAGAAGGCGGTGGAAATTGCTGAGGCAGGACGCAGGGTGATACTGGTGCGACATCAGACATCAGCGGATGATGTGGCGGGAATGGCAAAGTCAGAAGGAATTCTTACCGCAGCAGGTGGCACAACTTCGCATGCTGCGGTGGTGGCACGGGGTATGGGCAAGCCGGCGGTTGTTGGCTGTGGTGAACTGGAGATTGATTACGAAGCTGGTATGGTGAAAATCGGGGCGACCGCAATTCCTGAAGGTGCCGTAGTAACTATTGATGGGACAAAGGGTGAGGTAATTATCGGTGCGGTACCGATGGCAGAGCCCGAATTGACCGGTGAGTTTGCAATCATCCTGAAATGGGCAGATCAGTTACGTCGGCTTAGGGTCCGCACCAATGCTGATACACCAGAGGATGCGCGTCGGGCACGGGAGTTTGGAGCCGAGGGGATCGGACTGTGCCGGACCGAACATATGTTTTTTGCACCGGACCGAGTAGGTGTGATGCAGGAGATGATTCTTGCTGAGGATGAGGCAGGCAGGAAACGGGCACTGGAAAAACTTTTGCCGTTCCAGCGCCAGGATTTCGTTGGAATCTTTCGGGTGATGGATGGCCTGCCGGTTACCATCCGCACACTTGATCCACCACTGCATGAATTTTTGCCCAAAGATGAGACCAAAATTGCCGAACTGGCAGAGCGGCTTGGAATCACGGTGGAGCGGATAAAAGAGACGATTCACCGTCTGGAAGAGGCAAATCCGATGTTAGGATTTCGCGGCTGTCGGCTCGGTGTTATCTATCCAGAAATTACCCAGATGCAAGCACGGGCGATATTTGAGGCTGCCTGTCTGGTAAAGAAGGAGGGAATAAAAGTTCTGCCGGAGATAATGATTCCCTTGGTCAGTGATGCTACGGAGCTGGCGCTTCAGCGACAGCTGGTTGAGAAGATCGCGGAGGAGGTTTTTGCGGAACAAGGGGTAAAGGTAAAGTATTCAGTCGGGACGATGATTGAGGTGCCGCGTGCAGCACTGCTGGCGGAAGAGGTTGCCCGTTACGCGGATTTCTTTTCTTTTGGCACTAATGATCTGACTCAGTTAACTTACGCTTATTCTCGTGATGACTATGGTAAGTTTTTTAGCAGTTACCAGGCGCTCGGGGTGCTAAAAGAGAATCCGTTTGATACAGTGGACACAAAAGGTGTCGGGATGCTTATGAAGATGAGTAAACAGAAGGGACGTAAGGTCAATCCGAAACTGAAATTGGGTATTTGTGGGGAGCATGGCGGAGACCCAAAGACCATTGTCTTCTGCCACGAGATCGGACTGGACTATGTTAGTTGTTCGCCTTATCGGGTGCCGGTGGCAAGGTTGGTGGCGGCGCAGGCAACGGTGGGCAAAGGAGAAAGAAAGGATGTGTAGGGGAGAAGGTTTCAAACAAAACCTAAACGGATTACTAAAAGGGCATTCGGGTGTTCGGGTTAATCCCGAACGGCAGGAGTTAATCACCGCGGCGGTGGAGTGCCGGGAGGCGCTGATTACTAAGACAGGCTGTCTTGCCACCTGGACACCGCCAGACTCTACCGGTAGAAGCCCGCAGGACACAGTTACGGTTTTGAGGCCTGATTCTGAAGGTAAAATTGACTGGACCTCGCCGAACAACCTGCCCATTACTCCGGACACCTTTAATATGATATGTAATGATGTGCTGAGCCGGCTGGCAACCAAGGGCCGGCTCTATTATCTTACCAGGGTGGTCGGCTGGGATGTCCGCTATGCCCTGCAGTTAAATTTCATTTCGGATCGGGCATTGCATAGTCTATTTGTGGACAATATGTTCTGTCCGGTCCCCGCAGATATCCAGCAGTCTATTTTTGCCCAAGAGCCATTTACCCTTATTGCCCTGCCTTACGACCGGCTAGACCCTAACCGTTATGAAGGCAGACTCCGCAAACTGCCCGGCACTAACCGGACCAGCACGATGGTGATCGCCATTGATTATGACCACCGTCTGGGCATTGTTTTCGGTTCTGCCTACTGCGGGACGATCAAAAAGTTGATGTTCACAGTGATGAACTATCTGCTGCCAGAGGTGGGGATCCTACCGTTACACTGTTCGGCAAATGAGGGGGAAAATGGGGACATTGCACTGTTCTTAGGCCTTTCAGGCACCGGTAAGACTACCCTTTCTACCGACCCACGGCGCAAACTCCTCGGCGATGATGAGCATGGTTGGTCTGATGATGGGATCGCCAACTTTGAAAACGGGTGTTACGCCAAGTTGATCAATCTTGACCCGAAAAAGGAGCCGGAGATTTATCAGGCAGTCTTTCATGAGGCTGATTATCTTGACCATGGTGCCATCGTTGAAAATGTGATGGTTTATCCTGATGGCTCATTTGATCTGAGAGACTCCCGTCTTACCGAAAACTCCCGTGCCTCCTATCCCCTCTCTTTTCTCAGCAACGTCAAGAACCCACCGATCGGCACTCACCCTGAGATTATTATCTTTTTGACTGCGGATGCTAATGGTATACTACCGCCGGTTGCGCGGTTAAATAAGGATCAGGCAATGTTTTGGTTTCTTTTGGGCTATACCTCAAAACTTGCCGGCACCGAAACCGGTATCATTGAACCGAAAAGCACCTATTCCCGTTTCTTTGGCCAACCGTTTATGCCCAGAAATCCGGATGTCTATGCGCGACTCCTTGGTGAAAAACTGGAAAGATATCGCACCAAGGTCTATCTAATTAATACCGGCTGGACTGGTGGGCCTTATGGCAAAGGCAAGAGGCTCGATATCATTCTTACCCGGGAGATTGTTCAGGCGGTGCTCAGTGGCGCACTTAAAGATGTGGATTATGAGGTCGAGCCTTTCTTCAACCTAGCGATCCCTAAGACCTGTCCGAATATCACTGATCCGGGGCTGCTCAACCCGAGAAACACCTGGCCGGACAGGTCGGCTTATGAGGAACGGGCAAGAAAACTTGCCAGTGAGTTCCGCACCGCGTTCCAGCATGCGTTTGGCAACAGGAACATCGACCCGGTAATTCTACGCGTCGCACCCAATCCTTAAATTAGGATTTCTCAATTACTAAAGAGCAAAGATACTGATACTACCCTGTTTTACCCCTTTTAACGCCTGCAATTGGTCAGCGAGCGCCTGAATTCTTTGTGTCTCACCCCTTAAAAACAAAACCTCCAGACACCTATTGGGGTCAAGGTGAATGTGAATAGAAGCGATGATTTCGGTATAATGCTGATGACCGAAGTGGGTCAACCTTCGGACAACATCCCGGCGTTCGTGATCATAAACAAATGTCAATGTTCCTACCGCCTCACCCTTGCCAGTGCGTAGTTTTCGTTCTGTTAACCACCGCCGCACCAGGTCCCTTACCGCTTCTGATCGGCAAGGGTAGCCAGCAGTTTTTATCGCTCTGTCAAATGCGGCTAAAAGTTCAGGTTCAAATGAAACACCAAACCGTTCAACTCCGATTGGTTTACCCTTGTCTTTCATTCCTTCCGTGATTTTTTACCAGCAAGGCAGTTAGCCAGACGGCGACCACGGGCAAAAGCATCACTAAGCCGAGGAGAGTGGCGTTCGGTATCAGTCCATCAGTTTTGGTTTCAATGAATGTGCCACCTTTATACCCAAGGATAAAATCCACCAGTATCATTACCGTTGCGCCCCAGAGCATCTGGCTTAAAAGTCCTAACCGGTATTTACCCTGGAATAGGCGCCAGAGAATGGTGGCGAGTATCGCCGCTACCGCGGTGGTGACGAGCCACATTAACCACCTCCGGAGGTTTCACTTTGCATCGGTTTGCCTGAAGGTAGCCAGCGGGAAAGGGTAACGGCAATTAGCCAGACAGCAACGATTGCAACGGTCATCGTGCCGCCGACTGTTACCATCTCCTTGAGCATCTGCGGTATATCCTGTGGGCTTTTCATCGCGGTAAGGAAGGGAGGATCCGGGACAATTTCACCGTGGGCGTAGTGTTCCACTGCCAGCGTTGCCACCCCTCCCCAGAGCATCGCGTTAAGCCATTCCGGATGTAATTGCTTGGGGAACTTCTTTTTTAACGCTGTAGTCGTTATGCCAGCGGCAGCCGGAACTAAAAAACATGCCATCTTTAAACTCCTTTTGTGTTATTTTTTAATAAATAGTAGCACGCAAAAGTTAAAGGTCAAGTAAGTACTATGATAAGTCCATCAACGGTAAATATCAGGATTCGTTTCTTAGCCAGTGATAGATGCTTTCTGCAAGGGCTTTGCCGATACCTTTCACATGGGCGATTTCTTCCTTGGAGGCACCGCGGAGTTTAGACATTGAGCCAAAGTGTTGGATAAGAGTCCGGTGGCGGGCAGGACCGATGCCAGGAATCGCTGCCAATTGAGACCGTAGAGCATTTTTCGTCCGAAGTCTGCGGTGCCACGAGATAGCAAAACGGTGGGATTCGTCGCGGATAAGTTTTAAGAGTTTCAACGCCGGTGAGGTGGGAGGAATTGTTATTTCGCGACCGTCAAGGTAAGAGAGGGTGTCAGTGCGTTTGGCAAGACCGATGATCGGAATTTCTTGGTCGTACTGATGATAGGCGTTAATCGCTGCTGAAAGTTGACCTTTTCCGCCGTCAACGAGTACTAAGTCCGGTAGGGGCAGGTTTTTTTCCAGAAGGCCGCGCACACGACGGGCAAGGACCTCGGTGATCATCGCGAAGTCGTTCGGGCCAGAGACATTTTTTATTTTGAAAATCCGATACTGATTTCTCAGTGGTCTGGTGTCCTGAAAAACCACCACCGAGCCTACCGCATTTGTTCCCTGGGTATTGGAGATATCGACACCTTCAATTCGGCGGGGAGGGGAACTTAATTCCAATATTGCCTGTAGTTCCCGGTTTGCTTTGGGGATACGGTCAGATAGATGGGATAACTCAACAAGTGCCTTTTCAGCATTGTGTTGGGCTAACTCCACCAGTTTGAGTTTCTCACCTCTTGTTGGCACGGTGAATCTCACCCGGCGTTTTCTATTTTCCGCAAAGACCTGTTCAAAAATGTTAAATGCGGTTATCGGCACCGGTAGGACAATTTCATCGGGCAGATCAGCGGTATGGGTGTAAACCGAACGCAGAACCCCTTCCAGAATTTCTTCATCAGGCACGGTTTTATCGGCGGAAAGTGAGTACTGTTCTCGGGCAACGATTCTGCCCTCGCGGATTCTAAAGATTACTGCTACCGCTACCCGTTGTCCTTTTGCCAATCCGATGACATCACGCGCGGTCCGATCGTTTGTTATCACCTGCTGATGTCGGACGATTTCCCGTAGGGCAAGTAGTTGATCCCGCAGGGTTGCCGCCTGTTCGTAGCGCTGGGTACGGGCTTCCTTCCACATCCTTTGTTCCAGCTCGCCGATCAATTTGTCTGACCTTCCAGCGAGAAACTCAATCACGTCATTAACGATTTGATGGTAAGTGGTTTGATCGATATTGCCAATACAGGGAGCAAGGCAGCGCTTGACTTGAAAGTTAATACATGGTTGGTGAATCTTTTCGTCGGGAAGGCTTTTTTTGCAGGTGCGGATTTTAAATATTCTGCGCACCGCACGTAGTGCCCGGCGTAATTCCTTAGCACTGGTATAAGGTCCAAACAGTACTGAGCCGTCGGGTTTGATATTGCGGGTAATGAAAATTCGCGGGAACTTTTCGGTTGTGGTGATTTTTAGATACGGATATTTTTTATCATCCCGTAGTCGAACATTGAAGCGCGGTTTTTTGATTTTGATCAAACTTTCCTCTAAGAGCAGTGCCTCAACCTCGGAGCGTGTGACGATTGTCTCGCAGTCAGCAACCCGTCGGGTTAGGGCGGTAAGACGGGGTTCATTCTGAGGCTGGAGATAGCCACGGAGCCGCTCCTTTAAATCCCGTGCTTTACCGATGTAAAGCACCTTGCCCTGGGCATCCTTTAAAAGATAAACGCCTGGTTCGTTGGGAGCGCACCTTACCTTTTCGGCAAAATTGGCTTTCTGATTGGACATTATTTATGAGTTGGTTAAGTGGGATTATCCTTTAACTACTCCCAGCGGTTTCATCCGGGCTACTTTGCGCGCAATCCCGGCACG
Source organism: uncultured bacterium (assembly GCA_964590395.1). Lineage (GTDB taxonomy): Bacteria > Hydrothermota > Tepidihabitantia > Tepidihabitantales > Tepidihabitantaceae > JAOABP01. The sequence goes on from CAZPVT010000021.1 coordinate 38,688, forward strand.
ATGACAGACATCAACTACCTGGTCAACATCCTTATAGGCATCCGGTACCTCTTCGTTTAAGACTTCCCGGCTTGCCGCCATTACCAGAATACCCTTTGCCCTCAATTCCGCTGCGACATCCCGACGTTTAGTCTCCTCCAGCGCCTTGGTTCTTGACCAGACCCTGCCCGCACCATGACAGGCAGAGCCGAAGGTCTGTTCCACAGCCGTGGTGGTTCCTAAAAGCAGGTAGGAACTCCTCCCCATATCGCCGGGGATAATCACGGGTTGACCGAGATGCCGGTATTTTTCCGGAAGGGCAGGATGGTTGGGAGGAAATGCCCTGGTCGCTCCTTTGCGATGGACACAGAGTTTCATTCGCTTGCCGTTAATGGTGTGTTCTTCGATCTTGGCGATGTTGTGGGCAACATCGTAAACCTGAGTCATCTGCAGTTGTTCGATCGGGATACCTAATACTTCAGAGAAGGCTTCACGTACCCAGTGGGTGATTGCTTGACGGTTTGCCCAGGCATAGTTGGCAGCGGCAACCATTGCCCCGAAATATTTCTTTCCTTCTGAGGAATCAATCGGAGCACAGGCAAGTTGCCGGTCCACTAATTCGATGCCATATTTACGGGCCGCGGCGATGAGAGATTTCACATTGTCGTCACAGATCTGGTAACCTAAACCGCGGGACCCGGTATGAATCATCACGGTAATCTGATGGAGATGAATGCCCAGTTCAGTTGCCGCCTGTTGATCATAGATCTCCCCCACCTCCTGGATTTCCAAGAAATGATTTCCTGCACCCAGGGTGCCCAGTTGGGGCATACCCCTTTCCAGGGCGCGTTGCGAGACCCCGGAGAGATCAGCACCCGACATCTCGCCGTGCTCTTCAGTATATTCCAAGTCCTCCTCCGTTCCGTAACCCTGTTCCACTGCCCAGCGCGCGCCCATTGTCAGGACCTGGGTAACGGTTTCTTTAGAAATTCTGATTTTACCTTTTGAGCCCACACCGGAGGGTACATTATAAAATATAGCCCGAACAAGTTTTTCGAGTAGTTCCGGTTTTAAGTCCTGGCGCTCCAAACGGGTGCGTAACAGACGGACACCGCAGTTGATATCATAGCCCACCCCTCCCGGGGAAATAACACCGGTATTAGCGTCAAATGCAGCAACTCCCCCAATTGCAAATCCGTATCCCCAGTGGATATCAGGCATCGCAAGAGAGTGTTTGACAATTCCGGGCAGTGTGGCGACATTGGCAACCTGTTCAGGTGCCTGGTCTGCTTTAATGTTCTCAATTAGATTGGCATCGGCATAGATAATACCGTCAACCCTCATTCCCGGCTTATAACTTTTCGGGATCAACAGCCGGGTGTCGTCGATCCTCTGTAGTGGCCCATTCCATCCTGCCATAGATAGAATTATAGATAAAAGGTTGTCTCAGGTCAACAGGGCAAAAAGGTTATTAGTTCACATGATTGCCGGTTTATCCAGAGGTTTTATTGGCAAATAAGTAGTTTTTGCAAGCGATTTTTCTCCTTAATGAAATAAACACCCCTTTTTATGTTGGAATGGTCTGCATAAATCCGACGGCCGGTGACATCAAAGAGTGCTTTGTTATTACCAATAGTAAATCCTGTTGGTGGTTTTGATTGGGTTAACGGCAATGCCCGAGCAAAATATAGGCCGTTTGCCCAGGTTTGCCCATAATAACAGAACAGCGCACCGTTGGGTAAAGCCCGTGGACGTGCGCCGTTAAACAGCGCATTGGCGCGCTGGTCGTTCAGGCTGACTGGTGAGGACCAGGCTTGGGGAGCATAGGCACGGGCGTAGCGGTAATAAACCGATGTTTGACCTGCGGAAAACCGGTCCCCAGCGTTATATACCAGATATGACGACCCTTGGTCAGCAAAGATTGATGGCCACCATTCGTCGATGAAAATCTCCCCGAGAGTTACCGGGGTGCTAAAAGAGTTGCCACCATCGGTAGAGAAGGAGGATACTAAGTCGAGCATTTCGGTGTCGCGCCGGGCGATGGTCCAGACAGCCCAGATTGGAGCACGCCAGGGTGGTGTAGTGTCCGCCTGGGCAACTTTGGGGTTAAAACATTTTTCACCGGTGGCGTAAAGGACCTGCAGTCCGGACCAGCGGGCTGGTGCACCGTAGTAGCGGTTCTGGGTATAATGGATTTCCCTGCTGTTTATGGCAAAACGCCAGATGCAGTGTAAAACCGAGTTAGCACCAAGAGAGAGATGCGGGTCAAAGGTGTTATAAAAATCCTGCTCCATTTCCCAGGTGATGCCGTAATCCAGGGAGCGGGTAAATCTGCCGTTGCGACCACTGCGGTGCTGATTAATATACAGACAATAGAGGTAGTAATTCGGGCTGGGATCAAGCGCAACAGCGAATTGATCAACAGTATCCGGACCTACTGCCAGGGGTAGGTTTTGCCAGTTGCTCAGGTCAGGCTGAATCCTAAGCAGCCAGAGGTCACCACCGGCGTCCGGAGTCAGATAGAATACAAAAAGATATGCGGAGTCACCATAACCTTTTAGCAGTTCAACGGATTTAACCTGGGCAGGCAGAAGAATCCTCAGGGGTTCGCGCCAGTAGTTGCCACCATCTTCAGATTGGTATATTTTTAGCAGGCTTTCTGGCGTGCATACCGCGACATAAATTGTTCCGTTTTCATCGCTGGTTGCACCGAAGGCAAGGATAAAGCCCGAATCCACCTGAATATCGGTTCGGGAAGTGATTGCCGGAGGGTTTTGTTCAGGAGATGGTTGGGCAGATTGGTTTAAAGAAGTAGAGACTGTAAGAGCCGGGCCGGAAAGGTAGCTTAAGAAAATGTATACCCGGAGCAAGAGAAATAAAGTAGTCATTCTCTTTTTAAAAGTTAAATTAAAACTGGATAAATGTCAATTTATAGCAATCAGAGGTTTAGTTAATTAGCCGAAAATTTCAGCATTTGATTTTTCTTGCGTAGACTAATTCAGCAGATATAATAACATAAAGGTGCGTGCGATGCCTTACCAGGAGCAAAAGCCGGTTGTGCTGGTGGTTTATGATACCACCGAGAAATATTTTGCGTTGATTGAGGCGATAAAAAGATATGCACAGGGCAGGCTATGGAAGGAGTTCAAGTTTGAACACTGTGACTGTCTTAAGGCGGTTCAGAACTGGTATGCTCGTAACCGTGGTAAGTTTGTCTCCCTGCTGGTTATCGGTGTAGATTTTAGCAAGATCGACAACGAGCAAAAACTGGTTTCCTTTCCCTACGGTCTGCGTCCCGCGGGCGTCGAAGTCGACATTAGGTTCCTGCAGGGGTTCATCATTTATCATCATCTCCGTCATTTTGCCATTGAACGGATTGCGCCGGTAGTTTTTCATCTCAGCGGTACTGATCTGGCGATGCCCGAGCGTTTTGTCGATTTCATTCATTCCCCGGGATTGGGCAGTTGTGTTTTCGCTGGTATTTATCCTGAATGCAGTGATGAGATGATGGGCGGCGAGATTTTACAGAAGATCGAGCAATGTGCCCTGCGGCCGCTCAGTGATGAAAAGCGAAGGTCCTGGCAGAAAACGCACAGTATGGTTGTTGGACGGTCGCGGCGGATGGCAGCGCTGGTTCAAGAGGTCGAGCGGCTGGCACCCACTGATGCGATTGTTTTAATTATTGGGCCGCCAGGAGCGGGTAAAGAGCTGGTTGCCCGGGCATTACACCGGTTGAGTTTTCGCTTCTCAGCAACCGAGCCCAATCGGCAGGAACCGCTGGTGGTGAACATCCCTTCTTTGGAGAGAAATATTTGTCTTGATGAACTATTCGGTCACGAAGCCGGTGCGTTTACCGATGCTAAAACCGCACGGGCAGGTATCTTTGAAAGTGCTCGCGGGTCAACCGTTTTTCTCGACGAGATCGGGGAGATTGACCAGGAAATGCAGAAAAACTTGCTTCGGGTGATTGAATACCACCGGATTAAGCGCTTGGGCAGTTCTTATGAACGGGAGGTTGATGTCAGGGTAATTGCTGCCACCAATCGGCGAATTGAGGAGTTACAGGAGCGGTTCCGCTTTGATTTCTATACCCGAATGGTTCAGCAGTGTCTCGCAGTTCCCTCACTGAGGGAACGGTGGGCAGATGAGGCTGAGGCGACTATTGAGGCGGATGTGGCTGATTTTTTTGATTTCTTTATCAGCGAGATGAACCGAAACCCTTGGGTAAGTCAGAAAATCCAGCCGGACCGCAATGCGGTCAAATTCCTTACCCAGATTGTGATCCAGCACATCCAAGATAAACGGCAAATATTTATCGGCAATGTCCGAAGTTTGCGCAGTGTCATTCAGCAGGCTTACGAACGGGCACAGTACGAGAATACCAGGGTCGTGGGGGTGGGACAGATTGCTACCGCGGCCGCACAGTTTCAGTCACAAAGTACGGTGCCGGTCGGTGTCGCTGCTGGTGGTGCTCAGTTATCCGATACCACCATAGGGCTAAAGGGATTTGATATTGAAGGCATATTCGGTACGTTGAATTTAGCGGCGATTGAAAAGGCGGTCATTAAGGAGGCACTGGCAAAATGCCAAGGCAACCAGTCAAAAGCAGCCCAGATATTAGGCATTCATCGCGACACCCTAAGGAAGAAAATTAACCATTAAATTGCCGTATTTTTATGCTTTGTTGCCGTAAAAAACGGCAGTTGTATTTAGTGGATTGAAAACGGTGTTTTGATTGTTTGTGATATAATATGTTGATTTAGCGTATCTTATATTTTATTACCGTATAAAATGAGCAATTGGCATAATTTTTGCATTTATATATATCGGGACCGAGCCTTAATGAGGGAGGCTTATTTGAGGGGGAGGTGCCGCGCCGAAAACCCCTCCCTGCCTTAGACTTTTAGAGGGGAAAAAACATGACGCACCAGTGCTCACGGTGCGTCATGTTTCTTTATAAATTTATTGAAGGTTTAACAATCGGTGGAAAGATGCGGAAAAAGTGGTTTTAAGGGAAAACGCGTCGTGGACGATAGTGAGTATTGTTGACATTGAAAGGAAGTTTTTTATGCTATGTTACTATGAAACAGTTCCTTAAACAGGTTATTGACGGGCTGGCAGTTGATTATGCGGAGATCAGGGTTGAAGAAAACGAGAGAGTTCGGGTTGTCTATCGGGGTAAGGAAGTGGATGATGTTGGTAAAGCTTACGAAAGCGGTGGTTGTATTCGTGTCTTTTACCAAGGCAACTGGGCGGTAGGGACATTTAACATTGTGGATGAAAGTATCAGGAATATTGCATTGGAACTGGCAAGTCAAGTACAGAAGTTGCCAAGGCGTGAAGGTGGGTTGATAAAATTGCCCGCATTCCACGAGACAGTTAAACTTGTTACCAGACACGACCCGCGCCACATTAGCATTGCGGAAAAGGAGGGACTGATTCGGCATTATAACCAGATTTTGCTTAATACCCGGGGTATCGTCAGCACGTTATGTGGTTATCAGGACAGTTATCGGAAAGTTTTCTGGTATTCAAGCGAGGACCGTTACATTGAACAGGAGTTTGGCTGGCTGGGTTTTTCCTGCCGAGCGATTGCCCGAGACGGAACCAATGTTCAGGATTACGGTGAATCGGTGGGTAAAACTTTGGGTTTTGAGGCGATAACCGGTCGTGAAGAAATGGTCGAGAGGGTGGCGAAAATTGCGCTTGATTTGCTCAGGGCTGAGCCGGTTACTGCGGGCCGTTATACGGTAATCATTGATCCGTTATTAGCCGGGGTTTTTGCCCATGAGGCGTTTGGTCATTTGAGTGAATCAGACCATATTGCGGAAAATGAGCGACTCAGATCGCTGATGCGCATTGGCACCAGATATGGGGTAGATGAGTTGACGATTGTTGATGACCCCACTTTGCCGTTGGAAAAAGGTAGTTACCGGTATGACGATGAAGGCGTGCCAGCACAGCGGACCGAGTTAATTCGCAATGGGTTAATCGCCCAGCATCTGCACAGCAGGCAGAGTGCTTATCTGATGGGCGAGAGTGTTACCGGCAATGCCCGGGCGATATCTTATCGCTATGCACCGATTGTTCGGATGAGTAATACCTATATTGAACCCAGGAATCTGACGTTAGGTGAAATGCTTGAGGGGGTTGATGACGGACTCTATGTTGTGGGCAGCCGGGGCGGAATGACCGAACTGGAGTCTTTCACCTTCTCCTCGCTTTATGCTTTTAAGATTGAGAAGGGGAAGCGAACAAAGATGGTGCGTGATGTTACCATTTCTGGTAATGTGTTTGAGACCTTGAGGAATATCGATGGCATCGGTAGCGACCTGGTTATCTACGGTGGATTAGGGGGGTGCGGGAAAGCGGACCAAGCACCCCTGCCGGTAGCAACCGGGGCACCGCATCTACGGATCAGGAATGTGATCATCGGGGGGAGATGATGAGGTATGATGTTATCAATCTGATTCAGGGAAGGGTTGACCAGGCGGATGTTTTAGAACGGGAAGCGGATCAGACGATCGTTGAGTTTCGCCAAGGGAAACTTTACTCCTATGAGACAAAGTTGATCCGGGGGTGCGGGGTCCGGGTCATCAAAAATGGTCGAAGTGGTTTTGCTTCCAGTACCAATCCGGAACGAATTGATGACTTGATCAACACCGCACTGGAACTAGCAGATTTGGGACCAAAGGCCGGATTTCGGCTTCCACCGGCTGAAGAGCCGGCAGTGGTGCCAACATTTGAGAATAAAGTTATGCTTGTTACCGTGGAGCGGATGGTGGAATGGGGCAAGGATCTGATTGATGCCCTGAGTGCGCGCCTGCCCGAACTGAAGGTGGATATTAAAATTCATCGGACTTACAGTGAAACCAGTGTCGTCAATACCGAGGGGTTTGACGGGCATTTTGCCAAGGCGGAACTGGTGATGCTGGTAATCGGGCTTTTGGTTGATGATGGAATTTTCTGGGTTTCCGATTTTGTGAATATGTCCAGCAGCCCGGTTTGGCAAATGGGGCAGATTCTGGAAAGAATTGAAAGTCTGGTTCGGATGGGCAAACGTCGGGCAACAGTCAGAACTGGTACTTATCCGGTGGTGGTGATGCCGACCGCACTGCCGGAGCTACTTTTTCCAATAGCGGTGGCGGTGAATGGCAAGCAGTTGGAAAAACGGACCTCGCCGCTAATCGGCAAGGAGAATATGTCAGTACTGAGCGATAAGATTACGCTGATTGATAATCGGTTACATCCTTACGGACTGGCTTCTGCGCCATTTGATGGAGAAGGGGTGAGGGCAAGAAAAAACGTTTTGTTTGAACGTGGGTTTTTTAAAGGGTTTGTGTTTGATACCGCCACCGCAGCAGTTTGTGGCCGAAGTTCGACCGGTTCAGCGGTACGGGACTATTTTAGTCTTCCCCAACCCGGCTTAAGCAATCTGGAGATGCTGCCGGGTGATGCGGAACTGGGGGCGACGCTTAAAGGTATTAGTGAAGGTCTGCTGGTCTATGACGTTATCGGCGGTGGGCAGTCAAACTATCTGGCAGGCGAGGTATCGCTCAATGTCTCCTGTGGTTATAAAATTGAAAATGGAGTGGTTACTGGCAGGGTAAAGGATGTCGGCATTGCTGGTAATGTCTACGAGATGTTCCAACGGGTGGCGGCAGTTGGTTCGATGGTCAGGGATCTGGGCAGTAATTTCTTGCCCTTTGTTTTGTTTTCTGGACTCAAGGTCGCCAGCCGCGCGTAGTTGATGATTCGGTAATATGAACCGGAAAGCGAGAAGAGATAAAGTTACGCGCCAGAAAAAAAGCGGTAGTGACCAGCGCGCGGCACCGTTGCGTCTGAGTGCGGATAAACTTTCTTGGTGCTGTCCGAAAGATTTTCTGAATTTCAAAACTACGGCAGAACTGAAGATCTCGCGGGAAATCGTTGGACAGGAACGGGCTCTGCAGGCGCTGAAATTAGGTATTGAGATCCAAGCCACTGGGTACAACATCTTTGTCACTGGACCTGCGGGCAGTGGTCGGACGACGACGGTGCAAAAACTGCTGGATAAGGCTATGCCGGTTAAGATGCTGACGGACAAGTGTTATGTATATAATTTTCAGGATCCGGATCGGCCCAAACTTCTCCAACTATCTGCGGGTGAGGGGAAACGGTTACGTAGTGCGATGGATGAGATGGTCGCCTATTTAGTGAAGAATATTCCCCGGCTGTTTGAGGGTGAAGCCTATCAAAACGCCCGCCAAGAGATTATCGACCGATTTAAAGAGCAGGGCGCAGCAAGGGTTCGGGAGTTTGAAAAAAAGGTTGCCGGGGAAGGGTTTGCTTTGGTGCAGAGTGCACCGGTTGCCCGTCCTGAGCTGGCGCCGATAGTTGACAAACAGCCGGTGAGTGTTGAGAATCTTGATCGTCTGGTCGAAGAAGGGAAATTAACTCTGGAAAGAGCGGGCGAGTTAAAAAACCGTTACCGAGAGTTAAGTGCAGAACTTTTGTCGATTTTCAAGGAGTTACGCGAGTTTGAACGGCAGGCGCGGGAGGCGCTAGCTAAACTGGATAAGGAGATTGTCAACCCAATATTGGAGGAGCGGATCGCTGAAATCCGGGAACGGTACCAGGATGCCCAGGTCGGAAAATATCTGGATGAGGTGAAGTCAGCGGTGGGAGCAGAAATTGACCTTTTCCGGCAGCGACCAGCAGAAGGCGAAACACCCCAGCCGGGGGGTGCCGGTGGTGATCCTTATCAGAAATTCCGGGTGAATGTCTTGGTGGATAATAGCGAGATGAAGAAGGCACCGGTGGTTTTTGAAACAAACCCGAGTTACCGTAATCTTTTCGGGTCGATTGAACGGGTATGGGACCGAGCGGGACAATGGCGGACCGATTTTACGCTGATTAAAGCAGGTTCGTTAGCGCAGGCTGACGGCGGTTTTTTGGTCGTGAATGCACTCGACTTACTACTGGAGCCGGGTGTCTGGCCCAATCTGAAGCGCACCCTGCGTAACCGGCAGTTGGAAATCTCCGCCTATGACCCATTTGTTTCCCTGTTTGGTACCTCGGCGCTCAAACCTGAGCCGATACCACTCGATTTGAAGGTAATTATGATCGGTGAACCACTGGTGTATAACATTCTGGCAGCCTACGACGAGGAGTTCAAAAAAATCTTCAAAGTTCGTGCCGACTTTGATTGGGAGATGGATTTGAACCAGTGGTCGGTACTGGAGTATGCCCAGGTTATCAAGGTGCTGGCGGAGAATGAGCAATTGAAGCCGTTTGCCCGTTCAGCAGTTGCGCGGGTGATAGAGTTCAGTGCGCGGCTTGCGGGCAGACAGGATAAGGTTTCTACCCGGTTTAATGTAATCGGTGATGTGTTGAAGGAGGCAAATTACTGGGCAGACAAGTCGAATGCTAAGGTGGTATCAGCCGAGCATGTGGAGCAGGCAATTAACCAGCGGCGGGCACGGGTGCAGATGATCGAGGATAAACTACAGGAGCGGATCCGGAAAGGTCTGCTGTTTATCGATGTAAAAGGCAAGGTGCAGGGGCAGGTAAATGGTTTAGCAGTTTATGATCTGGCTGAGCACTCCTTTGCCATTCCGGTTCGGATTACCGCTAAGGTGGGTGTTGGTGCCGCGGGGATAATTAGTGTTGAGCGGGAGGCAGAACTTTCTGGACCGATTCACGACAAAGGACTCTATATCATCACCGGCTATCTACGAAATAATTATGCCAGTGACCAACCATTGATATTGTCCGCATCAATTACCTTTGAGCAGTCCTACGGTGGAATTGACGGCGACAGCGCCTCGTCAACCGAGTTGTATGCTTTGCTTTCAGAATTAGCCCGTTTGCCCTTGCGTCAGGATCTGGCGGTAACCGGTTCAGTTAACCAGAAGGGCGAGGTTCAGCCAATCGGTGGTGTTAATGAGAAGATCGAGGGCTTTTTTGATGTGTGTTGCCGGCAGGGGTTGACCGGCACCCAAGGCGTGTTAATCCCTAAGGCAAATATGGGTGATCTTATGCTCCGGCAGGATGTGGTGGCGGCAGTGCGATCTGGCAGGTTTCACATCTATGCGGTGGCAACAATTGATCAAGGGATAGAGTTGCTAACGGGGGTTCCGGCGGGGAAGATGGACCGTCGAGGAAATTATCCTGCGGACAGTGTTAATGGACGGGTTAAGGCAAGACTACGGGAGTTAGCCGATCTGTTCCGCCGTTTTCGTGCAGATGAGGGAAAAACCGCGGGCACCAAGTAGACTGTGTTAATAACCCGATTGGCGGTCCGGGGGGAGAATTTGTCTCGTTGGTAGCGAAGGTTAAAGATGTTCGCCAATTATTCCCCACTAGGCTTAATGCCGAGGAACTGCAGAGTTTCTTTCAAGGCTTGGAAGAAACGACGATTTTCCTGCTGCTTGCCGATGGTAACCCGCAGGGCATTGGGATAGCCGTACTCCTTGACGGTGCGCGTAATCACGCCTTTGCGTTGCAGGATATCAGCGATCTGTCGGGAATCAATGGTGAAGTTGATAAAAACAAAGTTGCCATAACTCTCCAGATAGAAAAGGTTTAACTTTTTTAGTTCCTTATAAAAGTGCTGTTTGCCGGCTTCGTTTATTTTTCGGCTGCGCTGGATGTGGCGATGATCACCAAGCGCTGCCAGGGCAGCAACTTGAGCAGCACGATTAGCATTGAAGGGTAGCCTTACCTTCCTCAGGTTCTGAATTATCTCTGGTTTAGCGAAGCCGTAGCCAATGCGCAAACCAGCTAACCCGTAGATTTTGGAAAAGGTGCGCAGGACTAAAATGTTATAGTTCTGGTTGTAGTAGTCCAAGCCACGGGGATAATCCCGGCTGGTGATGTACTCCGCATAGGCTTCATCGAGGATTACCAATACCGATTCTGGGACCTGGGCAATGAATTCACTAAACTCTTTTTTGGTTACGATCGTGCCAAGTGGGTTCATCGGGTTGTCAAGGTAGATCAGTTTGGTCTTAGGGGTAATTGAGTTCAGTATGCGTTCCAGATCGTGGCGATAGTCGCGGGTTGGGATCTGGATTACATTGGCGTTCATAATCGTCCCGGCGATCCGGGCGGAGATAAACGAGCCGGCACTGAGTAGCATTTCATCACCGGGATCAAGATAGGCAAGACAAGCGAGATAGATCAGGTCAACCGAGCCGTTACCGATGATAATTGAATCGTAATCCACCTTGAACAGTTCGCTCAGCCGCTGACGGAGGTAATAGCAGGTGTCTTCTGGATAATAATGCAGTCTGGGCAGTTCTTTGCGTAGTGCGGCGATTGCCCGGGGTGATGGTCCTAATGGGTTTTCATTAGATGCAAGTTTGATGATGGAACATCTCAGTTTTAATTCCCGCACCACTTCCTCAACGGGTTTACCGGGTTTGTAAGGAACAACCCGTTCAATGTTTGGCCGGGGTGAAGGCAATGGCATTTTATTCCTCCTTCTTTTTAAATGAGGTTTTATTTTCGTTCACATTGCCCCTTTATTCTGTAATTTTGAGGCGGAGCGTGAGATTGCTGCGTCGCTTCGCTCCTCGCAATGACCTGATGGTTTACCGTCTGGCACTACACGGTTTGGTTTTAGAAGGGCAAAAAACAGCCCGCCGATTATGGCAAATACTAAGTCCAGCGCTAAAAAGAGTACCGCAGTTGACAGTGCCTTTTCCGGGGTTAACCGGTTAGGCAGCCACTGCGGAGTAAAAAAAAGCACAAAGGCGGCTTCCCGCACGCCTAAGCCACCGATGGTCGGAATATTAACAATGATATTTAAAATCGGAATAAAAATTAGGTAATAACCCAAAGGCACAGTGCCGCGCACCGCACGGGCGGTCAGAAACCAGGTTATGGCGAGCGATGCCTGGACACCGATGCCGGAGAGAAAGGAGATAGTCAGGGCTAACGGTTGACGCCGGTAACTTTTTACCGAGGTATAGGAGCGGTCAATAAGATTGGTCAGGCGATGGAGTTGGGGGAACCGGTTACTGAGTAGCGCAAGTAGGCGGTTAAAAAGGCGGTGGCAGGTGTCGTTAAACAGGACGAGCGTAACACCGATCAGAAGCGCAAGTATGAAAATGAGCAACAGAAGCATCCCGAAGCCGGTAAGGCTGCTTTCTCCTAATTGGAGGGTATTTGCCTGGTTAAGTGAGACTACCAGTGCCATTACCACGGCGAGAAAAGCCAGACTTTGAAAACCGATCAGCCGGTCAAGAAAGGTGGCGGAAAATGCTTGAGGTGTTTTACCGGGCTGTGTTGTGTAGGCAATTCGCATCACATCACCTCCGATCGAGGTGGGCAGGAGTTTGCAGAAAAAAAGCCCGAGCGTGAACACCCGGGCAAGATACCAGGCGGTGAATTTTAACCCTTGGGCGCGAAGGAGAATCTGCCAGCGCCAGGCAGAAATCCAGATGAACAGGATGTAGGTAGCGGCGGCAAGCATAATCCACCTCATATCTGCCTGTTTTACCGCTTTGAGACTAGCATCTAACTGCTGGCGAAATAGGTAACCCAGAAGAGCCAATAAACCAAAGGAAATGGAAAACCGGATGAGGGAGGAAAAGCCCTTTTTCACTTTCCGTCCTTTGAGACTGACCGGTCTTTTTCTATCGGTTCGGTTAATGCTCCCGGTAATTGAGTGCCAGGATGCTTTAAAGTGCGTTCCAGTCTATCCAGCCGATCATTAAGCGAAGCGATCGCCTCACCGAGAAAGCCAGAAGCAAAAAATAAAAGCCCCGCAAGGATAAAAAGAACAACCAGATAGAGTAACGGCCTGAACCCATGTCCAAAAAGACGCAGGATAATTGCCACCAGCCCGATCAGAAAACCCAGGAAAAGGTTGATAAATCCGATGGTGCCAAAGTAGAGCAGTGGTTTACGCATAAACGAAACCTGAAAGCCAACCGCCAGCAGATCCAGAAAACCGATGATAATCCGAAACAGGCTGGAGTATTTGGATTTGCCCGCGTATCGGGGTCGCAGTTCAACCGGGACCTCGGTGATGGAAAATCCGGCCATCGCCGCGAGCGGGACAATATAGCGATGCCAGTCCTTTCTTAAGGAGATAGTATTTAATACCTCGCGGCGGAAGGTCTTCAAGGCGTTGATGTCGTGAACCTTAAGACCGAACAGTTTGCGGGCGAGGTAATTATAGATCCGGGAGACGGTTTTCTTTTCGTACCTGCCGATCTTTCTGCCGGTTACAAGGTCATAACCTTTGTCCAGCAGCTCTACTTGAAGTTTGATGTCATCAGGTGAAAACTGGAGGTCAGCGTCAAAGATGGATATATAATTGCCCCGGGCATGTGCCAGACCGGCAAGGATCGCGGCGGTTTTGCCCTGATTCCGCTTCAGGCGGACCAGTTTCAGAAACGGATAGCGTTCGCGCGCCGCATCTGCGATCGCAAAAGTCTGGTCAGTTGAGCCGTCATCAACAATGATCACCTCGTATCGCTCGTCCAGTTTTTCTGCCAGTTCCCGTAATAATGGCTCAATATTCTCCGCCTCGTTGTACGCCGGGACGATCACCGAAACGAATTGCTTTTCTTCTGACCCCATTGCTAAAATATATCAGATTTAAAATTAGTGTCAAGAGGATATAGAAGGGGACGGGCAAAAGGTGATAGAATCTCTATACTCTAAAAAAATTCAGCGGGTGATCACCACTCTAGTTGTCCTTTTGCCTTTGATAAAGTAGACCCCCGGGCTTATTCCCTGCAGATCATTCAGACCGGCTTGAAGTTTACGCACCCTTTTGCCGGTGATATCAAAAAGTTCCGCAGGCAGACTCCGGTCTGGTAGTTTCAGGCTACTGGTGACCACAGTGGGTTCAGGATGCGGTGCCGGTTCTATCTGTTCGGAGCCGATACCCAGAGGATTAAAACCGATTACTCGCAAGCCTGCTGAGTGGTCTGCAACGAGGATATAGTTTCCCGTGAACGCGACATCATAGGCACTTGCCGGTGTATCATAGTAGCCAACCTCAGTGAGTTGCCTCGGGTTGATGATCTCGATTATCCGCAACCCTGCACTGCCGTCCGCCACATAGGCGTAGATCCCTTCTACCTGGATACCGTAAGCATAACCCGGTGTATTGTAATAGCCGATTTCGCTGGGGCTGACGGGATCGGTTATCTCGATTATCCGCAACCCTGCACTGCCGTCCGCCACATAGGCATATCTGCCAACCACCTGGAGATCAAGGGCGTAACCAGGTGTATCATAATAACCGATCTCCTCGGGATTGAGCGGGTCGTTGATGTCAATTATCCTTAAACCGTAACCGCCGTCTGCGAGATAGGCATAACCGCCGGCAACTGTAACACCACGGGCATCACCCGGTGTGTCGTAATAACCGGTTTCGTAAGGGTTAACAGGATCGGTTATATCAATTATCCTTAAACCGTAACCGCCGTCTGCGAGATAGGCATAACTGCCGGTAACTGTAACACCACGGGCATCACCCGGTGTGTTGTAATAACCGGTTTCGTAAGGGTTAACAGGATCGGTTATATCAATTATCCGCAAGCCCGCATACTCGTCTGCGAGATAGGCATAGTTGTCGTCTGTATCAACACCGCAAGCCCTGGCCGGGGTTTCATAGTAGCCGACCTCATCTGGACTGCGCGGGTTGCTGATGTTGATGATCCTTAAACCCTCAAACAGGTCTGCTACACAGGCATAACCTCCTGACAGGGTAACACCACGGGCATTACCCGGGGTATCGTAATAGCCGACCTCATAGGGATTGCCCGGGTTGCTGATGTCAATAATCCGTAAACCACTGGAATGGTCCGCCACACAGGCATAACTTCCTGACAGGGCAACCGCAAAAGCCGAGCCCGGAGTGTCATAGTAGCCAATTTCAATTGGACTGCGCGGGTTACCAGCATCAACTACCCGCAAGCCCGCGTTCTGGGCAACAACGTAGGCATATCTGCCTGAAATCGCAACCCCGCGGGACCAGTCCGGCAGGTAACAATAACCGACCTCCGCTGGATTTCCGGGATCGCTGATGTCAATTATGCGCAGTCCTGAATCCCGGTCTGCCACATAGGCATAACCGCCCGCTACCGCCACACCCAGAGCCCAGCCCGGGGTATCATAATAACCGACCTCCGCTGGATTTCCGGGATCGCTGATGTCAATTATGCGCAAGCCACCGGCATTGTCCGCAACACAGGCATAGTTGCCTGAGACCGCAATCGCGCGTGCTTCGCCGGGTGTGTTACAGGCACCGAGTTTTACCGGAGATACCGGATCGGTAACATCCCAGATCTCCACTCCGGTATACCCGTTAGCAACATAAAGGAGATTGTTATTATAGAAAAGATGCTCGACAACACCACTGGTGCGAATTTCAGACAGTTTTCTCGGCTGGGCAGGGTTGGAGATATCAAGCAAATAAATTCCACCCCCTGAGCCCATAAAACTGACCTGTCTTTGTATATCAACCGCCACCGCAGCGGTTGGACCAAAGGGCCAGGTACCGATTTGCCGGCAGTTTAATGAGTCCTGGGACCAGATAGAACCGCAGAACAGACCAACCGCCACCGTTGCCTGTAGAAGGAGTTTCATATAAAACCTCCGGTTTTGTTTACCGGGATTATAATGGCTGTATTTTTAACTGTCAACTGGTGAGTGGTTTTACTAACTTGACCTTTGGTTAAGGTGCGGGTATGCTGAGTTGGTGCAGGAGCGTTTTCGGGAGCAATTGAGCTCGTTGGGCAGGGTTTTTGAACGTCTGCTTGTTTTGCAGGGTGAGCGTAAAATTTATCTGGTTGGTGGTGCGGTGCGGGATCTGCTGTTGAATAAGAGTCCGCAGGATTATGATTTTGCGGTTTCCGGTTCGGGTATTGAGTTTGCCCGGGGGTTTGCCCGTGAGGTCAGGGGGAAACTGGTGGTGCTTTCTGAGGATGATGATGAGGCAAGGGTGGTCTACCGGAAAAGACTGATACTGGATTTTAACGGCCTGCGTGGGGGGGCAATTGAGCAGGACCTGGGACAGCGAGATTTTACAATCAACGCGATGGCGGTGGAGGTGGGAAATTTTGATTTAATTGACCCTTTCGGCGGGCAAAGAGATCTTAAAAACAGGTTGATCAAACCGGTGGCGGATAACTCGCTTGACCTTGATCCGTTGCGGCTTTTGCGGTCGTTCCGGTTCGGGCTGGAGATGGGTTTTTTAGTTGATGATGCGGTCCGGTTGCAGGGGAGGAGAGTTTCTCTGCAAAACACCGCACCGGAGCGGATCGGATATGAACTGCTGCGGATTCTGGAGGCGGTTAACGGGGTTTTGGTGCTGGTGGAGTTGCGGGAGTTGGGTAAACTTCTGGAGATTTTGCCGGAAATCGCGCCACTTTCAGCAGATGAGGAGCTCTGGCAGCACACTCTGCGGACCTGCTATAAACTGGAGGAGATTTTACTTCATCCCGGGTTTTTTGAGCGGTTTAAGCCAGAGTGGGATGCCTATTTTAACCGTATGCCTTACCGTCGGGCGCTATTGAAACTGGCGGCGCTGCTGCATGATGTTGCTAAGCCCCACACCCGTTTTGTAAACGAGGCGGGTGAGACCCATTTTTATGGCCATGATGGGCTGGGAGCTCGTCTGGTGGTTAAGATCGGATATGAGCGGTTGCGCCTTTCCCGTAATCAGGTCCGGGTTGTCCAGACGCTGGTCAAGGAGCATATGCGTCTGCATCTCTTGGCAACTGCACCGGAGTTGAGCGAGCGGGCAATCCGGAGGTTTTTTCGCGATTTAGGAGATGAGGCGTTCGGGTTGATGATTCTGTGTTATGCGGATGGCTGGGCAACTGCGGGCAGGACGGTTCATCTGGAGGCGACAATCACGCGGATGCTGGAGCAACGGCGGGCAGAACTGGCAGAGCAGAGGGTAAAGAGGCTGGTGACCGGTGATGATCTGATCGCGCTGGGGTTGAAGCCGGGTCCGGTTTTTCGGGTGATTCTGCAGGAGCTGGAGGATCTTCAGATTGAAGGCAAGATCACCACCAAGGAGGAGGGGATCGAGTATCTGAAGTCCTACTTGAGTAACCTGGATAAATGAGGCGGCGTTTTTTCTACTTTCTGGGCGGAATAGTTGCTATTCTGAGCGGTCTGGCTTTCGGCGGCGAGGTTGTTGAGACCCTTCTCTTCTCTGCTGATTTTCTGGAGATACGGGAAGGTGATTACGGAGGGATGGTGAGTTTTAAGGATGGGGAGTTGATAGGTGAGCCGGGTTTGCCTGCACTGCCCAGACTGGGTAGAAGTATTCCTTTACCAGCCGAGGCAGTTCCGGTTAGGGTCAGGGTGGTGAATGTTACTTTTGAGACCCTGCCGGGCAGTTTCAAAGTTGCACCGGTTCAGCCCCCGGCAATTCTCTGTTTGCGTTCAGTGCCGGATCCGGTTGAGCCTGATTGGCTGGTTTATCAGCAGGAGCGGTTTTATCCTGAGTCACTCTGTATAATTGCAGGGCAGGGTGAATGGGGAGAGCGTTCGATGGTGGCTTTGCTTATTGCGCCGGTGCAGTATCTGCCCGCAAAAGGTCTTTTGCGCCGGGTAAAGGAGATGAGGGTGGCGGTTGAATATGAGCCGGGCTCTGGTTATATGCCACGGAGGCTCAGAGATGGAGAGGGTTTGAGTTATCTTGTGGTAACCGGTAGGGGGCTGGACACCGTTTTTAGTGACCTGTGCCGGTGGCGATGGCTGACCGGACTCAGTGCAGGGGTCAGGGATATTGACTGGATTTTAGCCCGTTATCCGGGCAGGGATGGTGCGGAGAGATTGCGCAATTATCTTAAAATCTGTGCCCGGGATTCAGGTCTTGAGTACCTTCTGTTGGGTGGTGATGTGGAGATAGTACCGGTGCGGAAGGCGTTTGCCTTTGCTTCTAATGCCGGGATTCATTTGCGCGAGGACTCTTTACCCTGTGATCTGTATTATGCGGATCTGAATGGTGACTGGGATGAGAATCAGAATCAGGTTTTTGGGGAGGTGGCGGACCGCATAGATTTATATCCGGATATATATGTAGGCAGGACACCGGTTAAGGATGCAGGTGAAGCCCGGGCATTTATTAATAAAGTTATTTCCTATGAACAGCCCGGTGATGGCCGGTATCAGCACCGCGCGGTTTTTTCTGCTGCGGTCCTCTGGGATGAGCCTTATACTGATGGGGCGGTTGCCAAGGAGCGGATCCGTCTCCGCTGTCTGCCTGAGCATTTTGATGTGCGCACCCTTTATGAGTCCCGGACCAGGATAACAGTAGATACCGCACTGGTGATGCTTGATGCAGGGTTTGGTATCTTCAACCATTGCGGACACGGCTGGATTGATGCGCTGGCGTTGAGTCATAATGCCATTCTCCGTAACCGGGATGTGGACAGATTGAGCAATCTCAACTCGCCGGGTATCGGTTACTCAATTGGTTGCTGGACTGCGGCATTTGATTTTGATGCGATCGGTGAGCATTTTGTGCTTAATCCAGCGGGGGGTGGGGTGGCATTTATTGGTCACTCCTCTTACGGCTGGGGTGCGCCGGGTAATCCGGGGTTTGGTTATTCAGACCGGTTTGACGAGCGTTTCTTTTATGAGTTATTCAGATCACCGGATGGTCGGCTGGGTGAGATTTTTGCCCGGACAAAGAGCTATTTTATTCCTTTCAGCCAGGAGTCAAATGTCTATCGCTGGCATCAGTTCTGCCTTAATCTTTTAGGCGATCCGGCAATGCGGGTTTACACCGATACCCTGCGGACCCTTTCTGTTCTTAAACCGGGTAGTGTCGGGGTCGGTGCGGAGTTCACACGGATAACGGTGTTAAGCCGGGCTGGACCGGTGAGTAATGCAACGGTGAGTTTGAGTAGCGATACGGCTGTCTATTCAGCTCAGACCGGTACAGATGGTACCGCAGTTGTCAAGCATCCTCCAATGCCGCCGGGCAGGGTGGATCTGCTTGTTACCGCAGATAACCACTATCCGGTTTTTGACTCTTTAACTGTAACTCGCGGTCCCAGTATCAGTTTGACCGGGTTGAAGGTTGTGGATTCTATGGGCGATAACAACGGTTATGTCTCGGCTGGAGAGGAGTTTTTTCTCCGGTTGGAGTTTCAAAATACCGGCGCTGCGCCCTCAACACAACTGCGCTGGTACATTACGGTTGTTAATTCTCCTTACTTTGTTATTGACTCCAGTCCGGGTGAGTTGCCGGGGCTTAATCCGGGAGAGAGGGGTTCAGTTTGTTCTCCTCGGTGCCGGATAGTGGCTGATGCGCCCAACGGTGTGGTGGGGCTGTTTAAGGTGATCATCACCGACCAGTTTCAGACGGTGTGGCAGATTCCTTTTGTCCTTCAGGTGGCGATGCCCGAAGTTAAGGTTGCCGGTTACATTTTAGAGCCCAGGGGGGAGACTACCGGGGTCTGGATTAAGGTGGTCAATCTGGGTTTGGCACCAGCAACAAGTCCTACCGGCACACTTTTTAAGCCGGATCCGGCTCAGCCGATTAAATTGATTACACCCGGTCTTATCTTCCCTCCGATTCCGGCAGGAGAGACAGCCTGGTCGTTGACACCGGTGAGGGTGATCACTCGCTTACCTGTTGTCCGGATAGGGGTAAACATCGTTGCAGATGGATATCGGTTCAGTGATACCCTTTGTCTTTCGTTGCTACCAGCAGGTTTAAGCGCGAATTTTGATGATGGTTATGAGGGCTGGAGTTTTACCGGGACAGGTATTAACTGGAGTCTTTCTTCCCGAAGGAGTTCTTCTTTGCCTTACTCGCTTTATACCGGTGATGAGGCAGGTAACTATCCGGATAACTGTACCTGCTATGCGGTTTCCCCCTGGTTTCTACTGCCCAACTCCGCCCGCCTCAGTTTTTACCGCTGGTATTCGGTGCCCACCTATGGTGCGGACGGACTTTATGTGATCATCCAGACTGTAGAGGGAGAGGATACCCTGGACTTCATCGGTGCGGGTGGTGCGCTGGGACAGGGGCAGGGTTTGATTGTGTCTGACTGGTTATGCCAGTCCTATGACCTCAAGGATTATTCTGCAGGTGATTCTGCCCGTCTGGTGTTTGTGTTTGTTGCTGACGGGGACAATTCATCCGGTGAGGGGTTTTACCTTGACGATATCAATGTTCAGTCTGCTGAATCGTTGTCTCGGCCGGTGCCGGATCGAAGTCAAATAGTTAATCTTTTTCCTAATCCGTTTTCAGGTAGCACTACCATTATGTTTTCAACATTGGGAGCGGAGCCAGTTCGCCTGGCAATTTTTGACCTGACGGGCAGGAGACTGCGCACTCTGTTTGAAGGCAGGGTTAACCCGAGTTACCATTCGGTTTTCTGGGATGGCACCGATGAGCGGCGCCGGCGTTTGCCTGCGGGGGTCTATTTTCTTAAACTGGATAGAGGTGAATTTTTAACTACCGAATGCTGTTTTAAGATAATTAAACTGGCAGAATGAAAAAGGAGAGTTTGGTTTACGGGCCGGTTTTGTCCCGGCGTCTGGGTAGGTCATTGGGAATAAATCTCACTCCCCATAAGACCTGTTCATTTGACTGCTGTTACTGCCAGTGTGGTAGAACTACGGTCCGGACCGTGCGCCGGGGTTCTTATGTGCAGATTGCGGGTCTGCTTGAACAGGTGCGGGAGGCAACTGCAAAGTTTGAGGTTGATTATTTGACCCTTTCCGGAAGCGGTGAACCAACACTGAATCGGGATATAGGTAAAATTATCCGCAGGTTAAAGGAGGAGTTTCGAATCCCGGTTGCGGTGATTACCAATGCAACCCTTTTGTCCAATCCAGAGATTCGGCGCGCCCTCTACGCTGCGGATCTGGTTGTCCCCACCCTATCAGCAGCCGATGAAAAGGTATTCCGGCGCCTGCACCGACCCTGTCCTGGGGTCCGCCTCGCCGCGGTTATTTACGGCTTGAAGGTTTTTCGGCGTTATTTTTCCGGAAAGATCTATCTGGAGATAATGTTGGTAAAGGATGTTAATGATGCACCGGAGCACTTAATGAAACTCCGCCGGCTTGTCTGGGAGATAAAGCCGGATCTGGTACATCTTAATACCGTGGTTCGTCCTCCGGCAGATAAATCTGCCCGGCCGCTGTCTGATGATGAGCTGAATCAAGTCCGTATGCTTTTTGGCGGCGATGCCCAGATTGCCATCTCTTCGGTCGATTTCAGGTCGAGCCGAGTACACACGGCAACCGCTCAGGCGGTTTTACAGGTGATTCGTAGTCGTCCGGTAACAGCCGCGGAGTTATCTGTTGCCCTGGGGGTTAGCCAATCTGTCCTGCGCCGCATACTGAGCGAACTGGAAAGAAATGGTTCGGTTAAAAAGATGAACTACCGCGGCGCGGTATTCTATGAACCCAACAGCTGGTTGGCTGAGGGTGAGATTTAATATGTCAACCATCGGGGGGGCGGGCGCAACCCAATTGCTTCCGCAGGCTTGACTCTCGTTTTGACCGTTCTTATAATAGAATGGTGAAGGTAGTTGCCACAAACCGGAAGGCGCTACGGGATTATACCGTTTACGAGAAAATTGAGGCCGGGATTGCCCTTGCGGGAACCGAGGTGAAATCACTGCGGGAAGGGGGCGCCGCATTAAATGGCGGTTATGCGGTGGTGGAGGATGGGGAGGTCTATCTTTATGATGTTAATATCGCGCCGTATCGTCAGGGTAATATCTTTAACCGTGATCCCAGACGGCGCCGAAAACTTTTGTTCCACAAGGATGAGATCAAACGGCTGTTTGGCAAAACCACACTGCGCGGTTTCACCCTGATTCCGCTACGGCTGTATTTCAATGAGCGGGGAATCGCCAAAGTGGAGCTAGCACTATGTAAAGGTAAGAAGGCAATTGACCGGCGCGAGGAGTTGAAGCGTCGAGAAATGGAGCGGGACGAAAGACAATGGCGTTCAGGATAGCACCGGTAATAAAGGGAGACCGTCTTGTCGTGCTGCTCCTTTGGTTTTGTTGGACGGCACCGGTTGTGGCTGGTACCAAGGTCGTCAATGGTATTGAGTATGTGCCGCTGAGTGTGGTGGTCAGCCAGTTGGGTGGCAAGTGCTGGTATATTTCTGCTGACGCCGGGAGCGGTCGGTTCATTACGGTGATTCCGAGGGCGGACTCGCTCGGCTCCGAATACACCTTTCTGCCAGACAGTAATCAGGTCATCCACAACGGTAGAAAGATGAGGTTACCTCTGCCGACGATCTGGGAAGGAAGTTCGGCGCCCCAGCTGTATCTACCCACCGTGGTTGCCGCAGCGATTTTTCCGGAACTGGATGTACCGGTCCTCAATACCCTCGAGACTGACCGGGCAAAGGATACGCTGGTCGTCCGCCTACTCCTCAATCCGTTTCAGAAGAAATCCGGTCCCCTCCTCTATCATCGGGAAAAGGTGTCTGCGCTGGAATTCCGGCTGACCATCGGTTGCCGGATTGATTCGGGCTTTGTTCAACAACTGCAACTGCTCGCCTTAACCGGCACTCATACTCCACTTAATGGGATAAAACTTGACCCGAGTACGCCGAGCACCAGATTAGTCTGGTCATTTCGCCAGCCGATGGCAGAAACGGTCATCCCCCTGAGCAACGGACTGGAGGTACGGATTTTTCCCCAAGCACGGCGGCGGGTAACCAAAATTCTGCTCGATCCCGGACATGGGGGCAAAGACCCTGGGGCATTAGGAAGACGGGGAACCAAGGAGAAAGAGATTGTCCTGGACATTACCCAGCGAGTTAAATCCCGGCTTTTTAAAAAGGGTTTTGAAATTTATATCACGCGGGAGCGAGACGATTATGTCTCCCTGGCAGAAAGGGCAGAGCAGGCGGTAAAAAGTGGCGCGCAGATATTTGTGAGCATTCATGCCAACTGGGCGGAGAATCGGACGGCGCGGGGAATCGAAACTTATTTCTTATCCGAAGCGAAGACCGATTGGGAGCGGGCGGTGGCAACCCGGGAAAATGCGGTTTTTGAGCGGGAAATTGCTAACCCGCTGCTGAAGAAAGATGACAGACTTAGCCTGATCCTTGCGGACCTCGCCCAGAATGAGTTCCTCTTTGAATCCAGCGAACTGGCGGCGAAAATTCAGGGGGCGGCGATAGGTTTTGTCCACGCCAATGACCGTGGGGTGCGCCAGGCAAATTTCTATGTTCTGCGCAATATCTTTATGCCCGCGGTGCTGGTGGAGTGTGGCTATTTGAGCAACAAAAGTGAGGAGCAACTCCTGCGCAAACCAGAATACCGGGCAAAAGTCGCCCAGGCGATTGCGGATGGCATCGCGGATTTCGCCGCCGAATACGAAAAACGTCTCAATGGCGAACGGAAATAGGTATGCCATCGGCAACTGTTAATATCAAGCGGTTTCACCGTATTGCCTCACAGCGGCTTTTTGGGAAAAGACTGGATGTCTATCTGGTGCTGTCCGGTCTGGGGGTTTCGCGCAGCCGGGCAGCACAGCTGATTAACGTCGGCAAGGTGCGGGTCAATGGCGAAACAGTAAAACCCAGTTATCGGGTAAAGCCCGGTGATGAAATTTGCGCCGAATTTGAGCCGGAACCGGAGCGGACAATTGAACCCCAACCGATGATATTGAACATCGTCTATGAGGATGAGGATGTTGTTGTCATTGACAAGCCGGGAGGGGTGGTGGTGCATCCAGCGCGGGGTAACCGTTCTGGCACACTGGTGCAGGGAGTGCTTTATCATTGCCAGCTTCTTCCTATACGCGCGGACTCGCCGTTACGGCCCGGTGTTGTCCATCGGCTGGACAAGGATACCACCGGATTACTGGTGTTTGCCAAAACCGATACCGCGCTGCGCCACTTGGGTGCCCAGATTGAGCAACGCACGGTTCTACGCGAGTACCTGGCATTTGCTTGGGGTGATTTTGAACTACCCTCGGGCACCATTGATGCGCCGATTGGCCGGCATACGATCGACCGGCAGCGGATGGCGGTTACGCCCTTTGCCGCGCGCCTCGCAGTAACCAACTTTGAGGTACTCCGGCGGTATGCGATTTGTACCTATCTCCGGCTCCGGCTGAAAACGGGTAGAACTCATCAAATACGGGTGCATCTCCAGCATATCGGTCATCCAGTGGTCGGTGATCCGGACTACGGTGGTCGCAGTTGGCAGTGTATTACTCAGCGTGACCAGATACCAATTTTAAAAGAGATCCTTTCTCGCGTCAAACGCCAAGCGCTCCATGCCGCCCGCCTCGGATTTGTCCATCCCCGAACCAAAAAGTTCCTTGAGTTTAACTCGCCTCTGCCCCCGGATTTGGAAGGCCTGCTGGTGTATCTGGAAGAACTGCGTCAGCAAAGGGTGTTGTGAATTGAACGTTATGGTTTACAGTTGGTTTCGGTGGTTATCGGTGGTCATTATGGTTGTTTCGTGTCGGTCAATACCCAAGAACCTGCCCGAGTTAACGCCGCCGGACTGGCAGGATGGTGAAATCGCGGTCTATAATGTGATGCGCAACGACACGGTCTTATTCCGGCGCGTGGTCACCTTAGACTATGACGAAGAGGCAGGAGAGCCGACTTTAGTGTTTACCAACACGGTTCAGTCGGAATCAGCACCGTTTTACTTCTTTGATTCCACTACTTTTGCCCTGGCTCGTTTTACCTTGAAACCGCTCTGGCTTACCCGCACCGTGGCTACGGAGATTTCGGTTTCAGAAGTCGAGGCAGAGTTTGAGTCCCAGCGGGTTCACTTACGCAAACAGACCATTGACGGTGAAACCGAAATGAGTATCAAGGCTCACCGGAACACCCTGGCGATTGAAATGGTGCCGATGTTTTGCCGTGCGATTCCGCTCGAGCCGGCACTGAGTTTTGTTGTCCAGGCGGCTGTCCCGCTGGAGATGCGCGACATTTTGGTCCGGGTCAAGGTGCTGGGGACAAAGTCGATCGCAACACCGCTCGGCGAGATTCTCTGTCGCGAGGTGGAGGCGGTTGCGCCGGGGAGGAATTTGCGTTTTGCCTATGAGCTGGCTGAACCGCACCGGCTGATTGCCATCCGTGACTTTGAAAACGCTACTGAGACCATACTTACCGAGTTCTATGTCAATCCTACTTCGTTTCCACTACCCGAGGAGTAGATGGGTTACTCTACAGTTACCGATTTTGCCAGGTTTCTCGGTTTGTCAACATCACAGCCCCGTAAGACGGCGATGTGATAGGCAAGTAGTTGTAGCGGCGGGGCGACGATGATCGGTGCGAGATACTCGGGGGTCGGTGGTAGATAGATCACGGTCTCAGCGATCTCCTCTAAACTGTGGTCTCCTTCCGTACCTAAGGCGATTATCCGCCCCCGACGTGCTTTGGCTTCGGTGAGATTGGAGATCATCTTGTCGTAATAAGAGTCGCGGGGTACGATCCCAATCACTGGTACATTTTCGTCAATAAGTGAGATCGGTCCGTGTTTCATCTCGCCGGCAGGGTAACCGGTAGCGTGGACATAGGCGATCTCTTTAAGTTTCAGTGCTCCTTCTAAGGCACTGGGATAATTGATTCCACGACCGATAAAGATAAAATCCCGTGCCTGAGCAAGGCTTTTTGCCAGGATCTTTATTTGCCGGTCAAATGCCAGTGTCGCGGCAACCTGCTTGGGCAAGCGGTATAGTTCTTTATATAACTGCTGGAACCGGCTCTCGTTGAGCGTGCGCCTGATTTTGGCAAAGTACAGTGCCAGCGTTAGCAGGGAAAGGATCTGGGCGGTGTATGCCTTGGTGGAGGCGACACCAATCTCGGGTCCGGCATGGATATACAATGTGGCATCCGCCTCGCGGGCGATTGAGGAACGGAATACATTAAGGATACCCAAAGTTTTTATGCCCCGTTGCTGTGCCTCGCGGAGCGCGGCTAATGTATCGGCGGTTTCTCCGGATTGACTGATTGCCAGCATCAGGGTGCCATTCTCATCATATAGGTACTCGGATGTCCGCAGTTCGGAACTGATTTCTACTGTGGTGGGAATCCGGCAGAACTTCTCAAAATAGTATCTACCCACCAGCCCGGCATGGTAAGAGGTGCCACAAGCCTGAATGACCAGACGGGCGATCTTCTCGATAAAGTCGGGATAGAAGATTGTCTCCGGGTCAAGCACGATCGTACCGTTACGGAACCGCCGGCGCAGGTTCTCTACCAGCACCCTGGGTTGTTCAAAGATCTCCTTGCGCATAAAATGAGGATAGCGTCCTTTGGAAACCTCCTTGGGTTTGAGTGCAATCGATAACGGAACCCGGGCTACTTTTTTATTACGATCAGTCCAGATTTCAACCTGGCGCCGGGATACAACCGCAATATCGCCATCCTGCAGAACGATCATCTTCCGTGCCAGACCGATCAGTGCCGGTATATCGGAGGCAACAAGAAACTCATCCCGGCCAATACCGATGAGAAGAGGTGATCCCTTTTTTACCGCATAGAAGCGGTCAGTTTCCTCGGCGTTGATTACTACTAAGGCATATGTCCCTTGCAATTTACTGATGCTGAAGCGCAAAGCCTGGAGAAAGTTACGCCGCTCTTTTTTGTGCTGATAAAAGGACTCAATCAGATGAATAATGACCTCGGTATCGGTAGTGGAAGCAAAACGATGGCCTTCAGCGATCAGTTTTTTTCTTAACTCCCGGTAATTCTCGATGATCCCGTTATGTACCAATGCGAGGGTCCCGGTGCAATCAGTAAAGGGATGGGCGTTATCGTCATTCACTTCGCCGTGGGTTGCCCATCTGGTATGGCCAATACCTAATTTTCCATCAACCGGACGCTGAGCCAACAGTTCCTTCAGCCGCTGGAGTCGACCTGCAACCTTGCGAATTTTGATACCGTTGTTTAATATCGCGACCCCACAGGAGTCATAACCCCGGTATTCCAACTTCTCCAGCCCAACCATTACCACATTGGTAACATTCCGCTCACCGATATATCCGACGATACCGCACATCCTTACCCCCTGTTCTGCCAGTTTGCGATTACCCGGGCGATAAGCTCCTCAGCGGTTCTCTGATTGCGTGCCTCGGCGATTATCCGGACAATCGGTTCGGTATTGCTCTGGCGAATGTGAACCCACCAATCCGGACCGGCGATCCTTATGCCATCGGTAAAGTCGGTTGCCACATTCGGGCCCAGAAACGATGTCAGCCACGGCGCGATTTTTTGCTGGTCAAGACCATCATCCGCAACCGTGCGCTTTACGATACGGTATTCAGGTAGTTCCTGGCGGAGTACCGATAGTCTTTTTCCGGTACGTGTCATTAGTCCTATGACCGTTGCCATCGCGACCAGACCGTCGCGGGTCAGATTTACCTCCGGCAGAATTACCCCACCATTTCCTTCTCCGCCCAAAATGGCGTTGGTCAGTTTGATCTTTTCGATCACATTTGCCTCACCAACTTTTGTCCTGAAGACCCGGACGCCAAAACGGGCACCGATGTCTTCAATCATCCGGCTGGTGGACAGGTTAATTACCACATCCCCCTTTTTCTGTGCAAGGATGTAAAGTGCGGCAAGGCAGAGTGTTGCCTCTTCTCCGAGAGGTGATCCGGTTTCATCAACACAACTCAGTCGATCGCCATCCGGGTCAAAGGCAAACCCGGCATCGAGTTTTTCCTGTTTTACCAGCTGAGACAGTGCGGCGATATTTTCTGCGGTTGGTTCGGGAGGGCGAGGAAAGTGGTCGGTTAAATCCTCAGGCGAGCAGAAGATCTTTTTGTTTTCACAACCGAAGGAATTGAGCAATTGGCCTGCTGCCTTGCTGACCGCCCCATTGACAGCATCTATGCCAATGCGCAGTCCGGTGTTGTTGATCCCCTGAAAAAAACGGTTTTCTCGGATTGCCTGGATGTGGATATCGATACCATCCAGAGACCAAACTCTGCCTGTCCGCAGGTGGTTGTTTGTGCTCATCGGTGCGGGCGAAAAGGACTTCAGTTGGTCAAGTTCAGCAGGCAGGATAAATCTGCCTTCCGGATGGACAAATTTAATTCCGTTCCACTCCAGGGGGTTATGGCTGGCGGTGATGATCAATCCTCCTTTAGTATCAGGGGTTGAGCGGACAAAGTGTACAACACTCGGTGTTGGACAGATGTCAAGGTCAATCACATCGCAACTCTGGGCAAGCAGTCCGGATCTGACCGCGTTTAGCAGTTCTTTTCCCGATGGGCGGGGGTCTCTACCGACCACATACTTTCCTCTACCCATAAGCAGGCAGAATCTCTCTGCTAACTGCCGGCAGTCGTCCGGCTGGAAATCTTTGCCGACTACCCCGCGCCAGCCAGAGACCGAAAAGATCGTGTTCTTCATTTTAACTTTATCTTTCGACCACAACAACCTGCGTTCGCCTTATTATGCCTGATAATGATTAACAAGTCAATTTTGGCACGGGTATTGCGTTCTGCCCGCAGGCAGGTGGCAATCTACAAGCGGGGAAACGGGGTCTACACGCAAAGAGATTCCTCGCCGGACAAGCCGGCTCGGAATGATAAAAAGGGTGTCATTGCGAGTGAACCGAAGGCGAACGTGGCAATCTCACGCGTATAGATTACTTCACTTCGTTCGCAATGACGAAGAGGGGGAATTGTTCGGAATGACGAAGATGGGGCATTGCGGGTGCCTTTTTTCTGTCGTTGCGAGGGCGAAGTCCGAAGCAATCTCAATTTGCAAAGAGATTCCTTGGTATAGATTTGACAATTGGCTTTTTGCTGAGTAGCCTAAATATGTAATAAACTAGGAGGAAAGTAAGATGGCAGAGAAATTGTCTGGATCAGTGTGGCAATTGCTAATGATTACCGTTTTTGGTTTTACCGGTTGCGGAGTGATCGGTGGACCACCGGCTAACCTTCAGATCGCCGCGGCTACGGATACGACCGTCCAGTTGGTCTGGACGACACCGGCACAGGGGATGCCGGACAGTTTCCTAGTCTATTTCTGTCCGGTTAAGGAGACGGTGTTTGCCTTGGTGGGGGACACCAGTGGTAACACCTACGTTCATAATCCGCACGGTATGACCGGCAGATATAAGGTCGCCGCAATGTTTGCCGGCAAGGAGTACTACTCTCGGACAGTTCTGAGCACCATTCCAGTGCATACCGAGAGTAAAGTGCTTTCCGAACTTGATGGGACGGGCAATGCGGGCTATGGCTGGAATTACGACTCTGGGTTTGCCCGCACTTACTCAATGCGGGAGACCGCAAGTGCCCGGTATGTTGATCTCTATGTTACCAATTTTTCTCCGGGCACTGCCCTGCCCTATCGTCTTGCCAGCCCAAGGATGGGACCATCAGAACTGTCCGGTGTGGTGCCAACCGCCAACTGGGACACCACCTGGTTTACCGATCCACTGGCGGATGAGAATGCACCCCTGCCCCCGGTAACCGAAAGCACCTACTTTAACTATACCACGCTACCAGAGGACAGCCTGCCCGCATTTATTGGCGTTTACCTACCCGAAGGTGATAATCGGTACTTTGCTCTGGCCAAGGTCAGTAGGATCAACTCTACCAATGCTACGCTGGAGCTGGAGTCCTGGTTGCAACTTGTACCAGGGCTGCATTTAATTACCCATCAATAACTATGAAAAAAGATTATCAGCCGGATAAGAATCTGGTAGAGCAGTTCAGCACACTGGAGAAAAAGATCAATGAGGCGCTGGAACTAATCGGTCGGTTAAGGCAGGAAAACCGGTCTTTAAGGGAAAAACTTAATGAACTGGAAAAACTACATGCGAACGCGGTGGCGCAGTTGAATATCATCATTGACAAAATAGACTCGTTATTGTAAAGTATTACAAAGGGAGCCTATGCAGAACTTTGTTGTTAAAGTTTTGGGTAGTGAATATAATGTTCGAGCCGACCAAGACGGCGAGTATGTTTTAAAAGTTGCGGAAATTGTTGACAAGAAGATGCGGGAGGTCAGCAACCAGTTTCAACAGCCGAATACGGCCAAGACCGCGGTGCTGGCTTGTATGAACCTGGTTGATGAATCGCTCCAAAATACCCAGGCGGAGAGGGACTGGATTTGCCAGAGGGTCGGCGGGCTCATTGAAAAATTGGCAAGGGTTCTTTAGGCTCCCTGCAGTGTTCGTGATAGTGACTGAGTCTTGAGCCAACACCCGTTTAACGGGGGCCACTATAGGGTGGTGGAGTGCCGCCCTAAAGGCAACACGAAGCCATTCTGAGGCTCCCACCTGTTTTGCGGGTTCAGAGACTGCACTACACGACATTTGCGGGGTTTTGTTTTTGTAAGGAGGTCGCTATGGATTTTATGGGGTTGAATATCATCATTCTGGGCGTTCTGGCACTACTTTTTTTGGGGGGGCTCGGTTTTTTCAGCGGTTTGGCCGCGAGCCGGCGTGCGGCGCGGCGATTTCTTGCCGCGCGTGAAGCGGATGGCGCAGCGATAATTGCTGAAGCCAAAAAACGTGCTGAGGAGATTCAACGGCAGGGCGAGATCCGGGCAAAGGAAGACTGGGAACGGGAACTGGTGAAGTTTGAAGCCCAGACCGCGGTCACGCGTCGGGAACTGGAACGCTGGGAGGAGAAACTGAAGGGCCGTGAGACGTTTCTTGCGCGCCGGGAGAGTGTGGTTACACAGCGGGAGGCGGATTTAATAAAGAAGGACCGGGAGCTGGTGGCGCGGGAGAAACTTGTCCGGGCAAAGATGGACCGTCTGGACCAGTTAATTGAGCAGGAGAACCAGCGATTAGAACGGATCGCGGGACTGTCAGCAGAAGAGGCAAAAAGGGAACTGATGCACAATTTAGAGAATGAAGCCCGGCTGGAGGCGGCAAAGAGCATTCGGGAGATAAAGGAAGAGGCTAAGGTAAAGGCGGAGCAGGAGGCACGGGAGATCATCGCCGCGGCGATTCAGCGGTGTGCGATCGCCCATACCACCGAGACTACGGTTTCAGTAGTCAATCTGCCCTCGGACGAATTGAAAGGGCGGATTATCGGCAGAGAAGGTCGCAACATCCGAACCTTTGAGACACTGACCGGGGTGGAAGTGATGATTGATGATACCCCCGGTGCGATCATCATCTCCGGTTTTGATCCGGTACGGCGCGAAGTGGCACGGCTGGCGATGGAGCGGTTGGTATCAGATGGCAGGATCCATCCTGCCCGGATTGAAGAGGTGGTTGGTAAAGTTCAGCAGGAGATGGAGCAGATAATCAAATCGACCGGAGAAGAGACGGTGGTAGAAATGGGGATCATTGGACTGCATCCGGAACTGATTAGACTCCTGGGTCGACTGCGTTACCGCACCAGTTACGGCCAGAATGTACTCTTACATAGCCGGGAGGTCGCCTATCTTGCCTCGTTGATGGCGCAGGAACTGGAGTTTGACCCGATGCTTGCCAAACGGGCAGGGCTGCTGCACGACATCGGCAAAGCCGCTGACCAGACGATAGAAGGCACGCATGCTGGTATCGGTGCGGATCTTGCCCGGCGTTATGGTGAGGAGTTAACTATAGTCAATGCAATTGCCGCTCATCATGAAGAGACGAGTGCGGACTCGCCTTACGCCTTTCTGGTGGCAGCTGCGGATAGTATCTCTGGTTCCCGTCCCGGTGCCCGGCGCGAGAGTTTTGATGCCTATATCAAACGGGTTGAGGATTTAGAGGCGATCGCGGTCTCTCATCCGGGTGTGGAACGGGCTTACGCAGTTCAGGCAGGCAGGGAGATTCGGGTTTTGGTGGAACCGAGCAAGGTGTCAGACCAGGAGGCGGGTGAACTTGCCACCCGAATTGCCAGTCAGATTGAAGCGGAGATGAAATATCCGGGCCAGATCAAGGTGATGGTGATCCGGGAGACGCGAGCGGTAAGTTATGCCCATTAGGCGCATTCTGTTTCTGGGTGATGTTTGCGCAGAACCGGGGCGCCGGGTAGTGAAAGTGCTATTGCCTAAACTCAGGGCAGAATTGCAATGCGACTTTTGTATTGTCAATGGTGAGAATGCCGCCGGAGGGTATGGCATAACTCCCCGTGTCGCTGAGGAACTGTTCAGTGCCGGTGCGGACTGTATTACCACCGGTGACCACGCCTTTGACCGTAAGGAGATCTGGGATTATCTCAATGCCGAGCCGCGGATTCTGCGTCCGATTAACTTTCCTTCTGAAGCGCCGGGTCGGGGCTGGGCGGTTTTTGATCTGGCAAGGCAGGGTAGTGCTGATACTGGAGAGGTTGAGAAGATTGCGGTTATTAACCTTGTGGGCAGGGTTTTTATGAAGCCGGTTGACTGTCCTTTTCAGCGCATCAAACCGGTGATCAGCGGGCTTTCTAAAATCACACCGGTGATCTTGGTGGAGTTCCATGCCGAGGCGACCGCAGAAAAGCAGGCGCTGGGCTGGTTTCTTGACGGCCAGGTGAGCGCGGTATTGGGAACTCATACGCATATCCAGACTACAGATGACCATATTTTACCCGGTGGCACCGCTTATATTACCGATGCGGGAATGTGCGGGGCTTTTGATTCGGTATTGGGGATGAAAAAGGAGCTGGCTATCCGCCGGATGACGGAGATGCTACCCATACGTCTGCAACCCGCGGTTAATGATCTCCGGCTTAACGGGGTGCTGATAGAGATTGAGTCCACGACGGGCAGGGCGGTGCGGATTGAAAGGTTGGTTCGGATATTAGAAGATAATCGTGGGGATTAAACTCCAATTTACCTGCCAAAGAGGATCGGCTTGAGAAATTTGCCGGTCCAGGAGTTCTTACCCTGGGCGAGTTTTTCCGGTGGCCCGGCACAGACAATCCTACCGCCTTCGTCGCCACTCTCCGGTCCTAAATCTATCACCCAGTCTGCACACTTGATCACCTCCAGATTATGTTCAATCACCACCACGGTGTTCTGTTTTTCAACCAGCCGGTTCAGTACCGCCAGCAGGAGTCTTACATCCTCAGAGTGTAAGCCGGTGGTTGGTTCGTCTAAAAGGTAGAGGGTTCTGCCGGTAGCGATTTTGGCAAGTTCCCGTGCCAGTTTGATTCGTTGTGCTTCACCCCCGGAAAGGGTGGGTGCGGGCTGGCCAAGTTTGATGTAGCCCAAGCCAACATCCTTCAGCAGTTTTAATTTCCGTTCGATCATCGGCACATTGATAAAAAAGTCGTAAGCCTCGTCCACACTCATATCCAGCACATCGCTGATACTTTTCCCCTTGTATTTCACATCCAGCGTTTCCCGGTTATACCTCTTTCCTTTACAGACATCGCAGGTGACATAGACGTCGGGCAGAAAATGCATCTCCACCCGGATAATGCCGTCACCGGCACACGCTTCACACCGGCCACCCCGGACATTGAATGAAAATCTGCCCGGTTTGTAACCGCGCAGCCGAGCCTCTTTGGTGCGAGCAAAGAGTTCTCTTATCGGAGTAAATGCGTTGGTGTAGGTGGCGGGGTTGGAACGGGGGGTTCTGCCAATTGGTGACTGGTCAATATTTATTACCTTGTCAATTTTATCCAGCCCGATTATCCGGCGATGGGCACCGGGTTTCTCAAGGGAGTTATAAAAGTGTCTTGCCAGCGCCCGGTAGAGGATGTCCTGCATTAGGGTGCTTTTTCCAGAGCCGGAGACGCCGGTGATGCAGACAAACAGCCCCAGCGGGATTGACACATCGATATCCTTAAGGTTGTTCTCCCGACAGCCCTCGATAACCAGATATCCTGATCGTGGCACGCGTCTGACCGCCGGGATTTCAATTTTTTTTCTTCTGGCAAGATAGTCCCCGGTCAATGAGTTCGGACAGCGCATAATATCCCTGGGTGTTCCCTGCGCCACCACCTGCCCACCTGCGTTGCCCGCTCCCGGCCCTAAATCAATCACCCAGTCCGCTTCCCGGATCGTCTCCTCGTCATGTTCAACCACAATCACAGTGTTGCCCAGATCCCTCAAGCCTTTAAGGGTTGCCAGAAGTTTACGGTTATCCCGTTGATGCAAGCCGATTGATGGTTCATCCAGGATATAAACGACGCCGACCAGTCCGGAGCCGATCTGGGTTGCCAGCCTTACCCGCTGTGCCTCACCACCGCCCAGGCTTTCGGTGGTCCGGTCCAGTGTCAGATAGTCAAGGCCTACCGCCTGCATAAAACCGAGTCGTCGTTTTATTTCCTTGATCACCTCCCGTGCCACAGTCGCATCTCTGGGAGAGAGTTTCAACTCATCAAAAAATCGCAGCGCCTCCTTGACCGAAAACTTTGTTACCCCGGCGATATTTAACCCGGCAATTTTGACCGCAAGTGCCTCAGGTTTGAGTCTGGCACCCTGACATTTCGGGCAGGGCAAAACCGACATAAACTGCTCCACCCACTCTCGCCGGGCATCGGATTCGGTCTCTTTATAAACCCGCTCCAGGTAAGGCACCAGTCCTTCATATCTGTCCTGCCAGGAGTACTCCC
This sequence comes from uncultured bacterium, assembly GCA_964590395.1. GTDB lineage: Bacteria > Hydrothermota > Tepidihabitantia > Tepidihabitantales > Tepidihabitantaceae > JAOABP01. The sequence goes on from CAZPVT010000021.1 coordinate 73,092, forward strand.
ACTCCTCACTTTCATATTTGAACTGCAACTCCTCATCAGTGCCGTATAAAATCACCTGCCGTGCCTTTGGTGGCAAATCCCGCCATGGCGTATCCAGACTGAACCTGTAGCGCTTGCTTAAAGCCTCAAGTTTTCCTAAAAGCCAGCCGCTTTTCTCTCTTGCTTCACCCCAGGGCAAAAGCGCACCATCAAGAATGGAGAGGGTTGGATCAGCGACAATTCGGTCCGGATCAATCTCCATCTTGGTTCCAAGACCGTGGCACTGGGAGCAGGCACCGTAAGGCGAATTGAATGAGAAAAGCCGTGGAGATATTTCTTCAAAAGAAAATCCGCAATCCGGGCAGGCGAATGCGCTGGAAAAGATCAGCTCCTCTTTATCCGGAATTGCCACATAACACAACCCCTGCCCCTCCTTCAATGCCAGTTCTATTGAGTCTGCCAGACGTTTTCTTATATCTGGCCGCACGGTTAACCGGTCAATTACCAGTTCAATATGGTGCTTCTTATATTTTTCCAGCACCGGAGCCTCTTCAATCTCATAGATTCTTTTGTCAATCCGGACCCGGATATAACCGCGACGTTTTGCCTGTGCCAGTTGTTCTCGATACTCACCCTTTCTACCCCGCACCAGCGGTGCCAGAATCGTAATGTTTGTCCCTGCCGGCAGACTCATAACACTGTCCACGATCTGGTCAGCTGTCTGGGAGCTGATCGATCTATTACACTTCGGGCAGAACGGCTTGCCGATACGGGCAAAAAGCAGGCGCAGATAGTCATAGATTTCGGTAGTGGTGCCGATGGTGGAACGGGGATTGCGCGCGCCTGTCCTTTGTTCAATTGCTATTGCCGGAGAAAGGCCGGTGATCTGATCGCAGTCCGGTTTCTCCAGCATACCGAGAAACTGCCGGGCATAAGCGGAGAGGGACTCGATATACCTTCGCTGTCCTTCGGCGTAGATCGTGTCAAACGCTAAGGAGGATTTTCCTGAACCCGAGATACCGGTGATTACCACCAGTTTATTGCGGGGAATGTCCAGATTGATATTTTTTAAATTATGCTCGCGTGCGCCCCGAATAGAGATTACCCCGTAATTATCCATGGGAAAAACAAGTATAAAACTGACTTTATGAAAAATCAAGCGTCAACAGATCTTTTTCGCTGGCTACATACTTTTCTTTTCTGTCATTGCGTTCTGCCGTAGGCAGGAAGCAATCTCTTGGTGTGTGATCCAGTTTTTCTCGCTCTCCCTCTGTCATTGCGAGGCACGCAGTGCCGAAGCAATCTATAAGCGTATGATTAGCATCACCCGCAAAGAGATTCCTTCACCGGACAAACCGGCTCGGAATGACGAAGGAAAAGAACAGATCAATTTGTAGCCGCTCGCTAAGATGTCTGTTTAAAATAAAAGCGGGGCAGAAGTTCTGCCCCGCCTGAGGTTTATCTTTGTTTACCGCTGGAGGATGAGTTTGGTGTTTGTTTGATAATCACCGGCGGTGAATCGGCAGATATAGATACCGTTT